>NZ_JBIWFN010000014.1:0-342159 GCF_044763085.1 Streptomyces sp. NPDC096311
CCTTGGCGGCCTGGAGGACCTTGGCGATGTCCAGGTAGCTGGTGGCGGGGGTGTCACCGCCCAGGGCGAACGCCTCGTCCGCCGCCCGGACATGCAGAGCGTCCCTGTCTGGTTCCGCATACACGGCAACGCTCGCGATCCCGGCATCCCGGCACGCCCGGGCCACGCGGACAGCGATTTCGCCACGGTTGGCGATGAGCACCTTGCGCACGATGGCTCCCTCCTTGAAACAAGCCGAGTTTAGGGACTGCCGACACGACCTTTCGACCCGTCCCCAATGGTGAGCTTGCCCACACGGAGCGTGATTCGAGGCTCGCTCGACCCGCGAGATCCCTTGTCACACCGCGGTACGCAGGAATCCTTGGCTGAACCCTAGCCCTCCTGTGTGGCCAAGGTCTCTGTGAGGCCGTGCTGCGACACACAGCGTTTCTTTGTGGAGTCCCTACGAATGGCCCAACGATTCTTTGCCCGCGGCCGAACCCTTGTCCCGGCGTTTACCCGTTAGTAGCGTTCGGGAGGTCTCGAACATACTTGGGGTAACAGCACTCGGAAGTGGGTGGGGACCGGTGGTGCGCAGACCGGTGGCGTGGGTGGCGGCGATCGTGCTCTTCGTGGAGGCGATCGGCATCGCGCTGCTGAACTGGTTCCTCGGCGTGGTCGTCGACCGCCAGGACATGTCTCTGGCGGGTCTCGACTCGGACATGATGTCCGTCTCGTCCAAGGTCGGGGGGCTGGTCTTCGGCCTCTACTTCGCGCTGTGCGGCGTCGCCGCGCTGCTCGTCGCGGTGCGCGACCGCGCCCCGGGCCTCTTCGGCCGCATCCTGCTGATCAGCGCCGCCGTGGTGCACGGTCTGCTCGGCGCGTTCACGGTGGGTCTGGTGGGCTGGGGCGCGTTCGTGTTCATGATGGTGGCGCTCGGGCTGATCGTGTTCACTCTGTTGGCCTTCGACCACGGCGCGGGTCCCGCCGACGCCGCGCCGGGCGACGGCGCGGGCGGCAAGGACGGCAACGGGGGCACGAACGGGGACCCGAACGGCGGTATGAGCGGCGGTACCGGGGGATCCCCGGTCACGGCGCCCCCGGCACCGAGCGCGTCCTGATCACTTCTCGCGCGGGGTCCACAACTCCGTGATGCTCACGCCCAGTTCGGCCAGCAGGCGGCGCACCAGCGGCAGGGAGATGCCGATGACGTTGCCGTGGTCGCCGTCGATGCCCTCGATGAAGGGGGCCGAGAGGCCGTCGAGCGTGAAGGCCCCGGCGACGTGGAGCGGCTCGCCCGAGGCGACGTACGCGGCGATCTCGGCGTCGGTCGGGTCGCCGAAGCGGACCACCGTGGACGCGGTCGCCGACGCGTAGCGCTTGGCGGCCGTGTCGTAGACGCAGTGCCCCGTCTGGAGGGTGCCGGCCCGGCCGCGCATCGCCTTCCAGCGCGCGGTGGCCTCCTCGGCGTCCGCGGGCTTGCCCAGTGCCTCGCCGTCCAGGTCGAGGACCGAGTCGCAGCCGATCACCAGGGCGCCCTGGACCTCGGTCCGGGCGGCCACGACGGAGGCCTTGGCCTCGGCCAGGGCGAGCGCGAGTTCGGCGGGGGTCGGGGCGGAGACGGCGTCCTCGTCGACGCCGCTCACGATGACCTCGGGGTCGAGTCCGGCCTGGCGCAGCAGGCCGAGCCGGGCGGGGGACTGCGAGGCGAGCACGAGGCGGCGGCGCGGCTGATCAGTCATGCGGTCAGGGTATCGGCGTGGGCGTGTCGTCCCCCGTCGCCCTGACTCATCTCGCGCCGATCACATCACTCCGAGGACGATCATCGCGAGCAGCATGGCCAACGCCATGAGAAGGCCGAGTCGCCGCAACATCTCCTGCATGTCGCGAAGTTCCTTGGGCGGCTCGTTCTCCGGGTCGGACCACAGCATGCCTTCGATCGTGCGGCGGCGAGGACGCCGACCGCCTGAGTACGCGTACTCAACTTGCCCGCGACCCGATTAAACGGGTCCAGGGTTCCTTTAATGCGCCCTCGCCTGCTACGGTCATGTCAGCTACTAAAGGAACTCTGGTCCCTTTTAGGGAGGCAGCTGCCGTGTTCACCACCGTCTGGACCGCATCGCCCCAGCTCCCCGCCGTGGGCTTCACCCCCAACTGGTCCCAGGAGGGCTTCTGGCACCAGTCCCTGCGCCAGGTCGTCCGCATCGGGGCGGGCGGCGGCCGGGTTCGTATACGGCTGTCGAACGCGTACGGCAGCTCGCCGCTGCGGATCGCGGGAGCCACCGTGGCCCGTGCGGGCGAGGGGGCCGGTGTCGAGCCCGGCTCGCTGCGGCGGCTCACCTTCGAGGGGGCCGGAGGCGTCGAGATCCCGGCGCGCGGACAGGTCGCCAGCGACCCCGCCGAACTCGCGGTTCAGGCCCTGGAGTCCGTGACCGTCACCCTGCACCTCGACGCCGTCACCGGGCCCGCGACCTTCCACGCCCAGGCCTTCGCGACGAGCCACCGGGGTGAGGGCGACCGCCTCGACGACCTCGGCGGCGACGGATTCGGCGAGACGAGCGAGTCCTGGTACTTCCTGTCGGCCGTCGAGGTCGACGCGGACCGTAGGGACGGTGTCGTGCTCTTCGGGGACTCCATCGTGGACGGGTTCGGCTCGACGCCGGGCGCGAACCGCCGCTGGTCGGACGCGCTCGCCGAGCGCACGGGGCGGCCCGTTCTGGGCGCGGGCATCGGCGGGAACCTGCTGCTGAACGACTCCGCCTGGTACGGGGAGAAGGGCGTCCGGCGGTTCGGGCGGGACGTTCTCGACCAGGCCGGGGTCGAGGCGGTCGTCGTGCTGCTGGGGCTCAACGACATCGGGTTCAGCGAGACGGACGAACAGCCGACGTACAAGCCCGCGCCGGTGGTGGAGGCCGATGAACTCATCGACGGGTACCGGGAGTTGATACGGCAGGCTCGCGGGCGGGGGCTGCGGGCGATCGGGGCGACGCTGCTCCCCTTCGGGGGGTCCGATCACTGGGGGGAGCGGGCGGCGAAGGTGAGCCGTGAGGTGAACGAGTGGATTCTCGGGGCGGGGGAGTGGGACGCGGTGGTGGACCTCAACGAGGTGCTGGCCGATCCGGGGGATCCGGATCGGCTACGGGGTGTGTACGACTTCGGCGATCACCTGCACCCCAATGACGCCGGGTACGAGGTGATGGCCGAGGAGGTGTCGGGGTGCTTCTAGGCGGGCCAGTACGTGCGCGTCCATGCCGTGGGTCCCGGCTGGGGCAGGTGCTGGGCGGCTATGCGGGACGGGTCCGACCAGGAGTCCCGGCTGCGGGGCGCGCCGGGTGGCGTGGTGGCCGCCGCGGCGCGCGCTCGGACCACCGCCAGAGCGGCGGCCAGCTCCTCCGGGGTCGGATTGCCCCGTACGACCTTGATCGTCATGTCTGCTCCCAAGGGTCCGGGGTTCTAGAGCGGGATGTTGCCGTGCTTCTTCGGAGGGAGTGATTCCCGCTTCGTACGCAGCTGACGCAGGCCCCGTACGACGTGGGAGCGGGTGTCGGAGGGCATGATCACCGCGTCGATGTAGCCGCGCTCGGCCGCCGTGTAGGGGTTGAGGAGGGTGTCCTCGTACTCCTGGATCAGGCGGGCCCGGGTGGCGTCCTGGTCGTCGGCGGTGGCGATGGTGCGGCGGTGCAGGATGTTGACCGCGCCCTGCGCGCCCATCACCGCGATCTGGGCGGTCGGCCAGGCGAGGTTGAGGTCCGCGCCCAGGTGCTTGGAGCCCATGACGTCGTAGGCGCCGCCGAAGGCCTTGCGGGTGATGACCGTGATGAGCGGGACGGTCGCCTCGGCGTAGGCGTAGATCAGCTTGGCGCCGCGGCGGATGATGCCCGTGTGCTCCTGGTCGACGCCCGGGAGGAAGCCGGGGACGTCCACGAAGGTGATGACGGGGACGTTGAAGGCGTCGCAGGTGCGCACGAAGCGGGCCGCCTTCTCGGACGCGTCGATGTCCAGACAGCCGGCGAACTGCATCGGCTGGTTGGCGACGATGCCCACCGGGCGGCCCTCGACCCGTCCGAAGCCGGTGAGGATGTTCGGCGCGAACAGCGCCTGGGTCTCGAAGAACTCGGCGTCGTCCAGGACGTGCTCGATCACCGCGTGCATGTCGTACGGCTGGTTCGCGCTGTCCGGCACGATCACGTCCAGCTCGCGGTCCTCGTCCGTGAGGGCGAGGTCTGCCTCCTCGGGGAAGACCGGGGGCTCACTGAGGTTGTTGGACGGCAGGTACGACAGCAGCTGCTTGACGTACTCGATGGCGTCCTTCTCGTCGCCCGCCATGTGGTGGGCCACGCCCGACACCGCGTTGTGGGTGCGCGCGCCGCCGAGCTCCTCGAAGCCGACGTCCTCGCCCGTCACCGTCTTGATGACGTCCGGCCCCGTGATGAACATGTGCGAGGTCTGGTCGACCATGACCGTGAAGTCGGTGATCGCGGGGGAGTACACCGCGCCGCCCGCGCAGGGGCCGACGACGAGCGAGATCTGCGGGATGACACCGGAGGCGTGCGTGTTGCGGCGGAAGATCTCGCCGTACATGCCGAGCGCGCTGACGCCCTCCTGGATGCGGGCGCCACCGGAGTCGTTGATGCCGATGACCGGACAGCCGGTCTTCAGCGCGAAGTCCATCACCTTCATGATCTTCTGGCCGAAGACCTCGCCCAGGGCACCGCCGAAGACGGTGAAGTCCTGGGAGAAGACGGCGACGGGACGGCCGTCGACCATGCCGTAGCCGGTGACGACACCGTCGCCGTAGGGCCGGTTGTTCTCCATGCCGAAGTCGGTCGAACGGTGCTGTGCGAACTCGTCCAGCTCGACGAACGAGCCCTCGTCGATCAGCAGCTCGATCCGCTCACGGGCCGTCAACTTGCCCTTGGCGTGCTGCTTTTCGACAGCGCGTGCCGAGCCGGCGTGCGTCGCTTCCTGGACGCGGCGCCGCAGGTCCGCGAGTTTGCCCGCGGTCGTGTGGATGTCGGGGTGGTGCAGCTCTTCCGGCTCGGACATCGGGATGCGGCTCCCTGCCTGCTCAGTGCGAATATGAGGGTGATGTGCTCAGGGGGTTGCTACTGACTCGTAGGGTAGTGGTGCCGATACCGTTCGGCAGTGCGGCGTTTACCACACCTAGGGTGGGTTGCATGACGCCGCGAGATGCTTCAGACGCGAACGACAACCGGTGGTCCGACCTGGACCGTCCACCGCTGAACGGGGCCGCCCTGCGCCGGGCTCTCGTCCGCGAGGGCGGGCTCTGGGGCGATGTCCGGATCGTGCCGCGCACCGGGTCCACCAATTCCGACCTCGTGGCCCTCGCCACGGACGAGAAGGCCGACGAGGGCGTCGTCCTCGTCGCGGAGGAGCAGAACGCCGGGCGGGGCCGTCTGGACCGCCAGTGGACGGCACCGGCCCGCTCGGGCCTGTTCTTCTCCGTGCTGCTGAGGCCCACCGGGGTACCCGTCGAGCGCTGGGGCTGGCTCCCGCTGCTCACCGGGGTCGCGGTGGCCACGGCCCTGTCCCGGGTGGCGGGGGTCGACACGGCGCTCAAGTGGCCCAACGACCTGCTGGTCACCGTGGGCGGCGAGGAACGCAAGACGGGCGGCATCCTCGCCGAGCGCGCCGGGAACGACGCGGTCGTCGTCGGCATCGGAATCAACGTCACCCTGCGCGAGGACGAACTCCCCGTGCCCGGCGCGGGCTCCCTCGCCCTCGCGGGCGCCACGACCACGGACCGTGACACCGTGCTGCGGGCCGTCCTGCGCTCCCTGGAGCAGTGGTACGGGAAGTGGCGGGACGTGGGTGGCGACCCCGCCGCCTCCGGTCTCCAGGAGACGTATGCCGCGGGATGCGCGACCCTCGGAAGGGTGGTGCGTGCCGAACTGCCCGGCGACACGTCGATCACCGGGGAAGCGGTGGCGGTCGACGGGGACGGGCGTCTGGTCCTGGCCACGGAGGAGGGCGTACAGCAGCCGGTGGGAGCGGGAGACATCGTCCATCTGCGGCCGGCGTGAGCCGAGGAGGCCGGCGGACCGTACTCAGCGGTGGGGCCCGGAACCGATCGCGGTGCCGAGCTCCGGCCGGGCGTACGAGTCAGGAGTGAGCCAGCGCACACCTGCCGTAGAGTTGAGCGCGGTCGATACCTGACCACGGCAGATCGGAAGGGCAGCAGGCGTGACCGTCGACGACACGGGCTCCGGCACGGGTGCATACCCCGCCCCCGACGGTGAGCCGGGGCGTACCGCCGGGCCGGTCGCCGACCCGGCGCCCGCACGCGTCGACACGAACGGTGACATGGCCGGCGAGAAGACCGCCGGGCCGAGCGGTGAGACGACCGGGCCGACCGGGCCGAGCGGTGAGACGACCGGGCGGATGGACGGACAGAGCCGCTTGGACGCGCAGAACCGGATGGACGAGGAGTCCGTCGACTCCGGCGAGGACCCCCTCGCGCTGCGCCTCGAAACGCTCATCCTCGGCGCCGAGCGCCGCTACACCCCCTTCCAGGCCGCGCGCAGCGCAGGCGTCTCCATGGAACTGGCCTCGCGTTTCTGGCGGGCCATGGGCTTCGCCGACATCGGCCAGGCCAAGGCGCTGACCGAGGCCGACGTACTGGCGCTGCGGCGCCTCGCCGGTCTCGTCGAGGCGGGCCTGCTGAGCGAGGCGATGGCTGTCCAGGTCGCCCGCTCCACCGGGCAGACCACGGCCCGCCTGGCCGAATGGCAGATCGACTCCTTCCTGGAGGGCCTGACCGAGCCCCCCGAGCCGGGCATGACGCGCACCGAGGTCACGTACCCCCTGATCGAGCTGCTCCTGCCCGAGCTGGAGGAGTTCATCGTCTACGTCTGGCGGCGCCAGCTCGCCGCCGCGACCGGCCGCGTCGTCCAGGCCGGCGACGACGAGGAGATGGTCGACCGCCGCCTCGCCGTCGGCTTCGCGGACCTCGTCGGCTTCACGCGGCTGACGCGCCGGATGGAGGAGGAGGAACTCGGCGAGCTCGTCGAGGCCTTCGAGACCACCTCCGCCGACCTGGTGGCCGCGCACGGGGGGCGCCTCATCAAGACCCTCGGGGACGAGGTGCTGTACTCCGCGGACGACGCCGGGATCGCCGCGGAGATCGCTCTGCGCCTCATCGAGACGATGGCCAACGACGAGACGATGCCGGAGCTGCGCGTCGGCATCGCCTTCGGCACCGTGACGACCCGCATGGGCGACGTCTTCGGTACGACGGTGAACCTCGCCTCGCGGCTCACGTCGATAGCGCCACGGGATGCCGTCCTGGTGGACGGCGCCTTGGCGGAGGAACTGATCCGCACCGGGGACGCGCCCGCCTCCGAGGCGGAGGCCGCCGAGGCCGCGGCCGCCGCGGAGAAGGAGGGCGAGGAGCCGCCCGTCTACCGCTTCGCCCTCCAGCCGATGTGGCAGCGCCCCGTCCGCGGCCTCGGCGTGGTCGAACCGTGGCTGCTGGCCCGTCGGAACGGCGACCAGCCGTAGGCCCTGTTTCCCTCAATGGCCTCCGGCGGGGCCCGCCAGATCGTTCACACAGATGCCGACGATCGGCACGCACAGACCCGGCGGGTTCTGGGTGGGCGCCGGGGCCGGGGCGTGGGTGGTGGGACTCGGGTCCGGCGGACGCTGCGTGTGTGGCTGCGACGGTACGACGATGGGCGCGGTCGGGATGCCGGTCGTGTCCGGCACGCTCGCCACGGGGGCGCTCGCCCGGGCGGACGGGATCGTCGCCGTCGCCGAGGGTGAGGCGGCCGTCGACGGTGCCGTGGGCGCCGGGCTCACGGCCGAGGCCGAGGTCGCGCTCGCCCCGCCCTGCGCGCCGGTCGGGCCCGGGGGCGCCGGATGCGCGGAGGGCACGGCCCAGACGGTCGGCGCGGCGTCGAGAGCCTCGCCCGTGGCGACCCCGGGCCTCGGCTCTGCCTCCGTGTTCCCGCTCCCGCTCCCGCCGCCGACCACCGACTCCGGTGCCATCCGCGCCAGACTCAACGCCCCCGCGGCCAGCGCGAGCCCACCCACGGCGAACAGCGCCCGCCGGGGCCGCGGTTTACGGTGCCGCCCCCGGCCGCCCCGCTCCGGGAGCGGACCGACCGCCTCGTCCTCCACGAGGCCCGTGGAGGCGCCATCGGCGGCTGCGGGGTCTGCCCCCGGGCGACCGGCCGACACGCGACCGGCCCCCGCGGGGCGCGACACACCGCGGGTTGCCGCGGCGCCGGGTTCACGCGTCGCCGCGGGGACCGGTGCGCGCCAGGCCGGGGGCAGGGAGTACGGGGTGCGTGGCGTGTCCGTCGGTGTTCTCGACGGCCTCGTCATGTCTGTCGTCGTGCCGTTCGTCATGGTCATCCCTCCCCGATGTGCCCGCGCCCCCCGAAGCACCGGGCGGTGCGCAGGTTATGCGCGTTTTGGGGGCGTGGGGCGGGAGTTGGGCGGGATGTCACTCGAACGGGGAGTGCGGGCGCGGGGAAGGGAGGTGGCGGGTTTCGCCGGGCGGAGGTGGCTGCGATGATCGGAGGCATCGGGAGTTAACCCGCGTTAACCGTTCACCGGGAGGGTGTCATGGCGGAGCAAGGGGACGAGCGGCGGTTCGGGGAGTTCGTCGTCGTACGGCGGCACGCGTACGTCGCGGAACTCGCCCTCGACCGGCCGAAGGCCATGAACGCCGTGTCCACGGACATGGCCCGCTCCATCGCGGCCGCCTGCGAGGCACTCGGCGGCGAGCGCGACGTACGGGTGGTCGTGCTGACCTCCACCGCCGAGCGCGCCTTCTGCGTCGGCGCCGACCTGAAGGAGCGCAACTCCTTCAGCGATGCCGACCTGGTCCGTCAGCGCCCCGTCGCACGGGCCGCGTACACCGGCGTCCTGGAGCTGCCCATGCCGACGATCGCCGCCGTGCACGGGTTCGCGCTCGGCGGCGGGTTCGAGCTCGCCCTGTCCTGCGACCTGATCGTGGCCGACCGTACGGCGGTGCTCGGGCTGCCCGAGGTGTCGGTCGGGGTGATTCCCGGAGGCGGCGGCACGCAGTTGCTGCCGCGGCGGGTGGGGGCGGCCCGCGCGGCCGAGCTGATCTTCTCGGCGCGGCGGCTGGAGGCGGGCGAGGCGAGGGAGCTGGGCCTCGTCGACGAACTCGTGGACGCGGGCCAGGACCGCGGCGAAGCCCTCGCGCTCGCCGCCCGCATCGCCGCCAACTCCCCCGTCGGCCTGCGCGCCGCCAAGCGCGCGCTGCGGCTCGGGCACGGGCTCGACCTGCGCGCGGGCCTGGAGGTGGAGGACGCGGCCTGGCGGTCCGTCGCCTTCTCGGGGGACCGCGCGGAGGGAGTCGCCGCGTTCAACGAGAAGCGCCCGCCGCAGTGGCCGGGGGAGTAGCCCCACGCTTCCCGGCACCCTCCGGCCGGTACGGCCGCTCGGACCCCTGTTCGCCTCACCAATATCCCGAATCGTCGTGAATATCCCTAGCCTGGAGTGATGGGTGAGGACAGACGGCTGAGGGCTGTGGTGGAGCTGGCGCAGGGGATGGCGGCGGCACGCACCCCGCGCGAGTCCTGGCGGGCCGCGGCGCTCGGCGCCTGCCACGCGCTCGCCGGGAGCTTCGCCGCGCTCTCCGTGTGGGAGCGCGAGCTCGGCCGGCTGCGGGTCCTGGCGAACGTGGGCGAACGCGCGCCGGACGAGGAGGAGTTCCCGGACGGCGAGGCCTACCCCGTGCACCAGTTCCCGGAGATCACCGAGTTCCTGCACGAGCGCTGGGCCGGGGGCGGTGGCCCGAACGCCTGGGTGGAGACCGCCGCCGGGCCGGCGGCCGGCCCCGTCGGCTACTGCCACCAGAGAGTCGCCGCCCTGCGCCGGCGCCGCCGCGGCTGCTGCGTCGTCGCCCCGATCGTGCTGCACGGACGGGCGTGGGGCGAGCTGTATGTGGCCCGCCCGGTCACGGCACCCGTCTTCGACCGGGCCGACGCGGACTTCGCGACCGTGCTGGCCTCCGTCGTCGCCGCCGGACTCGCCCAGACCGAGCGCCTGGAGGAGGCCCGGCGCCTCGCGTTCACGGACGCCCTCACCGGACTCGCCAACCGCCGCGCGGTCGACGTACGCCTGGACGAGGCCATCGAGCTGCACCGGCAGGAAGGGGCCGCGGTCAGTCTCGTCGTCTGTGACCTCAACGGACTCAAGAACGTCAACGACACCCGCGGGCACGCCGTCGGCGACCGGCTCCTGGAGCGGTTCGGATCGGTGCTGTCGCTGTGCGGGGCGATGCTCCCGGGCACGCTCGCCGCCCGCCTCGGCGGTGACGAGTTCTGCCTGCTCGCGGTCGGCCCGCCGGCCGACGAGGTCGTCCGCATCGCCGACGAACTGTGCCGCCGCGCCGCCGAGTTGGAGCTGGGGGAGGGGGTGGCGTGCGGGGTCGCCTCGACCGCGGACCCGATCGGTCCGGTGCGCTCGGCGCGGCGGCTCTTCCGGCTGGCCGACGCCGCCCAGTACCGCGCGAAGGCCGTGCGGGCCGCGAAGCCCGTCGTCGCCGGGCGCGAGGGCCCCGACGACCCGGTCGTGCGTCTCGCCGACGCGCCCTCCCCGGCGCGGGGCGAACGCCGCCGCTTCCGAGGGCGCCACGAGCACCCTCGTCCCTGAGTCCGCGCGGGCGTGTGTGACGTACGTCGAAGTAAGGGGTCAACCGCCCACCCACTAGTGACATCATCGAATTCACTGCGTACGCTCCTGAATATGGATATGCACACTGTGGTGGTGGGGACGTCCGGAGTGACCGCGTCCGACGTACTCGCCGTGGCGCGCGGCGGCGCCCGGATCGAGCTCTCCGAAGAGGCGGTGGCGGCCCTCGCCGCGGCCCGCGAGATCGTGGACGCGCTGGCTGCCAAGCCGGAGCCGGTCTACGGCGTCTCCACCGGGTTCGGCGCCCTCGCGACCCGGCACATCAGCCCGGAGCTGCGCGCCCAGCTGCAGCGCAACATCGTCCGCTCGCACGCCGCCGGCATGGGCCCGCGCGTGGAGCGCGAGGTCGTCCGCGCGCTGATGTTCCTGCGTCTCAAGACCGTCTGCTCCGGGCACACCGGTGTGCGGCCCGAGGTCGCCCAGACCATGGCCGACATCCTCAACGCCCGGATCACCCCGGTCGTCCACGAGTACGGCTCGCTCGGCTGCTCCGGCGACCTGGCCCCGCTCTCCCACTGCGCGCTGACACTGATGGGCGAGGGTGACGCCGAGGGACCCGACGGTGTCGTACGGCCCGCGGGCGAGCTGCTCGCCGAGGCCGGCATCACCCCCGTCGAACTGCGCGAGAAGGAGGGCCTCGCCCTCCTCAACGGCACCGACGGCATGCTCGGCATGCTGGTCATGGCCCTCGCCGACCTGGAGACGCTCTACAAGTCGGCCGACGTCACCGCCGCGCTCTCCCTCGAAGCCCTCCTCGGCACGGACAAGGTGCTCGCCCCCGAGCTGCACGCCATCCGCCCGCACCCGGGACAGAGCGCCAGCGCCGCCAACATGCTCGCCGTGCTGAAGGGCTCGGAGCTCACCGGCCACCACCAGGGCGACGCCCCGCGGGTCCAGGACGCCTACTCCGTGCGCTGCGCCCCGCAGGTCGCGGGCGCCGGACGCGACACCCTCGCGCACGCCCGGCTCGTCGCCGAGCGCGAGCTCGCCTCCGCCGTGGACAACCCGGTCGTGCTGCCCGACGGCCGCGTCGAGTCGAACGGCAACTTCCACGGCGCCCCGGTCGCCTACGTCCTCGACTTCCTCGCCATCGCCGCCGCCGACCTCGGCTCGATCGCCGAGCGCCGTACCGACCGGCTGCTCGACAAGAACCGCTCGCACGGTCTGCCGCCGTTCCTCGCGGACGACGCGGGCGTCGACTCGGGTCTGATGATCGCCCAGTACACCCAGGCGGCGCTGGTGAGCGAGATGAAGCGCCTCGCCGTACCGGCGTCCGCGGACTCCATCCCCTCCTCCGCCATGCAGGAGGACCACGTCTCCATGGGCTGGTCGGCCGCGCGCAAGCTGCGCACCGCCGTGGACAACCTCACCCGTATCCTCGCGATCGAGCTGTACGCGGCCACCCGTGCGATCGAACTGCGCGAGGGCCTGACCCCCGCCCCCGCCTCGCAGGCCGTCATCGAGGCCGTCCGCGCGGCCGGCGTCCAGGGGCCGGGCCCCGACCGCTTCCTCGCCCCGGACCTGGAGGCGGCGGACGCGTTCGTGCGCGGCGGCCGGGTGGTGGCGGCGGTGGAGCCGATGACCGGACCGCTGGCCTGACCGGAGCGCCTTCGGGCCGCCGCTGTCACAGGGGCGGCCCGAAGTGTGCTACTGTCTCATTGATACGTTTTTGGTACCCATTTACTTTGTGCGCCTGATCGGAATCCTCCGCAGGCGCGTTTTGTTTTACCGGCATCTCCGGCTTTTCCCGGTGCATCTCCGGATTGGGGCCCTACCTATTCAGGAGAAAAACATGGCAACTGGCACCGTGAAGTGGTTCAACTCGGAAAAGGGCTTCGGCTTCATCGAGCAGGACGGCGGCGGCCCCGACGTCTTCGCCCACTACTCCAACATTGCCAGCTCCGGCTTCCGTGAGCTGCTGGAGGGCCAGAAGGTCTCGTTCGACGTCGCGCAGGGCCAGAAGGGCCTGCAGGCGGAGAACATCATCCCCGCCTGATTTCGGGGACGCGCTTTTCCAGAGCCGGGGCCCGCACCTTCGGGGTGCGGGTCCCGGCTCGTGCTGTGAGTGCTTGTCAGTTGCGAGCGCTGTGCGTGCAGTCCGTGGGGCCCAGGAAGGAAATCCAGATCCAGCATGACTCGATCCGAACGTCCCGTCCGTAAGCGGCCGGCAAACGCACGAGGTGGCGCCCAGACCGGCGGCTTCGCGAAGGGCGCGGGCCGCGGCGGCGGCCGTGGCACCGGCAAGGGTCCGGCCCGCAAGGCCGTGGCGCCGCAGGAGTTCTCCCTGCCCGAGACCATCACCCCGGCGCTGCCCGCCGTCGACTCCTTCGACGCGCTCGACATGCCGGCGGCCCTCACCAAGACCCTCGCCGCGCAGGGCGTCACCGAGCCCTTCCCGATCCAGGGCGCGACGCTGCCCAACTCCCTCGCCGGACGCGACGTCCTCGGCCGTGGCCGCACCGGATCCGGCAAGACGCTCGCCTTCGGACTCGCCCTGCTGGCCCGTACGGCGGGTCGCCGGGCGGAGTCGAAGGCGCCGCTCGCACTCGTCCTCGTCCCCACGCGCGAACTCGCCCAGCAGGTCGACGACGCGCTCACGCCGTACGCCACCGCGGTCAACCTGCGCGTGGCCACGGCCGTCGGCGGGATGTCGATCGGCCGGCAGGCCGGCACGCTGCGGCGCGGCGCCGAGGTGCTCGTGGCCACCCCCGGGCGGCTCAAGGACCTCATCGAGCGCGGTGACTGCGTCCTCGACCAGGTCGCGATCACGGTTCTCGACGAGGCCGACCAGATGGCCGACATGGGCTTCATGCCGCAGGTCACCGCGCTGCTCAAGCAGGTCGAGCCGGGCGGTCAGCGACTGCTCTTCTCGGCCACGCTCGACAAGAACATCGACCGGCTCGTGAAGATGTTCCTCACGGACCCCGTGGTGCACTCCGTCGACCCCTCGGCGGGTGCGGTGACCACCATGGAGCACCACGTGCTCCACGTCGCCGACGAGACCGACAAGAAGGCCGTCGCCCTGCGGATCGCGGCGCGCGACGGCCGGGTGATCCTCTTCGTCGACACCAAGCGCGGCGCCGACCGGTTCACCAAGCGGCTGCTCGCGAGCGGCGTCCGGGCGTCCGCGCTGCACGGCGGGCGCAGCCAGCCGCAGCGCAACCGCACCCTGGACCAGTTCAAGAACGGTCAGGTCACCGCGCTCGTCGCCACCAACGTCGCGGCGCGCGGCATCCACATCGACGACCTCGACCTCGTGGTCAACGTCGACCCGCCGACCGACCACAAGGACTACCTGCACCGCGGCGGACGCACCGCACGGGCCGGTGAGTCCGGCAGCGTCGTCACCCTCGTACTGCCCGAGCAGCGGCGGGAGATGACGCGGCTGATGGCCGACGCCGGCATCACCCCGCGCACGGCGCGGATCGCGTCCAGCGACGAGGAGCTCGCCCGCCTCACCGGCGCCCGTGAGCCCTCCGGCGTCCCGGTCGTCATCGAGGTGCCGCAGCCGGCCGAGCAGCCGAAGAAGCGGTCACGGCCGCGGGTCGGGGGCGGGGCGAGGCGTCCGGCCGGAGCGGGTTCGGGTGCGGGCGCGGGTTCGGAGTCGCAGGGCCGTCAGCCGCGGCGTACCGCCGGCGGTACGGCCGGTGGCGGCACGGGTGGCGGCGGTACGGGGGGTGCGGGTCGCTCCGGTGGCCGTGGGCGTGCCCCGCAACAGCAGCGGCGTACGGAGCGTGGCGGGCAGGGCGGCGGGCGTCGCGCGGCGTAGCCAGGTGAGTATCTGCCGGTTCGGTGGGGGCTGGTCGCGCAGTTCCCCGCGCCCCTGGGAGCACGCTCCCAGGGGCGCGCCGGCCAGGGGCGCCGGAACTTCTCAGTAGTCGAAGTTGCCCAGGAAGCCCGGGTCGATCTTGTCGAGTTCCAGGCCGGTGCCTCGGTGGAGGTCCATGAGATCCGACATGTGGATGGCGCGACGGCGGGCCGCGGGAAGGTCGCGGCGGTTGGCGGCCGTCCACAGGACCGGGTCGAAGGTGATCCCGTGGGACCCCGGCATGGGCCCCGTCTCGGCGCGCCAGCCGGGCCAGCGCAGGGTGTCGTAGAACTGCTCGATGCCGTCTTCGTCCAGGAGCCAGTTGAGCCAGTCCGCGTGGCCCACGCCGAGCGCGTCCCAGCGCAGCGAGTCCGGCGCGAAGTACAGCACCTCGCCGGGACCGCCGGGGCGGCCCGCCTGCGCGGGGTCGGGTCCGTTGACCACGAAGACGCCGCCGAGGACGTCATGGGCGATGACGAGTCCGCCCTCCGGCCGCCACGCCGGATCGAACCGCTCGGGGAGGTCGTTGACCTCGGCGAAGCTCGGCGTTCCCGCGGGCGCGTCGTCGTCGGGGCTGCCGTAGATGCGCAGCCAGCCGCTGTCCAGCAGCACCCCGCCGCAGTTGAGCACGAAGGAGCCGAGCCAGGAGCGCGCGGTGAGTTGCAGTTGCAGCAGGGATCCACGGGCCTGCGCCGGGTCTGCCGGCAGCACATCCATGGACACCCTGCTGTGGGAGATCGCCTCGGAGAGGAGCGCCCACGCGGGCTCCTCGACATCAGTCAGCTCGGTCAGGTCTCGCATGGGTATCCCGTGGGTTCCGGGCCGGAGCGTCGCGCTCAGAAGGCCGCCGTGCGCTCCCGGCGCACCGAGTAGGTCACAAAGCCGGCGCCGAGGCCCAGGAAAAGGGTTCCGCCGACGACGTACGGCGTCGTGTTGACGCTTCCGGTATCGGCGAGCCGGGTCCCGCTGTCCTGCGACCCGGTGGTGTCGGAGCCTGTGTCGTTCGCTCCGGCGTCGCTCGCATCGGCGGCGCCCGACTGGGTGTCGCCCGACTCCGTGGAGACCTGCACCGCGGTTCTCGACGCGGTGTTCGTCGACATGTTGCTGTGCTGAGCAGGCTTTTCCGGGGTCGCGTTGGCGGACGGGACGAACCACAGGGCCCCCAGAAGGGTTCCCGCTGCGGTGGCGGTCAGCAACGAGCGACGAGCGGCGGACACGTAATATCGATCCCCTTGTGGCGCTGGCGAATTGGCCGTGTGGGCCGATGCTAATGAAAGGCGCGGGTCGTGGGAAAGTCGCGGGAGCCACGGGCCGTACGCTCCGTCTCATGAGTACTCCTGAGACATCACGATTTGTCCGGCTTCGCGTGGAGCTGGTGTTGGAAGTCGACGACGCGGACGCCGTCACCAAGGCCGCGTTGCGTCGCATCGCGGACGACTCCGGCATGCCGGCCGACGAGCGGACGCACGCCGAGAATGCAGTGACGGAAGACACTGCCGAGGCCCTGGCCTATCTCGTAGACCCGTTCGACCTGGTCAGCGAGGTGCCCGGGGTCGATCTCGCCCAGGCTTCCTGGAGCAGCGAGCCGATCGACTACGACCCCGATTCGCCGGAATGGGACCTCGACGAGGATGATGGCGACGAGGATGACGACGAGGAAGTCGGAGTCGGCTGACGCCTCTTGGGGAAAACGTGACCCCGGGTGGCAACCGCTGCCCGGGGTTCTGTCGTCTCCGACGGCGCACCGGCCACCTCCGCACCAGAATTCGGTCCGGCAGTCGGTAACCACTCGATCGGGGTCCGTCGGCTCGGGGCGAGTCGGTTGACGCCGTGGACCGGCGTGGTGTTACCCACGCCTCGGACGTATGCGGAATGGGATGAACCGGTCGTAGCGTTGATGTTCGAACGGGGCTCATGTGGTTCCAGGTGATTCGGCAACGATGGAGAAGCGTGTGATGACGGACAGTAAGCGGCGCAAGGGTCTGACGGCCGCGTCCGCTCTGCTCGGCGGAGTGCTGGTGCTCTCTGCGTGCAGCAGCGGGAACGGCAGCAAGGCCAGTGCCTCGGACGGCGAGACCTCGCAGGCCCAGGCCGATGCGGCGGCGGCCAAGAAGAGCTCCCAGGCCCAGATCAAGATCACGCCCGCGGACGGTTCCGACAACGCCTCCATCAACAACGCCGCGGCGGTCACCGTGAGCAAGGGCACGCTCAAGGCCGTCACCATGACGACCGAGTCGGGCACGCCGGTGTCCGGTCAGATATCCGCCGACAAGAAGAGCTGGAAGCCCGCCTCCCAGCTCGAGCGGGCCACCACGTACAAGGTGGCCGCCGAAGCCACCGACTCCGCGGGCCTCGTGGCCCACGAGAACGCCTCGTTCACCACGGTCTCCGCGGCCAACAGCTTCATAGGAAACTTCACGCCGGAGGACGGTTCCACCGTCGGTGTCGGCATGCCGGTCTCGATCAACTTCAACAAGGCGATCACGAACAAGGCCGCCGTGCAGAAGGGGATCACCGTCTCCTCCAGCAGCGGCCAGGAGGTCGTCGGCCACTGGTTCAATGCCAACCGCCTCGACTTCCGGCCCGAGGACTACTGGACCGGCGGCTCCACCGTCACCCTCAAGCTCAACCTGGACGGCGTCCAGGGCGCGAGCGGTGTCTACGGCGTGCAGCAGAAGACGGTCACCTTCAAGATCGGCCGCAACCAGGTCTCCATCGTCGACGCCAAGACCAAGACGATGAAGGTCACGCAGGACGGCAAGACGATCAAGACCATCCCGATCTCCGCGGGTGCGCCGGACCACACGACGTACCAGGGTCAGATGGTGATCTCCGAGAAGTTCAAGGAGACCCGGATGGACGGCTCGACGGTCGGCTTCACGAAGAACGACGGCAAGGGCGAGTACGACATCAAGGACGTCCCGCACGCCATGCGTCTGTCGAACTCCGGCACCTTCATCCACGGCAACTACTGGGGTGCCAAGTCCATCTTCGGCGCGGTGAACACCAGCCACGGCTGTGTCGGTCTGTCCGACACCAAGGGCGCAGGCGACCCGAGCACGTCGGCTGCCTGGTTCTACAACCACTCGCTGATCGGTGACGTCGTGGTCGTCAAGAACACCGGCGACAAGACCATCGCCCCGGACAACGGCCTCAACGGCTGGAACCTGGACTGGGCGGCCTGGAAGGCCGGTTCGGCCGCCTAAGCGCTCCGCTGGAAGTACCGGGATGTGCCGTCGATCGTCTGCGGCGCCCTCGTGGCTGGTCGCGCAGTTCCCCGCGCCCCTTCAGGGCGCTGCCGAACCGCAGCGGACTTCGCCCGACCCGCTTAGTCCGGCCGTACCACCCTCGTTCGCCGATGGCGGCGGTGACCCTCATGGGGCGCCGCCGCCATCGGCGTTCTCACAGCCTTCAGGGACCGCCCACAGGTGAACTTCCGGTCTGCCACAGCCTTCTCATCCTTCTCTTATGCGGGGCTTATCGCGCCATCACGCGCCGTACCTAGCTTTCCGCCATGTTCTTCACCTACCTGAGGCGCGAACTGCGCCGCCGCAGGAAGGCGGCGCTCGTCGTCGCCTCCGGACTCGCCCTGGGCATCGCCCTGGTCATCGTGGTCAGCTCCGTGTCGTCCGGCATGGAGAAGGCGCAGGGCAAGGTCCTCCAGTCGCTGTACGGACTGGGTACGGACATGACCGTCACCAAGGCGGCGGCGCCGGCGACGAGCACCAGCCAGCGCCCGCGCTTCAACTTCGACGCGAACGACAACGGCTCCACCAAGGAGCAGAGCAGCGACCGCGTCATGGTGCAGGGCTTCCAGACCCTGGCCGCGTCCACGGTCACCAAGGTCGACTCCCAGAAGGGCGTCGCGGACTCCGTCGGCGGACTGAGCCTCCAGGTCATCAGGATCAACGGCCAGTTCACGCGGGGTCAGTTCCAGCAGAACCAGAACGGCGGCACCGGCCAGGGGGGTGGGCGCCCGAACGCCCAGCAGTCCCCGCAGGGCCGTGTCGAGGGCGGCGGCGCCAACTTCGACGTCAACAACTACTCGGTGTACGGCACCGACGTCACCAAGCCCGCCCTCGGCCCGCTGACCTCCTCGAAGATCACCAGCGGTCGTACGTTCCAGACGTCCGAGACCGATGCCAAGGTGGTCGTCGCCGACGTCTCGTACGCCAAGGAGAAGAAGCTCAAGGTCGGTTCCACCGTCACCATCAAGAGCGTCAAGTACAAGGTCATCGGCATCGCCACGCCCGACAGCGGTGACGCGGCGGCCAACCTCTACATCCCGCTCAAGCAGGCGCAGACGCTCAGCGGCTCCAAGGACAAGGTCACCACGATCTACGTCAAGGCGTCGGACTCGCAGCAGATCTCCAGCGTGAAGAGCACCATCCAGAAGAACATCTCGGGGACCACGGTCACCACCTCCGCGGACCTCGCGTCCACCGTCTCCGGCTCCCTCTCCACCGCCTCCAGCCTCGCGTCGAACGTCGGCAAGTGGCTGTCCATCGCGGTGCTCGTGGCCGCGTTCCTGGTCGCCGGCCTGCTCACCTCCTCGGCCGTCTCCCGGCGCGTGCGCGAGTTCGGCACCCTCAAGGCGCTCGGCTGGAAGTCGGGCCGGGTGACCCGGCAGGTCGTCGGCGAGGCCATGGTCAACGGTCTGGTCGGCGGCGCCCTCGGTATCGCGATCGGCCTCGCGGGCGCCTACGTCGTCACCGAGATCAGCCCCACCCTGCAGGCGCAGGTGGGCGGTTCGGGCGGCGGCGGAGGCCAGGGCGGCCCCGGTGGCGGCGGTGGCGGCTTCGGCGGTCCCGGCCGACAGGCCGCGGCCAAGGCCCTCGACGTCGGGCTCACCGCGCCCGTCAGCCTCGGCACCATCGTCGGCGCGGTGGCCCTCGCCATCACCGGTGGTCTGATCGCCGGCGCCTTCGGCGGCTGGCGCGCCTCCCGACTCCGCCCCGCGGACGCCCTGCGCCGCGTCGAATAGGCCCAGCCACCTCATCCAGGAGTTGCACCATGTACGAACTCAGAGGCGTCACCAAGCGCTACACCCGGGGCAAGGAGACGGTCGACGCGCTCGCCGGGGTCGACCTGACCATCGCGGACGGCGACCGGCTCGTCATCCAGGGCCCCACCGGTGGCGGGAAATCCACCCTTCTCCAGATGCTCGGCGGTCTTGACCGGCCCACCGCGGGCAGTGTCGAACTCGACGGCACGGACATGGCCAAACTGTCCGAGGCGAAGCTCACCAAAGTGCGCAGCGAGAACATCGGATTCGTCTTTCAGAGCTTCAACCTGATTCCCACGCTCACCGCCCAGGAAAACGTGGAGACCGCCCTCGTGCCCCTCGGTGTGAAGGTGAAGGAACGGCGGCAACGGGCCGCCGACGCACTGGAGTCGGTGGGACTCGCCGAGCGGCTCGGGCATCTGCCCGCCGAGCTCTCCGGTGGCCAGCAGCAGCGTGTCGCGATCGCTCGTGCCCTGGTCAAGCAGCCGAAGGTGCTGCTCGCCGACGAGCCCACCGGCAACCTCGACGAGTCCATGCGTGACGAGATCATGGAGGTGCTCGAGGCCATGTGGAAGGAGCACGGGCTCACTTTCATCATGGTCACGCACGATTCCTCGATCGCGAAGAAGGCCCCGCGCCTCGCGACGATTCGCAAGGGGAAGATCTCCGTCAAGGAAAACGCGGGTGCTTAAAGAAGCGCAAAAGGAGCGTGCGGGGGCTTAGCGGAACAACTCCGTCAACTCTTCACCCTCGCCCCGCTATTGAGGGGGCTATCACCCCCCGGGCATACTTGCGTATTCCGGGGGGTGTACGTGCATGCGTACGAGGCTTCCCCCGACCGGATGAACGGGGATTCGTCCGGACCTGATCTCCAGGGGGAGACTTGCGCAGACAAGTGAAAAGAGCGTGCGCGGCGACCATCGCGATGGCGGCGTCCGTGGCACTGGCGGCGGGTATGACCAGCCCGGCGTCCGCGCGGGCGGAGCAGCGCACGGCGGGCGTGTCCGCGGCCGGGAAAGCGGCCGGGATCACGGCCAAGCACCGCATCACCCTCATCACCGGTGACCGGGTGGTCGTCGACGCCAAGGGGCGCGTCGTCGGCTTCGAGCGGGCCAAGGGCCGCGAGCACGTGCCCGTGCAGATCCGCAAGGCCGACGGCCACACCCTGGTGGTGCCGGCCGACGCCCAGGCGCTCATAGCCGGCGGCAAGCTCGACCGGCGGCTCTTCGATGTCACCGAGCTCAACAAGGCGGCGGTCCGCAAGTCCCAGCAGCGGGGCCTGAAGGTGATCGTCGGCTACCGAGGAGCCGCGGCGGCCGCCAAGGCCGACGTGCGCGACGCCGGCACGCTCCGCAGGAGCCTGAAGGCCCTGAACGCGGACGCGGTGCAGACGCCGCAGCGGGACGCGGCCGAGCTGTGGTCCGCGGTCACCGACGACGGGAAGACGGCCTCCGGCATCGCGCACGTCTGGCTGGACGGCGTCCGCAAGGCGAGCCTCGACAAGTCCGTGCCGCAGATCGGCGCCCCCACGGCATGGGCGGCCGGATACGACGGCAAGGGCGTCAAGATCGCCGTCCTGGACACCGGCGTCGACGCGAGCCACCCGGACCTCAAGACCCAGGTGATCGAGTCCAAGAACTTCTCCACCGCCGCCGACGCCACCGACCACTTCGGCCACGGCACCCACGTCGCGTCCATCGCGGCGGGCACCGGCGCCAAGTCGGGCGGCAAGTACAAGGGTGTCGCGCCCGGCGCGAAGATCCTCAACGGCAAGGTCCTCGACGACACCGGCAGTGGCGACGACTCCAACATCCTCGCGGGCATGGAGTGGGCGGCCGAGCAGGGCGCCGACATCGTGAACCTGAGCCTGGGCGGCCAGGACACCCCCGACATCGACCCGTTGGAGGCCGAGGTCAACAAGCTCTCGGCCGAGAAGGGCATCCTCTTCGCGATCGCGGCGGGCAACGAGGGCCCCGAGTCGATCGGCTCCCCCGGCAGCGCGGACGCCGCGCTCACCGTCGGCGCCGTCGACGACCACGACAAGCTGGCGGACTTCTCCAGCACCGGCCCGCGCGTCGGCGACAGCGCCATCAAGCCGGACGTCACCGCGCCCGGCGTGGACATCACGGCGGCGGCGGCCCCGGGCAGCCTCATCGACCAGGAGGTCGGCGAGAAGCCCGCGGGCTACCTGACCATTTCCGGTACGTCGATGGCGACCCCGCATGTCGCGGGCGCTGCGGCCATCCTCAAGCAGGAACACCCGGACTGGACGTACACCGAGCTCAAGAGCGCGCTGACGGGCTCCGCGAAGGGCGGCACGTACACGCCGTTCCAGCAGGGTTCGGGCCGGATCGCCGTCGACAAGGCGATCAAGCAGACCGTGCTCGCCGACCCGTCGTCGGTGAGTTTCGGTGTCGCGCAGTGGCCGCACACCGACGACACGGCGACGACCAAGCAGCTGACGTACCGCAACCTCGGTACGAAGGACGTCACCCTGACCCTGGCGATCTCCGCGACCAACCCCAAGGGCCAGGCGGCTCCGGCGGGCTTCTTCGCGCTCGGCGCCAAGACGCTCACCGTCCCGGCGGGCGGCAAGGCCGCTGTCGACGTCACCACGAACACGAAGCTCGGGGGCACCCTCGACGGCGCGTACTCGGCGTATGTGACGGCGAGCGGCGGCGGCCAGGCCGTGCGCACGGCCGTCGCGGTCGAGCGCGAGGTGGAGTCGTACGACGTCACCCTCAAGTACGTCAACCGCGCCGGTGAGACGCCCACGCACCTCACCGACCTGGAGGGCTACTCCGGCGTCGGCGAGGCCCGGGACTACACGTCGCAGAGCACGGCCGACACCGCGACCCTGCGTGTTCCCAAGGGCAAGTACGTGCTCAACTCCCTCTTCGTGAAGGACCTGGTCGAGGCGAAGGGCGGGGTCGACTGGCTGATCCAGCCCCGGCTGAGCGTCACCAAGAACACCACGGTGACCCTCGACGCCCGTACCGCCAAGGGCGCCGACATCACGGTGCCGGACGCGGGGGCGAAGCCGCTGTCGGCAGTCGTCAACTACTTCGACGACGCCACCGGCCTCGGCACCGGCATCGGCCTTGCCTCCTTCCAGGACGTGCGCGTGGCGCACGTCGGCCCGGCGGTCTCCTCCGGCCTCTTCCAGAGCTGGTCCGGACAGTGGACCAAGGGTGCGGGCACCGAGTACGACACCTTCACCGGCACCAGGACCACCAAGCTCCAGGGCGCGCACGTCAAGCACTACAAGGCGAGCGAGCTGGCCAAGGTGAAGGCCAACCTCGGGGCCGCGGCCTCCGGCAAGACGGGCGCGGTCACCGCGTACGGCTTCCTGCCCGACGACGACAGCATGAGCGTCGGGGTCCCCCAGACGCTGCCGGCCTCGCGCACGCTGTACGTGTCGACCGGTGAGAAGGTCCAGTGGGCGTTCGACCTGGAGCAGGACGCGGGCGTCGACGCCACCGGGACCCCGATCATCGACGCCTACTACACGGACGACTACCCGCAGACCTTCAAGGCGGGCAAGAGCTACACGAGGACGTACAACACGGCCGTCTTCGGTCCGAAGATCAACGCGGACTACGGCGTCTTCCGGGACGGCAACAGCATCTCGGGCTACCTGCCGCTGTTCGCCGACGGGAGCGGTCACCCCGGCTCCTCGCTGTACACCTCCGTGACGACGACGCTGTACCGCAACGGCGCGAAGGTCGGCTCGAACGACGACCCGCTCGTGGGGATGAAGGAGTTCAAGGTCCCGGCCGCCGAGGCCACCTACAAGCTCACGACCTCGGTCAAGCGCACGGTGAAGGTCGCCGCGGCCTCCACGCGGATCGACGCCAGCTGGACCTTCAAGTCCAAGAAGGCCGACTTCGCGAAGCTGCCCACCTCCACGGTCCGCTTCAACGCCGCCACCGGCCTCGACAGCCGTGTCGCGGCCGGCAAGACGGTCACGATCCCGGTCTCCGTGCAGGGCTCGGCCGCGGGCAAGAACCTCAAGTCGCTGTACGTCTACGTCTCGTACGACTACGGCCAGACCTGGAAGATGCTCAAGGTCAAGAACGGCAAGATCACCGTCAAGAACCCGGCGAAGGGGAAGGGCATCTCCTTCCACGCGAAGATCACCGACAAGCAGGGCAACAAGTCGACGGTCTCGATCTACAACGCGTACTACGGAAAGTGACCGCCAGTACGTAGCCGAGGCCGGAGTACCGGCGCACAGCGGCAAGGGCGGGCCCTTCGAGGAGTCACTCTCGAAGGGCCCGTTTCTGGTGTGCTCCGATGGTGCAGTCGATGCGGCGGGTGTCGTTGTCGGTGGCGATACCGTTCTCGGTGACGATGAGGCATGTGCAGATGCCCATCCGCCTCGTCCTGCGCGAGACCACCGCCCCGCCGCGCCCGCGCGGACCGCAGTGACCCCCAAGCCCTTGCCCCCTGGCGGGGACCGCGAAGGTCATGCGCCGACGGACTCCCGGGCCTCGTCCCCGTCCGTGACTCCAAGGTCCCCGAGGGCCCGGCCCTCATCCTCCCCGCGTACGCCTGGGCCCCCTTCGTCGTGGCGCTCGAGGGCGACGGGCCGACCTGCTGAGGGGCCGGAAGGAGAGCGTCCGGCGGGCCCTCCGTGTTTGTGTGGGAGGTATGACCGAATCGACTGTCGAGTACATCCGCTACCGCATTCCCGAGGAGAAGTCCGCGGAGTTCCTGGCCGCCTACACGCGGGCCGCGGCCCAGCTCGCCGCGTCGCCGCATTGCGTGGACTACGAGCTGGCGCGCTGCGAGGAGGACTTCGAGCACTTCGTCCTGCGGATCACCTGGACCTCGACCGAGGACCACGTCGAGGGATTCCGGAAGTCGGAGCTGTTCCCCGCCTTCTACGCCGAGATCCAGCCCTACATCCCCTACATCGAGGAGATGCGCCACTACGCGCCGACGACGGTACGGGGCCCGGGCGCGGCGGTCCCCACTCTCTACGCCTGGGCCGGGGGCGCCGAGGCCTTCGCCCGCCTTTCCGAGGCGTTCTACGCCAAGGTCGTCAAGGACGATGTCCTCGCACCGGTGTTCGAGGGCCTGGCCCCCGAACACGCGATGCATGTCGCCCTCTGGCTCGGCGAGGTCTTCGGCGGGCCGCCCGCCTACTCCGAGACCCAGGGCGGCCATGACCACATGGTCGCCAAACACTTCGGCAAGAACATCACCGAGGTGCAGCGCCGCCGGTGGGTCAACCTGCTCCAGGACGCGGCGGACGACGCGGGCCTGCCCACGGACGCCGAGTTCCGCTCCGCCTTCCTCGCCTACGCGGAATGGGGCACGCGCCTGGCCGTCCACTTCTCCGGCCCCGACGCGACCCCTCCGGGAGACCAGCCGGTACCGAGGTGGACGTGGGGAGCGGCCCCGCCGTACCAGCCCTGACGACCGGGTTTCCTTGGCCACCCGCGCCGCCCGGAGGCTTTCAGGGGCGCGGGGAACTGCGCGACCAGCCCCCACGGGCCCACAGTCGAAGAACGCACCCGGGTCCGGGGCGCAGCCCCGGGAAGCGGGCCGGCGCTACGTGGGCGTGCTCGCGCCCGCGCGGGTCGCGTCCGTGCCCCAGCTGGCCAGCAGGCGCAGGGCCTCCGCCGAGGCGGACCCCGGCTCCGCGTGGTAGGTGACCAGTGACTGCTCGCTGTCGTCGGCCAGCCGGAAGGACTCGAAGTGCAGCGCGAGGTCACCCACCAGCGGATGCCGCAGCCGCTTCACGCCGTGACTCTTCTCCTTCACGTCGTGTGTGGCCCACAGCCGACGGAAGTCCTCGCTCTTCACGGAGAGCTCGCCGACCAGCGTCGACAGCTGGGGGTCGTCCGGGTGACAGCCCGCGTCCATGCGTAGCAGGCAGACGATGTCGATCGCCTTCTGCTCCCATTCCACGTACAGGTCGCGGTACTCGGGCTTCAGGAACACCATCCGCGCCCAGTTCCGCTCCTGCGGCGCCAGCTCCGACCAGTCACCGAACACGGCCGCCGCCATCCGGTTCCAGACGAGGATGTCGGAGCGCCGCCCGGTCACGTATGCGGGAACGCCGTCCAACGCGTCCAGCAGCTGCCGCAGCGCCCCCCGTACCTGCTGCGGCCGTGCCGGCTGCTTCTTCTTGTGCGCCTTGGGCTTCGCGAGGTGCGTGAGATGCGCGTGCTCGGCGTCCGTCAGCCGCAGGGCGCGGGCGATCGCGTCGAGCACCTCCGCCGACACGTTCCGTCCGTTGCCCTGTTCCAGGCGCGTGTAGTACGCCACGGACACCCCGGCCAGCTGCGCCAGCTCCTCGCGCCGCAGTCCGGGCACCCGGCGGTGCCGGCCGAAGTCGGGAAGCCCCACGTCCTCCGGCTTCAGCCGGGCCCGGCGGGTGCGCAGAAACTCGCTGAGCTCGGCACGCCGGTCCAGGGGCGGGGAGGGCTGTTCGTCCATACGTCCAGTATTCATGGTCGTACGCCGGTGAACCTGACCCCGCCAGTAGTAGGACCAGCGGACGTACGCAAAGCCGTGACCTGGGTGAAGGCTCTCCGCTCGGGCAAGCTGTACAGCGTGCCCGACCGAAGGCAGCCGGGCACAGGACATATCACTCCTTAGGAGAACCCCCGGCATGACCACTGTTGCTGCGTACGCCGCTCCCGCCGCCAAGGCTCCGCTGGAGCGCACCACCATCGAGCGCCGCCCGGTCGGTGAGTTCGACGTCCTGATCGACATCAAGTTCGCCGGTATCTGCCACTCGGACATCCACCAGGCCCGGGAGGGCTGGGGTGAGGCGATCTTCCCGATGGTGCCGGGTCACGAGATCGCCGGCATCGTCTCCGAGGTCGGCTCCGGCGTCACCAAGTTCAAGGTCGGCGACCGCGTGGGCGTCGGCTGTCTCGTCGACTCCTGCCGCGAGTGCGACAACTGCAAGGCCGGCCTGGAGCAGTACTGCACCGGAGGCGGCGTCGGCACGTACAACGCCCTCGACAAGAACGGCGAGCCGACCTACGGCGGCTACTCCGAGAAGATCGTCGTCGACGAGAACTACACCGTCCGTATCCCCGACGGCATCTCCCTCGACGTGGCCGCGCCGCTGCTCTGCGCCGGCATCACCACGTACTCCCCGCTCAAGCACTGGAACGCCGGCCCCGGCAAGAAGGTCGCGATCCTCGGCATGGGCGGCCTCGGCCACATGGGCGTCAAGATCGCGGACGCGCTCGGTGCCGAGGTGACCGTCCTGTCGCAGTCGCTGCGCAAGAAGGACGACGGGCTGAAGCTGGGCGCCGACCACTACTACGCCACCAGCGACCCGAAGACCTTCGAGGAACTGCGCGGCACCTTCGACCTGATCCTGTCGACCGTGTCCGCCCCGCTGGACCTGGACGCCTACCTGTCCCTGCTGAGGACGGACGGCGCCTTCGTGAACGTGGGCGCCCCGGAGGAGCCCGTCAAGCTCAACCTCTTCTCCGTGATCGGCGGCCGCAAGACCCTCGCCGGTTCCGGTATCGGCGGCATCCAGGAGACCCAGGAGATGCTGGACTTCTGCGCCGAGCACGGCTTCGGCGCCGAGATCGAGCTGATCAGCGCATCCGAGATCAACGACGCCTACGAGCGGGTGCTGACGAGTGACGTCCGCTACCGCTTCGTGATCGACACCGCCACCATCTAGTCGCGGACGGAGTTCGCAGGGCGCCTACCGGTCGTACGACCGGTAGGCGCCCTCGGTGTTTCCACCGTAGGTACGGCGATCCCGTCAGCGGCGGCCCGACCTGCCCAGCAGCCACAGCAGACAGGGACCGCCCACCAGGGACGTGAGCGGCCCCGACCGGGATCTCCAGCGGCGGCACCAGCGTGCGGGCCACCAGGTCGGCGCCCACCACGATCAGCGCGCCCGTCAGGGCGGAGGCGGCGAGGGGGAGTTGCGGGGTGCGGGTGAGGCGGCGGGCCAGTCGGGGCCCGGTGAGGGCGACGAAGCCGACCGGGCCCGCCGCGCCCGCCGCGCCGGTCGCGACCGCGGCGAGCACCGCCCCGAGCACGGTCAGGCCTTTCGCGGTGCCTTTCGGGGTGCCTTCGGGGTGACGAGGTCTGCTCCGATGGGGGACACGCCGCGCCGGGTTCGAGGACATATCAGCGTAAAACGTGTGTTATTCATTCATGCACACACCTACGCGGCGCACCGTGCTCGGTGCCTCGATCGCGGCCGCCGGCTCGGGACTCCTGGCCGGCTGCTCCGGGTCCGACTCCTCCTCCGGACCCGGCTCGCACCCCGGGCCGGGCGAGCACCAGGGGAGCGGAGTCGGTCACGGCGGCAGGCCTTTCATTCCCAGGGGACCCAAGGGGTACGTGAATCCGTCCGATCCCGAGGTCCTCGCCGTCGAGAGGAAACGTGGTTCCGGCCCCGTCCGCTCGTTCAACCTCACGGCCGCCGAGACCACCCTCGACCTGGGCGGACGGACCGTCAGGTCATGGGCGTACGGCGACTCGCTGCCCGGCAGGGAGGTGCGGATCAAGTCGGGCGACATCCTCGATCTCAACCTGGCCAACCATCTGCCCGTGTCCACGACGCTGCACTCGCACGGTGTCCGTATGCGCTGCGACATGGACGGAGTGCCCGGCCTGACCCAGCACCCCATCAGGTCCGGCGACGACTTCAACTACCGCTTCGCCGTGACGCACCCGGGCACGTACTGGCTGCACTCGCACTCGGGGCTGCAGCTCGACCGCGGCCTGTACGCCCCGCTGATCGTCGAGGACCCCAGGGAGCCGTTGTCCTACGACAAGGAGTGGGTCGTAGTCCTGGACGACTGGGTGGACGGTGTGGCCGGCTCCACCCCCGACGGTGTGCTCGCACAGCTGCTCGACGGCAAGGGCATGGCGACGGGCATGGGCATGGGTGAGGACGACGAACCCGGGGGCAAGGCTCATGACAAGGCCGCCCACGAGAAGCCCCATGGCCCCTCCCGCGTCCTGCGGAACTCCCACAGCCGCATCCTGCACAGCGAGGGAGGCAGCGTCGACTACCCGTTCTACCTGGTCAACGGCCGTCTCGCGAAGGCTCCTTCGGTCTTCCGGGCCCGCAAGGGGGACCGCATCCGGCTGCGGATCATCAACGCCGGCGCCGAAACCGCCTTCCGGGTGGCGCTGGGCGGCCACGAGATGACGATCACGCACACGGACGGATACCCCGTCGAGCACACGAGGACGGACGCGCTGCTGCTCGGCATGGCCGAACGCTACGACGTGCTGATCACCGCCAAGGACGGGGTGTTCCCGCTGGTCGCGCTCGCCGAGGGCAAGAACGCCAGGGCCCTGGCCGTCCTGCGCACCGGCAGTGGGGACAATCCCCGCCCCTCCGTGCACCCGGACGAACTCGACGGCAAGCTCGTCCCGGCCAGACGCCTGGTGCCGGACGACTCCGTGGCCCTCAGCGACGACGAACCGGACCGCGAGCTGCGCATCAGGCTGACCGGCGGGATGAAGAAGTTCGACTGGGCCTTCGACCACAAGCCGTACTCCGTCGAGCAACGCCACCCGGTCAGCTACGGCGAACGGATCCGCCTGACCCTCATCAACGCCACCAACATGTGGCACCCCATGCATCTGCACGGCCACACCTTCGCCCTCACCGGCTTCGGCGTGGTCGGCGCCCGCAAGGACACCGCCCACGTGGTGCCACACCACAAACTCGTCGTCGACTTCTACGCCGACAACCCGGGCCTGTGGATGCTCCACTGCCACAACCAGTACCACTCGGAGTCCGGCATGATGACGATCCTCGGCTATCGGAAGTGAGGCACCAGCCACCGACGCGTTGTCACCTGATCATGCGAAACCCCGCTAGGGGAAGGAGACGCGGTGGCCGAACAGGCCGCCGAAGTCGGTCGGCGCGTCGAAGCGTTCGGCGAGGACCAGGGCCAGGTGCCCGTGCGGCAGGTGGCTCCCCCGCCCCGAGCCGCGGGCGGGCCCGCCCACCGCATCCTCCGGGCATCAGCCGCGGCGCTGCCACCAGCGGCGCTTCGGTCCGGGTGTCGGAGGAAGCGGTTCGGCCGACTCATGGGCTGTCGCGGTGTCCGGGGCGACGGCGGCACCTCGCGCTCGGGAGCGTAGCTTGGGGCGGCCGGGACGACCGGGGCGTTGTTCCGGGCTGACACTCCGGGGGAGAGCGGATGAACGGCTGGGGCCGGCGCTGGGAAAGAGTCCGGGCAGGCCGTCCGGCGGTCATGGTCGTCATTCTCGTGGCCGCGGGCATCGGACTGACCTGGTTCGCCGGAACGCATTTCGCCTACGCCACGGGCCTGGCCGGCACCCCGGGGCATCTCAGGATCGAAGCATGCGCCTGGGAACACGTCGGGGGCCACCGGTATCCGCACTGCAGTGGCATCTTCCGCTCCTCCGACGGCACCGTCGTCGACCCGAACGCCTCGATCGGCAAGAACCTGCCCGTCGGCGACACGGTCGCGTTGCAGCGGGTGGCCTCCGGCGGATACGAGCAGACGGGCACCGCGTCCTCGTTCGGGTGGCTGGCGATCTCCCTGCTCGGCCTCATGGTGCTGCTGCTGGGGATCCTGGTCGTCTGCGGCAAGGGCGGTGCGCGTCGAGTACCGCGCGGGCTGCTGGTGCTGCTCGGTGCGCTGGGCGCCTTGATGCTGCTCAGCGCGTTCATCGGCGGAGTGGCGGGGATGACCGGGGTGTTCTGAGGCCCGCCCCCCTCGTGCGGCGGGCGTGCGGACGACGTGCGCCGGGGATAGGCTTTTGACCGCAAGGTCAGGTTCTCCGGGCGGTTTTGCAGACGCCGAGGCCTCATTCGCGATGATCGACTCTTCCTGCGGAGACCTGCCGACTCCTTTCTTCGAAGAAGGCGTGCCCCGCGTCTTCGAAGAAGGCGTGCCTCGCGCTTCGGGCGCCGTAGGAGTGCTGCCTCAGGACCCGCGGCTTCGCGGTCCCCGCAAGGAGGTCGGGATGAGAGTTGTCGTTGATCTTTCCCGGTGCCAGGGATACGCGCAGTGCGCGTTCCTGGCACCGGACGCGTTTCGGATGCACGGCGAGGAAGCGTTGATGTACGCCTCGAACCCCGACGACGCCCAGCGCGAACAGGTGTTGCGCGCCGCGGCGGCCTGCCCCGTCCAGGCCATTCTGGTCGACCGGCTGGAGGGCCGGGACGCGCCGGTGGGGACGTCGCCGTCATGAGCACCGCCGACACCCTGCAGGGGTTCAAGCGCGACGGCCGCGTCGTGATCGTCGGGGCGTCACTGGCGGGACTGCGCGCCGCGGAGGCCCTGCGCGACGAGGGGTTCACCGGGAAGCTGACCATGATCGGTGACGAGTTGGGGGAGCCCTACGACCGCCCCCCGCTGTCCAAGCAGGTACTGACCGGATGGGTGCCGGCCGACGGCACCACCCTGCCACGGCGTCGTGACATCGACGCCGAGTGGCTCCTGGGCGTCCCCGCCGACGGACTGGACCTGGCCAACAACCACGTACGGCTCGCCGACGGCCGCACGGTCCCCTTCGACCGCATGCTGATCTCCACCGGCGTACGGGCCCGGCCCTGGCCCGTCGAGGCCGAGGCGGCGCTGGACGGTGTCTTCGTGGTCCGCACGCGCGAGGACGCCGCGGGCCTGCAGCGGGCGGTCGCCGCCGGGCCCTCCCGCGTACTGATCATCGGCGCGGGCTTCACCGGCTCCGAGATCGCCTCTGTCTGCCGCGAGCGCGACATCCCGGTGACCGTCGCCGAGCTCGCGCCGGCCCCGCTGGTCGGGGGACTCGGCGCGATGATCGGCGAGGTCGCCGCGGAGATGCAGCGCGCGCACGGCGTCGACCTGCGCTGCGGTGTCCGAGTCACCCAGCTGGAGGGCGACGCGCAGGGGCGGTTGCGCCGCGCCCACTTCGACGACGGCAGCACGGTCGACGCCGACGTGGCGGTGGTGGCGCTCGGGGGCATCCGCAACACCGAGTGGCTGCGGGACTCGGGACTGGCGGTGGGCATATGGGGAGTCGCCTGTGACGCGGGCTGCCGCGCCTTCGACCTCAACGGCCTGGTCACCGACGACATCTTCGTCGCCGGAGACGTGGCACGCAGCCCGAACCCGGTCTACGAGTACCGGTTCATCTCGCTCGAACACTGGGCCAACGCCGTGGAGCAGGCGGAGATCGCCGCGCACAACATGGTCAGCGCCCAGGCGGACCGCTGGCCGCACCTGACCATCCCGACGTTCTGGTCCATCCAGTTCGGCGTCAACATCAAGTCCGTCGGTGTGCCGACCTACGCCGACGAGGTCGTCGTCACCCAGGGATCCGTGCCCGACCACCGCTTCGTCGCCACCTACGGGTACCAGGGCCGCGTCACGGCGGCCGTCAGCTTCAACAACGCGAAGTGGCTGGACCACTACCGGCGGCTGATCGAGACGGCCGCGCCCTTCCCGCCCCCCTGCCCCACGCCCGACCAGCCCGTCGACGCGAAGCCGGTGCCCGTCGACTTCCCGGGCCCCACTCTGCTCGGTCAGGGCGCCACCGTGGTCGTCACCGGCCATGACCCGGGCGAGCGGCGCGTCACTGCCATGCGGCAGCACCGCTAGGAGGGAAGCGACAGCACCGCTGGGAGGGACCAGGAGGGAAAGCGACATGACCACGACCGAGACGCCCGACATCCTGCCCCGGATCCTCGACTACGCGAACCGGGCGGACCCGTACCCGCTCTACGCCGAGCTGCGCAGGACGCCGGTGGCCCTGCAGGAGGACGGCAGTTACGTCATCAGCACCTACCGCGAACTCAGCGGCATCCTGCACGACCCGCACCTGAGCTCCGACGTCCGCAACCTGGCGCATCCGATGCCCGCGATGCAGGAACGTGCCACGCCGGCGTTCATCAACCTCGACCCGCCCGAGCACGACCGTCTGCGGCGCCTGGCGATGCGTCACTTCGGCCCCCCGCACACCCCGGGCCTCGTGACCGGCATGGAACCGGACCTGACGGCCATCGTCGCCGGTCTGATCGACGACTTCGCGGGCAAGCAGCGGATCGACATCGTCGACGACTTCGCCTACCCGTTCCCCGTCACCGTGATCTGCCACCTGCTCGGTGTGCCGCGCGAGGACGAACCGCGATTCCACGTGTGGGTGAACGCCATCATCGACTCGATCGACTACAACCCCAAGACCGACCCGCAGGAGAAACTGGACAACGGCATACAGGCCACCAAAGACCTGCGCCACTACCTCGGCGGACTGCTGGAACAACGCCACGGCCACCCCGGCGACGACCTTCTGACACGGCTGGCCAACGACGACGGGCCCGACGGGCGGATGACCGACGCCGAGATCGTCAGCACCGCCAACCTGCTGCTCATCGCGGGCCACGAGACCACCGTCAACCTCATCACCAACGGCATGCTGACGCTGCTGCGCCGCCCTGACGTGCTGCAACGGCTGCGCGCCGAACCGGACCTGGTCGTACCGCTGGTCGAGGAACTGCTGCGCTACGAGCCCCCCGTGCACATCATTCCGTGGCGGGCGGCGTACAGCGACATCTCCGTCGGCGGCACCGTCATCCCCAAGGGCTCGAAGGTCATGCTCATGCTCGCCTCGGGCAGCCGCGACCCCGACCGCTTCCACGATCCCGACCGCTTCGACCCCGATCGCCAGGACAACCAGCACCTGGGTTTCGGCAGCGGCATCCACCTGTGCTTCGGCGGCCCGATGGCCCGACTGGAAACCCAGATCGCCCTGACCGCACTGGTACGCCGCCTGGCCGGCCCCACCCTGGTGACCGACCCACCCCCGTACCGCCCCAGCCCCGTCCTGCGAGGCCCCATCCACCTGCTCGTCGACCAGAAATGACACCGCGTTCGAGCACCGGCACCGCGCCCGAGCCCGGCAGGTGGCCGCTCGTGTCGCCCCTCATCGGTCCCGCAACCGTCCGTTAGGCTCGCGTCGTCCCACAGGTCCCGATCTTCACGGAGGGCAGCACGGCGGGGATCAATCGAGAGCGCCTCGTCAGAACGCTGACGTTCTGGCTGCGTCCCGCCTTCGCCTTGCGGGTCATCAACCGGTTTCAGAAGATCGTGGGTTTCGACCGCTCGATGGCCCTGGCGTCCAGCGCCTTGACGGCATTGATCCCGCTCTCCATCCTCCTCGGCGCCGTCCTCGGCAACCTCGTGCACTACGACGCCGCCGAGCGGATCATCAAGCGCTACAGCCTCACCGGAGCGGGCGCCACGGCAGTCAACTCCCTCTTCTCTCCCGCCGAAGGCACCAGTGCGAGCGTGGGCATCTTCGGGGTCGTGTTTCTGACGATCTCGGTGCTGAGTTTCGCGCGCGCCGTGCAGCGGCTCTTCGAACAGGCATGGGAACTCAAACCTCTCAGCGTGCGCAACACACGCAACGGCCTGTGGTGGATCCTCACTCTCGGCGGCTACGGGGTGCTCACCGCGGCACTCTCCGCGCTCCTTGGCGGGGGCGCGCTGGGTCTGGCCGCCGCCGTGTGCCAGGTACCGGTGACCGCCGCGTTCCTCGTCTGGAGCGGCCGGATCCTGTCGGCGAAGCGGATCAGCCGGCCGGACCTGCTCCCCTTCGGCGTCACCGCCGCCGTTCTGACGGTGGCCTATTCGGTGGGCGCGACCCTCTACATGCCGCGCCTCTTCAACTCCTCCGCCGCACGCTACGGGGTGGTCGGCGCCGTCTTCGCGATGCTCTCCGCCCTCTTCGCAGCCATGCTCGTCCTGGTCGCGTCGGCGGCACTGGGACGAGAAGTACAAGACGAGCTCAGCCGGATCCGCCAGGGCCACCGCCCTTCCGACCACGAGGTCCACCGACAGTGGGACAGCGTGGTCGAGCAGACCCGGTCACGGTGGCGGACGGCACGCGAACAGGTTTCCCACCATCAGAACAAAGACCCGAACCACTGAGTGGGCGGGACCTTGCGGCCGACACCTCCGGCTGCGGGGGCCCGACGGGCGGACAGGGCTCGGACCAAGGACTTCTGGTGCGAGGAGAAGACGGTGCCCGATCGACATGGGCTGTCATCCGTAGCCGGAGGCTCCCACCGTGGGGACACGCGGCCCGGACGCGGTGCGGGTGAACCTCTCGGTGAACGCAAAGGGCCACGTGGTGGCGCCGGCGCCGCGCGTGAGCCTGCTGGACGCGCTGCGCGAGCATCTCGATCTCACGGGCTCGAAGAAGGGCTGCGACCAGGGCACCTGTGGTGCCTCAGGGTGGGCACGGGCGTTTCCCGTCGGCCATCGATTTTCGCGCGCGCCGGAGCCGGTGTCCTCAGCTACGCCCGTCCGGTCCGGAGTCATCCCGGTCGATCGGGAAGCGGTAGACCGTCGACTGCCGGGCCTGGAAGCCCAGACGCTCGTAAAGCCGGTTCGCTGCCGCGCGATCCGGCCGGGAGGTGAGATCGACCGTCCGGGCGCCCGCCTCCCGGGCAATCCGCAAGGCCTCCTGGGTGAGGAGGCCTGCGACTCCCCGGCCCCGCGCAACGCTGTCCACGACCACGTCTTCGACACGGGCTCGCAAGCCGGACGGCAAGGGCAGGAGCACCAGCGTCAGGGTGCCGACGATCTCATCGGATGTCCGGGCGACGAGCACCGTGGTGGCATCACACGTCACCATCCGGTCGATTGCTTCGTAACCGAGCGGGTCCGCCGTCGAAGACAATTGCGGTAGCAGCCGGCCGAAGGCATCCACGAGTTCCTGACTCGCTTCCCGGGCGATCTCCACACGGACGTCCATGCCGTGAGCCTATCCATCGCCCGGGACCGATCAGTGTCACCTTGCGCGAGTCGTACGCCTCCGTCGCCGGGCGCGTCGCCGGATCCAGATCGTGCCGCGAGCGACCCCACACTGTTGGCCGAGTTCATCGGGCGACGTCCGGTGCAGCGGCCCATCGGCCACCACCCGGCCACTGCCCAGCCGGGCGTCTTCGGCAGTGCCGCGTGCAATGCCGTCGAGCGACCACGCCGCCGACGCGATCACCAGGCGGCGAGCTGCCCATCCCCCATGGCCATGGATCCACGGCTGGGCCAGCTCAGGTGGCTGGTCGGAACGCTGTCATGCGGAAGCCACCACCTCGCCGGCCATGACCTGGGGAGCGTTGGGGAGCAGTGACGCGAGGTTGTCCCGCACGAAGTCCGCGGCCCTCGCGATCGATTCGTCGGCACCGGCCCGGTCCTGGAAGACGCTCGTCGAGACCATTGCTCCGTCCCCGGTATCGATCCAGTAGTAGGCCACGAAGCCGGGGACCTGACGCATGAGCGCCACGAACCCCTCGTTCACGAGACGTGCGGCCTCGGCCGAATCGGTCACTCCTTCGTACCGCCGGATTGCTGCGTACATCGCCAAGCTCCTCACGGCGTGCTGGGTTCGTCCTCTGCTGAGACGTCGTACCCCGGTGATGGCCGCCCGGCTCATGAGGGGTCCAGCAATCACCTGAAGGGCCGCCTCGGGCGATCCGAACGGCGGTAGTCCCGACCTCGCGTCGAACTCGGACCGCCGCAGCCGGTGGGCCGTTCATGTGGCGGGCCAGGTGCCGAGTGCGTGGGCCAGTCGGTCGCTCCGCTCTCGGGTGATGCCCCGGGCCAGGTGAGTACCACACCGCGGACTCATGGACTCGTCGCAGTGCAGGATTTCCGTGGAAGGGCTCCTGGCTGCCCGAGAGCGGGGAGGCGGCAGGAAGCGTCCACTCGGCCGGCGGCGACGCCCTGGCCGGGGTCGAGGTCCTGAAGAGTTCCGGCCCCGGCGTTCTCATCCGCCGGGACGCCGAGCGGCAGATCCTTGTGATCAGCGGTGACTCCGCCGGCAGGCCGGTGCTCGCCGAATCTGCGGGCCCTGGCCACGGACGAGGACGGCGGTCACCTCCACACCGACTACTTCCCCGGGCACTTCTACCTGGCCGAAGGGTCACTGCCCCTGGTGGTCGACAGCCCGCACGGAGGCATGCCAACCCGCTGAGCGGGCAGTTGGTCACGCGGGTGACGCGTGCGGCAGAGGCTGTTCTGTCCAGACGGTCTTGCCGTCGTGGCTGTAGCGGGTGCCCCACCGCTCCGTGAGCTGCGCGACCAGGAAGAGCCCGCGTCCGCCCTCGTCCGTGCTGAGGGCCCGTCGGAGGTGAGGGGACGTGTGGCTGGCGTCCGACACCTCACAGATCAGGCAGTGCGTACGGATGAGGCGCAGGGTGACGGGGCCGGCCGCGTACCGGTAGGCGTTGGTGACGAGCTCGCTGGCGACCAGCTCGGTGGTGAAGGCCAGTTCCATCAGGCCCCATTCGGTCAGTTGCGCCGTGGCCAGCTCCCTGGCACGGGCAGCGGCGGTCGCTTCCAGGGGCAGCTGCCAGATGGCGACATCCTGTGGCGGGAGCACCTGGGTACGGGCGACGAGCAGTGCGACGTCGTCGGTGGGGAGGTGCTCCTTCGGCAGCAGCGCTTCGACCACGGCGTGGCAGGTGCTTTCCAGAGGATCGGCAACGTGGGTGAGGCATGCGTGCAGGTGCTCCAGCGCGGCGTCGATGTCGCCGTTGCGCGCCTCCAGAAGACCGTTGGTGTAGAGCGTGAGCAGGCTGCCCTCGGGGAGGTCGAGGTCGTACGTCTCGAAGGGCAGCCCGCCCAGACCCAGCGGTGGACCCGCGGGCAGGTCGAGCACGGTCACCTCGCCGTCCGGGAGGGACAGCATCGGTGCCGGGTGACCGGCGCGTGCCAGGGAGCAGCGCCGGGAGACCGGATCGTAGACCGCGTACACGCAGGTGGCCCCGAGCATCTGGTCCACTGTGGACCCCCCGCTGCCGTCGGCGTTCGCCTCCAGCTCGGCGGCCAGCAGGCTGACCAGGTCGTCCAGCCGTGCCACCACCTCGTCCGGTTCCAGGTCGAGGCTGGCCAGCGTGCGCACGGCGGCGCGCAGGCGGCCCATGGAGGCCGCGGCATGGAGCCCGTGGCCGACCACGTCTCCCACGACGAGTGCGACCCGGGCCCCTGACAACGGGATCACGTCGAACCAGTCACCGCCGATGCCCGGTTCACCGCTCGCCGGGAGGTAGCGGCAGGCCACCTCGACCGCCGGCAGGTCGGACACCGCGCGCGGCAGCAGGCTGCGCTGCAGAGTCAGGGCGGCGCTCTGCTGCTGGGTGAAGCGGCGCGCGTTGTCGATGCAGACGGCCGCACGCGAGGAAAACTCATGGGCCACCGCGGCATCGTCGTCCTCGAAAGGCTCCGAGTGGCGCACGCGCCACAGGCTCACTACGCCCAGTACCAGGCCGCGCGCCACCAAGGGCACCACGATCAGCGAATGAACGCCGAGACCCATGGCTATCTCGATCCGCCGCCGGTCCATGGCGTACCACTCGGGGCGCAGGGACAGCAGCCGGTCGAGAATCGGGCGGCGCTCGGCCAGGCACCGCGCCTGCGGGGAATCCGGAAGGAGCGGGACCACCTCGCCCTCCTGGTACGGGACCCGGCGTTCCGGGGGTGAGAGGGCTACTCGGAGCAGCAGACCTCTCACACTGGGGGGTGGTTCGTCACCAAGTGTCACCGGCTTCAGAAGGTCCACCGAGCAGTAGTCGGCGAGGCCGTGTGCGGCCACTTCGGCCAGTTCCCGGGCCGTCTGTGCCACGTCCAGTGAGGTTCCGATCCGGGCGCTTGCCTCGTTCAGCAGGGCGAGTCTGCGTTGGGCCCGATGACGGTCGGTCACGTCCTCGATCGTCTCGGCCACGCCGAGGACCCGGCCCGCGGGGTCTTCCATCCGGAACGCCGAGACGGACACGATCCGCTCCCGGCCCGGATCATGGCGTGCCCGGGCCGACTGCTCCGTGAAGATCAACGGCTCGCCGGTCTCCAGGACGTGCCGTACCCGCTCTTCGGTCGGACCCGCGTCCTCGTCGACCATGAATTCGCGAGGGCGACGGCCCACCGGCGCCTCGGCCGGGACACCGCTTGCCTTTTCGACCGCACGGTTGACCCGGAGCACCCTGCTGTCCGGGCCGTAAGTGACCAGACCGATCGGGGACCGGCGGTACAGGCCGTCCAGCAGCGCACGGTCCCGCTGCCAGGCAATGACCTCCGCGGCGGGAGCTCCGACCAGGACCCACTCCTGACCGTCCGCGTCCCGAGTGATCGCGCGGGCCCGGAAACCCATTTCCATACGCCGTCCGTCGCGGTGTCGGACGGGCAGGACCCCGAACCAGCCCCCCGTCCTCATGGCGTCCACGACGACGGACCGCACGACAGGCAGGTCACGAGCGTCCACCAGGAGGTCCTGCCACGCCCGTCCGATCACTTCCTTGGCCGGATAGCCCAGCAGCTCCTGCGCACGTGTGCTCCAGCCGACCACGGCGCCTCGATCGTCGAGCACGGCCGAGGCGCCGCGCCCGAGGGCGAACGGATCCTCAGGACTCTCGCTGAAATGCATCGACGGCATCCCCATAGCCACCACCTTGCCTACGTGACTCCGATGTTCCTCCCCGCGCTCTCCGTTCGCGACCTTCCCGTTGACTCAGGCCGGCCCGGCCGCGTCTCCGATACCTCCGGCTACTTCTCCGACACCTCCGGAGCCGACGCGACGCCCGTCGGGCAGGACACCCCCCAGTCGCCTTCGGCCGCGGTACTCACCTTGACCCCCGTCCCTCCTGCGCCGCAGTAGCCCGCCGGGTTCTTGTCTAGGTACTGCTGGTGATAGGCCTCGGCCGGGTAGAAGGGGCGGCCCTTCGCGGGGAGGAGTTCGGTGGTGATGGTGCCGTAGCCGGAAGAGGTCAGGACCTTCTGGTAGACGGCGCGGGAGGCGGCCGCGGTGGCTGCCTGGGCGGGGGTGTGGGTGTGGATGGCGGAGCGGTACTGGGTGCCGACGTCGTTGCCCTGGCGGAAGCCCTGGGTCGGGTTGTGGGACTCCCAGAAGACCTGGAGGAGGCGCTCGTAGGAGATCAGGCCGGGGTCGTGGACCACGCGGACGACCTCCGTGTGGCCGGTCAGGCCCGAGCAGACCTCCTCGTACGCGGGGTGCTCGGTGAAGCCGCCCTGGTAGCCGACCAGGGTCGTGTACACGCCCGTAGGGAGCTGCCAGAACGTGCGCTCGGCGCCCCAGAAGCAGCCCATGCCGAAGTCGGCGATCTCCAGGCCCTCGGGGTAGGGGCCGAGGAGGGGGTTGCCGAGGACGGTGTGCCGGTCGGGGACCGTGAAGATCGGCTCCGGGCGGCCGGTCAGTGCCTGTTCGGCGGTCGGGAGCTGAGGGGTACGGCTGTGCAGGAACATGAGGTCTCCACGGGGTCACAGGAGCATGGGGCCGGGGCGCCGTGGTGCTCAACGGGTGAGCCCCGGTCGGGATTCCGGGGCTCGTGCGCCCTCAGCGGGGCAGTGACGCCGGCGTTCCGCCGTTCGCCTCGTAGCCCGCCACCGCCAGGGCGCGGTAGAGCGCGTAGTCCGCCGCCGGGTCGGGTGTGAGCGTCCAGGGGAGAGCGCCCACGTGGCCGTCCACGTGCACCAGCTGGTTCATGGCCTCGGCCCAGCGCTCGCCGCGGACCAGGAAGAGCACCAGGAGGTGGCGTACGTGAGCCAGCATCGGGTCGTCGGGGCGGGCCGCGTGCACCGCGTAGAGCGCGCCGTGGACCGCCTTGGTGACGACCTCGCTCTGGTAGAAGCCGCGGACGAGGTTCACCTCGGGGAGGTGCTCGAAGACCGCGAAGAGGGGCATGGCGGCGAGCAGGGAGCCCTGAGGGGCGCGGGCCGCCGCGGCCTCCGCGAAGGAGTACGCCACCTCGCGCGAGCCGTGCCACTTCTCGCACCAGTAGTGCAGGGCCGCCAGATGCGCGCCCATGTGGGCCGGCGCGCGGTCCAGGATCTTCAGCCAGAGCGCCTCGAACTCCGGCCGGGAGTAGGCGAGTCCGCGGGCCACCGACAGTTCGATGATGTACGGGATCGGGTCACCGGGGGAGAGCAGGGCCGCCTCGCCACATGCCGTCCTCGCCTCCTCCATGATGATCCGGAACTCGTCCGTCCCCGGCGTCGAGGTCCGCCACGCCTGCTGGACCAGGAACTCCGCGTGCACCGCCGCGCCGCCCGCGTCCTTGGGCTTCTCGGCCCGCCACACCCGCAGCCACTGCCCGCCCGGCGTCTCGCTGACCCCGCCCGGACGCTGCTGCAGCTCCAGGGACGCGGCGCCGGCGAAGGCCTGCACCCGCTGCCAGCGCGTCTCGCCCGAGATCTCCGTGCCCGCCAGGAGCTGCGAGGCCGCTTGGTACTCCTGCGTGCGCTGCACCAGGTCCAGGACGTCCAGGAGGTCCCCGTCCGGTCCGGGCATACGGATGTCCAGCTCTTCCTGACGCAGGAATCCGTAGTTCGCCGGGTCCGCCGCGTCCGGGTCGCCGGGCGAGACCAGCTGAATGCCGGTGCGCCTGCGCCTGAGGACCGGCAGCAGGACCAGGCTGAACATGGCCAGCGCCATCAGGACCCAGAGAATCTCCATGCCTCAAGCGAACCAGACGGGTCCGACAATTGGCCAACCCGGTCCGGTTCCGGTCCGGACCGCGCACCATCAGGCGCCCCGCACAAGCCGTGAGCCGCCATCAGGCCCGCGGGCGCACTACGCTCGGGACCCATGAGCGACAGGCACATCAGTCAGCACTTCGAGACCCTCGCGATCCACGCGGGCAACACCGCCGATCCCCTCACCGGTGCGGTCGTCCCGCCGATCTACCAGGTCTCGACCTACAAGCAGGACGGCGTCGGAGGGCTGCGCGGCGGCTACGAGTACAGCCGCAGCGCCAACCCGACCAGGACCGCCCTCGAAGAGAACCTCGCCGCCCTGGAGGGCGGTCGTCGCGGCCTCGCGTTCGCGTCCGGACTGGCGGCCGAGGACTGCCTGTTGCGTACGCTGCTCAGCCCCGGCGACCACGTGGTCATCCCGAACGACGCGTACGGCGGCACGTTCCGCCTCTTCGCGAAGGTCGTCTCGCGGTGGGGCGTCGAGTGGTCCGTGGCCGACACCAGCGACCCGGCCTCCGTACGCGCCGCCCTCACGCCGAAGACCAAGGTCGTGTGGGTGGAGACCCCCTCCAACCCGCTTCTCGGCATCACCGACATCGCCGCCGTCGCGCAGATCGCGCGCGAGGCGGGCGCCCGGCTCGTCGTCGACAACACCTTCGCCACCCCCTACCTGCAGCAGCCGCTCGCGCTCGGCGCGGACGTCGTCGTGCACTCGCTGACCAAGTACATGGGCGGGCACTCGGACGTCGTCGGCGGCGCGCTGATCGTCGGCGACCAGGCGCTCGGCGAGGAGCTGGCGTACCACCAGAACGCGATGGGTGCGGTCGCCGGGCCCTTCGACTCCTGGCTGGTGCTGCGCGGCACCAAGACGCTCTCGGTGCGCATGGACCGGCACAGCGAGAACGCCACCAAGATCGCCGACATGCTCACCCGGCACGCGCGCGTGACCCGCGTTCTCTACCCGGGCCTCCCGGAGCACCCCGGTCACGAGATCGCCGCCAAGCAGATGAAGGCGTTCGGCGGCATGATCTCCTTCCAGGTCGAGGGCGGCGAGGAAGCGGCCGTCGAGGTCTGCAACCGCGCCAAGGTCTTCACCCTCGGTGAGTCCCTGGGCGGCGTGGAGTCCCTGATCGAGCACCCCGGGCGCATGACGCATGCGTCCGCCGCCGGCTCGGCCCTGGAGGTCCCCGCCGACCTCGTCCGCCTCTCCGTGGGCATCGAGAACGTCGACGACCTGCTCCAGGACCTGCAGCAGGCCCTCGGCTGAACCCAGCCTCGGCCCCTCGGGGTCACCAGCCCGTCAGGGGTGGGGTCGTCTGCGAAGGCGGCTCCACCCAGGGACGGGCCATGGACGCCCACACCACGAAGGCGACGGCCGCGGCGAACAGCAGCAGCCACATCACCCGCCGGGCCAGCGTCCTGCGGCGCAGCATCCGGCTCCCGCGGCGCACGACGTCCGCGTACAGGTCGGGCGGCACGGTGGGCTGCTTCTGCTCCAGCAGCCGTCGTACGTTCGCCTCGCGCTCGGGCAGGTTCACGACCGCACCACCGACCTCACGACCGCACCACCGTGTTTCACGACCGCACCACCCTGCTTCACGACCGCACCACCGTGCTTCATGACGGCACCACCTTTGCCATGGTCGGTGCCGGTCCGCGCGGCGGGTGCAGCAGTGTCGTCATCGCCCGGGCGCAGATCGCCCTGACCCGTTCCACGGGGAGCCCGAGCAGGGCCGCCGTCTGTTCCTCGGCGACCCCCTCGTACATCCTCAGGACCAGGACCAGCCGCTCCTGGGGCGTCAGCCGGGCCAGGACGGCCACGGAACCGGAGCCGGAGGGGGAGGGGGAGGGGGACGGGGATGGGCGGAAGCGTCCCAGGGCGCCGTACTGGTGCCACGCCCCGCGCGCGAAGCGGACGGCCAGCTGCTGGCGGGCCCGGTCGTACGGGTCCTCACCGCGCAGCCGGTCCCAGGAGGCGTACGTGTGGGCCAGTGCCAGCGTCAGCAGGCGCCGCGCGCGCGGGTTGGCGTTCGGCGGCTCCGCGGTGAGCAGTGTGGCGGCATGCAGCAGCCGCCCTGCCGCGCCCGCGACGAACGCCTCGAACTCCCGGGCCCGGCGGGCGTTTTGGAACGCGCGCCGTTCTCGCACCACGCCTCCCGCCCGAGGGCGACCCTGACGGAACCAAGGGTCCGGCCGTGTACGACGGGCCGCACCGTGTGCGACAAGGACCCGGTCTCATATGAGGCCAGACGCGGCCCCGCGGTCAAGAGTCCGGCAGGCACACACGTGCGAAGGCTCAGGAAGGGGCGGGGCGGTCAGGAAGCCGGCGTGAGGGTCAGGAAGCCGGCTGCTCCCCCGCCGCGCCTCCTGTCGGGGCCATCCGGGACGAGAGCGCGCTGTTGAAGCGCGTGAGGAGTGAGCAGAAGGCCTCGCGCTCCTCCGGCGCCCAGTCGTGGGTCAGCTCGGCCATCAACTGGCGCCTTGAGGAGCGCACTTCGTCGAGGCGGGACTGTCCGCGCGGCGACAGCTGGAGCACCACGGCGCGTCCGTCCTCGGGGTGCGAGGTCCGCTTGACGAGACCGGTGTCGACCAGCGGGGCCACCTGCCGGGTGACCGTCGAGGAGTCGATGCCCATGCTCGCGGCGAGCGCCTTGACGCCCATCGGGCCTTCCTTGTCGAGGCGGTTGAGCAGCAGGTATGCGGCGCGGTCCATGGAGTTGCGGACCTGCCCCACTCCGCCGAGCCGGGTCTGTTCGGCACGGCGCGCGAACAAGGCGACCTCGTGCTGAAGCGTGTCGAGGAGACCGGTGTCACCGACGGTCGTCATGTCCATCGACATTTCTGGTGTTGTGGGCATGGCCGGGGGCTCAATTCATGCGTGGGGAGCTGGGTTGGGGGAAAGGGTACGCGGCCCGGACGCGGGTCGTACCGACGCTGAGTAAAACCGGTCTCGGCCCGTGGTCACACCAGGAGTCCGCGGGTGTGAACTGGGAGACTGGTGGTCATGAGCTACAGCACGGCCGACTCCTTGCCCAGGGTGACTCTGGACGACGTACGAGGCGCCCAGAAGATGCTCACGGGCGTGGCGCGGACGACCGCGATGGAGGGCAGCAGGTACCTGTCCCAGCTGGTGGGCGCCCCGGTGCACTTCAAGTGCGAGAACCTCCAGCGCACCGGCTCGTTCAAGCTGCGTGGCGCGTATGTGCGAATCGCCGGGCTGCTTCCGGAGGAGCGCGCCGCGGGTGTGGTCGCGGCCAGCGCGGGCAACCACGCACAGGGCGTCGCCCTCGCCTCCTCGCTGCTCGGCGTGCGCTCCACGGTCTTCATGCCGACCGGCGCCCCGCTGCCGAAGGTCGCGGCCACCCGCGACTACGGCGCCGAGGTGAGGCTGCACGGTCAAGTGGTCGACGAGACGCTGGCCGCGGCGCAGGAGTACGCGGCCGAGACGGGCGCGGTGTTCATCCACCCCTTCGACCACCCCGACATCATCGCGGGTCAGGGCACGGTCGGCCTGGAGATCCTGGAGCAGTGCCCCGAGGTGCGCACGATCGTCGTCGGGATCGGCGGCGGGGGGCTGGCCGCGGGCGTCGCGGTCGCGGTGAAGGCGCTGCGCCCCGATGTACGGATCATCGGAGTGCAGGCGGCGGGCGCGGCGGCGTATCCGCTCTCGCTGGCGGCGGGGCGCCCGGTGTCGATCGACAACCCGGCGACGATGGCCGACGGCATCAAGGTCGGACGGCCCGGCGATGTGCCGTTCGGGATCGTCCAGGAGCTGGTGGACGAGGTCCGCACGGTGTCGGAGAGCCATCTGTCGAGCGCGCTGCTGCTCTGTCTGGAGCGGGCCAAACTGGTCGTCGAACCGGCGGGCGCGAGCCCGGTCGCGGCGTTGCTGAGCGAGCCCGGGACCTTCGAGGGCCCGGTCGTCGCGCTGCTGTCGGGCGGCAATGTGGACCCGCTGCTGATGCAGCGCATCCTGCGCCACGGCATGGCCGCGAGCGGCCGCTACCTCGCGGTCACGCTACGGCTGACGGACCGTCCCGGTGCTCTGGCCACACTTCTGGGGGTGTTGTCAGTGGCGGACGCTAACGTCCTCGATGTGAGCCACGTACGGACCGATCCCCGGCTCGGGCTCACGGAGGTGGAGGTCGAGCTGCACCTGGAGACGAAGGGTCCGGAGCACTGCGCCGAGGTCGGCCGCGCCCTGCGTGAGGCCGGCTACACGGTCATCGACTGATCGACTGACATCCATCGTCCGAGGTCAGGGCCTCTGTCCTTGAACCTTGGAAAAATCTGTTGAGTAACGCGATACATCGCGTTACGGTGTGGCGTGCCCAGTCCCCGCCCGGCCTCTCGCTGCGCTCGTCGCAGCCTGTGAGGCGGGACGAGACGGGCAAAGGTAAGAAGTTACCGTGAAAATTCCCCAACGACGTGGAGAACTCACATGCCAGGCGCCATCTATGCCGAAGGCCTGGTGAAGACCTTCGGTGACGTAAGGGCTCTGGACGGCGTCGATCTCGATGTCCCGGAAGGCACCGTCCTGGGCCTGCTGGGACCGAACGGCGCGGGCAAGACGACTGCCGTCCGCTGTCTGACGACCCTCCTGCGCCCCGACAGCGGCAAGGCCGTCGTCGCGGGCGTCGACGTGCTCAAGCACCCCGACGCGGTACGGCGCAGGGTCGGCCTCTCCGGACAGTTCGCGGCCGTCGACGAGTACCTGACCGGCCGCGAGAACCTCCAGATGGTCGGCCAGCTCTACCAGATGAGGGCGAAGGCCGCGAAGATCCGCGCGACCGAGCTCCTCGAGCAGTTCAACCTGACGGAGGCCGCCGACCGCCCCGCGAAGACGTACTCGGGCGGTATGCGCCGCCGGCTCGACCTGGCCGCCGCGCTGGTCGTCTCACCGCCGGTCATGTTCATGGACGAGCCGACGACCGGCCTCGACCCGCGCAACCGGCAGCAGCTGTGGGAGGTCATCAAGCAGCTGGTCTCCGGCGGTACGACCCTGCTCCTGACCACGCAGTACCTGGAGGAGGCCGACCACCTCGCGCACGACATCTGTGTGGTCGACCACGGCCGTGTGATCGCCCGCGGTACCGCCGACCAGCTCAAGGCGCAGACCGGTGGTGAGCGCGTCGAGGTCGTCGTGCACGAGCGTGAGCACATAGCGACGGCCTCGGAGGTGCTCCGCGGCTTCGGCAAGGGCGAGACGACCGTCGAGGAGCACACCCGCAAGCTCACCGTGCCCGTCACCGGCGGCGCGAAGCTCCTCGCGGAGGTCATCCGCGAGCTGGACAGCCGCGGCATCGAGATCGACGACATCGGGCTGCGCAGGCCCACACTCGACGACGTCTTCCTCTCCCTGACCGGGCATGTCGCCGAGATCAAGGACGAGGAGAACGGGGTGGCCGGGGACGCGAGGGGCCGCAAGACGAAGAAGGACCCGGCGAAGAAGGACCCCGCGAAGGACCCGGCGAAGAACGAGACCGCGCCCACGGAAACCGCGCAGACGGAAACCGCGCAGACGGAGGCCACGAAGTGAGTGCCGTGACAGACGCCGTCCCCGCGGCGGCCCCCCAGGGCGCCATCGTGCAGTCCGTGCGCGACTCCCTGGTCATCGCCCGGCGGAACGTGATCCGCATGACCAGGATTCCCGAGATGGTCATTTTTGGGCTGATTCAGCCCATTATGTTCGTCGTGCTGTTCAGTTATGTGTTCGGCGGATCGATCAACGTCCCGGGTGCGGGCCTCAGCCCCTCCGGATACCGCGAGTTCCTGATGGCCGGCATCTTCGCGCAGACCGTCACGTTCGCCACCGCGGGCGCCGGAGCGGGCATCGCCGACGACATGCACAAGGGCCTCATCGACCGGTTCCGCTCGCTGCCCATGGCGCGCGGCGCGGTCCTGACCGGCCGGACCCTCGCCGACCTGGTGCAGACGGCCCTCACCCTGGTGGTCCTCGCGATCGTCGCCGTCCTGGTCGGCTGGCGCACGCACGAGAACTTCGGCAAGGTGCTGGCCGGATTCGGCCTCCTGCTCCTGCTCGGCTACGCGTTCTCGTGGATCGGCGCGCTGATCGGCCTGTCCGTGCGCACCCCCGAGGCGGCCACCTCCGGCGGCCTGATCTGGCTGTTCCCGCTGACGTTCATCTCGAACGCGTTCGTGCCGTCGGAGAACATGCCCGCGTTCTTGCGGACCATCGCGAACTGGAACCCCTTCAGCGCCACCGTGCAGGCCTGCCGCCAGCTCTTCGGCAACCTCCCGGCGGGCTATCCGGTGCCGGACGCCTGGCCCATGCAGCACCCGGCGTTGGCGTCGTTGCTGTGGTCCGTGGTGATCGTCGTGGTGTTCCGAACGCTCGCGGTGCGCAAGTACCGCCGGGCAGACGCTTGATCACGCTTCTTCGCTGCACCCCCCTGTACGGCCGCCGACCAGGCGCAGCCTGACCGAGCAGGGATCGACCAGAGGCCCCGGCAGACGCCGGGGCCTCTGTCGTTGCCTGTCAGGAGGTGAGGACGGAGATGCCGTCTCCGAGCAGCTTCAGCCCGAGAACGAAGAACAGGACCGCCATCACGGCGACATTGTGCTCGGCTGCCCAGTCCTTCCAGTTGCCGAGCGTCGTTCTGGCGCGCTCTCCTCCGAGGAGGAAGACCCCCAGTGGGGCCAGCAGGCCGAGGGTGGCGATCAGGACGAAGATCGCCAGCGATGCGATCTGCTGCCCGACCGGCAGTCCGGCCGAGCCGATCGCGGCGGCCGCGGCGATGGTCAGCGGGGCGTTCTTGGCGTTGAGCGCGGCCAGGGCCAGTCCGAGTCCGAAGATCTTGACCGGCGTGAGGCGGTCGATCGCGCCCATCCACTTCGGCAGCTGGGCTTGCGACGGATCCTTCGGGCGCCGGTGCCATTGCCGGGCGCCGAAGAGGACGAGGAACACGCCCAGAGCGAGCTTGAGGGCTCCCACCCAGGTGGCCGGTTGATGGTGGGCGGAGGCACCTGCGGGGGAAGCGATCGCCAGCATCACCGCGCCCAGTGCCGAGAGCCCCAGGATCCAGCCGACGGTGAAGAGGGGGCCGTTGAGACGTCCCCGAGGCGTGGCGAGTATGAGGATGATGGCGATGATCGGGAGCGGGCTGATCGCGACGCCGGCCGCAAGCCCCAGCACGTCACCGAGAACTTTGCCCATGATTACCTCCTGGTGGGTGGATCAGGGCGGCGATCGAGTTGAGCAAGGCCTGGTGAGAGTGGGTGGCCCGACTGTCTGTGCGGCCGTGGCTGGGGGGCTGTCGTGGGCACACGCCGGAACTGCCGGGAGCCCTGGGCCGGGGGCGCAGCCGTCCGGGAAGTGGTCCCTGTGAAACGTCGAACTCCTCGGCACGGCCCCGGGAAAGCGGCTGCCCGAGAACGGAGCGACGACCGACCCGGCAAGTTCCCGTTCCATCTTCCTGCGCCGTTCGGGATCTGTCCTCGGGAGCTCCTCGGAACGCGGGGACCGTGGCCTCGACCGGCGGTGCGGGGCGGTGCGTACGGATCCAGGCTTGCAGGTGAGGTCACCTGCGACGAGACGCAGCGATGCCCCCGGCGTGGCCGGGGGCATCGTCGTAGAGGTCGGTCCCGGCTCAGCCCTTGTAGGGCTCGGCCTTGAGGATCTTCACCGAGGCGAGCTTGCCGTTGGGCAGCTCGTACTGGGCGTCCTCGCCGATCTTCTTGCCGTTCACGCCGGAGCCCAGGGGGGACTGGGGCGAGTAGGTCTCGATGTCGGCGCTGGCGTACTCGCGCGAGGCGAGCAGGAAGTCCAGTGTGTCGTCCTCGTCGCCGTCGAAGGCGATGGTGACGACCATGCCGGGGGCGACCATGCCGTCCGCCGCGGGGGCCTCGCCCACCTTGGCGTTCTCCAGGAGCTGGGTCAGCTGGCGCACACGGAGCTCCTGCTTGCCCTGCTCTTCCTTGGCCGCGTGGTACCCGCCGTTCTCGCGCAGGTCGCCCTCCTCGCGCGCGGCCGCGATCTTGGCGGCGATCTCCGTGCGCGCAGGACCAGACAGGTAGTCCAGCTCGGCCCTGAGCTGGTTGTACGCCTCCTGGGTCAGCCAGGTGACGTTCTCGCTGGTCTGGGTCACAGGTGCTCCTCGTAGGTACTGGGAATACAAAGCATCGCCCTACCCAGAAGAATGTGCTTTCACGGGTGGGCGAAACCACGAGCCTAACAATTCCCGGGCAGAAGGGGGAGGACATAAGACATCAGAATTACGTCAACGCAGGTCAGCGCGTAGGTGCCACGGGTGATGCCGGAGGGGGCAGGCGGTGTGAGGGGGCGACGGCGGGTGGTGTCAGTCGGCGTGGCAGCCGAGCAGCTCCGCCGTGCCGCCGCGGGAGGTGGTACGGAGCGTGACGACCTTGTCGACACGGGAGGAGTCCTGGTCGAAACGGAAGTCCGCGCGGCCCACCTCGCTGCCGTCGTCGGCCTGCGAGCGCAGCGTGCAGTAGCCGTGGGCGCCCGCGTCCTTGCGCACCTCCAGGTGCACCTCGACCGCGTTGTCCGAGACGGCCTTGAAGGTGATCACCTCGGCGCTGATCTTGTTCGAGAAGACGTAGTAGTACGCGAACCAGCCCATCAGGGCGAGCAGGGCCACGCCCAGCACACTGCCGATGACCTTGAGTTTCCGGTCCGCGCGCTCGTCCTCGGAGCGGCCGTACCGGCCCTCGGGCAGCTGTGTGCTCGCCGTGCTCATGATCGTCCTCTCGGGGACGGGGTCCCGGAATTATTCGTCCCCCGATTCCGTCACTATAGAAGCCGCCCATGACGCCGAAACACGCCGGGCGCCGACTTGCCGACTGGCCTCACCGGCCGACTTACTGAGGATCGAGTCTTGACTGACCAGCTGCGACTGATGGCCGTGCACGCCCACCCCGACGACGAGTCGAGCAAGGGCGCGGCCACCATGGCGAAGTACGTGTCCGAGGGGGTGGACGTGCTGGTCGTGACCTGCACGGGCGGGGAGCGCGGCTCCATCCTCAACCCGAAGCTCCAGGGCGACCGGTACATCGAGGAGCACATCCACGAGGTACGCAAGAAGGAGATGGACGAGGCCCGCGAGATCCTCGGCATCAAGCAGGAGTGGCTCGGATTCGTGGACTCCGGCCTTCCGGAGGGTGACCCGCTGCCGCCGCTCCCCGAGGGCTGCTTCGCGCTCGAGGACGTGGACAAGGCGGCCGGGGAGCTGGTCCGGCAGATCCGCTCGTTCCGCCCGCAGGTGATCACCACGTACGACGAGAACGGTGGTTATCCGCACCCCGACCACATCATGACCCACAAGATCTCGATGGTGGCGTTCGAGGGGGCGACGGACACCGAGAAGTACCCGGAGTCCGAGTACGGCCCGGCGTTCCAGCCGCAGAAGCTCTACTACAACCAGGGCTTCAACCGCCCGCGCACCGAGGCGCTGCACCACGCCCTCCTTGAGCGCGGTCTGGAGTCGCCGTACGGGGACTGGCTGAAGCGGTGGAGCGAGTTCGAGCGGGCCGAGCGCACGCTGACCACGCACGTTCCGTGCGCGGACTTCTTCGAGATCCGTGACAAGGCGCTGATCGCGCACGCCACGCAGATCGACCCCGACGGCGGCTGGTTCAAGGTCCCGATGGAGATCCAGAAGGAGGTCTGGCCGACCGAGGAGTACGAGCTCGCCACCTCTTTGGTCGACACATCCCTCCCCGAGGACGACCTCTTCGCGGGCATCCGCGACAATGCCTGATATGAGCGCAAGCCTGGCACTGACGCACCTCGTTCCCCTCGCCAAGGAGGTCGACGAGAACAAGGTCACCCCCGGCGTCCTCGGTTTCATCGTCTTCGCGGCGTTGGCCCTGGCGGTGTGGGGCCTGATGAAGTCCATGAACCGGCACATGGGGAAGGTCACCTTCGAGGAGGACCCGGAGAAGTCCGAGAAGGGCGCCGTGGCCTCCGGCAAGGGGAGCGGCTCCGGTGCCGGTCCCGGCGGGAAGGCCTCGCCCGCGAAGGGCTGAGCCTGGTGTGCGCACTCCGGCCGCGGGTGGCCGGAGTGCGCATCCTCACCCTCGGCACCGTCCTCTCGTACGAAGGGGTCCCTCCGTACGAAGGGGCCTGTGTGCGCGGGGGCGGCCGTCGGCGTGGTCGTACCGTGACTCGCCGCGGTCACAGCGTGACCCGCTCCCGCCTGTTGTCCATGCCGCACTGCAGGGCGTACGCGAAGCCGAGCGGGTTGCTCCACGCGTCGGCGAAGTGACGGGCGAGTCCGTGGACGATCTCGCCCGCGGTCTCCCGGCCGCCGAGATAGCGGGTGACGTACGCGTGGGCGTACTCGGCGGCGAACAGCTGCGGCATCTCGATCTGCGGCCCCAGCACCCCGCCCGCGCCCGCCTCGATGAGCGATCCGCCCAGGCGTGCCGGCTCGGCGGTGGCGGGCAGCCCGGCGTAACCGGCGTTGAGGAACACCAAGGGGCGCTGCGTGAACAGGGGGCCGGCGCAGTCGCGCTCGGTGAGGACCGTACGGACATCGATGTCCTTGCCGTCGCTCAGCCGAAGGACGAAAAGCGGGGCGCTGTCGTCGGCGACGGGTCTGAAGTGCCCGTGGCACCAGAAATACATGAGCTGCTCGTCGAGCCCGCCGGAGCGCAGGGCGCGCACCAGTTCGTCGCGCAGGGCGCGTTCGACGCGGACGGTGCCGGTGGCGAGGGCGCTGTGGACCTCGGCGGCCCGGGTGACGCCCTGCGGGTCGATGCCCTTGTCGTGATTCAGGCTCACCACCGGTAACAAGGGCGGCAGCGGGGCGTCGTGCTCGTCACCGGCGGGGACCGGGAAGCGCGGGTGGTGGCCGCCGGTCTGCTCGATCTGGTGCCGGTAGCCGAGGAAACGCCGGAAGGCGTCGCCGCTGGGGCCGCCGGGCCCGTTCGCGGTGTCCTCGGGCAGCGCGAGCATCGGCCAGGGCAGGAACAGGTCGGAGTCGACGCGGATGCGCAACGGCTCCTCGCGGCTCAGCGCGTCGGTCAGGATCTCGCCGAAGCGCCGGGTGCCCCGGCCGCCGTCGCCGAGCAGCTCCCCGTACAGCAGATGGGAGCCCTGGCGGGCGAGCTCGTCGAGGATCCCGCACAGTTCCTGCCGGGGCTCGGCGGTGAGATCCGGGCAGGTGGCGTACGGGAAGTGGGGGCGGCCCCCGACCGGGATCCCGCCCGCGTCGACGGGCTGGAAGTCGACCAGCTCTCGTTTCCACAGCGCTCGCAGCTGCGCCGCGGCGGCGGTGACGGCGGCCGGCTTCACATTCAGCCGCAGCGCGTGCTCGGTCGCGGACGGGGGCGCGGCCGGGCCGTACATCCGGGCCCGGATGTGGTCGTCGGCGTGGGCGTCGAGGGCGAGGACCAGGTCCGGGTGACGGACGGTGGGGGCCGGGCGGCGGGTGAAGCCGCGGCTGGGGTCCTGGACGACCTGGCTGAGAAGTTCGCGGGCCATCGGGCTCAGGCCCTCCGCGCGGACGGGCGGGGCGCGGGCGCGGTGGGCCGGTGCGGCCCCGGATCGGACGGGACGACATCGATCTCGGCCTCGACCTGCTGGAGGACCGTCCCGGTGGCGGGGTCCTCGACGGTGAAACGCAGCCGGTGCGAGCCGGGGCGGTGCGGGGTGAAGCGGAACTCCGCCCCGTCGGCGGGGACGCCGTGCGCGGGGTCGATCTCCGCGTGGCCGAGGGAGGTCGCGCGGGCCGTGAGCGGGGGGAGCGGGGCGGTGGACCACGGGTGCCCGGGCCCGGGTACGACTTCGAGGGCGATACGGGCGGGCACGTCCGGGACGGGTATGTCGTCGAGAAGCGTCAGCCGGACGTGGGCCGTGGACTCGTCGGGGCGGTCGCGGTCACCCGGGCGTGGGAAGCCGGGACGCGGTTCGGGCTGGGTGTCGCGGGCGGCGCGCGGGATCAGCGGTTCGCCGGCCTCGGTCCACCCGAGCGTGTCCAGCAGGGCGGTGGGGTAGCGGCAGGCCAGTTCGTACGGCGGCTCGCCGTCCGGGGGCGGTCCGGCTTCGGCGAGGTCCACCCAGGCCTCGCCCGCCTCGTCGCCGATCCCATGGAACACATGGCGGATCTCGGCCGCCCACTCGCCGTTCAGGAAGCGGTGGGCGGGCGAGCGGAGCGCGTACTCGAGCATGGTCCAGGCCCGCCCGTGCGGGCAGTCCGCCTCCTCGAAGAGCGCCAAGGCCCCCTCGAACAACCGGTCAGCCTCGCGCCGACGCTCGTCCGTCCTGCCAGTCCCGCCCGTCCCGCCCGTCCCGTCCACGCCGTCCGTCCCGTCCGTGCGGGCCAGGGTCAACGCGTGGTGGTGCAGTGTCCATGCCGTCCCGAGCCGGTCGGAGACCTCATGGAAGCTGCCCTGGACGTCCGTGAACTCCTTCTGCCAGGGAAAGCCGGGCTCGTCCGCCCGTGCCACGGTCCACCACAGGTGTGCCCACGCGGCGCCGCGCCGGTCGCCCGCGCGCTCGTGCAGCCGACGCGCCTCGGCGAGGGCGTCCGGGTCCGGGGCGCCCGACCGAGTGGCCAGCCGCGCGAGTTCGCCGCCCGCCCACGCCTCGCCCGGCGTCTCACCGACCGCCCGGAACGTCTCCCGCGCGGCATGCAGCAGCGTCCGCGCGTCCTCGGCCCGGCCGCGTAATCGGCACATCCGCCCGTACAGGAAGACCGCCCACGCCTCGCCGCGCCGGTCGCCCGCGACCTGGTGGGCCTCCACGGCCCGCCTCAGCAGCGGTCCGGCCGCTCGCGGATCACCCCGGTCGCAGTGGACGGCCGCCCGGGTGAGCAGCGCCCAGCCGTCGGCGCGCCGGTCGGAGGGGAGGGCGGAGAGGTGCTGCTCGGCCTCGCCGAGGTGGCCCCTGCGGTGAGCGGTGACAGCCCGTTCGAGGAGGACCGTGTGGTCGTCGGGGGCGCGGGGCGTCGGTGGAGCGGCGTCGTCCCGGGCGTCCGCCGAGCCCACCAGAAGGGTCGAGCCCACCAGAAGGAAGGACCCCGACCCGGCGAAGGCACTGACCAGATCGGCGAGAAGGGACCCGTCCGCCGCTCCCGCGGGGACCCCGTCCACCACCACGACGCAGGGATGTACGACGAACCCGCCCCGGCAGGCCTCGACGACCGCGTCCGCCGCCTCGCCCGGCGTCCGCCCGGCCTGCCCCGACCGCTCCCCGGCGTCCGCCACCCGTAAGCAGTACACCGGAAGTTCCGCCTCGTCCGCGACCTCTCGTGCCACCGCGTCGAGAAACGCGGACCGGTCCGGGTCGGGTGCGCCGCTCACCACCAGGAGCCGTCTGCTCTTCAACTCCCGCCGTGCCGCGGCGAGGTCGCGTGTGTGCCCGACGAACGACACGGAAGTCCCCCTCGTACCCGAACATCCCCACCGAGCTAGCGCGCCGTGGTCACCGCCACCCCCATGACCTCCCGGGCGTGCCGGCTCGGCACCATTCCCAGGCGCCAAGCCTGCCATCCCGCGTCCAGGTCGACCCCCCGTTCCAGCAAGAGTTGGTAGGCCTCCACGTAGTCGTCGAGCTTTCCGTCGCGCAGTGGGTGGCCGGTGCGGGAGAGCTGCGCCAGTTCCTCCTGGGCGACGGCGCTGCCCACTTCGAGGCCGCCCGGGGAGCCGTACGGCAGAAGGGTGCACCTCAGGAACCTGGCCCAGTCCTCCCCGCGCCGGTCCCCGTACGAGGCGAACAGGCCGGCCGCCTCGTCGCACAGGGCGAGGGCCCCCGGCGTACGGGCGTTCCCGGCGTCGACCACCGCCAGCTCCAGGCAGGTCCACGCCTCGCCGTGGGCCACGCCGATGCGCTGGAAGTCGGCGCGCGCGTCCACCAGGAGTTGGCGGGCGAAGCCCGAGTTGCGCAGGGAGCCGGTCTGGGCGGCCCGTTGGTCGCGGGTGACGCGCGCCGAGTGGTGGCGGGCGCAGGCGAGCCCGTACACGTCCCGTATCCGCGAGAACATCGTGCGGGAGCGTTCCAGTTCACGGACCGCCTGGTCCAGGTTGCCGGTCTCCTCCAGGGACTGGCCCAGGTAGTAGATCGTCCATGCCTCGCCGCGCGCGTCCTCGTTCTCCCGGTGCCGGGAGGCCGCCTGGCGCAGTCCCTCGGCCGCGGTCGACGGGTCGCCGTCGACGAGGCGGGCGCGGGCCAGCTGGGTCAGGGCCCAGGCCTCGCCGCGGGCGTCGCGCGTACGGCCGTACAGGTCGAGGGCGTCACGCAACTCCCGTTCGGCGCGGGGAACGTCGCCCATCCGCAGGCCCAGCTGGCCGAGCTGGAAGTGGGCCCACGCCTCGCCGTGCACGGACTCGCCCGCGCGGTGCAGGACAAGGGCCTCGGTGAGCAGGTTCAGGGCGAGGGCGAGATGGCCCCGGTCGCGCTCCACGGCGGCCAGCGCGTGCATCGTCCACGCGCGGTCCGTCGCCAGCTCGGGGGAGGCCTGTAGGTCCATGGCCTCCTGGAGCTTGGCGGCCGCCTCGGTGAGGTTGCCCTGGTGGTGGAGGGTGATGCCGAGGGAGCCCAGGGCCCGGGCCGCGCCCGCGTCGTGGTGCGCCTCGAAGTAGAGGTTCACCACGGACGACAGGGTGGTGTGGGCCTTGTCCAGCTCGCCGAGCTGGCGGGCCGCGATACCGGTGCGCCACTGCACCGAGCGCACCAGCAGGCCCTGGTCGACGGCCTGCGTCAACTCGCTGATCTCGCCCAGGCGGTAGAGGTCGCCGCGCAGCAGGCAGTAGTCGCACAGGGCGCCGAGGAGGTTCAGCACGGCCGCTTGGTTCACGCCTTCCGCGTGGCGCAGGGCGGCCGTGATGAAGCTCGACTCGTCGTCCAGCCAGCGCAGGGCCGCGTCGAGGGACGTGAAGCCGTGTGGCCCGAACTGATCCGCTCGCGTCGATGTCTTGCCGTCGACCAGGCGGATCACCGAGTCGGCCAGCTCCGCGTAGTTCACGATCAGACGTTCCTGGGCCGCCGTCCGCTCGGACGGCTCCTCCTCGTCGAGCAGCCGTGCCTGGGCGAAGCCACGGACGAGGTCGTGCAGCCGGTAGCGGCTGCCGCGGACGTGGTCGATGAGGCCCGCCTGCGCGAGCGCGGTGAGGTGGCGGGTGGCCTCCTGCTCGTCCGTCGCCAGCAGGGAGGCGGCGGCAGCGGCGCCGAGCGAGGCCCGGCCGGCCAGCGCCAGCCGGCGCAGCAGGCGCCTCGCCGTCTCGGTCTGGTCGGTGTAGCGCAGCCACAGGACCCGCTCGACCGGCTCCACGGGGCCGTACGCGCCGAGGTCGGAGGCCAGCTGGCGCGGGGTGCGCGGGCCGAGGGAGGAACCCGCGATGCGCAGGGCGAGGGGGAAGCTGCCGCACAGCTCCCGTACCTGGTCGGAGGCTTCGGCGTCGTACGGGTCCGGCTTCTCCTGCGCCGCCGCGTTGAGCAGTTCCTCGGCGCCCGCCGCGTCCAGGGCGTCGACCGGGAGCTGGTGCACCCAGGCGGGGAGGTCGGCGGGCAGGTCGAGCGGTTTGCGGGCCGTGACCAGGACCAGGCTGTCCGAGCGCTCGGGGACCAGGGCGCGGACCTGCTCGGCGTCGCTCGCGTCGTCGAGGACGATCGTGACCGGCAGGCCCGTCAGGTGCTGGTGGTACAGCTCGCCGAGGCGTCTGACCTGCTGGTCCTGCGAGGAACGCTCACGGAAGAGGAGCTGCTCGCGGGGTGCGCCGAGCCGGTTGAGGAGGTGGAGCATGGCGTCGCGGGTGGTGAGGGGCGGCTCCTCGGTGCTGTCGCCGCGCAGGTCCACCACGCACGCGCCGCGGAACTGGTCCTTCAGGCTGTGCGCCGCCCGGATCGCGAGGGTGCTGCGGCCTGAGCCGGGGGCGCCGTGCAGGACGACGACGGTCGGCTTCGTCTCGGTGCTGGCGCGGGCCGCGTGCACCCACTGCGCCACCCGGGACAGCTCGGTCCGGCGCCCCGTGAACGGGCCGGCCGGCTCGGGAAGCTGCCCGAACGACTGCTCCAGTACGTTGCGTCTGCGCGCGGCGGCACTCTTGTCGGTGCGCCGCAGCTGGGGCGCACCCTGCTTGGCCCCCGCGGAGGCGCTGAGCACCCGCTGCTGATCGAGGAACGGCCGGATGCCCCGTACCTCCAGCGCGGTCAGCCACTGGAGCCGCAACTGCTCGGGGCCGCCCGGCTGGCCCAGGGCTCCCGCCCGTCGGCTCGCGGCCGGTACGTGCGAGGCGGTCACCTTGAGCACGGTGGCCGCCGCGCCCACCACGGCGACGGTCGCCCCCGCGCCGACGGCCGCTGCGGCGCCCGTGCCCAGCGCCAGGTCCGCCGCGCAGGCCGTGACGGCGGCAACCACCGCCACCAGCAGGGGAGTTCCGGCGCCCTCCCGGGCGTACCGCTGTCCGAACGTCAGCCGGCCGGCCTCCGCCTCGTCCAGCGCCCGGGTGTACGCCCCGTACTCCTCGGCGGCAGCCTCCGCCATGGTGTCGAGCGCGGGCCGGGCCCGCGACAGCAGCACGGCCCCGTCGCTCCGCCCGCCCGAGCGCCGTACCTCTTCCTCCACGGCCCGGGTCAACAGCCGCTCGGCCTCCGCCCGATGGCCTTCCCGCATGTCACGTCCCCCTCCGGCGGCAACTCCCTTGCGTTTCAAGTGTCCTTGGTCGGCGGCGTGAGCGCGAGGGTGCGACGCGATCAATGGGCGGCTGCGCCCGACGCGTCAGGGGCCGGGGACTGCGGCAGGATGGACCCATGCCGAACCGACTGGCCCATGAGACGTCCCCGTATCTGCTCCAGCACGCCGACAACCCCGTCGACTGGTGGCCCTGGTCGGCAGAGGCCTTCGAGGAGGCCCGTGAGCGGGGTGTGCCCGTGCTGCTCAGCGTCGGATACAGCAGTTGTCATTGGTGTCATGTCATGGCGCACGAGTCCTTCGAGGACGAGACGACCGCGGCTTACCTCAACGAGCACTTCGTCAGCGTCAAGGTCGACCGCGAGGAGCGGCCCGACGTCGACGCCGTCTACATGGAGGCCGTGCAGGCGGCCACGGGGCAGGGCGGGTGGCCCATGACCGTGTTTCTCACGCAGGATGCGGAGCCCTTCTATTTCGGGACGTATTTTCCGCCCGCGCCCCGGCACGGGATGCCGTCGTTCCGGCAGGTGCTGGAGGGGGTGCGCGGGGCCTGGGCCGATCGCCGGGACGAGGTCGCCGAGGTCGCGGGGAAGATCGTGCGGGATCTCGGCGAGCGGGAGATGAGCTTCGGGGGCGGCGAGGTGCCCGGCGAGGAGGACCTGGCCGGGGCGTTGCTCGGGCTCACCCGGGAGTACGACGCCTCGCGCGGCGGCTTCGGGGGCGCGCCCAAGTTCCCGCCGTCCATGGTGATCGAGTTCCTGCTGCGGCACCACGCGCGGACCGGTTCCGAGGGTGCTCTCCAGATGGCGCAGGACACCTGTGAGCGGATGGCGCGGGGCGGGATCTACGACCAGTTGGGTGGGGGGTTCGCGCGGTACTCCGTGGATCGTGAGTGGGTTGTGCCCCACTTCGAGAAGATGTTGTACGACAATGCGCTTTTGTGCAGGGTCTATGCGCACCTCTGGCGCACCACCGGCTCCGAGCTCGCCCGTCGCGTCGCCCTGGAGACCGCCGACTTCATGGTGGGCGAACTCCGCACGAACGAAGGCGGGTTCGCCTCCGCGCTCGACGCCGACAGCGACGACGGCGCGGGCAAGCACGTCGAGGGTGCGTACTACGTGTGGACTCCGCGGCAGCTCCGTGAGGTTCTCGGCGCGGAGGACGGCGAACTCGCGGCACGGTACTTCGGGGTGACGGAGGAGGGGACCTTCGAGGAGGGTTCCTCCGTGCTGCAACTGCCGCAGCAGGACGAGTTGTTCGACGCGCAGAAGGTGGCCGGCATGCGACGTCGGCTGCTCGCCGCGCGGGCCGAGCGGCCCGCTCCCGGGCGCGACGACAAGATCGTCGCCGCCTGGAACGGGCTCGCCGTCGCCGCCCTCGCGGAGACCGGCGCCTACTTCGACCGCCCCGACCTCGTGGACGCCGCGATCGCCGCCGCGGATCTCCTCGTGCGGGTGCACCTGGACGACCGGGCGCGACTGTCCCGTACCAGCAAGGACGGGCAGGCCGGGGCCAACGCGGGGGTGTTGGAGGACTACGCGGACGTCGCCGAGGGGTTCCTCGCGCTGGCCTCCGTCACCGGGGAAGGGGTGTGGCTGGAATTCGCCGGGCTCCTGCTGGACCAGGTGATCACGCAGTTCACCGATCCCGAGTCCGGTGCGCTGTACGACACCGCGGCCGACGCCGAGCGGCTCATCCGCCGGCCCCAGGACCCCACCGACAACGCCACGCCCTCCGGCTGGAGCGCGGCGGCCGGTGCCCTGCTGAGCTATGCCGCCCAGACCGGCGCCGAGCCCCATCGGACCGCCGCCGAAAGGGCGTTGGGCGTGGTGAAGGCGCTCGGGCCGCGCGCTCCCCGTTTCATCGGCTGGGGGCTTGCGGTGGCGGAGGCGCTGCTCGACGGTCCGCGTGAGGTGGCCGTCGTGGGGCCGGAGGGGCATACCCTGACAAAAGCCCTGCATCGGACGGCCCTGCTCGGTACCGCGCCGGGTGCCGTGGTCGCCGTGGGCACTCCGGAGAGTGACGAGCTGCCGCTCCTTGCCGGCCGCCCCCTCGTGCAGGGCGAACCCGCCGCGTATGTCTGTCGTAACTTCACTTGTGACGCTCCGACGACCGATCCCGACCGGCTTCGAACGGCTCTGAGCAGCTGAAATACACATCATCGGACTGCCGATCAATCGGCCGAAACGCGACCAGTGTTCGAATTGTTCAGCAAATGATCCGACTGTGATGAAACACGCTCTTCACCGGAACAGCCCGTGCGCTTCACAGATCGCCCATAGTCTCTGGATCGTGACGCGGCGGATGTGACACATCGTCGCGACTGGGGGTTTGGGGATCTGGGGGGATCTGTTGCTCACGTCTGTCTTTATTGCTGCCGTTTCACTGGCCCTGTTCTGGATGGCGGCGTTCACGCTCTGGTGGCAGATGCACGCGTGGCGCACGCCCGAGGTGCTGGCGTCCACCCGGTTCAGCAGACCGGACGGCGATGACCGGCTGGCGTTCTCGCTGCTGCTGCCGGCCCGCCACGAACAGGCCGTGCTCGACCACACCATCCAGCGACTGCTGGAATCGAGCCACACCGACTTCGAGATCATCGTCATCGTCGGACACGACGATCCGGAGACCACCGAGGTCGCCCGGCAGGCCGCGGCCCGCGACGGGCGGGTGCGGGTCGTCGTCGACCACCACGAGAAGAAGAACAAGCCGAAGGCCATGAACACGGCGCTGCCGCACTGCCGCGGCGACGTCGTCGGGGTCTTCGACGCCGAGGACCAGGTCCATCCGGAGCTGCTCGCCCATGTCGACCACGCGTTCCGCACGACGGGTGCGGACGTCGTCCAGGGCGGGGTCCAGCTCATCAACTTCCACTCCAACTGGTACAGCCTGCGCAACTGCCTGGAGTACTTCTTCTGGTTCCGCTCGCGGCTGCACCTGCATGCGCAAAAAGGTTTCATCCCGCTCGGCGGCAACACCGTCTTCGTACGGACGGACGTACTGCGGGAAGCGGACGGCTGGGACCCCGAGTGCCTTGCCGAGGACTGCGACCTGGGGGTACGGCTCTCCAGCGTCGGCAAGAAGGTCGTCGTCGCCTACGACTCCGACATGGTGACCCGGGAGGAGACCCCGGGCAGCCTGGTGTCGCTGATGAAACAGCGCACCCGGTGGAACCAGGGCTTCCTGCAGGTCTACCGCAAGAAGGACTGGAAGCAACTGCCCGGCTTCGGACAGCGGTTGCTCGCCCGCTACACGCTGATGACGCCGTATCTGCAGGCCGTCTCCGGGGTGGTCATCCCGCTCAACGTGGCCATCGCGCTCTTCCTCGACGTGCCCGTCGGAATCGCCTTCATCACCTTCCTGCCGGCGGTGACCGCCCTGGTCACCTTCGTCTTCGAGCTCGTCGGACTGCACGACTTCGGCAAGCAGTACGGGCTGCGCGTGCGGTTCGTCCACTACCTGAAGCTCGTGGTCGGCGGCCCCTTCTATCAGGTGCTCCTCGCCGGTGCGGCCGTCCGTGCCGTATGGCGTGAGCAAAGGGGACGCAACGACTGGGAGTTGACCAGTCATGTCGGCGCGCACCTCACCGAGGCCGAAGCGGCCCGCTAGGACCTGAAGCCACCCGCCGGGCATCCCTGCCGGCGGGCAGGCCCCAGTTTCGTACGCCTTGGTGCCGCATGCCCCGGTGCCACAGGTCTTGGTGCCGCAGTCCTTGGTGCCGCAGGCCTTGGGCCCGAACATCCCGAACGTACCGAAAGTCCCGAGAGGACCTTCCCGCGTGACCTCGACACTTCCCGCGGTGACCACGTCCACGGTCCCCGCGACGCGACCCGCCGCGCCCGGCATCGTCCACGACCACCCGCCGCTCCGGCGGCTGCGCACCTCGCGCGCCGACCTGCTGCTGTGCGGCGCCCTGCTGCTGGCGATCATCGTCGTGCAGGGCTGGAACATCACCGACTACCCGACCCTCAGCGACGACGAGGGCACCTATCTCGCCCAGGCGTGGGCCGTGCAGCAGGGCAAGGGCCTCGCGCACTACACGTACTGGTACGACCACCCGCCACTGGGCTGGATCCAGATAGCCGCCCTGACCTGGATCCCCGCCCACATCAGCCCTTCGCTGATGACGGTCGGCTCGATGCGCGTCGCGATGCTCGTGATCAGTGCCGCCAGCGCGGTCCTGCTGTACGTCCTCGCGCGCCGTCTCTCGCTGCCGCGCTGGGCCGCGGGCCTCGCGATGGTGCTCTTCGGGCTCTCCCCGCTGTCGGTGGTGCTCCAGCGCGAGATCTTCCTCGACAACATCGCGGTGATGTGGACGCTGCTCGCGTTCTGCCTCGCCGCGTCCCCGAGCCGGCACCTCTGGCACCACTTCGGGGCGGGCATCGCGGCCGCGGCCGCCGTGCTCACCAAGGAGACGATGCTCGTCGTCCTGCCCGCGCTCCTGGTCACCATGTGGCGCCACGGCCACCGCGACACCCGCAAGTTCGCGCTCACCGGAGCCATCACCGCCTGCGTCCTGATCGGCCTCGCGTACCCGCTGTTCGCCCTGCTCAAGGGCGAGCTGTTCCCGGGCGCGGGCCATGTCTCGCTCTGGGACGGCATCACGTACCAGATGAGCCGCCCCGGCTCCGGCTTCCTCCTCGACCCCGGCTCCGGCTCGTACGGCGTGCTGCACTCCTGGCTCTACTACGACCGGGTGCTGATCATCGGAGGCCTCGCCGGAGCGCTGCTGCTCCTGGCCACCTGGCGCTGGTCCGTCACCGCCCGCGCCCTCGCCGGACCCGCCCTCACGGTGGCGATTCTCGCCCTGGTGGCGCTGCGCCCGAGCGGCTATCTGCCCGCGATGTACATCATCCAGGCGCTGCCGTTCCTCGCGCTGGTCCTCGCCGGAGGCGCCGCCAGCCTCTCCCATCTGGTGCTGCGCAGGTGGCGGAGCGACGAGGAGAAGCCGTACGTCACCTGGGGACGGCGGGTGACGGCGGCCACGCTCGTGGCGGTCGCCGCGCTCTATGTGCTGCCGCACTGGTACGACGGCGACCGCACCGCCGTGACCGCCGACGCCAACGCCCCCTACCGGGCGGCGGCCACCTGGCTGAAGACCGAGGTCCAGGACCCGGCGGACACCCGGGTCCTGGTCGACGACGCCCTCTGGCTCGACCTGGTCCACGACGGCTACCGGCCCGGGCTCGGCGTCATCTGGTTCTACAAGGCGGACCTCGACCCCGCGGTGACCAAGACGATGCCGCGCGGCTGGAAGGACATCGACTACGTGGTCGCCTCCCCGACGGTGCGGCGTGACGCGGTCGACCTGCCCAACGTCAAGGCGGCCATCGAGCATTCGACGCCGGTCGCCACCTTCGGCGAGGGCGCCGACCGGATCGAGATCCGGCGGATCGACGAGAGCACGGGAAACACCATGACCACGACGACGTCCGGGGGCAGTCGATGAGCAGTTTCGAGAGCACCGTCCCCGAGGAGCTCGGCGATCCCGCCGTACGCGCCGCCGAAGTTCCCGAGCCGGGCGCCGTCACCATCGTCGTACCGACGTTCAACGAGTCCGCGAACGTGCGGGAGTTGCTCCAGCAGATCACCGAGTCGGTGCCCGCGCGGCTGCCCTGCGAGGTCGTCTTCGTCGACGACTCCACGGACGACACACCCGAGGTCATCCGTGAAGCGGCGAAGGACTGCCCTTTCCCGGTGACGGTCCTGCACCGGGAGGAGCCGGTCGGCGGACTCGGCGGCGCGGTCGTCGAGGGGATGAAGGCGGCCGGGTCCGACTGGATCGTCGTCATGGACGGCGACTGCCAGCATCCCCCCTCGCTGGTACCGGAGTTGGTCGCCACCGGTGAGCGGGCGAACGCCGGGCTCGTCGTCGCCAGTCGGTACATCAAGGGCGGCAGCCGCGAGGGCCTCGCGGGCGGTTACCGCATCGCCGTCTCGCGCGGCGCGACCTGGCTGACCAAGACGCTCTTCCCGCGCCGGCTGCGCGGTATCACCGACCCGATGAGCGGCTTCTTCGCCATCCGCCGCAGCGCGGTCACCGCCGAGGTCCTGCAACCGCTCGGCTACAAGATCCTCCTCGAACTCGCCGTCCGCAGCCGTCCCCGCGCGGTCACCGAGGTGCCCTTCGTCTTCCAGGACCGGTTCGCGGGCGAGTCCAAGTCGACCGCGCAGGAGGGCTTCCGGTTCCTGCGTCACCTCGTCGGGCTGCGCACCGCCTCGCCGGTCGCCCGGATGGTCGTCTTCGGTCTGATCGGCGCCACCGGCTTCCTGCCGAACCTGATCGGCCTGTACGCGCTCACCGCCGCCGGCATGCACTACGTACCGGCCGAGATCCTCGCCAACCAGTTCGGCGTCGCCTGGAACTTCCTGCTCATCGAGCATCTGCTGTTCCGCGAGCGCCGAAAGCACCGCAGCTGGTGGGACCGGGGGGGCCGGTTCGCGCTGCTCGCCAACGCCGACCTGGTGCTGCGCATCCCGCTGATCGCCCTGTTCGTCGGCCACTTCGGGATGGGCGCCCTGTCCGCCACCGCGCTGGCCCTGGTGATGACCTTCGTCCTGCGCTTCGTGGGCACCGAGGCGCTGGTCTATCTGCCGCGCCGCAGCAGTGGGGCCCCGGACGGGAGCCGTAGCCGCACAACAAGGAGAGCCGCGTGAAACATCTCGCACGACCCAGACGGAGAACCTCACTGCTGGCGGTGGCGGGCCTGGCCGCCGGGCTGCTGCTCGTCTCGCCCCAGCCCGCCTCCGCCGCCAACCTCGTCACCAACCCGGGTTTCGAGACCGACGGCACGGACGGCATGCCGTACTGCTGGGAGAAGTCCGGCTGGGGCGACAACGACTTCACCTTCGCCACCGTCGCCGACTCCCACTCCGGCTCCAAGGCCATGAAGGTCACGCTGACCCGGCGCGTCGACGGCGACCGCAAGGCCCTCATCACGGAGTCCGCGACCTGCGCGCCGGTGGTCACCGCGGGCAAGCAGTACGACCTCGGCCTCTGGTACAAGACGACGACGCCCGACGCCGCGATCACGCTCTTCCGGCACGACACCACGGCGGGCTGGCAGTACTGGACCGACCTCAAGACGCTGGACATGGCGGCGGGCTGGACGCAGGCGAGCGTCCGTACGCCCGCCGTCCCGGCCGGTACCGACCGCATCACCTGGGGCGTCTCGGTGTACGGCACCGGCTCGGCGACCACCGACGACTACACGATGGAACAGGTCTCCGACCCGATCCCGCCGGCCACCTGCACCGCCGGCGCCGACGAGTGCGCCAACGGCCGCTGGGACGTGCTGCCCACGCAGAACCCGGTGCGCTCCATGCACTCCGTCGTCCTCAACAACGGCAAGGTGCTGCTGATCGCCGGGTCCGGCAACAGCGAGGAGAACTTCGACGCGGGCACGTTCACCAGCGCGGTCTACGACCCGGTGAAGGGCACGTACAAGGTGATCCCCACGCCGAAGGACATGTTCTGCTCGGGTCACGTCCAGCTCGCCGACGGGCGGGTACTGGTGATGAGCGGCAACAAGGCGTTCCCGGTCGCGGGCGGGCACGGCTACGAGGGGTACAAGGACTCGTACATCTTCGACCCGGTCACCGAGACGTACAGCAAGACCAACGACCTGAACGACGGCCACTGGTACCCGTCGGCCACCGAGCTCGGCAACGGTGACGTCATCTCGTTCGGCGGACTGCGCGAGGACTCCACGGGGTCGGTGACGGCCGAGCGCTGGTCGGCGGCGCAGCAGAAGTGGCTGCCGTTCACGCAGGTCAACCAGACCTGGTCGTACTGGGGTCTGTACCCGTCGATGATCCTGATGCAGGACGGGCGGCTCTTCTACTCGGGCAGTCACGTCTTCGGCAACGGCACGCCCGGCACGGGTTCGGCGATCTACGACTACGACGCGAACACCGTCACGGCGGTCCCCGGGCTCCAGAGCAAGGACGAGCGCGACCAGTCCGCGAGCGTGCTGCTGCCCCCGGCCCAGGACCAGAAGGTGCTGACGATCGGCGGCGGCAACATCGACTCCAACCCGGAGGCGAACCGGCTCACCGACATCATCGACCTGAAGGCCGCGAACCCGGCGTACACGGTCGGCCCGCAGATCCCGCAGGGCACGGTCGACCTCGGCAACGGCAAGGTCGCCGAGACCGGCAACCAGGGCAAGATGTACGTCTCCGCCGTGCTGCTGCCCGACGGCAAGGTGCTGGAGACGGGCGGTGGCCTGCACAACCGCGCCAACCCGGTGTTCGAGGCGTCGATGTTCGACCCGGCGACCTCCACCTTCGATCCGGTGGCCGCCGACCCCGAGGCGCGCGGCTACCACTCCTCCGCGTTCCTGCTGCCCGACGGCCGGGTGATGGCCACCGGTGACAACCCGGGCAACGGCACCTGGAACCACAACGTGTCCATCTACACCCCGCCCTACCTCCTCAAGGGCACCCGTCCGACGATCACGTCGGTGATCGACAACGAGTGGGTGTACGGGGACACGCAGCGCATCACGGTCGACCGGCCCATCGTGCAGGCCGAGCTGATCCGCCCGGCCGCGGTGACGCACTCCTCCGACCCGAACCAGCGTTTCGTGGACCTGCCCCTGTCGGTGGACGGCAACAACGTCGACCTGAACGTGACGAGCAACCCCGACATGGCCCCGCCCGGTTGGTACATGCTCTTCGCGGTCGACGCGGGCGGGGTGCCCTCGGTCGCCAAGTGGGTGCACCTCCAGGGCCCCGCCGCCCTGGCCACGGACACCGCCTCGGCGCATGTCCACTCCTTCGCCGACTCCCTTGAGGGCACGGTCACCAAGGGCGGCAAGAAGCGGACCTCGCAGAAGGTCAGCACGACGATCTCCGGCTGCGACCGGCACTACGGCACGATCAACGTCTGTGTGCCGACCGTCTTCCCGGACGGCGTCAAGAAGACGACGGCCTCGCGCTGCGCGTGGCTGAAGACGAACGACTACGGCCGCCTGAAGGTCAACGGCAAGGACGACCCGCTGGGTCTCGACCCGAACAAGGACGGGCTGGCCTGCGGAGCCAAGGATCTGAGGCGCCGCTAGGCATCCAGGGCCTGTCCGCCGGGCAGGTCCTGGCTTCCGAACTCGGTGAGGGCGCGCTCCACGATGGTCTCCAGGCTGTCGTGGTGCGCGCCCTTCCAGTAGGCGCGCCCGCACTCCTGACACTGCGCGAACACGTCGTAGGACCGCTCGGTGCCGCCTTCCAGCTGGTCCACGACCTGCTCCTTGGTGGCCTCCTCGAGCAGGCCGTTGCAGGCGGTGCAGCGTGTCCAGGGCCTCAGCTCGGGCGCGAACCGGCCCAGCACGTCACGGAGTTGGTCATCGGGCCGGGTGCTGTAGATGAACGCGCCCGCCCACAGCTCGCGGCGGCGCAGCAGGCCCCGGTCGCGGCTGAGCATCACGCGCCGTTCGGCGGCGGAGCGCGCGGCGAGGGCCGGGTCGCCGATGTCCGTCGACTCGTACGCCGCGTCGACCCCGAGGAGGCGCAGCCGCCGCGCGAGGGTGCCGAGGTGGACGTCGAGGAGGAAGCGGAGCGGGGCGCCGGGAACCCGCTGCGGGCGCCCGACCGCCCGTACGTCGACGCTCTCGCCGGCCCCCGGGAGGTGCGAGACGGGCACCTCGCGGCCGTCCACGACGAGGGCGCCGACCTCGGTCAGCGGGACGCCGAGCGACTCGACGACATGCCCGAGGGTGGAGGAGCCGTCGGTGGCGACCGCCGAGGCTCCTGAACGGCGCCCGTGCGGTACGAACATCCCCAGCTCGGGGGCGAAGGCGACATGGATCTCCGGTCCGTTCACCCGGTCAGGATGTCACGCCTGAGAGCCCTGGCCTCAGGGGTTTTCGGCGGAGAGGCCGTGTTCCAGGACGTCCATCGTGCGGTCCACCAGGTCCTTGAAGTCGTCCCGGTGGTCGTTCTCCGCCCAGTACAGGGACGTCTCCATCAGGCCGCCGATGATCGCCATCGCGTAGACCCGCACCTCCAGGCTGTCCGGGTCCCGGCCGGTGCGCTCGCCGATGGCCTGGCAGAGCATGCTGCCGGTGACCGACATGCTCTCCATCATCCGCGAGCGCACCGCCGGGACCTGGACCATCAGGTGGGTGCGCAGCCGGGACATCTCGGGGTCGTCCTTGAGGCCGAGCCGGATGGCCTTCTGCATGACGTACCGGAGGGTGTCCATCCACGGCTCGTCCTTGGGCCGGGCCCGCAGCTCCTCCAGGATGAGCGGGTCGAACTCGTCCGTGAGGACGATGTCCTCCTTGGTGGGGAAGTAGCGGAAGACGGTCGACGGTGACACCTCGGCGCTCTCGGCGATCTGCTCGATCGTCGTCGCGTCGTACCCCTGTTCCCTGACGAGCGCGTACGTTGCGGTGCGGATCGCCTCGCGGGTCTTGATCTTCTTCCGCTCGCGCAGGCCCAGCTGAGGGCGGTCGGCGGGGCTGAAGGGGGAGGGTGCGGCCGTCATGCTGTTCATTGTCCGGCATCCGCCGAAGCGGTGGCCATGGCCGGGTCCTCGTCCTCCTTCGTGGCGTGCGTGACCGGGGTGTTCGGCAGGAGTGCCGCGGCCAGCAGGGCGGTGACGAGGGCCGCGATGCCGCACACCAGCAGGACCAGGCCCATGCCGTGGACGTATGCGCTGTTCGCGGAGGCCGCGAGGTCGGCCGAGCCTGCCTTCTGGGCGACGATATGGGCCGCGACCACGGACTCCCCGGCGGTGTCGGCGGCCTTCGCGGGCAGACCGGTGACGTCGAGGCGGTCCCGGAAGGTGCTCGCCAGCAGGCTGCCGAGGAGGGCGATGCCGATCGCGGCGCCTACCTGGCGCGTCGTCATGAGGAGCCCGGCGCCGCTGCCGGCCCGGTCGCGGGGCAGGGCGCCGAGGGCGCCGTCCATCGCGGGGACGACCGAGAAACCGAAGCCGAAGCCGGTGATCGACAGCCACAGCGCGGTGAAGCCGTAGCCCGAGTCGACGGTCGTACGGCTGCCGAGGAGCGCGGCGAAGGCCAGCACCACCAGGCCCGCGCAGACCACCGCGCGGGAGCCGAACCGGGCGACGACCGGCTGGGCGGCCCGGGCCGCGACGATCAGGCCGCCCATCATGGGCAGCAGCCTGACGCCGGTGCCGAGGGCGTCGTTGCCGAGCACCGCCTGGAGGTACTGCGGCAGCACGAACAGCAGGCCGGACAGGACGAACATCACCAGGGTCGCCGCGAGCGTGTTGAACAGGAACCCGCGGTGGCCGAGCAGTGACATGTCGAGCATGGGGCGTTCCATGCGCCGCTCGCGTAGCACGAGGGCGGCGATGAGGACCGCGGCTCCGGCGAGCATGCCCACGATCAGCGGGTCGCCCCAGCCGCGGCTGGGCGCCTCGATGATCGCGTAGATGAGGGAGCCGAGGCCGGCCGCCGTGAACGCGGTGGAGAGGGTGTCGACCTTGGGGGAGGCGGGGTCGCTGGTCTCGGGGAGCAGGAAGACGCAGGCGGCGATGCCGATCGCGGCCATCGGGATGTTGACCAGGAAGACCGAGCCCCACCAGAAGTGGTTGAGCAGCCAGCCGCCGATGATCGGGCCCAGCGGCAGGCCGAGCGACGAGGCGGCCGAGATGATGCCGACGGCCTTGGTGCGCTCGTCGGGGCCGAAGAGCGAGGGCAGTACGGACAGGGCGAGCGGGGTGATCAGGGCCGCGCCGACGCCCATCACCGTGCGGGCCGCGATGACCCAGTTCACGTCGCCCGCCAGGGAGCCGGCCACGGAACCGGCGAGGAAGATCCCGAGCCCCACGACCAGCATCCGGCGCCGTCCGAAGCGGTCGCCGAGCAGTCCCGCCGGGAGCATCAGAGCGGCGAAGACGATCACGTACGCGTCCGCCATCCACTGCTGCTGGCCGGTGGTGGCGCCGAGTTCGCCCGCCATCGTCGGCAGGGCCACGTTGAGGATCGTCGTGTCGAAGCCGAGCGTGAGCATGCTCGCGACCAGGGCCCCGAGGGCCCACCAGCGGCGCGGGTCGCGCCGCACACCGTCGTCTTGAGTGACAGTAACCATGAAATGAGAGTAGCTGTCAAAAGGCGGTGGATGTCAATGGGGGCTAACTGTCAGGGCATACGAAAATGGCCACGGCTCGGAAGCCGTGGCCATGAGGAGAGGAAGGGGGTGTGTCACCCGTGCTGGTAGGCCACCAGTGAGATGCCCACGTAGTGCACGACGAACGCCGCGAGGGTGAGGGAGTGGAAGACCTCGTGGAAGCCGAACCAGCGGGGTGAGGGGTTGGGGCGCTTGATCCCGTAGATCACACCGCCCGCGCTGTAGAGCAGTCCGCCGACGATCACCAGGACCAGCACGGCGATGCCGCCCGTGCGCATGAAGTCCGGGAGGAAGAAGACGGCCGCCCAGCCCATCGCTATGTAGCAGGGGGTGTAGAGCCAGCGCGGGGCGCCGACCCAGAACACCCGGAAGGTGATCCCCGCCGCCGCGGCGGCCCAGATGCTCCACAGGAGCCACTGCCCCTTGGCGCCGGGGAGCAGCAGCATCGTCAGTGGTGTGTAGGTGCCGGCGATGATCAGGAAGATGTTGGCGTGGTCGAGTCTGCGCAGCACGCCGTCCATCCGCGGGCTCCAGTTGCCGCGGTGGTAGAGCGCGCTCACTCCGAACAGGAGGCAGGCCGTCAGCACGAAGATCCCGCAGGCGATGCGGGCCCGCGTGGAACTGGCCAGAGCGGTGAGGACCAGACCGGAGATCAGGACGGCCGGGAACATGCCGAGGTGCAGCCAGCCGCGGAGCTTGGGCTTGACCGGATGCGACGGGGAGAGCGCTGCGGGACTGCGGCCTGCGGCCGGCGAGTCCGTGGGCGCGTCGGGGACGGGCGCAGTCATAGGCGGAATCCTACCTACGGAACCGTAAGTTACGTGTCAGTACGGCGCACTGAACAGCCAAGAGTGGCCATGTTCTCACGAGTGCGGCGTGAGGCGGCGTCCACGCAAAAGAACCTTCAGCTGAACCCAACGTGTACGCAAAGAATCACGGATACACGTGGCGATGGTCACTCCGCTCACGTGTGCGGCCCTCTGGACATATGGGCGAACCCGTCGGATGATCAAATGAGTGCGGTCGGCACCGGATGAGCGCCATGGGTATCCACACCCCCGAAGCATCCGGGTCGCAGCCCCCACGGGGCCTCAATAAAAAACCCCTCATCTAGGAGCAATCGTGGCGCGCGACATCGCGGCTCCCTCCACCGTCCCCACCCAGCACAAGGAACTGATCTCGTGGGTCAACGAGATCGCAGAACTGACCCAGCCGGACAACGTGGTCTGGTGTGACGGATCCGAGGCCGAGTACGAGCGCCTGTGCGAGGAGCTCGTTCACAAGGGCACCTTCAAGAAGCTTGATCCGATCAAGCGCCCGCATTCCTACTACGCCGCTTCCGACCCGACCGATGTCGCGCGGGTCGAGGACCGGACGTTCATCTGCTCCGAGAAGGAGGAGGACGCGGGCCCGACCAACCACTGGAAGGCGCCCGCCGAGATGCGGGCCATCTTCACCGGAGAGGGAGAAGGCCTCGCGGGGGAGAAGGGCGTCTTCCGCGGCTCGATGAAGGGCCGGACGATGTACGTCGTCCCGTTCTGCATGGGCCCGCTCGGCTCCGACCTCTCCGCGATCGGCGTCGAGATAACCGACTCCGCCTACGTCGCCGTGTCCATGCGCACCATGACCCGCATGGGACAGCCCGTCCTCGACGAGCTCGGCACCGACGGCTTCTTCGTGCGTGCTGTGCACACGCTCGGAGCGCCGCTGGCCGAGGGCGAGGCGGACGTGCCGTGGCCGTGCAACTCCACCAAGTACATCTCGCACTTCCCCGAGTCCCGCGAGATCTGGTCGTACGGATCGGGCTACGGCGGCAACGCGCTGCTCGGCAAGAAGTGCTACGCCCTGCGCATCGCGTCCGTCATGGCGCGGGACGAGGGCTGGCTCGCCGAGCACATGCTCATCCTCAAGCTGACCCCGCCGCAGGGCGAGTCCAAGTACGTCGCCGCCGCCTTCCCGAGCGCCTGCGGCAAGACCAACCTCGCCATGCTGGAGCCCACCGTCTCCGGCTGGACGGTCGAGACGATCGGCGACGACATCGCGTGGATGCGGTTCGGCGAGGACGGCCGGCTGTACGCGATCAACCCCGAGGCCGGTTTCTTCGGCGTCGCGCCCGGCACCGGTGAGCACACCAACGCCAACGCGATGAAGACGCTGTGGGGCAACTCCGTCTTCACCAACGTCGCGCTCACCGACGACAACGACATCTGGTGGGAGGGCATGACGGAGGAGACTCCGGCCCACCTGACCGACTGGAAGGGCAACGACTGGACGCCGGAGTCCGGTACGCCCGCCGCCCACCCCAACGCCCGCTTCACCGTCCCCGCCTCGCAGTGCCCGATCATCGCGCCCGAGTGGGAGGACCCCAAGGGCGTGCCGATCTCGGCGATCCTCTTCGGCGGACGCCGCGCCACCGCCGTACCGCTGGTGACGGAGTCCTTCGACTGGAACCACGGCGTCTTCCTCGGCGCCAACGTGGCCTCCGAGAAGACCGCCGCCGCCGAGGGCAAGGTCGGCGAGCTGCGCCGCGACCCCTTCGCCATGCTGCCGTTCTGCGGCTACAACATGGGCGACTACATGGGGCACTGGGTCGACGTCGCCAAGGACAAGGACCAGGCGAAGCTCCCGAAGATCTACTACGTGAACTGGTTCCGCAAGAACGACGCGGGCAAGTTCGTGTGGCCGGGCTTCGGCGAGAACAGCCGTGTCCTGAAGTGGATCGTGGACCGCCTCGACGGCCGCGCCGAGGGCGTCGAGACTCCCATCGGCATCCTGCCGGCCAAGGGCGCCCTGGACACCAAGGGACTCGACCTCACCGAGGCCGACCTCGACTTCCTGCTCACCGTCGACAAGGACGTGTGGCGTGAGGAGGCGGCGCTCGTGCCCGAGCACCTCAACACCTTCGGCGAGCACACCCCGAAGGAACTGTGGGACGAGTACCGCGCGCTGGTGCGGCGCCTGGGCTGAGTTCCGAGTGGACGGCGGCCCCGCGGCCGCCGTCCACCCCTGAACTCCGCGGCCGGTCCGACTTGCCCTGACCTGCGACGTCGCCAAGACCGGCCGCGGTGACCGAGGCGAGGCCGGGAGGTCTCTCGCCGTACGCGAACGCCGGAGGGGGCACAGCGAATACCCGCCCACGCTGTCGGCGGAGTACGCCGACATCGAGTTCGAGAACAACGCGCAGCGCCTGCCGCTGGTGCTCTGTCTCGACACCTCCAGCTCCATGGCGGGGGCGCCGGTCCAGACGCTCATCAACGCGCTCATGGAGTGGACCCGGGAACTGCACGACGACGTCAGCCTCAGCTACCGCGTCGAGGTCGCCGTCATCACCTTCGGCGGCCAGGGCGTCGGCGCCTGGCGCGGACCCCAACTCCTCGACCCGCGCGCCCCGGTGAGCCCCTTCGTGCCGGCCCACCTCTTCCGGCCGCCCCGGCTCACCGCGGCCGGGGTGACGCTGATGACCGAGGCGCTGGAGCTGTCGATGCACATCGCCGCCGCCCGCAAGGCCGAGCTGCGCGCCTCCGGCCTTCAGCACTACCGGCCGCAGATCTGCCTGGTCACCGACGGGCTGCCGACCGACGGCACGGGCCACCTCACCGACTCCTGGCACCGGTTGATCCCAGTCCTCGCCGAGGAACAGCGCGCCCGCCGCTTCCGGCTCTACGCGACAGGCGTCGGCGGCATCACCGACATGGGCGAACAGGTCCTCCAGGCCTTCGCGCCCAAGTTCCACGCCCGCCTCCAGGGCTTCCCCTTCCGCGAGCTGCTGCAGATGATGTCCGCCAGCGCGAACGCCGAGCAGGGGACGGCATGTGGTTCCTGAACGCCACCTGCGAGGTTCCCGAAGCGCCGCTGGACACCGATCCGGTGGACTTCCTCGGTGTCGACCTGGGCATCGTCAACATCGCCACCACGTCCGACGGCGAGATCATGGCCGGACGCGAGCTCAACCGGATCCGCACCCGGGAGCGCACACTGCGCACCAAGCTGCAGAAGAAGAACACCCCGTCCGCCAGGCGTCGGCTGAAGAAGCGGCGGCGCAAGGAGGCGCGGCGGGCCAGGGACATCAACCACAAGATCGCGAAGCATGTGGTGGCCGAGGCTGAACGCACCGGTCGCGGAATCGCCCTGGAAGACCTGACGGGCATCCGTGAACGGGTACGGCTTCGCAAGCCCCAACGGGCCACCCACTCCAGCTGGGCCTTCGCCCAGCTGGGGCAGTTCATCGCGTACAAGGCCCGCCGGGCGGGAGTGCCGGTGGTGCACGTCGATCCGGCGTACACCTCCCGCACCTGCGCCGAATGCGGGCACATCGACAGAGCGAACCGGGTCTCCCAGGCTTGGTTCGCGTGCCGGTCCTGCGGATTCGTTGATCATGCAGACCGGAACGGCTCCCGCAACATTCGCGCGCGAGCGCGGGCGTTGTGGCGACGCGGGGCGCAGTCAACCGCCCCAGACCCACCTCCCGCACCCGGGCGTGGGACAGGACGCAAACGCAGCACCACAGCCAGTGGCGCCCGTTGTGCAAGCCCGGGACTTTAGTCCCGGGTTGTTGACCCAGTTCAAGACCCAGCGCCCGGCCTGGGAATCCTGACCGATGGCGGACAGGGGCGGGACGAAGAAGGGCGAGCGGGGAGTCGCCGTGGCGCGTGCACGGTATGAGCGTCGAGGGCGACCGGCACCGCCGCCAGGGCCTGCCCTGCCAGGACGCCTGCGCGTACACGGAGTCGCCGTCGGTGGTGGTGCTCGCGGTCGCGGACGGCGCGGGCAGTCGGCCGCGCTCCGACGAGGGCTCCCTGCTCGCGGTGGAACTGGCCGCCGAGCACTTCGGACGGCGGGCGGCCGCGGCGGCGGACGGCGGACCTGGAACCGCCGTGCGTGAACTGCTCGTGGACGCCTTCCACGACGTCAGCAAGGTGTTTCTGGACACGACCGGCGCGCACGCCCCCGACTTCGCCACCACCCTCACCGTCGTGGTGCTCACTCCGGGCTGGCTGGGCCATCTGACCCTGGGCGACGGCTTCGTCGTCGTACGCGCCGGTACGGAGGACGGCGAGCGGCAGTTCCATCTGCTGCCGCAGGCCGCCGAGGCCAGCGAGTACAGCAACGAGACGGTGTTCCTCACCTCACCGGACGCGGCCCGCTGGGTGCGCACCGACTGTGTGTCCGACCCCGGGATCGACGGGGTGCTGCTGTCCACCGACGGACTCGCGCAGGCCGCGCTCAACCGCTCGGCCGGCGGCGCGTCGAGCCCCAACGCGTCCTTCGCCGACGCCGTCTTCCGCTCCCTGGACGCTCCGGGACCGGTGTCGGACAACGCGCACGAGGCACTGGCCGCGCTGCTGAGGTCGGACCGGCTGACCGCGCTGAACGCCGACGACAAGACCCTGCTGCGGGCCGTCCGCAAGGCGCGCCCATGAGCGGCCTGACCGTGTTCCTGGACGGCAAGCCCGTCACCCTCGCGGAACTGCCTCTCAAGGGCGGCGGCCAGGCGGCCGTCTTCCCGGTGGTCGGCGACGACGGGATCGTCGTCAAGCTCTACCGCGATCCACCAGGTCCCGAGCAGGAGCGCCGGCTGACCCGGATGCTGACCATGTCCCCGCTGGCCGCCCGCCCCACCAACGCCTTCCAGCCGCCCGAACTGGCCTGGCCCACGGCCGTCGCCCGCGGCGCGCGGGGGGAGTTCCTCGGCTATGCCATGCGACGCTTCGGCGAACCCGCGCACATCCAGCTGATCGGCCTGTTCACCCGTGCCCAGCGGCGCAAGCTCTTTCCCGAACGGGCCGATTGGCGCTTCCTGCTCGGCGTCGCCTGGAACCTCGCGTTCATGACCGCCCGCATGCACCACGACAACCTCGTCATCGGCGACTTCTCCAGCAGCAACGTCGTGGTCGACGCGAACGGCTTCGTCACCTTCCTCGACTGCGACTCCATCGCCTTCACCGACCCGGCGACCGGGGAACTCTTCCCCTGCCTGATGCACACCACCGACTACTCGCCCCCCGAGCGCCAGGCGGGCGGCCCGGCCGGCCGCGCCACCGACGACTTCGCCCTCGCGGTCCTCGTATACCAGCTCCTGACGGCCGGCAACCACCCCTTCGGGGGCGTCCCGCACGACAGCGCGTCCGAGTCGACCGTCCAGGACAACATCGCCGCCAGCTGCTCGTACGTGGTCCGCCCCGAGCGGGTCGTCATCCCGCGCGGGACCGTCGACCCCTCCGTCCTGCCGCCGGACCTGCTCACCCTGGCCCGCGCCGCGTTCGGCCCCGGTGTCCGCGCCCCCGCCGCCCGGCCCCCCGCGGAAGCCTGGCTGCGTGCCCTGAACAAGGAGCGCTCCCAGGTGCGGATCTGCGCCCTCCGCCCCCTGCACGCGTACGGCTCCCATCTGACGTCCTGCCCGTGGTGCACGCGGGCGGCGACCACGGGCCACGACGTGTTCAACGGGCCCGCGCCGCTCCCGCTGCCGGACCCGCCGCCGCGGGAGGAGGAGCGGCCGGACGGACGCCTGAGCCCGGCACTGAAGGTCGCCCTGCTGGTCGCGCTGGTGGTGGCCCTGGCGGTCGTCGCGAGGCAGCTGGGCGGCGGTTGATCACTGCGAGCGACCGCGGTCCTCCAGATAGCGCGTGTGCGACTCCTGGCGCCGGGCCTCGACCTCCCGCAGGGCCACCGCGAGCCGGTCCGCCTCCTCGTACAGCAGGGTGAGCTGGCGCTCCAGGTGGCGTTCCGGTGGTTCGGTGCCGGGCGTCAGCCGTGTCCACCACCGGGTCCGTACGAAGGTGTCGACGGCCTCGGGGATGTCCTGCCGTACGGCACGGGACAGCGCGTGCACGCCCTCGGGGTCCTGCGCGAGCACCTCGGCGACCCAGCCGGGATCGAGCAGCGCGGTCAGGAGCTCGGTCAGCTCGGTGAGCCGGCCCGCGGCCGCCGGGGGCAGTTCCACACCGCCCAGATACTCCCGCAGTCGGCCGAAGTCACCCCGCAGCTCCTCCAGCTGGGCCGAGGGGTCGGGGAAGTCCGGCAGCGGCGGTCGCTCCGGCGGGGCGACCAGGGCGCCCGCCCCGTACAGCCCCACGACGACGATCGGCCAGTACGGGCCCGCGACCCCCGCGAAGGTGAGGGCCAGACCGACGAGCCCGCAGGCGCTGCCGGTGAGGTTCTTGCGGGACTCCAGATACTTCAGGGGGTTCCTATTGGTAGCCACGGATCTCCTCGAAGGCGCCGTCGAGCGAACCCTTGCGGGCGTCGAAGAGGCGGCCGCCGGTCAGGTCGGCGATGTGCTGGAGCTCGCCGGGGTCGGAGTCGCCGAACAGGATCGGGAAGACCGGGATCTCCTTCTGCCCGCCCGGCAGCCGGCCGTAGAAGCCGTCGAAGTCCTCGGGGTCGGCGCCCCTAGTGTTCTCGCCGTCCGTCATCAGCACGATCGACGTGAACGTGTCGCCGCCCGCGCCCAGATGCTCGTACGCCTTCTCCAGCGAGGTGTAGATCGCGGTGTTGCCGGAGGCGCTCAGGGCCTCGGTGTCCTTGCGGATGCCGTCGAGACCGGCCCTGGGGTCCTCGGGCCGCACCACGTGCGTGTGGACGCTCTTGACCTTCGAGCCGAACGGCATCAGCGTCACCTCCTCGCGGTCGCGGAAGTCGCCCGTCAGCCCGGTGAGCGCCTTCTTCAGCCGGTCGAGCCGGCCGCCTTCCATCGAGCCGGAGGTGTCGAGGACGTAGACGGTCCGGGAGGGCCGGCGGAGCTTGTTCTCGTAGGAGTCCAGGAGCTGGTCGGCGACGGACCGGCTGCCGGGGAAGGGGAGTTCACGTCGGCGGCCGGTGTCGAGGCCGGCCGCCGGGGCGACGGAGGCGACGACCGGGCGGCGCCGCGTCTGCTGCGTGATCTCCCGCTGCACGGCCGGAGCGCGCAGCGCCTCGGTGAGGCGGCGGACACTCTCGCGGGTGTCCTTGCTGGAGGAGGCGAGCGAGGAGAGCGGGTAGTCGGCGGTCACCACGCCGTCGCGCGGGCGGATGACCGTGAGCCCCTTCATGCCCGTGAGGATCGACTCGTAGTTGAGCAGGGCGTCCACGGTGCCGCGCCGCTCGTACGCCGTCGCCAGCCAGCCCGAGGACCCCGACGTCAGTTTCTGCCCCTTGAAGAACTCCTTGAGCCGCGGGGTCGCCTTCACCACGTCCGCGTCGGTGAGCGCCGACTGTGCCCCGGACAGTCCCGAGGCCACCGAGATCAGCGTGGAGAAACCGGAGTTGGAGCGGGCCGGGTCGGTCATGCCGTACGTCAGTTTCCCGTCCGCGACGGCCTGCTCGACCTGCGACCAGGTGACGTCCTGCGGCTTCCAGCCCAGCGCGTTCACGGTCGCGGGCTTCACTCCGATCGCCACCGGGCTCGACATGATCGGAGTCTCCGAGACGACCTTCTTCGCCGCTTCGGGGCGCAGCCGCAGATAGTCGTCGGACGACAGCCACAGCGCGTCGTACGCGCCGTCCACCTTGCCCTTCGCGAGCAGGTCGACGGCGGAGAGGGTGCCCATGTAGGTGGGGCGGACCTTGATTCCGGTGTCCTTGCGGACCTGTTCGAGGATCGGCGCCATGTCGCTGAGCTCGCTGGAGGCGAGGACGCGTAGGGTGCCGGGTTCGGGGGCGTTGCTGTCGGAGTGCTGCTGCTGGTCCTGCGCCGTGCAGCCGGTGACCGCGGCGGCGGCCGTGACGGCGAGCAGGGACACGAGGGCGTAGGCCCTGCGACGTCTCACGCGGAGCCTCCTTCCAGGGCGCCCCGTGAGCGGCTGCGCTCCAAGTAGGCGCTCGCGTGCTGGAGTTCGGACGTGAGGGACTCGACGGTCGCCGCCATCGACTCGGTGGCCTGCACCTTGTACGTGTCGATGGCGTCGAGGGTGCGGTAGATCTGCTGGAAGGCGGTGCGCAGGGTCTCCGCGCCGACGGCCGGGTCGGCGGCGATGCGCTGGATCTCCCCGCTCTGGGTGGCGAGCATCTCGGCGTTGCCGCGGATCAGGTCCTCGGTCGTGCCGCGCAGGGCGTTGACCTGGTCGACGACCTTGCGCTGGTTCTCGAGGGCGGAGGCCAGCATCACGGAGATGCGCAGTGCGGACACCGTGGTGGTGGCGGCGCGGTCGACGCCCTTGATGAGCTCGTCGTTGTTGCGCCGGACCACGTCCATGGCGAGATAGCCCTGAGCGCACACCGCGAGCTGGGTCAGCAGGTCCTGGTGCTTCTGCCGGACGGGGAAGAGGACGTCGGCGCGCAGGGTGTCGGCCTGCGCGGGGTCCACGGTCTCGGCGGTGGCGATGTGGTCCTCGACCGCCGTGTCCAGGGCCTGGGTGAGGACGACGTACTCCTGGAGCTTGCCCATCGTCTCCCAGAGGCGGACGCGCTCGGTCTGCAACGCGGCGTTGTCGCGGCGCAGTTCGTCCTGGCCGCCGCGCAGCGAGCCCACGATCTTGTTCAGGGTGGCCTGCGAGGAGGCGTACTTGGCGACGTGGTCACGCAGTTTGTTGCCGCCGGGCAGCTTGGACAGGAACTTCCGCCCCTTGCTCGCGGGCAGATCGCGCGGGTCCAGGTCCTCGACCACACGGCGGAGTTCGACCAGCGAGCCCGCCACGTGCGACTGGGCGTCCCCGCCCTTGTCGGGCAGGCTGCGCAGGGTGCGCTCCAGCATGCGGTTGGACTGCGCGGCGGCGCCCCGCATCTCGCTCGCGCCGAGGCCCGCGATCTCCCCGACCTTGCCCGCGAACTCGGGCGAGCGGGCGTCGAGGGCGGCGAGCCCGCCGACGTACTCGGCCGCCCGGCGGGCCATCTCGTCCTGCACGGACGGGTCGACGGGCACCAGCCCGCCCGCCTTCTCACGGGGCACGGGCGCGACGGCCTCGGGCGGTGTGAGGGTGAAGGTGTCTTCGGTCGTCACTTGCTTTTCCCCCTAGTTCCCGGCCCGGCGCGCCATCTCGTGCAGCACCTTGTAGGCGGGCACGGGCGCCTGCCGGACGCCGGTCAGCTTCTGGTTGAGGTAGGTGGCGTGGGCGGCGGTGGCCGCCGTGAACTCCCCGGTCGCGCCCTGCGGCCGGAACCCGTGCTTGACGGCGAGCCTGCGCAGGGCCGGGTCACTGCTGAGGAGCTCACCGAGCGCGCGGCCCTCGGAAGTGAGGGGTACGACGGTGTGGTCGCTGTTCGCCGTGGTGTCCGGGTAGAGGACGGTGAGGTCACCGACGTCCTGGCCCTGGTTGAGCAGCGCGGCGACCTGCGACTCGTACACGAGCACGAGCGGGTTCCCGGCCCCGCTGATGAAGTCACGGAACGCCGCGTCCGTGCTGGACTGCTGGGCGCCCTGGACACTGACGAGCTTGTGCATGAGGGGCGCGGTGCGTCCGACGGCGGCGGTGTCGGAAGCGACCCGGCCGCCGTCCGCGACGTACGAGGCGGCGGCGAGGTAGAGCGCGCCGGAGTTGGAGGTGTTCGGATCGGTGCTGGCGATGAAGAGCGTGCCGGTCAGCTCGCCGTGCGCGGCGGCCCCCTTGAGCTGCTGCCAGGTCCGGTCCTGCCCGGCGGCCTTGAGATAGGCGGCCATCTTGAGCGTGCCGGTGCCCTTGCCGACGGTCGCGAGCCCGTTCGCCGCCAGGACCTCGGCGGCGCTGCGGTGCGCGACGACCACGAGGGGCGAGTAGAACGGGCGCGGCAGCGGCTGCCGTACGTGGAACTTGGCGGCCAGCTCGTCGGCCGGGGCCTGGCTGGAGGGGAAGGCGAAGTCGTACCCCTTGAGGTCCAGGCCGTCCATGGCCCAGGACCCGGAGGTCTCCGTCTTCACGGTGAAGCCCTTGGCAGCCAGGGCCTTCACCACGTCGGGATCGGCGAAGAACTCCGCCTTCTCCGATCCGATCACTCCTTGCACGGTCTTCGTTGCCGTGCCCTTGTCCTGATCTTCGCGGCCTGCGACGACGGCTGCTACCACGCCGCCGATCAGCAGGACCGCCAGGACGATTCCCGCGATGCGTCTCACACCGAGGAGAGTGCTCCCGGAACCCAACATTCCCGGTCGTGCCGGGTGAACGGAGGGTGTCCGACCGATCCCGGTATGCAACCGGAACGGCGGCTTCGAGCCCTGCGTGTCGGGGGACTGGCAGTACCAGGCTGTGGCGGCGGAGGGGGAGGACCATGGAGGGGTGAGCCGACGAGACCTTCGAGATCATCAGGACCATCGAGACCTTCGGGGTCATCGTGAGCACGGAGAGCTGGGTACCGCGCTGCGGTACTGGCGCGACCGGACCACACCCCAGGAGGCCGGGCTGCCGAGGGGCGGCGCGCGGCGGGCGCCCGGACTGCGCCGGGAGGAACTGGCGCAGCTCGCCGGACTCTCGGTGGACTACGTCACGCGCCTCGAACAGGGCCGGGCCACCGCCCCTTCCGGCCAGGTCGTCGGCGCGCTCGCCCGCGGTCTGCGCCTGTCGGAGCCCGAGCGCGACCACCTCTACCGGCTGGCCGGGCACGCCCCGCCCACGACCGGACACATCTCGCAGCACATCCCGCCGAGCGTGCAGCGCCTCCTGGACCAGCTGGGCCAGTCCCCGATCGGGGTGCACGACGCGGCGTACAACCTCATCTCGTGGAACCCGCTGTGGGCCGCGCTGATGGGGGACCCGTCCGGCGGGCGCGGGCGCGAACGCAACTACGTGTGGCGGCAGTTCATGGGTCTGCCCAGCCGCACCACGCACACCCCGGAGCAGGAGCGGAGGCTGCGTACGGCCCTGGTGTCGGATCTGCGGTCCGCCACCGCCCGCTATCCCGACGACCGGGGGCTGCGCTCGCTGATCGCGGATCTGCGGCGGGAGAGCGAGTCGTTCCGTGAGCTGTGGGCCTCGCACGCGGTCGGGTTCCACACGGCCGACAGCAAGGCGGTCCACCATCCCGAGGTGGGGATGATCGTCCTGGACTGCGACACGCTCGCGGTGCCGGGCGGGGACCTGCGGATCACGATCTGTTCGGCCGCGCCGGGCACGGAGGCGGCACAGCAACTGGCGCTGCTCGCGACGCTCGGGTTGCAGACGACGGCCACTGCTCTCGGCTGACCGATGGGTGTGTGGCACCCGGTCCGCACGTCGCTGCGGGTGCGCGCGGACCGGGGCCGTACAAGGGGAGCCCGGGGGCTCGGACGCGGGCTCTCAGCGAGCCGCGAGTGCGCGGGGTTCGGCGGCCGGGGCGTGGGCGTCCATGCGCTCGGCGGCCAGGATCGCGACCGCGGTGTCCGCGCGGGACGCGGCGACGACGAGGGCACGGCCGGCGAGGGCGTGGGCCCGCTCGTGGAGAGCGACGACGTGCGGCTCGCGCGCGGCGGCGGCCGACGACGCGCGGACCGGCGCCACTCCTTCCCGCAGCCGCGCCACCTGCCCGGCGAGCCGCTCGGCCGCCGCGTCCAGGTCGGCGGACGGCTCGATCGCGCGGATCTCGTCGGTCACCGCGAGGAGCGCCGCGAGGTGTCCGGCGAGCTGGATGTCCAGCTCCTCCTCGCGTGACCGGTGGGGAAAGCCGGAGGGGGTACCGGCCGTCGTGTGGACCGACTTGGTGCGGATCGGTTCGTACATGGGGACGGCCTCCTGTGCTCTTTCAGGAAGCCATCCTAGCTTGGATTTCGTCTAAAGTTGAGCCTTGTCGCACATCTTGTCGTCCCGCGCACACAGTGTGAGCGTCACGGCTGGCTGTAACCGTCCAGGAAGTTCCCGATCCGGGTGACCGCGTCGGTCAGATCGCCCACGCTCGGCAGGGTGACCACCCGGAAGTGGTCCGATTCGGGCCAGTTGAAGCCGGTCCCCTGGACGACCATGATCTTCTCCTGGCGGAGCAGGTCGAGGACCATCCGGCGGTCGTCCTTGATCTTGAAGACCTTCGGGTCGAGCCGCGGGAAGAGGTAGAGCGCGCCCTTGGGCTTCACACAGCTCACGCCCGGGATCTGGGTCAGCAGCTCGTAGGCGACGTCCCGCTGTTCCTTCAGCCGGCCGCCGGGCAGCACCAGGTCGTTGATCGTCTGCCGCCCGCTGAGCGCCGCGACCACGCCGTGCTGACCGGGCATGTTCGCGCACAGGCGCATGTTCGCGAGGATCGTCAGGCCCTCGATGTAGGAGTCGGCGTGCGCGCGGGGGCCGGAGATCGACATCCAGCCCACCCGGTAGCCCGCCACCCGGTACGCCTTCGACATGCCGTTGAAGGTGAGGGTGAGCAGGTCGGGCGCGACCGAGGCGGTCGGGGTGTGCGTGGCGCCGTCGTAGAGGATCTTGTCGTAGATCTCGTCCGAACAGACCAGGAGGTTGTGGCGGCGGGCGATGTCGGTGAGCCCGCGCAGCATCGCCTCGTCGTACACCGCGCCCGTCGGGTTGTTCGGGTTGATGATGACGATCGCCTTGGTGCGGTCGGTGACCTTGCGCTCCACGTCCGCGAGGTCGGGCATCCAGTCCGACTGCTCGTCGCAGTGGTAGTGCACGGCGGTGCCGCCGGACAGGGACACGGCGGCGGTCCACAGCGGGTAGTCCGGCGCCGGTACGAGGACCTCGTCACCGTCGTCCAGCAGGCCCTGCATCGCCATCACGATCAGCTCGGACACGCCGTTGCCGATGAAGACGTGCTCGACGTCGGTCTCGATGCCGAGGGTCTGGTTGTGCATCACGACGGCGCGGCGGGCGGCGAGCAGGCCCTTCGCGTCGCCGTAGCCGTGCGCCGTCGACACGTTCCGGAGGATGTCCTCCAGGATCTCGGGCGGGCACTCGAAACCGAACGCGGCCGGATTGCCGGTGTTCAGCTTGAGGATCCGATGACCTGCCGCTTCCAGCCGCATCGCCTCCTCGAGCACCGGGCCCCGGATCTCGTAACAGACGTTGGCGAGCTTGGTCGACTGGATCACCTGCATGACGGTGAGCTTACGGCCGCGTAACGCTCGGCGGGGGGTGTTTTCCACCACGTGAGACGTGGCGTTTTGCGTCGCTTTCTTCCCCCGCGTTGTGCCGTAAGCCCTTGCGGTCCTTAGAATCCGCGCCCATGTCCTGGCAGAACGGTGAGACCGAGGCCGAGCCGAGGGTGTACCTCCCGAGCGGCGACGGCGAGGCGCCTCCGGCGTACGAGGCGTACGCGGATCCGGCGGCGGCGCACGGCTGGCAGGACGCGTACGACGAGCCGGGTGCGTACGACGGGCCTGGTGCGTACGACGGGCCTGGTGCGCGGACGGCCGATGGCGACGGGCCGGGTGCGGGGACGGGTGACGACGGAGCCCTGGCGCGTGCCGGGGCCGGCCGCCGTGACCGCTCGCGGCGCCGCCGCCGGGAGCGGCTCCCGCGGCGGCGGGTGGCGGTGGCCGGCGGCGCGGTGTGCGTGGTCGTCCTCGGTGCGGTGGTCGTGGGACTGTTCGACTCCGGGCCGTCCGGGGGCTCCTCGCCCTCCGGGCGGAGCGACGGTGACGGCCGGAGGGCGTCCGCGTCCCCGGAGCCGAAGGCATCGGTGGGTGGCTCGACCGCCGGGGCGGCTGAGGCGACGCCGGGTGACTCGCCCGCCGCCTCCGCAGCGAGCGCCGAGCGGACCTCTCCGGGCGCGTCCGCGTCCACCTCGGCGACGCCGTCCACGACGGCGCCACGGTCCCCGTCGGCCGGGACCTCCACCACTCCCGTCGCAGGCCCCACCACGACCGCTACCGCGACCGCGAGCGCGACCACGGGGCACGGTCCCGCCAACGGCAATCCCGGCCACGGCCAGGGCGCCACCAAGCGGCCGAAGTAGCCGCCGGTCCCGACGGCTTCTGTCCGGGCCGCGGCAGACCCCGCGGTCGTGTTCACCCCCGCCGGCTCGCCCGCGTATACGACGTGCCCCGTCCCGCCGCTGCGGCATGCCCATGGCCGGAAACCGCTCCTTGTCCCTCCCGTCCCCTCGATTGACAATGCGCATGACAAAACTGGAAGTGGCCGGAAGATCTCCGGTCGCCCAAGTCGCAAGAGGGGACCCCCACATGAGAAAGCCTCTCGTCGCCGCGCTCTTCGCCCTGGTGATCACCGGGGCGGGCGTGGCACCCGCGGTCGCGGCACCCGCACCCGCGGCGGCGTCCACGTCCACGTCCGTGTCCGCGGTCAAGGCGGACACGAAGGCGGCGGCGCCGACGCTCCAGGCCGTCAGCCTCGCCGGGACCGTCGCGCTCAGCAACTGCTCCGGCTCCGTCATCCGCTTCCCCAACTCCGCGGACAGTGACCCGGCGCTCGTGCTCTCCAACGGCCACTGCCTGGAGACGGGCTTCCCGGAGCCCGGTGAAGTGATCGTCGACCAGGCGTCCAGCCGTACCTTCGGCCTGCTCAACTCCGCCGGCACCCGGGTGGCGACCCTGCGGGCCAGCAAGGTCGCGTACTCGACGATGACCGACACGGACGTCACGATCTACCAGCTCACCAGCACCTACACGACGATCAAGAACTCGTACGGCATCAGCGCGCTGACCGTGCAGGACACGCACCCGACCGTCGGTACCGCCATCACGGTCGCCTCCGGTTACTGGAAGCGGCTCTACAACTGCAGCATCGACGGGTTCGCGTACCGCCTCAAGGAGGGCGACTGGACCTGGAAGGACTCCATTCGCTACACCTCCGCCTGCAACACCATCGGCGGCACGTCGGGCTCGCCGGTCATCGACCAGGCCACCGGCAAGGTCGTCGCGGTCAACAACACCGGTAACGAGGACGGCGAGACCTGCACGGTGAACAACCCCTGCGAGGTCGACGCGAGCGGCAAGGTCACCATTCACCCGGGCATCAACTACGCCGAGGAGACCTACCAGATCCCGGCGTGCTTCACGACCGGCAACAAGCTCAGCCTGAGCGCGAGCGGGTGCACCCTGCCCAAGCCGTGACCCCTGTGCGGCGGCGGGCGGTCACCGGGGAGTCCGGCGGACCGCCCGCCCCGCCAGTACGTCCGTGCGCCGCCCGTCCTCGATCACGAACCGGCCGTCGATCAGGACGTACGGGATGCCCATGGGGAGTCTGCGCGGCTCCTCGAACGTCGAGCCCGCCGCGACCGTGGCCGGGTCGAAAAGGACGAGGTCGGCGCGGTACCCCTCGCGGACGAGGCCGCGGTCGGGCAGCCGCAGCCGAGCGGCCGGGCGGCCGGTGAGATGGGCGACGCACTCCTCCAGGGACAGGACGCCCAACTCCCGTACGTATTTCCCCAGATACTGCGGGAACGTGCCGTACGCGCGCGGATGCGGCTTGTCGCCGCGCAGGATGCCGTCCGAACCGCCGGTGTGCACACGGTGGCGCATGATCGCGCGGACGTTCTCCTCGTGACCGACGTGCTGGAGGATCGTCGGGCCCAGCCGGTCGTCGAGGAGCAGGCGGCGGGCGGTCGTCCAGGGGCTCTCGCCGAGCCGGTCGGCGGACTGCCGGACCGTGCTGCCGACGTACGACGCGAGCGCCGGGTCGGTGACCCCCGAGATCTCGATCGTGTCCCACTCGATGGGCACGCCGTGGCAGCCGTCGGCGCCGATCACCTCCATGTGGTGCCGGACGCGCTCGGCCGTCTCCTCGTCCTTCAGGCGCGTGAGGATCGCCTCCGGGCCGCCCTCGCTCGCCCAGCTCGGCAGCATCGCCACGAGGGTGGTGCAGCCGGGCGTGTAGGGGTACGTGTCGAGGGTGATGTCCGCGCCCGCGGCGAGGGCGTCGTCCAGGAGGGCCAGCAGCTCCGGGGCCCTGCCCTCGTTGACCCCGAAGTTCATGGTGGCGTGGGCGAGGTGGAGCGGGCAGCCCGCCTCGCGGGTGAGGGCCACCATCTCCTCGTACGCCGCGAGGGCGCCCGCCCCGTACGAGCGGTGGTGCGGGCAGTAGTAGCCGCCGTACTCCGCCACCACCCGGCACAGCTCGGTGAGTTCGGCGTCCTGGGCGTACATGCCGGGGGTGTAGGTGAGGCCGGAGGACATGCCGACGGCGCCCTCGCGCATCCCGTCGGCCACCAGCCGCCGCATCCGCTCCAGCTCCCGCGCCGTCGCCGGGCGGTCCTCCCAGCCGACGGCGAGCATCCGGACGGTGCCCTGCGGGATCAGATACGCGGCGTTCACCGCGATGCCCTCGCCGTCGAAGCCGTGGTCGAGCCGGTCCAGGTACTCGCCCACCGAACGCCAGCTGAAGTCGATGTCGTCACCGGGTCCGTTCCAGCCGGTGATCGTGGACCGGACCTCCGCGAGGGTGCGGTCGTCGACCGGCGCGTACGACAGCCCGTCCTGGCCGATGACCTCCAGGGTCACCCCCTGCGCCGCCTTCGCGCTGTGGTCCGGGTCGCGCAGGAGGGCGAGGTCGCTGTGGGCGTGCATGTCGACGAAGCCGGGGGAGAGGGCCAGGCCCTCGGCGTCGAGGACCCGCCGGGCGACCGGCCGCAGACAGCCGGCCGCCGCCCCCTCCTTGAGCACGGTGGTGATCCTGCCGTCCTCGATGCCCACGTCGGCGCGGTACGAGGGGCCTCCGGTGCCGTCGACGACTTCCGCGTCGCGGATGACGAGATCCATCACAGGGGCCTCCTGGAATCATTCGTCACAACGGCCTCTCAGAAGAACGTACGGATGTAGTCCACGACCGTGCCGTCCGCCTCCACCAGCGGAATCAGCTGCCACTTGTCGAAGGACGTGCAGGGGTGGGACAGCCCGAGGCCCACCCAGTCCCCGACCTCCACGTCCGCCTCCGGGTCCGTGCGCAGCCACGCGTGCTGGTCGGAGAGCGCGGTCACCGTCAGACCCGTCGCCGGGTGCTCGCCGCCGTCCCGCCGCACCACCTGGGCCTCGGGCAGATCGAGGTCGTACGCCGCGTCCCGCTTGCCCGCGTTGAGGAAGGCCTGCTCGGGGGAGGGCCGGGAGACGACCTGGGCCCAGAGGCGGAACGCGGGGTGCAGGGCGCCCTCCTCGGGGACCCGGGTGAAGGGGGTCAGCCGGCGGTAGTGGCCGTCGTCGTGCGAGACGTAGGCGCCCGAGCGCAGCAGCTTCAGTACGGGCAGGGAGAGGTCGGGGAGCTCGGAGAAGACGTCCGCGACGGCGTCGAACCAGGCGCTGCCGCCCGCGCTGACGACGATCTCCGTCAGTCCTTCGAACCGGCCCGCCTTGTCGAAGTCCACCGCCAGCGCGGTCAGCCGCCGCAGCCAGGCGTGCACGCGCTCGGGGTCCGCCCCCGGGACCTCGCCCTCGTAGCCCGCCACGCCGACCAGCCGCAGGGTCCGCGTCGCGGCCACCGCGTCCGCGATCTCCGCGCACTCGGCCTCCGTACGCACCCCGGTGCGGGCCCCCGCGCCGGCGGCGAGCTCGACGACCACGTCCACCGGACGGGTGGAGCCGTGCAGTGCCGCGTCCATCAGCTCGACGCCGCGCACCGAGTCGACGTAACAGACGAAGCGGAAGTCCGGGTCGGCCGCCAGCTCGGACGCGATCCAGCGCAGCGCCGCCGCGTCGACGAGTTCGTTCGCGAGGAAGATCCGCTCGATCCCGAACTCCCGTGCCACGCGCACCTGGTGGGGCACGGCGAGCGTGATGCCCCAGGCGCCGTGCTCGATCTGCCGCCAGAACAGCTGGGGGGCCATCGAGGTCTTGCCGTGCGGGGCGAAGACGAGGCCGTGACGGTCGGCGTACGTCTCCATCAGTTCGAGGTTGTGCGCCAGGCGCTCGGCGGACAGGGCGAGGACGGGGGTGGTGAAGCCGCCGGTGAACAGGTCGCGGCGCTGGGCGGCCAGCTCGCCGACGGTCAGACCCTCGGCGTCCGGGGGGAGGCCCTTGAAGCGGTGGTCGACGCGGTCCGCGGCGAGACGGTCCGCCGCCGGACGGGCGGCGGCATCGGAGGCGGTCATGGGAGCCATCCCTTCAAGGGTGCTGCACTGTGTTGCATCATGTGCAACGGTCATTGCGTATGTCGCTTACTGCTGTCTAACATCCCAGCCAACGCAGGGTCAACGGTGCCGTTGCGTCCCGTCGGCCGCGAGAACGAGGAGCCCCAGACATCGTGACCCCCAACGGACCTGTCGACGCCCCGGACGTCGTGGATGTCGTCGCGCTAGGCGAGTCCATGGTCACGTTCCTGCCCACCCGCCCCGGGCGCCTCGCCGATGTGCCGTCGTTCGAACGGGGGATCGGCGGAGCCGAGTCCAACGTGGCGTGCGTGCTCGCCGCGGCCGGGCACACCGCGCGCTGGGTCGGCCGGGTCGGCACCGACGGGTTCGGCGACCACCTCGTCGAGGCGATCGCCGCGTACGGCGTCGACACCTCCGCCGTACGACGGGATCCCGCGCGCCCGACGGGCGTCTACTTCCGCACGGCGGGTGACCGGGCGAGCGACGCCCACGAGGTCGCGTACTACCGGGCCGGATCCGCCGCCTCCGCGATGACCGTGGACAACGTGGACGTGGACGCCCTGCGCTCGGGCCGCGTACTGCACCTGTCCGGCATCACCGCGGCGCTGTCCGAGGACTGCCTCGGCCTGATGCGCGAACTCACCGCGCCCCGCGCGAGGCGCCCCCTCGTCTCCTTCGACGTCAACCACCGCGCCGGGTTGTGGCGCGACGCCGACGGACCCCGCGTCCTGCTCGACCTCGCGCGCGGCGCGGACATCGTGTTCGTCGGGGACGACGAGGCCCGCGCGGCCTGGGGGCTGCGCGGGGCGCGGGCGATCCGCGACGCACTGCCGGAACCGGCCGTCCTCGTCGTCAAGCAGGGCGGGGACGGGGCGACCGTGTTCGAGAGGGCCGCGGCAGGCCGCGCGGTCTCGGGGTCCGCCCAGGACGCCCCCGACACCGCCACGTTCGTACGCGCCCTGCGCGTCGACGTGATCGCGGCCGTCGGCGCGGGCGACGCCTTCGCCGCCGGGTTCCTCTCCGCCACCCTGCGCGCACTGCCCGCCCGGGAGCGGCTCCGGCACGGCCACCTCATGGCCGCCGCCGCCCTCACCGTCCACGGCGACCTCGCCGCGCCCCCCTCCCGCGACCACGCCGACCGGCTGGCCGCTCTGGACGACGAGGCGTGGGAGACACTTCGACTCGGCCCCGGCTGGACCGAAGCCGTCACGCGGGCCCAGGAGGAGGTACGTACCCCATGAGCCAGACCGTCGACCGAGCGCTGAGCATCCTGCCGCTGCTCGCCGAGGGCCCCGCCGACCTCGGCCAGGTCGCCGACCGCCTCGGAGTCCACAAGTCCACCGCGCTCCGCCTCCTGCGCACCCTGCACGAGCACGGCCTCGTCTACCGCCAGTCCGACCAGCGCTACCGCCTCGGCGCCCGACTCTTCGCCCTCGCCCAGGAAGCCGTCGAGAACCTCGACGTCCGCGAGATCGCCCACCCCCATCTCATGCGGCTCAACGAGACGTGCGGGCACACCGTCCACCTCGCGGTGTACGAGGAGAACGAGGTCCTCTACATCGACAAGGTGGAGAGCCGCTACCCGGTGCGCATGTACTCGCGGATCGGGAAGCCGGTCGCCATCACGGTCGCCGCCGTCGCCAAACTCCTCCTCGCCGATCTCCCCGAGCCCGAGCGCCGCGCCCTCGCGGACAAGCTCGACTACCCCATGTACACGCCCCGTTCGACCCCGGGCGCGCCCGCCTTCCTCAAGGAGCTGGCCACGGTGCGCGAACAGGGCTGGGCCACCGACCTCGGTGGCCACGAGGAGTCCATCAACTGCGTCGCGGCCCCCATCCGCGGCGCCGACGGACGCGTCGTCGCCGCGATGTCGGTCTCCGCGCCGAACGTCGTCGTCACCGCCGACGAACTCCTCACCCTGCTCCCGCTGGTGCGCCGGACCGCCGACGCCATCAGCCACGAGTACTCCGGCAAGCCCCCAGCCAAGGAAGAGAGTGCCCGACGTCCATGACCGAGAAGACCGCCCTCACCCCCAAGACCCACACCACGCCGCCCGCGAAGTTCTCGCACGGCGTGAAGAAGGGGAACATCCTCCAGGTCGCCGGACAGGTCGGCTTCCTCCCGGCCGAGGAGGGCAAGCCGCCCACGCCCGCCGGTCCCACCCTGCGTGAACAGACCCTCCAGACCCTCGCCAACGTCCAGGCGATCCTCGAAGAGGGCGGCGCGAGCTGGGACGACGCGATGATGATCCGCGTCTACCTCACGGACGTCGACCACTTCGCCGAGATGAACCAGATCTACAACACCTACTTCGAGGAGCAGGGCCTCACCGCGCCCCCCGCCGCCCGCACCACGGTCTACGTCGGCCTGCCGGCCGGCCTCCTCATCGAGATCGACGCGCTCGCCGTACTGGGCTGAGCGCCGCCCCCCGAACTCCCGCACCCCGTACGTCATCACGGCGCGGCGTCCCCCACGGGACGCCGTGCCGCGATCCCCCCTGCCCGAAAGCCGCATGCCCCACTTACCCGACTGCAGAGGTCCCCCGCTCATGTCCTCGCTCATGTCCTCGCCCCTGCCCCTGCTCGCCGCCACCGCACCCCCGGCCCCACCCCACACCGGCGGTCTGATCGCCCTCATCCACGGCACCGCCGGTCTGCTGACCGTCGCCGCGCTCGGCATCGCCCTGCTCCTCGTCCTGATCATCAAGGCGAGACTCCAGCCCTTCGTGGCGCTGCTCGCGGTCTCCATAGCCGTCGGCCTCGCGGCCGGCCTCTCCGTCACCGAACTCTTCGGCACGGTCCAGCGCTCCGACGCCGTCTCCCTCATCGAGTCCGGCATGGGCGGCACCCTCGGACACATCGCGATCATCATCGGGCTCGGCACGATGCTCGGCGCGATCCTCGAAGTCAGCGGCGGGGCCGAGGTGTTGGCGTCCCGGCTGCTGAACCTCTTCGGCGAGGAGCGGGCGCCCCTCGCCATGGGCCTCACCGGCCTCATCTTCGGCATCCCGGTCTTCTTCGACGTCGGCATCTTCGTCCTCGCGCCGATCGTGTACGCGGCAGCCAAGCGCGGCGGCAAGTCGATCCTGCTCTACTGCCTGCCGCTGCTCGCGGGTCTCTCCATGACCCACGCGTTCCTGCCGCCGCACCCGGGCCCGGTCGCCGCCGCGGGACTGCTCCACGTGCAGCTCGGCTGGGTCATCCTCATGGGCGTCGTCTGCGGCATCCCCGCCGTGCTCGCCGCCTGGGCCTGGTCCGCGTGGATCGGCAGGCGGATCTTCGTCCCCGTACCGCAGGACATGGCCGAGGCCGCCGACGAGGCGAGGGCCGCGCTGGTCGAGGAGCAGCGGGCCGCCGGGGTCGCGCCGCAGGAGAAGCCGGTGCCGCTCGGCACGGTCCTGGCCATCATCGGTACGCCGCTGGTGCTGATCCTGCTCGCGACCTTCTCCTCGATCGCCTTCGACCCCTCCACGGGCCGCTCGGTCATCGAGTTCTTCGGCCACCCCTTCGTCGCGCTGACGATCGCGCTGCTGCTGGCGTACTACCTGCTCGGCATCCGCCGCGGCTGGTCCCGCAAGTCGCTGGAGACGGTGTCCACGGCCTCGCTGAAGCCGGTCGGCAACATTCTGCTCGTGGTCGGCGCGGGCGGTGTCTTCGGCGCGGTCCTCAAGGGCAGCGGGGTCGCCCAGGCCCTCTCCGACACCTTCAACGACGTCGGCCTGCCGGTGATCGTCCTCGCCTACCTCATCTCCCTGGTCCTGCGTGTCGCCCAGGGCTCGGCTACGGTCGCCATCGTCACCACGGCCGGCATCGTGGCCCCGCTGCTGACCGAGGGCGACCACTCCCAGGCCTTCGTCGCCCTGGTCATCATGGCGATCTCGGCGGGCTCCATCTTCGCCTCGCACGTCAACGACGGCGGCTTCTGGATGGTGGCGAAGTACTTCGGCATCTCCGAACGGGACACCCTCAAGACCTGGACGGTCCTGGAGTCGGTGCTGTCGGTGGCGGGCTTCGCGGTGGCGGCGGTGGTGAGCCTGTTCGTGTAGGTACGGGGCGTCTTCGTGCAACAGTCGCGTTGCCAACTTGGGGGCTGGCTGTGTCCGACACAGGATCTTCGACCATACTGCCCGCTGTGGAGCAGCGCATAGGTTCGAAGAGCCAGCCCCTGGACGCCGCCGCGGTGAACCCGGCGTACATCCCCGGGCTCACGTCACCCGCGAAGGCGGAGCCGGAAGACGCGGCCGTCAAGGAGGCCGAGTCCGAGGAGACCGCCGCCGAAGAGGCCGTGTCCGAGGAGGCGGTTGTCGAGGACGCCGCCCCCGGGGACGAGGTCTCCGAGGAGGCACCCGCCGAACCCGAAGAGGAGGCCACCTCCGAATCCGAATCCGACTCGGACTCGGAGCCCGAACCGGACCCGGACGGGCCGGTGTTCGAGGTGTCCGATCGGCGCGCCTCGATCAAGGCCGACCACAGCGGCGTACGGCTGCGTCTGGACGACCAGGAGGCGGAGTTCCGCTGGGACGAGATCGGCGCCGTCGAGACGGAGTCGCCCCGCTTCGGGAAGCGGTTCACCATCACGGTGCACACCCCGGACCGCCGCTGGTACCCGATCGAGATCGAGGCGACGGCCCGGGCCCGGTTCAAGGAGTGGGAGGACCAGCTGGACGCGGTCCTGGACGCCTACTTCGAAGACGGTGAGGATTCCGAAGAGGCCCAGGACGAAAGCGCCTCGTAGGGGCGCGGGGAACTGCGCGGCCAGCCACATCCGGCCCGCAGTTCCCCACCCACCGGTCTGTCCCGCTCCTAGCCGCAGTACTGCGTCGCCTTCCCGATCGACCGGTACATGCAGTCCGCGTTCTCCAGCAACTGCAGCACGGCGTCCCGGTTCCGTGAGGTCTCCCGCTCGATGACCTCGTCGGGCGGGTAGAACCCGCCTGCGGAACTGGACGTCGGATACATCTCGAAGGTGTAGTCGAAGATCTTCTGACTGCCCCAGAGGTAGTCGTCGATCGACCCGTCGGTGATGTACAGGTCGCTGGACTGCTCCGGGGTGTACCCGTTGCTGGCCGCCATCTTCTGGCCGACGGCCTTGAACGCGGCGGCGTCGTCCGCGGTCATGCCGGTCGCGGTGTCGGCGTTGGTGTACCCGAAGGGCCACAGCACGAGTTCGCTGTACGTGTGGAAGTCGATCCCGGCCTTGATCTGCTGCTTCCCGCCGACGACCCGGCTACGTACGAAGTCGGCGACGACCTTCACCTCGGGCGCGGACTCGGCGGAGGCGCCGCGGTAGGTCTCGGAGGACGTGGAGCCCGACGAGCCGCCGCAGCAACCCCACTTGTAGTTCCAGTTGCGGTTGAGGTCCGTACCGACGTACGAGGAACCGGAATTGGGCTGGCGGTTCTTGCGCCAGGAGCGGTAGGAGCCGGTCGCGATGTCGTACTCGCCACCGTCCGGGTTGAGGTCCGGGACGATCCAGATCTCGCGACCGTTCACCATGTTGGTGACCCGGGAGTCGCTGCCGTACCCGGCCCCGAGCTCGCGCAGCAGATACAGCGCCATCTCGACGGTCAGGTGCTCGCGGGCGTGCTGGTGGAAGGTGAGGAGGACCTCGGGCTCGTTCTCGTCGGTGGCCACGTTGTCGCTGACCTTGATGGCGACGATGTCCCGGCCCTGGTACGACTTCCCGATCACCCGCTTGCTCATGATGCTCGGGTAGGCCGCGAGCCGCTGGTCGATCTCCGTGTTCATCTCGGTGTAGTTGTGGTACTTCGAGTCGGCCGAGGGGAAGTCGAGGAGGCGGACGTCACCGGCGCCGTTCGACCGGTCCGGCGCGGACCCCGACAGGGAGACCTCGTAGCCGAGTCGCCGCAGCTCTTTGACCTGGTCGGCGCGGCCCGAGACGACGACGGTCTCCTCGTCGGCCTCGTCCACGGTGACGCCGGTCCGCTGGATGGCGGTGCGGGTCACCGGGGTGGTGCTCTGGTGGATCTCGTACTGGCGGATGTCGTCGGCCGAGGGTGCGGGGGCCTTCGCTCCCGTCGCCGTGGCGTGGGTGGCGGTGGCGGTGATCGGGGCGGCGAGGGCGAGCGCGAGCAGGGTCGCGAGGGTGACGGTGCGCCTGCCGCGTCGGTGAAGTCGCATGAAGTCTCCTTGGCGGAGTGTGGGGGGTGGAACCAGTGCGACGTACGGAGTGCGGGTGTGGCGCTCATGGTGAGTGTTTGGCATGGTCAGGTCAAGAGTCGCTAAAGGGCCGATGGCGGAAACCGGTCATGCCTCGGACCCCGTCGGCAGGTCCGCCCGACGGGGCCCGATGTGTGAGGGCGGCGAGGGAACTCAGCCCAGACCGCGCCACTTCGCGCTGAGGGCGATCGCCCGGAGCTGCTTCGTCGTGAGCGCGGGGGCGTCGCGTGTCGCGGCCGTCTCCTGGCTGCCGGAGTTGAAGGCACTGACCACCACACGGAACCCGTCGGTCCTGATGGTGTCGGCGGTCCACATGACGACGCCGGCGCCGCCCTTCTCACCCGGCTCCTTGTGCGTGACGACCTTCGTGCCGTCGGCCAGCGTCTCGGCGTTCGCTCCGAAGAGCTGGTCCTCGACGTCCGACATGTTCGGCTGCACGTTGATCTGGACCAGGCTCCTGCCCTTGCCGTCGTCGAGGACGACATAGCCGTACCCGCTGTCCGGGCCGCTCTTGGTGACCACCTTGACGCCCTTGGGAAGCAGCGAGACGAGCGTGGAGGTGACCGCGCGGCCGTCGATGCCCGAGGGCTGTGCGGGGAGCGCCGTCGGGGCCTTGGGGTCCACCGGGATCGCGTCGACGACGCCCAGCCACGCTCCGGCCGTGACGAGGGTCTTCAACCGCGCCGGAGACAGGGGCGGTTCGGCCCTGCTGACCGGCGCGCCCTTCTCGGCGGCGGCGTTCCATTCGCTCACGCTGACGTGCTGACCCTTGGGGGTGACGAGGTCCGCCGTCCACAGTTTCGTGTCCGCGCGGCGGTCCGGGTACTCGTACCCCTGGAAGGTCTTGAGCGCCGAGCCGTCGGACAGCCTGGTCACGACGCAACTGTCGTACGGCGTCAGGACTTTGTCCGGGCACTCGACGGTCTGGCGGGCCTGCTCGCTGCCCGGCAGGACCCGGTCGAAGCCGACGGCGATGGCCGCCTTGCCCTTGCCGTCGTTGTAGACGACCTGTGCGTACGGCGGCAGCCTGTCGTCCGTGCCGCGTGCTTGCGCCGAGCTGAACTCGCCCCGGGGGAGGAGCTTCTCGAGGATGCCGATCAGTTGGTCGCCGGTGTACGACGCCTTGGGAGTGGCCGAAGCGACGGGGGTCTTCGCACCGGTGGCCACGGACTGCCGCCCGTCGTCGCTTCCCGGTACGAGGAGTGCCCCGCCGAGGCATAGGAGCGCGACCGAGGCCACGCCCCCCACGGCGGCGGCCCTGCGCCGCAGCAGCAGCCTGTGGCCGCGCGCCTCGCCGGCGGCGACCAGGGCACGCCGGTCCGTCTCGTAGGCCCCGCCCGCGTGCTGCAGGGCCTCGCCGAGCCGTTCCTCGAAACGGTCCTCGGGGTCGTAGCCCCGGTGGTGGACGTGATCCCGGTGGTGGTCGTGGTGCCGGTCGTGGTCGTGGTCGCGGTCGTCAACGGGCATGGCGAATCACCCTCTCTGCTCTCCGTAAGGGCCGTCTGTCGGAGCGGTCTGTACGGTCGTCGGCGCTGGCGCTGGCGCCGGGCCGGGGTCAGGGTCTGGCGTGCTCGCCGAGGGCGTCCCCGAGCAGCAGCCGCAGCCGGGCGAGCGCGCGGGTGCAGCGGGTGCGTACGGCGGCCGAGCTGACGTTCATGGCCTCGGCGGTCTCCTCGACGCTGCGGTCCTCCCAGTAGCGCAGCACGACGACGGCCCGGTCCTTGGCGGACAGCCGGCCGAGTGCCTCGACCAGGGTCAGCCGCAGGGGCGTGTCGGTGTCGGCCGCGCGCGGGTCGGGAAGGTCGGGGAACTCGTCCGTGGCGCGTTCCCGGCTGCTGCGGCGCCGCTGGTGGGCGAGGAAGGTACGGGTGAGGACGGTCTGGGCGTATCCGGCGGGGTTGCCGACGCGGGAGACCCGGTACCAGCGGACGTACAGGCGACCGAGGGTCTCCTGCACCAGGTCCTCGGCGAGATGGGTGTCCCCGCCGGTGAGCAGACAGGCGGAACGGTAGAGATGCCCCGCCCGAGCCGCCGCGAACTCGGCGTACTCGTCCCCCCGGACCTGCCTCATCCCGCCCCCCTGCCTTTGGTACCGCGCCGCCTTCACTCCATTGATGCGCCAGCCCTATGGAAATGTTTCAGCCTGATCTTGCGAGGAACCCCGGGTGTTCACGCCCGGGAGGAATCGCATCCTTGTGGTCGCGGCGCGGAGCGCCGCGGTATCGCTCGTGCGTGTTCGGCCGCGAAGTGGCCGGGCGCCCCCTCCGGCGGAGCCGGTGCTGTGCTCGATGCGAGTGTCACCCGGTTGGGTGATGGATGGTGAATGTGAGGTGGACTGTCGTACGTGTGTGTACGTTGGGTGATCGTGAAGCTGGTGGTGCAGGTGAAGCTGCTGCCGACGCCCGGGCAGGGGGGCGGCACTTGAGGCGACCCTGGGTGCCTGCAACGAAGCGGCCACCTGGGCCAGCGGCGTGGCGTTCGAGAACGACGTGAAGCGGAACTTCGCGCTGCGCGAGCACACCTACGACCGGATCAAGGCCCGATGGGGGCTGGGGGCGCAGGCCGCCCAGCACGTGATCAAGAAGACGTGCGACGCGTACGCCACGCTGAAGGCGAACCTGAAGGCCGGGAATCTGGGCAGGCCGGGCTCGAAGCGCTACCGAAGTGCTGTCGGAAAGCCGATCGCCTTCCGCTCCCAGGGCGCGCAGCCTTATGACGACCGGATGCTGTCCTGGCAGATCCCCGAACGCCGGGTGTCCATCTGGACCGTGGCCGGTCGGGTCAAGGATGTGGCCTTCACTGCCGCACCGGAGCAGTTGGCCACGCTGGCGCTGTACCGCAAGGGCGAATCCGATCTCGTGTGCCGGGACGGCATGTGGTTCCTGCTGGCCACCTGCGAGGTCCCCGAAGCCCCGGCGAACACCGAGCCGGTGGACTTCCTCGGCGTCGACCTGGGCATCGTGAACATCGTCGCCACCTCCGACGGCGAGATCATGGCCGGGCGGGAGATCAACCGCGTCCGCACCCGGGAGCGGGCCCTGCGCACCAAACTCCAAAAGAAGAACACTCCGTCCGCCAAACGGCGCTTGAAGAAGCGCAGGCGCAAGGAGGCGCGGCGGGCGAGGGACATCAACCACAAGATCGCGAAACATGTGGTGGCCGAGGTTGAACGCACCGGTCGCGGAATCGCCCTGGAAGACCTGACGGGCATCCGTGAACGGGTACGGCTTCGCAAGCCCCAACGGGCCACCCACTCCAGCTGGGCCTTCGCCCAGCTGGGGCAGTTCATCGCGTACAAGGCCCGCCGGGCGGGAGTGCCGGTGGTGTACGTCGATCCGGCGTACACCACCCGCACCTGCGCCGAGTGCGGACACATCGACCAGGCGAACCGGGTCTCACACGCCTGGTTCGCGTGCCGGTCCTGCGGATTCGTTGATCACGCGGACCGGAACGGCTCCCGCAACATCCGCGCCCGCGCGCGGGAGTTGTGGCGACGCGGGGCCGAGTCAACGGCCCCCGCCCCACCACCGCGCCAGCGGAGTGGGACTGGACGCAAACGCAGCGTCACCGCCAGTGACGCCCGTTGTGCAAGCCCGTCGCTTTAGCGACGGGTAGTTGACATGCCATCCGCAGCGGATTGTGTCGGTGCTGGAGTCGGAAGCGGGCCGGGAGGGCATGCGCTGTCAACGGCTGGCCGTGGCGTCGCCGCTGCCCGCAGCGACTGCGAGTCCACGATGGCGCCCGTCGGGTCCGGCGAACGGCCCTCCATCTGGCGGATCTTGTCGCGCAACCGGTCGTGGAGCTCGGTGAGCAGACCTGTGACCTGCCAGCGGCGGCCGAAAGCATGCACGCGCCGAAACGGCGGGAAGTCGGCGGGCGGGTTGGCCCACTTGACGCCGTTGTCGACCACGTAGCGGGCCGTGTCGAGCATGGCGCGGTGGCAGTAGCCTCGGGCCGCCCGGCCCTCCAGCGATTGCCGGAACCGGCAGTGACGTCCGCACCACCTGCCACTCCGCGTCGGTCATGTCCGACGAGTAGTACGGGGTGCGCTCCGACCGGTCAGCGGCATTTCCGAACCTGTGCGTGAGACATTCGCACGGCGGCACGCGGGAGTTGAACGCGTCGGGCACGGACATACAAGGCTGCGGCAACAGGGTTTCCTTGGTGCTCGAATGGCTTCGCAACCCCGAGCTGCCAGAAGGCCCTGTCTTCATGCGCCCACGCCCGCGCGATCACCCCGCCGGGAAACCGGCTCGACTCGCACGATCCGTGATCGGTTGGGATGCACCTTCTGAAGGAAGTGCCGTGGCGGGGCGGGAGTTTGCTCCATCACCGCAACGCCCCGGTCAACCGTCCGCACCGCCCCGTGGAAGCAGTCGGACCCGTAGCGGAGGTGTGGTACGTCGGTCCATACCGGGCTGCTGGTAGCTGCCACCCGGCGTCCGAGCACAGAGGCGGAGTACCAGCGGCTTCATTCTGCTTCGGCCGCTGGTAGGCCCCGGCGCCCCCTTCTTTTCAGGAACGGTGAGAAAGTCACTTCTTCTTGACCGGCGGGCAGGTGCCTGTGTTGGCGCCGATGGAGTTGATCTCGGCGTTGGAGCGGGTGTCGCCGGCGTAGTTGAGTTGGTCGGTGCACTTCGTGTCGGACGGGGACTTCTTGACCGGCGGGCAGGTGCCCGTGTTGGCGCCGATGGAGTTGATCTCGGCGTTGGAGCGGGTGTCGCCGGCGTAGTTGAGCTGGTCCGTGCACTTCGTGTCGGACGGGGACTTCTTGACCGGCGGGCAGGTGCCCGTGTTGGCGCCGATGGAGTTGATCTCGGCGTTGGAGCGGGTGTCGCCGGCGTAGTTGAGCTGGTCCGTGCACTTCGTGTCGGACGGGGACTTCTTGACCGGCGGGCAGGTGCCCGTGTTGGCGCCGATGGAGTTGATCTCGGCGTTGGAGCGGGAGTCGCCGGCGTAGTTGAGCTGGTCCGTGCACTTCGTGGCGGACTTGGTGGGCGTGCCCGACGACTTGCCCTGCGCCGTGTCGGACTGCGGGGTTTTCGTGGCCACCGATGAGCTGCTCGCGGAAGAGGACGCGTTGCCGGTGCCGTCGTTGTTGCATGCCGTCAGCGCCAGGCCGAGGGCCACAGCGGTCAGGGTCAGTACCGAGATCTTCCGAGTGCGCATGCTGGTGTCCTCTGCGTGGGGCTGTCGCTCCTGAGGAGCGGGCGGGCGGGCGGGCGAGTGAGCCGGGCGGCTGCTCGTCCGGGTGGCTTTCTGTCCTCTCAGAGAGGCGGTGTGGTTGCCCCAGTTGCTTCTTGAGCGTGCTCAGGACACGTTCGTGACATGACAGTGGTCGCGTCGTGAAGTCCGTATCGGGTCTGCTGCCTACTGGGCTCGACCCTGTCGGGGGATCTTGGAGTTTCGCGGATGGCGTCTCAGAGCAGATGGTCGGCCTTGCCGTCCTTGATGTCCTGGATGAGGGTGCGGAGGGCTTCGCGGGTGTCGGTGAGGTAGTGGTCTTCGGCTCCGGCTATGGCGATGTAGGCGTTGCCTTGGGCGTCGGTGCCGAGGCGGAAGCAGCTGGCTCCCTCGCCGCAGAACGGGTTCTCCCAGGTGATGTTGCCCATCGGGCGTCTCCTCACAGGCTGTTGGCGATGCCGCGGATGAAGTCGCGTGACGCCTCTGGGGGGAGGGCCATGCGCTCCATCCAGTCCAAGTGCGCACGATACTTGGCCAACTGTGCTGCCCCGCCGAGGAATTCCGGACCATGCGAGTTGTCGACCTGGACGGTGTCGAGCTGCGGCACGGATGCTTCCAGGTAGTTGACCGTGTTGCCGGCGCCGGGGAACGTTCCTGCGGCGAAGGGGATGATCAGCAGACGGATCGGTGGGCGTTCGGACAGGTTGAGCAGGTGCTCCAGCTGGGCGCGGGCGACCTTTCGGCCACCGAACTGCATGCGCAGCACGGCCTCGTGCACCAGGCCGACGTACTCGGGCGGGTTCTCGCCTTCCAGCACACGCTGCCGCTCCACGCGGTAGGCGAGCCGCAGGGCGACCTCGCGCTCTGGCAGCGGTGGCAGTACGGCCCTGAAGAGTTCGAGTGCGTGGTCGCTGGTCTGTAGTACCCCAGGAATGTGGATGGTGTGGGCCGTGCGCATCCTGACCGCGTACGACTCCAGCTCTGCGATGTCCAGCAGGCTGGAGGGAAGGGAGCCCCGGTAACGTTCCCACCAGCCACGAGCGCTGGGCTGAGCCATGGCCACCAGCGCCTCCGTGTAAGCCGGGTCCGAGCAGTCGCAGTTGCAGGCGAGGGTGCGTAGCCGCTCGGGGCTGATGGTGCGGATGCCGGTCTCGATATTGGAGATCTTCGCTCGGTCGAGCCCGAGCAGCCCGGCGGCCTGATCCGCGCTCATTCCCGCTGCCGTCCGCATCTTGCGCAGCTCGGCGCCCAGACGCTTCTGACGTTCCGTGGGTGTCGTCCTCGGTGGCATGGCCTCCCTCTCGCGCGGCTCGGCAGCAGTCTGCCGTCACTGGCCGTCGACGGACCACGTATGGGTCAATTTCTGCACCGAGGTGGCAATGTAACCAAACCGCACCCTACATTGAGTAACGCATCCAGCACTCACGGCAGTTGGAAGTGCATCGCAGGCCCCTGCCCGCGACAGGCCACCGCTGCCCTCCCCCCAGGAGGACCGATGTCCCCTTGCCCTCTCGCGACCGCCTACCCGGCTGACCCCACCCGACCCAGCCCCGAAACCCTCGCCTACAGCCTCACCCTCCCGGCGGCGCTGGCCAGTCCGGCGCTCGCGCGGGCGGCCTCGCGCGCGTTCCTCGTGGCGCACGGCCTTCGCGACATCATGGACGCGGCGCTTCAGGCGGTCGGTGAACTGACGGCCGCAGCATGTCAGTTCACCGAGTCACCGGACTTCTACCTGTCCCTCCGCTACCGGGGCGGCGCCTTCCGGGTGATCGTCTACGACCGTCACCCGCGCCACACCCACCCTCGCCTGACCGCCGCCTGCGACACCCGTCGCCGCGCGGCCCTGCGGGTCCTGGCCTGCGTATGCCGGGCCTGCGACGGCGACTGGGGCTTCGGGGAGGCGCGGGAGCCGGGCGGGGGGACGCGGATGTGGGCGACGCTGCCGCGGGCGAGCGCGGCAGCGTACCTGAGGGATGGCTGACCCTCGGATCCTCAGAGCCCGTGCACGTGCGCCCCCACCGAGTTCGACCACGCGTTGCCCGCCGCCGCGTCCCAGTTCGTCGACCAGGTCATCGCGCCGCGCAGGTCCGGGTAGGTCTTGGAGGGCTTGAAGGAACCGCAGTTGGTGCCCTTGGCCAGGCAGTCCAACGCGTTGTTCACCACCGTCGGAGAGACATAGCCGCTGCCCGCGCCGCTCGTCGAGGCCGGGAGGCCCAGGCCCACCTGGGAGGGGGCCAGGCCACCCTGGAGCTGGATGCAGGCGAGGGCGGTGAGGAAGTCGACCGAGCCCTGGCTGTAGACCTTGCCGTCGCAGCCCAGCATCGAACCGCTGTTGTAGTATTGCATGTTGACGACCGTCAGGATGTCCTTGATGTTCAGGGCGGTCTGGAAGTACGCGTTCGACGTGGACTGCATGTCGATCGTCTGCGGGGCCATCGTGATGATGAGAGACGCGCCCGCCTTTGCGGAGAGGGATCGCAGGGCCTGGGTCATGTACGTCGCGTTGAGGCCGTTCTCCAGGTCGATGTCGACGCCGTCGAAGCCGTACGTCTGCATGAGGGAGTAGACGGAGTTCGCGAAGTTCGTCGCGGACGTGGAGTCGCTGATCGACACCGTGCCGTTCTGGCCGCCGATGGAGATGACGACCTTCTTGCCCGCGGCCTGCTTGGCCTTGATGTCGGCCTTGAACTGGTCGACGGTGTAGCCGCCGAGCCCGGCCGAGTCGAGGTTGAAGGTCACCGCGCCCGGCGTGCCCGTCGCGTCCGCGAACGCCACCGCGATGATGTCGTACTGGGACTGCACCGCGGAGATCTTCTGGACCGTGGCGCCGTTGTTGAAGTTCTGCCAGTAGCCCGTGACGGCGTGCTTGGGCAGCGTGCCGCCACCGCCGCCCGAGGACGCCGTCGTCGTACCCGTCACCGCCGTCGACTTCGCCGACTCGCCCGCCGCGTTCGTCGCCGTGACCTGGAAGGAGTACGAGGTGGAGGCCGCGAGGGACGAGACGGTCGCCGATGTCCCCGTCGTCGACTGGACCTTCGTACCCGCCTGGTAGACGTTGTAGCCCGTCGCGCCCGACACCGTGTTCCAGGAGAGGGAGACGGAGGAGGACGTGGTGGAGGAGACCGCCAGACCGGTGGGTGCCGCCGGGACCGTGGGGGCCGGGTCGCCGCCTCCGCCGCCGTCGGGGCCGAAGACCGAGAGGTCGTCGGCGTAGTACGGGGCCTGGCCGTACCACCCGTGCGTGTACACCGTCACCGAGGTCGTTGACGCGCCCGTGGTGAAGGTGGTCGAGAGCTGTTTCCAGGAGGCGGAGTCGGGGGTCCAGGTCGAGACGTCCGTGGTGCCGGTGCCCGTCACGCCCAGGTAGGCGTACCCGCCCTGCAGCCACGCGCTCAGCGTGTACGTCGAGTTGGGCTTCACCGCGACGGCCTGGGTGCACTGGGCGTTGTCCTGCCCGGCGGGCGTGCCCTTGAGCGCGGCCGAGCCGCCGTGCACCGGCGAGGTGACGGTCGTACCGCTGCCCGCCGTACAGGTCCAGTTGCTCAGGCCCGACTCGTAGCCGCCGTTCTTGGCGTTGTTGACGTCCGCCGCCTGGGCCTGGCCGGCCAGACCGGTGAGGGAGAGGACGGAGGCGGTGACGACGGCGGCGAGGGCGCCCGCCCATCTCCGTCGGGGCGGTCGGGGCATACGTATGACGCGGTCCACTGGGACCTCCGGTGAGGGGAGGGGAGAAGAGGGGGAGGAGCGGGGTGCGGAACGGTGGCCACCGTCGGACGTTGCTGGCGTACAAGTTGGTCCAGACCAATTGGGTTGTCAAGACCTCTGGTGGGTGACAGGGGCGGCCGGGTACCTCAACGGGTCCACGGGGTGGGTGACTTGTGGCATATTCGTCTTACTCTCCGTTGATCAAGGCCGTACCTTCCGTGAGTTGATGTGGAAGATTCGGTGTTGAGGCGGCCATGCCGTGGATATGGTGCTGATGCAAGAGGACGTCACAGGGGCCATCTGAGGCGGTGGTCGACCACCCCGCCACAGTGAACGGGGTGTGTGCAGCGTGCCGACCGCGATAGCCGTCACCAGTCCCGATCTGGTGCTCCCGCCGCACGACCGGCAGACCCCGCCCGCCGTGGTCCAGCCCCTCGACAGTCTCGAAAGCTCCCTCACGGGCATGCACGCCCTCATCGAGCAGCACGGGTACGTCATCGCCCTCTACCCGGCCTCGGTCGAGGACGCGGTCACCCGGCGGCTGCACACCGTCCGCTCGGTCCTGGAGAGCGACCGCATCGCCCTGCTCGGCATCGACCTGCCGCCGCTCGGAGTGGCGCTGCTGGCCCAGCAGTTGCGGCAGCTGTCGGTCTGCGACTTCAGCCCGGGCGTGCTCGCCTCTGCCGCCCGGCTGCTCGCCCACTACATCTACGCCGGGGCCCTGCTCGGCTCGGTCGCCAAGCTCGACCGGGTCCCGGTGACGCTGAAGTCGCACGCCAAGTCATGGGTGCCGGGGGCCCAGTTCGCCGTACTGTCCCATCCGCGTCCGCAGCTGGCCCGGATCGGGCAGGACGAGCTCCCCGGGCCCGAGTTCGGCACCCGGCTGCTCGTCGCCGCGGGCCAGCCGCCCTCCGACTGGGTCACCGCGACCCTCGCACCCGCCTGGCGTGTGCAGGGCGCCCTGACCGTACCGCTGCCGCAGGAGTCCGCCCGCTGGTGGGGCACCACCAAGCTCGCCGAGTTCGCCGCCGGTCTGTACGACGTCTCCGTGCTGTACCAGCTCGTGTCGTCCGTCCGCCGGGAGGAGTGCCACTGGTGCGGCCTCGAACTCATCGGTGACCGCTGCGGATTCTGTGCCGCGCCGCTGCCCCCGCCTCCCGAGCTTCCGGCGGCCACTGTGCGGGCAGCATCCTCAGTACGCGCTCTGCCCCGAGGCGCCACGTAAGCCACGTCCGTACGGCCGAACAACACGCCGATCAACAACAACACTCTGATCAATGACAACAACACGCTGATCGACACGTCGAACCACACCAGGCACGACCGCTCGACCCCGCCCGTCCCCGCCCCACGATCGAGGTTGCCCGCGTCATGAACTCACGCCAGCGCCGCGGCGTCATCCTGCTGGTCCTCTCGGTCCTGTGCGCCCTGGGCGCCTTCGCCGGAGTGCTCTCCGTGATCCGCGACGTGAACTCCAAGGTCGGCCCGGAGGTGGCGGCGTACCGCCTGAAGGACGACATCGCGCCCTACAAGGAGCTGTCGGCCGACCAGTTCCAGAAGGTCTCGATGCCCAAGCGCTGGCTGTCGAGCACGGCGGTCACGAACCTCGGCCAGATCCGCGGGAAGATCGCCGTCACCCAACTGGAGAAGGGCTCCCTGCTCCAGACCGACATGATCGTGGACCGGCCCGCGCTGGCGGCGGGCCAGCAGGAGATCGCGATCATGATCGACGCGGCGACCGGGGTGGCCGGAAAGATCGACCCGGGCTCCCGGGTCAACATCTTCGCCACCTTCAAGGCCGAGAACGACAAACAGAAGGACCAGTCCAAGGTCATCGTGGCGAACGCCCGCGTCATCGACGTCGGCAAGCTCACCGCCCTCGACCCCGGCCAGTCCAGCAACGACCGCCGCAACAGCGCCACCCAGGCCGTCCCCATCACCTTCGCGCTCGACACCGCCGACGCCCAACGCGTCGCGTACGCCGAGTCGTTCGCCGAACACGTCCGCCTCGCCCTGGTCGCGGGCGGCTCCGACACGACCGTCGCCCCCGGCGACCGTACGTACACCCTCGACGAGGACAAGTAGGAGGCCGCGCATGAGGTCCACGCCCACGGGGCTGTGCCGATGACCATCCGTATCCTCCCGGCCGTCAGTGACGTCGACTCGGCCCGCGCGCTCGCCACCCTGCTGAGCCAGCTCGCGGACGCCGAGCCCGCCCCGCCCGTCCCCGACTCCACGGCGCTCCTCGACACCCTGGCGCGGCTCGCCGCCGAGTCCCTCGACGAACTGCCCGAAGTCGTCCTCGTCCACGAACGCATAGGACCCGTACCGGCGTTGGACCTGATCCGCGACGTCGTCATGCGCTTCCCCGCGATCGGCGTCGTCTTCATCACCGCGGACACCAGCACCGGTGTCCTCACCGCCGCCATGGACTCCGGCGCCCGCGGCATCATCGGCCTCCCGCTGGGCTACGACGCCCTCGCCGAACGCGTCCAGGCCGCCGCCGGGTGGTCGCTCGGCATGCGCCGCCACCTCGGCAGCGGCACCCCCGAGCTGTACGCGGGCCCCGGCGGCACCGTCGTCACGGTCACCGGGGCGAAGGGCGGCGTCGGAGCGACGGTCACCGCCGTCGAACTCGCCCTCGCCGCCCAGGCATCGGGGCGCAGCGTCGCGCTGGTCGACCTCGACCTCCAGTCCGGCGACGTGGCCTCGTACCTGGACGTCCAGTTCCGGCGGTCGATCGCCGACCTCGCCGCCATCAGCGACATCAACCCCCGCGTCCTCCAGGACGCCGTCTACACCCACGACAGCGGAGTGGGCCTCCTGCTGGCCCCGGCCGAGGGCGAACGCGGCGAGGAGGTCACCGACCGGGTGACCCGCCAGGTGCTGGGCGCCCTGCGCTCCCGCCACGACGTCGTGGTCGTCGACTGCGGTGCCCAGATGAACTCCGCGACCGCCGCGGCCGTCGAGATGGCCGACCGGGCCCTCCTCCTCGTCACCCCCGACGTGGTCGCCGTGCGCGCCGCCAAGCGCATGGTCCGCATGTGGGACCGCCTCCAGATCCGCAAGGCGGAGGAGACGACCACGGTCGTCAACCGTTTCGCCCGCGCTACGGAGATCCAGCCCTCCCTCGTCGAACGCGTCACCGGCACCAAGGTCGCCCGCACCCCCGTTCCCGCCGCCTTCAAGGAACTCCAGTCCGTCGTCGACGCGGGGCGCCTCCAGGACCTGGACACCCGCTCGACGGTCAAACAGGCCCTGTGGGCGCTGGCGGGGGAACTCGGGCTCGTGGTCGCCCAGGAGACCGGCGGGGGCGGCGGCAGGCGCCGCAAGGCCTCCTCGGACCGGGGCGCACTGGCCCTGCGGCGCAAGGGCGGCGACCGGGGTGCGGTCACCCTCGAATTCGCCGGCATGTTCCCCATCCTGCTCGTCGTGATGACGATCCTGTGGCAGTGCGTGCTGTACGGCTACTCGTACTCGCTCGCCGGGAACGCGGCGGACGAGGCGGCGCGCGCGGCGACGGCGGCGTACGCGGTCAACCACGGGGACTATCAGGGCGCGTGCGCGGCCGCTGGAAGCAAACATCTGCCCGGTTCCTGGCAGGGCGCCACGATCACCTGCGGCCCGGCGGGCTCGGTCATGAAGGCCACCGTGAAGGTCGACGTGCCGCTCTTCTTCCCGGGCTTCGACGCGGGCTGGCACGTGGACGGGAACGCGGGCGCCGCGCTGGAGGGGAACGACGGATGAGGCCCTTACGGTGGCTGAGGCGCCGGCTGCGCGGCGACCGGGGCGTCTCCATGCTGGAGTTCGCCGGGTTCCTGCCCATCCTGCTCGTCATCGGGATGGCCGCCATACAGCTCGGCCTCATCGGTTACGGGATCAACCAGGCCGGGACGGGCGCGCGGGCGGCGGCACGGGTCGCCTCGCAGGGGGGCGACGGCACGGCGGCCGGACAGGCCGCGGTGAGCGGCTGGCTCAAACCGAACGTGACGCCCGACGAGGGCGCCGACCTCACCACGGCGACGGTCACCGTGAGTGTCCCCGGAGTCATCCCCCTCTTCGGCCCCTACACCGTCACCCGCCACGCCACCATGCCCACCGACAACTGAACCGGAAACGGACAACCGACGAATGACCGGGAGGAGCTGAAACCATGAGCCTGCGCAGCCGACTCTCCACCCCCGACGAATCGGGCCCCGCCCGCGAGGACGGACACCTCGTCGCCGTCTACCGAGCCAAGCTCCTCGAGGAGATCGACCTCGCGGAGATGTCGAGCCTGGCGGCAGCCGAACGCCGGGTACGCCTGGAGCGCGTGCTCGGCCACATCATCAGCCGTGAGGGCCCGGTGCTGTCCTCCGCCGAGCGCTCCCAGCTGATCCGGCGGGTCGTCGACGAGGCCCTCGGCCTCGGCGTCCTCGAACCGCTGCTCGCCGACGCGTCCATCACCGAGATCATGGTCAACGGGCCGGACTCCATCTTCGTGGAGCGGGCGGGACGGGTCGAACAGCTCCCGCTCCGTTTCGCCTCACACGACCAGCTGATGCAGACCATCGAGCGCATCGTCTCCACGGTCAACCGCCGCGTCGACGAGTCGAACCCCATGGTCGACGCCCGGCTCCCCACCGGCGAGCGCGTCAACGTCATCATCCCGCCGCTCGCCCTCACCGGCCCCACCCTCACCATCCGCCGCTTCCCCCGCGCGTACACCCTTCCCGAACTCATCGGCCTCGGCTCGCTCGACGAGCAGATGCTGATGCTGCTCGCGGCCTTCGTGCGGGCCCGCTTCAACGTCATCGTCAGCGGCGGCACCGGCAGCGGGAAGACGACCCTGCTCAACGCCCTCTCCGGCCTGATCCCGTCGCGCGAGCGCATCATCACCATCGAGGACTCGGCCGAACTCCAGCTCCAGCAGGAACACGTCATCCGGCTGGAGTCCCGCCCCCCGAACGTCGAGGGCAAGGGCCACATCACCATCCGTGACCTGGTCCGCAACTCCCTCCGTATGCGGCCCGACCGCATCATCGTCGGCGAGGTCCGCGGCGGCGAGACCCTCGACATGCTCCAGGCGATGTCGACCGGCCACGACGGGTCCCTGGCCACCGTCCACGCGAACTCCGCCGAGGACGCCCTCATGAGGCTCCAGACCCTCGGCTCGATGTCCGAGGTCCAGATCCCCTTCGAGGCGCTGAAGGACCAGATCAACTCGGCCGTGGACGTCGTCGTCCAACTCACCCGCCACGCCGACGGCTCCCGCAAGGTCACCGAGATAGCCCTGGTCGTCTCGCACGGCCGCGAACAGTTCCGCGTCGTCCCCGTCACCCGCTTCGTCCCCCGCCCCGCAGGCCCCGACCGTGTCGTACACGGCCATTTCGAGCACCTTCCGCTGCCGCGCCAGGTCGCCGAGAAGCTGTACGTCGCGAACGAACCGCTGCCGCCCGCGTTCGGCGTGGCCGAGGTCCTCGACGTACTCGACACGAGGCGGGCCATCGGATGACCCACCCCGCCCCCGAAGGGAGGCAGCCATGAACGACCCCGCACTTCTCGCCCTCGGCGCCACCGTGCTGTGCGGCACCCTCGCCGTCGCGGGCGTCCACATGTACGCCTCGGGCCGTGCCCAGCGCCAGGCCCTCGTCGACCGCCTCTCCGGCGGCGGCCCGCTGCGCACCGCGGCCGGCCGCGTACGCCGTTTCGCCGCGATCGACCGCCGACTGCGCCGCACCCGCCTCGGCCGGACGATCCACCTGCGCCTGTCGGCGACGGGCCTGGACGTGACGGCGGGGGAGTTCGCCGCGTACGTCACCGCCGTCGTCGTCGCGCTGTGGCTGATCGCCGCGTCGGTGCTGGCCCCCTTCTTCGGCCCGATCGCCGCCCTCGTGGGCGTGTGGAGCGCGGCCATCTTCCTCAACTGGCAGCGCCAGAAACGCATCGAGGCCTTCATCGGCCAACTCCCCGACGTGGCCCGCCTGCTGGCCAACGCGACCGCCGCGGGGCTGGCCCTGCGGACGGCACTGGCGATGGCGGCGGAGGAGCTCGAAGCCCCCGCGGGCGAGGAACTCGCCCACGTGGCCGACCAGTTGATGCTGGGCCGCACCATCGACGACGCCCTGGGCGAACTCTCCGAGCGTCTCCCGTCCCGTGAGCTGATCGTCCTCGTCACGACCCTGGTCCTCGCCAACAAGGCGGGCGGCTCGGTCGTCAGCTCCCTGCGCAACCTCACCCACACCCTGGAGGACCGTAAGGAGACCCGCCGCGAGGTCCGCACCATGCTCTCCGAGGTCAACGCCACCGCCTTCACGGTCCCGATGCTCGGTCTGGGCTCGCTGCTCCTGATCAACTCCTCGAACGAGGGGGCCCTCGCCCGCGTCACCGGCTCCGGCCTCGGCCAGACCCTCGTCCTGATCTCGCTCGGCCTCTACACCGTCGGCTTCTTCGTCATCCGCCGCCTCGGCAAGATCGAAGTCTGAGAGAGGAGGGGTCCCCTTGCTCGCGCTGCTGCTCGCCCTCCTGACGGCCGGGGCCGTCGCGGGCGCCCTGCTGGGCATCCGCATGATCCGCGCCGACGCCAAACTCCCGAGCGACCTCGCGCTCGCCCTGGAGGTCGGCGGAACCCGCGTCTCCACCGCCGAGTCCGCCGTCGACCGCCTCGGCATGCGCTTCGCACCCACGGTCCTGCGCCTGATGGGCCCCCGCCGTGTCGAGGCCAAACGCCGCCGCATCGACATGGCGGGCAACCCCGGCGGACTGACCCTCAACCGCTACGCCGCCCGCCGCGCGGTGTACGGCGTCTTCGGCGTCGTACTCGGCCTCGTCTTCCTCTCCAACGGCCGGCTCCTGTTCGCCGTGCTCACCCTGACCTTCGGGCTCGTCGCCGCCGACGCCCTCATCTGGCAGGCCGTCCGCGAACGCAAGGAGGTCATCGACCGCACCCTCCCCGACTTCCTCGACGTCCTCGCGGTCGTGGTCTCGGCGGGCCTCGGCTTCCGCCAGGCGCTGGACCGGGTCGCGGAGAAGTACGAGGGTCCCTGGGCGGACGAACTGCGCATCACGCTGCGCCAGATGGACATGGGCGTCAGCCGCCGCCAGGCGTTCGACGAACTGCGCAAGCGCAACTCCTCCGAGCAGGTCGCGCAGTTCGTCTCGGCGCTGCAGCAGGGCGAGGAACTGGGTTCCCCCATCGCCGAGACCCTCATCCAACTCGCCACGGACATGCGCCGCACGGACGCCCAGAACGCCCGCCGCCGCGCCGCCAAGACCATCCCCAAGGCGACGATGGTGACCCTCGTCTTCATGCTCCCGGCGACGATGATCCTGATCGCCACGGGCATGTTCCTGGGGTCGGGCACGAACTTCGGTTCGATCCTGGGCCGCTGATGACCAGCCGCCGTACTCCCCTGCCGAGGCCGTCACCGTTCTCCTTGTGGCTGTCGGCGCCCCCGCCGTGGCTGTCCCGCCTGTGGGCGCGACGGCATCTCGCGAGCACCGAGGACGGCTACCTGGCCGACGACGCCCCGGCCCCCGGAAGCGTCCGCCTCCAGCTCAACGCCCTCCAGGCCCTGTGCCGCCAGGCCTTCGGCGTCCGCCTCGCCGCGATCGCCATCGGCGCACCCTTCGCGATGACCAACGCCGTGAACGGCCCACCCCGCTACACGGTCCTGACCGCCGCCGTCCTCGGCGTCATGGGCTCGTACGCCATGCTCAGGGACTGGGACCGGTTCGGCCCCCGCCTCCTCGCGCACCCCACCCTGATGGCCGTGGACCTGACCTTCGGCGCGGTCCTGCTCCTGACGGCGTCGCCCGCCTCCCCCCTCGCGTACGCGACGGTCTGCACCCCACTTCTGGCAGGCCTGCTGTACGGCTGGCGCGGCTCGGGCATCTTCACCGGCCTCCAGCTGATCGTGCTGGTGACGGTGTACAGGGCCTGGCAACACCATCCCGGGTCCGGCGCCAGCACCCTCCTCGTCGCGGGCTTCTGTGTCGGCGCCGGCATCATCGGTGTCACCCTGCGCAACCTGATGTTCCGCTTCGGTACGGCGAGCCAGGCGCTGTCGGAGGCGAACTCCCGCCTGGCCGTCGCCGAGGCGGTGGAGTCCGAACGGGCCCGCCTGGCCCGCGAGATGCACGACTCGGTCGCGAAGACCCTGCACGGCCTGGCCCTGGCGGCCGATGCCCTCGCCGCCTCGGCCGCCGACGGGGACGCGGACCCGCACACGCTGGGGCGGCAGGCGACGATGGTCGCGGGCGCGGCCCGCCGGGCCGCCGCGGAGTCCCGCGACCTCCTCTCCGACCTGCGCCGCCACACGGACCTCACGAGTGCGAACACGGACGTCCTGTCCGAACTCGGCACCCGGGTGCGGGCCTTCGAGTCCCGCACCCACCTCCCCACGGCACTCCACCACCGCGGCGAGCGCCCGGTCCTCCCGTACGCCACCGCCCACCACGTCCTGGCGATCGTGTCCGAGGCGCTGGAGAACGCCCACCGCCACGCGGACGCGACACGGGTGACGGTGGAACTCGACGTGTCGGAAGCCGAGTGCGCCGTACGCGTACGGGACGACGGAGTCGGTCTGCCCCCGCCCGTCGCCCTCGACGACCCGACCCTCGACGACCTGACCAGATCCGGCCACTTCGGGTTGCTCGGCATGGTGGAGCGAGCCGCGTCGCTGGGCGGCCGCATCGACCTGAACCGTTCCCCGCAAGGAGGCGCGGAGATTCACCTGACCCTCCCGCGATCCTCCGTCGTCCCCCACCGTCCCCCCACCCCCCAAGAGGAGGCCGCACATGCCTGACCAGGCACTTCCCGGCCCGAACCTCCGTGTACTCGTGGCCGACGACAACCCGGTCGTCCGGGCCGGTCTGGCCGCGTTGCTCGACGGCCACCCGGACCTCGAGGTCGTCGCGCGGGCGGCCGACGGCGAGGAGGCCATCGCGGCCGCCACCCGACTGCGTCCGGACGTCGTCCTCCTCGACGTCCGCATGCCCGGCACGGACGGCCTGACGGCCCTACCCGCCCTCTCCCTGCTCGCCCCCGTGATGATGCTGACCTACAGCCGCGAACCCGAGGTCGTGGCCGAGGCGTTGCGGCGGGGCGCGGTCGGCTATCTCGTCCACGGCGAGTTCACGGCCGCCGAACTGATCTCCGCCGTACGGGAGATACGGCACGCGACTTCAGCTTTCGCGACCGTCCCGGATTCACTCGGTGTTTCGTACGAACCGAACGATTTTCCTTCGCATCTGCAACTGGCTGTGGGACAGTCGTCAAAGGCCCGGTCCGGCTTCGCGGCGAGGCTCCACCGCCGCGTGCCCAACCGGCTCAACTTCGGCCTGAGTTCACGGGAGGTGGAGGTCATGGATCACATCGCGTCCGGCATGAGCAATCGGCAGATCGCCGCCGCCTGCTTCATCAGCGAGAAGACCGTCAAGAACCACATCAACCGCATCTTCGCAAAGCTGCACAGTTCCTCGCGCAGCGAAGCGATCGCCCACTGGCTGGGCACGGCACGCGAGGGGTGGAGCCGATGACTCCACCGACGCCAAGTTGGGCCCCTGGGCCCACCCGGAGTAGGCGCGCTCTCACGTACGGTGCTCGGGTCGGTAGTGGTGGTGTCGGGTGGGAGGACAGGGGCCATGGTGACGAGGGACTGGACGCTGAGGGCGGGGGTCCGGATGGAGCGCGCTCTGCGGGACTGGACGGAGACGGTTTCCACCCGGATGCGCGGACGCGGGCGGGATGCGGGAGCCGGGTTCGTGGAGTATGCGGGTCTGATGATTCTGATCGCGGGGATCTACACCCTCATCGATCAACTCGGCCTGAACGGAAAGATTTCGCAGGCGATCGGCAACGCGGTGAACAGAGTCATTGGCGGAGCTTGATCGGCGGCCCACCGCACAGCGACCGAGGGCAGACTCTCCCCATCTACATCTGGATGACAGGGATTCTGCTCTTCGCCGCGATCGCCTTCTTCGTGTTCGCCCAAGCAGCGTCCGCCCGGAATGGAGCTCAATCCGCGGCGGACGCTGCGGCGTTGGCGGCCGCACGGGACTCCCGCGACGAGCTGATGACGGGCCTGGCGGGAGCCGTGGGCACGGATGACCACTGGCTGGACTGGCTCAAGGGCGACCTGTTCAAGGGCAGCGGAGCCGCGGCTGCGGCCGGTCGGTTGGCCGCCGAGAACAACTCGACCTTGCACGGGTTTGACCCAACCGCCGTGAACGGATTTCCGGGCTACCGAGTAGATATCGAGACCCGGTACACGGTTGGCAAGTCGATCATTCCCGGTACAGAGGACAAGCATGCGACGGCCCATGCCACCGCTGTCATCCAGCCGCGCTGCGACTTCGATCCGGCCGCGGATCCCAAGAAGCCCGTGGAACTGAACTGTGACGGGCAGACCGTCAACATCGACCCCGGAAAGTTCGATCCGGTCGACCTTCCGGACCCGTCCGTGCTGTTCTCTGTGCATCTGGCCGAGTGAGAGGAAGCCGTACCGATGGACTTTCGGCACACCATGAAGGGCCGCAGGGCGCTGAGCGCACTGGCGATCACGGCTGGGTTGCTCCTCACGGTGGCCGGTTGCGGAGGGGGCGGAGACGCCAAGTCGGGCAAGCAGGCGTCGACTTCGTCTCCTGCCCGGAACGGCGGCGACGGCAAGGCGAAGGAAAGTGGCTCACCCGCCGTGAATCAAGCGATCGCCGAAGTGAAGAGCAACGGAATCACGCTGACGATCACTTCGGCCAAGCGCGACCAGGGCGGGTTCGTCACTGTCAACGGCACGGTGACCAACGGCACCTCCGGCATCTGGATCGGCGCCGAATGGATCAGCGACGAAACCGAGCTGAAGAGCAACGGCGGATCCCTGGCCGGAGCCAGTCTGGTCGACGAGAAGGGCAAGAAGAAGTACCTCATCCTCCGGGACACCGAAGGGCACTGCCTCTGCACGAAGTTCCAGGGCGGTGTCTCCCAGGGCGCCACCGTCGACTGGTTCGCCCAGTTCCCTGCGCCGCCCGCCGGAACTACCAGCGTGCAGTTCCAGGTACCGACCATGCCCCCGGCCACCCTCACACTCTCCGACGGCGAGTGACCCATGGCCCTCACCTCCCGCACCGCGGCCACCATGTTCACGACCTTCGCCGTTCTGGCCACTCTGACTCTCAGCGGTACCCAGGCGTACGCGGACGACGGGAACCCGAGCGCGCCCCCAGGCAGTCTGACCACCTCCCCACCCCCCACCGTCGACCCCACCAGCCCCGGCCTGAAGCTCGCCGACGGCGCCACGCTCGCGCCGGCCAAGGTGTTGGACATCAAGTCGGTCGTCGAGGATCTGGGGGGCGAGGAGCGGCGGGAGGACACGAACTCGGACGTGACGTTCGCGTTGCAGGCCGAGGTGTTGTTCCCCAAGGACAGTTCGAAGCTGAACCCCGACGCCCATTCTCGTATCCAGGCGATCGCGGACGAGATCAAGAACCAGAAGGCGACGACGGTCAGGGTGTTCGGGTTCACCGACAACCTCGGCTCGTACGCCCACGGCCTGGTCCTCTCCAAGAAACGCGCGGAGATCGTCCACGACGAACTGGCGGCGGCACTCGGTTCGACGGACGTCACGTTCGAGGTGCGCGGCTACAGCGAGGACTACCCGATCGCGGACAACACCTCGGAGGAGGGCCGCCGGAAGAACCGCCGGGTGGAGGTGACGTTCCCACGCGGCGCGGTGAACGGCGGCTCCTCGGGAGCCCAGAGCTGAGAACCTGGTGGCATGAGAAGAATCGTCCTGATGATGTCGGTGTCCCTGGACGGATTCATCGAGGGACCGAACCGTGAGATCGACTGGCACCGCGTCGACGCGGAGCTGCACCGCCACTTCAACGAGGAGGTCAGCAAGCTCGGTGGCCTGCTGGAAGGCCGCGTGACGCACGAGCTGATGGCGGGGTTCTGGCCGACGGCCGACCAGGATCCGGACAGTCCGGACAGTACGGCCGAGGTGGTCGAGTTCGCGGGGATCTGGCGGGACATCCCCAAGTACGTGTACTCGCGGACGCTGGAGCGGGCCGACTGGAACACCACGATCGTCCGGGACGTCGTACCGGACGAGGTCAGGGCGCTCAAGGAACAGCCCGGCGGGGACCTCGGCCTCGGCGGCGCCGACCTCGCGGCCGCGTTCCTGCGGCACGACCTGGTCGACGAGTTCCGGGTGTACGTCCATCCGGTGCTGATCGGCCGCGGCAAACCCCTGTTCCCGGAGTCGTACACCCCGACCGGTCTGAGGCTCGCCGAGTCACGGGCCTTCGGCAACGGGGTCGTACTCCTGCGGTACGAACGCGACGACGCCGACACGACCACCGTCACCGTCACTGTCACCGATCCCGGTACCGCCGACGCGTAAAGATGTTGTCCGCGCGCCACGGGATCGGTAGGAAGGCCCCCATGACTGTTCTCGGCGTCGTGTTCCGGCCCCAACTGCCCCCCGAGCGTCTGCGGGCCGTCGCGCGCGCGGCGGACGACGCGGGTCTGGAGGAGCTGTGGCTGTGGGAGGACTGCTTCCTCGAAGGGGGCATCTCGGCCGCGGCGGCGGCCCTCGCCTGGACCGAACGGGTCCGGGTCGGCGTGGGCCTGCTGCCCGTCCCGCTGCGCAACGTCGCCGTCACCGCGATGGAGGCCGCCACGCTGCACCGGATGTTCCCGGGGCGCGCGATCCTGGGCGTCGGCCACGGCGTACAGGACTGGATGGGACAGGTCGGGGCGCGTGCGGAGTCGCCCGTGACGCTGCTGCGCGAGCACCTCGACGCGCTGCGGGCGCTGCTGCGGGGCGAGCGGGTCAGCACGGACGGCCGGTACGTGAAGCTGGACGGCGTGGCCCTCGACTGGCCGCCGGCGGGGGCACCGGAGGTGCTCGCGGGCGCCACCGGGCCGAGGTCGCTCCGGCTCTCCGGGGCCGCCGCCGACGGCACCGTCCTCACCGCCGCCACCGCGCCGGAAGGGGTACGGCGGGCTCGGCAACTCATCGACGAGGGGCGGGAGTCGGCGGGCCGGATCGACCGCCACCGGGTGGTCGTCTACCTCCACACGGCCACCGGACCGGACGCGGCGGCACGGTTGCGCGCCGAGATCGAGGCGAACGGTGAGGATCCGCTGCCGGAGCACGGCGTCGCCGGGGACGCGGACGCGGTCGCCAAGGCCGTACAGCGCCTCGCGGAGGCGGGCGCCGACACCGTCGTCCTCCAGCCGACCGCCGACGAACCGGACCCCGAGGCCCTCGTGCGGTTCGCGGCGGAGGAAGTACGGCCGCTCGTCATGTAGGCCGGTCGTTGTCGGTGCCCGCTGCCACACTCGTCGGTATGAGCGAAGACGACGTACGACTGAGGGATGTGGTCGAAGCCGACCTCGACCTGTTCCTGGCCTACGAGCACGATCCCGAGGCGGCCCGGCGGTCGAGGTTCGAGCCCCGGCAGCGGGACGCGTTCATGTCCCACTGGAGGACCAGGATCCTCGGCGACGACACCGTCCTCGTCCAGACGGTGACTGTGGACGGCGTGCCGGCGGGGAACCTCGTCTCCTGGTGGGAGAACGAGCGGCGCTTCATCGGCTACTGGTTCGGCCGCCCGTACTGGGGCCGGGGGATCGGCACCAAGGCCCTGGCCCGCTTCCTCGACCTGGAGAGGAACCGCCCCCTGTACGCCGACCCCTTCACCGGCAACACCGCGTCCATACGCCTCCTGGAACGCCAGGGCTTCCAACACCACGGCACCGTCCACCACGGCGACGACGACCACACCCTGCTCGTACTCCCGGGGGAGTGAAGGCACCGGCGACGAGCGCCCTGGACCCCTGGCCCCCGGAACCCCCGTTGCCCGGTGCAAAACGCCTCGCGTCCCCACCGCCCCGTTGAGAAGATCCCCCCATGACCACCACCCGTACCTTCGAAGCCCTCGTTGACGAGGCCGTGGCCGCGCCCGTCGAGGGCTGGGACTTCTCCTGGTTCGAGGGGCGCGCCACCGAGGAGCGGCCCTCGTGGGGGTATGCGCGGGCGATGGGGGAGCGGCTGGCGCAGGCGTCCGCCGCGCTGGACATCCAGACCGGTGGCGGTGAGGTGCTCGCCTCCGCGCCGACGCTGCCCCCGCTCACCGTCGCCACCGAGGGCTGGCCCCCGAACGTCGCGAAGGCCACCGCCCTGCTGCACCCCCGTGGCGCCGTGGTCGTCGCCTCTCCGGAGGACGCCCCGCTGCCCTTCGCGGACGGCGCCTTCGACCTGGTCACCAGCCGGCACCCGGTCACGACGCACTGGTCCGAGATCGCGCGCGTCCTGCGCCCCGGCGGCACGTACTTCTCCCAGCAGGTCGGCCCGGCGAGCGTCTTCGAACTCGTCGAGTACTTCCTCGGCCCGCTGCCGGAGGACGGCAGGAACGGCCGGCACCCGGACCGCGCCCGCACCGCCGCCGAGTCCGCCGGGCTCGACGTCGTCGACCTGCGCGCGGAGCGGCTGCGCATCGAGTTCCACGACATCGGTGCCGTCGTCCACTTCCTGCGCAAGGTGATCTGGATGGTCCCCGGCTTCACCGTCGACCGGTACCGGACCGAGCTGCGTGCCCTGCACGAGCGGATCGGGGCGAAGGGCCCGTTCGTCGCCCACAGCGCCCGCTTCCTGATCGAGGCGCGCAAGCCGCGGGGATAGGCGAAGCGTCAGGCGTGCGGGCCCGCCGTCACTTTCCCCACCACCAACTCCGCCTTCGCCTCCAGGATGTCACCCACCCGTTCCACCTGCTGCGCCAACTCCCGTTCCCGTTCCGCCGTCAGCCCTTCCAACGGCTCCACGGTGACCGTCGTACGCCGTCCCCGGCGCCGCTGGTGCCAGACCCCGGCCACCACGCCGTCGACCAGCAGCACGGGGAAGTTCCCGGCCTGGCCGCCCGCGAGGGCACGTGCGTACGCCGGCCCGGGGAAGAGCACCTCGCGGGGCCCCGCGGCGATGGCGTACGCGTCGAAGTACGGAAGCAGCCGTACCCCGCTCACCGGCGTCCCCGGAAACTCCGTGTCGCCCGCCGCGACCCACGCCGGTCCCTCGAAGTCGACCTCCTCGATGCCCCCCGTACCCGCCAGCGAGGCGAAGAGCTCGGTGGCCCAACCGCGCGGAGCCGCCGCCCACTTGGCGAACTGCCCCGGCGTCGCCGGTCCGTACGCGCGCAGATAGCGCTCCACGAGCAGGGCGAGCCCCTCGTCGGCGGCGAGCGGCTCGAAGTGCGGGGGCCGGGTGTACGTCACCTTGCGGCCCCGGTTCGGGGCGAAGCACAGCGTGCCGCGCTGACCCGCCCGGTGCATGACCTGCCGCCAGCGCGGCCACATGCCCTGGAACGCGGGCAGCACCAGGTCCCCGGCCCAGGACCCGGTGCGCGCCACCACCTCGTCGCTCAACTCGTCGATGGTCAGCCGCGCGCCGTCCAGGGCGTCCCCGATCGCCGCCACGACCTCGTCCGCCTGCTCCTCGGTGAGCCGCGCGGCAGGCGCGAGGGGGCTGCGGCCGGACGGGATCGCCGTCAACGCCGCCGTCCAGAGGGGGAGTTCCGCGGTGGGGAGCAGATGAACGGTGCCGCGCGGTCCGTACGTCTTCACCAGCGAGCCGTCCTCCCAGAGCGCGGCGCGTACATCTGCCCGTGTGACCCCATCGGCGCGTACGCCCACGGACACCTCGGCCGCCGACAGGACTTGTGCGTGCGCGCCGAGCATCGCGCCGACGACGTCGGCGACCGGGGTCCCGCCGCGCGCCGCGGCGGCCAGGGACTGGCGCTCCAGGCGGCGCGCGCTCGCCTCGTTCCATGTGATCTTCAGGGTCATGCGGCGAAGGTAGACGGGAATGAGGTCAGATCCTGTCCGCTGGAGCGCCCGGGAACCGATTGACCGAAAACACCCTGATGCAACCGGTCATGGGGGAGATGTCCGTCCGCGTGACGCACTTCTGCACAGGGTTTCCACATCGTTATCGGGGGTGGGTCGTCCGGGCTGTTCGCCTCACGTAAGTTCAGACCAAGGTAATTCGCGTGAGCAAAGCTGCGCGTGTCGCACCGCGCAGTGGAGGGGGCTGCGCGGTGCTGCGCCCCGTCTGACGCCGCATCACCGGTCGTGCACCGTGATCTGCGCCCCGCGCCGTACGCCCCATCGCTCCATCGCCCCGGCCTCCGCCTCCAGGATGTGGCGGGAGCGTGGACGGGGGCGCCCCATGCGCCCCGGCTTCATCGTCCGCACCGCCAGGACGCGGAATGTCCGGTCCAAATAGGCGACGTCGATCGCGAACCGCATCCCCAGGGTGTGCACCGCACCGGCCGGCGAGAGCAGCAGGGCCCCGTCGATCCGGTCGCGCCCGAGCAGCCCACGGCGCCGGGCGCGGGCCGACGCGGCGACCTCCAGCGGCACCGGTGCGGAGGTCCCCGGCGTGGTGAGCATGGCCATGGGTGCGAAGTTAGCGGCGCCGTCAAGCGGGCGACACGGCGGCGCGTCACTCTCCCGGAGTACGTGCGGCGAGTCGGCAGGGAAGACCCAGTTGGTCGCAAACCCTCCGGATCTCTCCGTTCGCCTCTCCATTCCCTTTGAATCCGCTGTGATTCGGCCATGGTCGCGCCCTGAATGAGAGGTTCCGGGGCCACCGTGGCGTCGTCGTCCGATTTCGGAGAGTAGTTGTGGCACGCCGATGCACGCAGCATCACTTACGAAGGGTTATGGTGGAAACCCCCCCTCGGGCCGGTCCGTCTCCCCCCCACGGACCGGCCCGTTTTTTGTGCCCCCACACCCCACCCCGCCGCCGCCCCGGCCTGCGCCCCCGTGCGCCCCCCTGACCTCGGCGACCGGCCTTGGTGACGCAGCGCCCTCACCCCGTTCACCGGTATCGACGAGGCGCCGTTGCCTTCCTCCCGCGTGATCGACCGGACAGGCCCTTGCCGGGCCGTTGGTTTCGCGGGGGTAGGCTTCGCCCCCGGGGACCGTCATATGGACAGGGGTTGCGCTGAGCGAGGCCGCTCTGCCGCGCCCGTCCGATCCGCACGGAGGGGCTGACAACACGTGAACCTGCGGGACAACCTGCGCCGGCTGCTGCTCAGGTTCTACACACGCAGGGTGGAGGGCCACCTCGACCACGACCAGGTGCCCAAGCACATCGGCGTCATCATGGACGGCAACCGGCGCTGGGCGAAGGCGGCGGGCAGCACGGCCGCCCAGGGGCACCGCGCCGGTGCCGACAAGATCGAGGAGTTCCTCGGCTGGTGCTCGGAGACCGACGTCGAGGTCGTCACCCTCTGGCTGCTGTCGACGGACAACTTCGACCGCCCCGAGGAGGAGCTCGTCCCCCTGCTCGGCATCGTCGAGGGCGTCGTACGCACCCTCGCCGCCGACGGCCGCTGGCGCGTGCACCACGTGGGCACGCCGGACATCCTGCCCTCCCAGATGCAGACCGCGCTGAAGGAGGCCGAGGAGACCACGGCGCACGTCGACGGGATACTGGTCAACGTCGCCATCGGCTACGGCGGCCGCCAGGAGATCGCCGACGCCGTGCGCTCCATGCTCCTCGACGCCGCCGACAAGGGCTCCTCGATCGAGGACGTCGCCGAGTCGGTGGACATCGACCTCATCGGCAAGCACCTCTATACGAGTGACCAGCCCGACCCCGACCTGGTGATCCGCACCAGCGGCGAGCAGCGGCTGTCCGGATTCATGCTGTGGCAGACCGCCCACTCGGAGTACTACTTCTGCGAAGTCTTCTGGCCGGCGTTCCGCAAGGTCGACTTCCTGCGCGCCCTGCGCGACTACGCGGCGCGACACCGCCGCTACGGAGGCTGACCCAGAGGGATGCGAGGGGTGCGCGTCATCCGGAGTTAACGAACGCGTGGCCACATGCTCTTGCATGGCCTCGCATGTTCGAGGGCATAAGCCATGCAGGTCGACGCCCGAACCACGGGTGTCGTATCTCAGCGGACGGCACGGGGCCGTCCGCCCGGGAGGCCCTTTGCACCAGCCCGACCGTGCGGTCCGTACGGACGAGACGGAGGGCCGGTCTCCGGCCCGCGCAATGCGGCCAGGACCGGTCCAGCTCTTCTCCGTCGCTCCCCGACCTCATCCGAGGGGGTACGTCCTTCCGTGGTGACCAGCACAAAGCGCCGTATGCCAGACCGGCGCACCTATGTTCTCGACACCAGCGTCCTGCTGGCCGACCCGAACGCCCTGAGCCGCTTCGACGAGCACGAGGTAGTGCTTCCGATCGTCGTGGTGACGGAACTGGAGGCCAAGAGGCACCATCCGGAACTCGGCTACTTCGCCCGGCAGGCCCTGCGCCTGCTCGACGAGTTCCGGGTGCGGTTCGGTCGTCTCGACGCCCCCATCCCGATCGGGGAACTCGGTGGGACCGTACGCGTCGAGCTCAACCACTCGGACCCCAGCGTCCTGCCCAGCGGGTACCGCCTGGGGGACAACGACTCCCGCATCCTCGCGGTCGCCCGCAACCTGCAGGCCGAGGGGTACGACGTCACCGTCGTCTCGAAGGACCTGCCGCTCAGGATCAAGGCCTCGTCCGTCGGCCTCCTCGCCGAGGAGTACCGCGCGGAACTGGCCATCACGGGCTCCTCCGGCTGGACCGGAATGTCCGAACTGACCCTGTCCGGCGAGCAGGTGGACATCCTCTTCGAGGAGGGACACGCGTACGTCCCCGAAGCGGCCGACCTTCCGGTGCACACCGGTCTGACGATCCAGTCGGAGCGCGGCAAGGCCCTCGGCCGTGTCACCGCCGAGGGCAACGTCCGGCTGGTGCGGGGCGATCGGGAGGCCTTCGGCATCAAGGGCCGCAGTGCCGAGCAGCGCATCGCGCTCGATCTGCTGCTCGACCCGGACATCGGCATCCTGTCGATGGGCGGCCGGGCCGGCACCGGCAAGTCGGCGCTCGCGCTCTGCGCGGGTCTGGAGGCGGTGCTGGAGCGACGCCAGCACCAGAAGGTGATGGTCTTCCGGCCGCTGTACGCGGTGGGCGGGCAGGAGCTCGGCTATCTGCCCGGCTCCGAGGCCGAGAAGATGGGCCCCTGGGCGCAGGCGGTCTTCGACACGCTGTCGGCGGTCACCTCGCGCGACGTCATCGAGGAGGTCACCGCGCGCGGCATGCTGGAGGTCCTGCCGCTCACCCATATCCGCGGCCGCTCCCTGCACGACGCTTTCGTGATCGTGGACGAGGCCCAGTCACTGGAACGGAACGTGCTGCTGACCGTTCTGTCCCGCATCGGCGCCAACTCGCGGGTGGTTCTCACCCATGACGTGGCACAGCGGGACAATCTGCGCGTCGGCCGCTACGACGGTGTGGTCGCCGTCGTGGAGAAGCTGAAGGGTCATCCGCTCTTCGCGCACGTGACGTTGAACCGTTCCGAGAGGTCCCAGATCGCGGCGCTTGTGACCGAAATGCTGGAGGACGGACAGATCTGACCCGTCTGCGGCCACTTGACCTGATTGGTCAAAACGTGGTGGATGCACGGTAGTTGACGCTGCCCGGCAAAAGGCGAAGAGCCTAGCCGGGCAGCGTCTTCGTGCGCGCTTGTTTCCGCGAAACTCCTGGGGTAAACGGGGTGTGAGCTTTCACACGCAACGGAGAATTGCCTCGCGGCGTCGGGTTACGGCAGAGTCTCAGTCCTGTCAGGCCCCGCATACGACACACGTGTACCCCCAGCGGTACCGCACCTCAGGAACACCAGAACTCCATAGAGTCGTCGTATGCCGCCCGCGCACCACGCGGCACTTCCGTCAAGGGAGTTGCCCACCGGGCCCGTGCCTCCCGTGACCCCGCAGTTGGGAGGCCAGCGTTCAGGGGCACGATTGCGTCCGCGAGGGTCACCTAAGCGGGCGATGCTGGAAGGAAACCGTGTGAGCCGGATTTCGGTCCGGGGACTCGCAGTGGCCTCGGCCACCGCGGTCACCGCTGTCGGCGCCGTGAGTGGTGTTGCCTCGGGCAACACCGGCCAGCCGTCGAACGACGCCGAGGCTACGGCGAGCGACTCGACTCTGCTCGCGGACATACCTGCGGGCCAGCAGGCCCAGGTGCAGACCGCGTCCCTGACGCAGCAGGCCGACGCACAGGCCATCGCCGCGGACGCGAGCGCCAAGAAGGACGCGGAGGAGGCTGCCCGCAAGCAGGCGGCCAAGGACGCGGTCGCGAAGCAGAAGAAGGCCGCGGCGGACGCGAAGGCGCGCAAGGAAGCCGCGGAAGCGGCCAGCCGCTCCGAGACGCGGACCACCGCTGTCAGCCTGGCCCCGCAGTCCTCGTACACCGTCGCTGAGGTCCAGGCCATCGCGCGCCAGATCATCCCCAGCGGTCAGTTCCAGTGCTTCAGCAACATCGTGGACCACGAGTCCACCTGGAACTACCGGGCGCAGAACCCCTCTTCCGGCGCCTACGGTCTCGTGCAGTCGCTGCCCGGCAACAAGATGGCGTCCGTCGGTGCCGACTGGCAGACCAACCCGGCCACGCAGATCAAGTGGGGCCTCAACTACATGAACGACCGCTACGGCAGCCCCTGCGGCGCCTGGTCGTACTGGCAGGCTCACGGCAACTACTGAGCCGTCGTCACCTCCGGCCGCTCAACCTTTCGAAGCCCCTCCCCGTCCTAGGGTGAGGGGCTTCGGCCATGTACGGTCGGAACCGACGACTCCAGGGGGGAGTGGTGGGGAGAAGCGGGGGAAGAGGACGGATCATGTCGAGAGTGCCAGGGTTGCTCGGCCGGCTCGGGGCCGGGCTGACCGAGCTGGGTGCGCGGCTGGACGAGCGCCGCGTCGAGGTGGAGAAGGAGTCGGGGGGCTCGCTCGACCTGATCGACGAGACCGACGACCGGTCGCCGCGCGGCTCCACGACGCAGGTGCGAACGGACGCGAAGCCTGCCGCTCCCCCTGCCGACGCCGCTCCCGAACCCACGCCCGACGAACGTGAACCGGGATCCGATTCCGATGCGGAGCCCTCCGCCGTTTCCGACCCCGTCCCCCACTACACCCGTGGGCCGGAGACGGACACCCGGCCCGATCCCGTCCTGGCCGTGCCGTGGGGCGTACGGGTCGCGGCCGAGGCCGGCTGGCGGCTGCTCGTTCTCGCGGGCACCCTCTGGGTGTTGATGCGGGTGATCAGCGCCGTACAACTGGTCGTACTGGCCTTCGTCGCCGCGCTGCTCATCACCGCGCTCCTTCAGCCCGCCGTGGCGCGCCTGAAGAGACTGGGATTCCCCAGGGGCCTCGCCACCGCGCTCACCGCGATCCTCGGCTTCGTCATCATGGGGCTGGTCGGCTGGTTCGTGGTCTGGCAGGTCCAGGAGAACATCGACAACCTCTCGAACCAGATCCAGGACGGCATCGACGAGTTGCGCAAGTGGCTCCTCAACAGCCCGTTCCATGTGACGGACAAGCAGATCAACGAGATCGCCAAGAACCTGCGGGACGCGATCGGCGCGAACACGGACCAGATCACGTCGGCGGGGCTGGAGGGCGTGACCGTCATAGTGGAAGCCCTGACCGGCATCCTCCTGACGATGTTCTCGACGCTCTTCCTTCTCTACGACGGCAAGCGGATCTGGGAGTGGACGCTGAAGCTGGTGCCGGCGGCGGCCCGGCCGGGCGTCGCCGGTGCCGGACCGCGCGCCTGGCGGACGCTCACCGCCTACGTCCGGGGCACGGTGATAGTGGCGTTGATCGACGCGATCTTCATCGGCCTGGGCATCTACTTCCTCGACGTCCCGATGGCCGTCCCGCTGGCCGTGTTCATCTTCCTCTTCTCCTTCATCCCCCTGGTCGGCGCGGTGGCCTCGGGCGCGCTCGCGGTCGTCGTCGCCCTGGTCACCCAGGGCGTGTTCACCGCGGTCATGACCCTCGTCGTGGTCCTCGCGGTCCAGCAGATCGAAGGCCACATCCTCCAGCCGTTCATCCTGGGCCGCGCGGTCCGGGTCCATCCGCTGGCGGTGGTCCTCTCCGTCGCCGCGGGTGGGCTGGTCGCGGGGATCGGCGGGGCCGTGGTGGCGGTGCCGCTGGTGGCGGTCACCAACACGGTGGTGGGATACCTGCGTTCGTACTCCCGCGAGCCGGGACTCCGCCACGCGCCGGAGCCGCGGGGCGCCACAGCGATGGATGTGGCCCCGGTACGCCCCCCATCTCCGTGACGATCCCACCCCACTGCGTGCGGGTCCTTTGTCCGCGGGCGAGTCGGAACTGCGCGACCGGCCCCCGCCGGGCCCGCAGCCGAAGAGCTCACCCGGGGGGTCTGGGGCGCGGAGCCCCCAGGTGATGCCGAGGCCCCGCCCACCCGGCCAGGGTGAACGGGGCCTGAGAGAAGACGCGGAGGGTTACTCCGAGAGAACGGCTTCGGCGTCCAGGGTCGTGGCGACCGCCTGGATCACGGAAGCGATCTTGAACGCCTCCTGGATCGTCTCCCGGTCGACGCCCGCCTTGCGGAGCACCTGCTCATGGGAGTCAAGACACTGCCCGCAGCCGTTCACCGCGGACACCGCCAGCGACCACAGCTCGAAGTCGACCTTCTCGACACCGGGATTGCCGATGACGTTCATCCGCAGACCGGCCCGCAGGGTCCCGTACTCGGGGTCCGACAGCAGGTGCCGCGTGCGGTAGAAGACGTTGTTCATCGCCATGATCGCGGCAGCCGACTTGGCGGCGGTGTACGCCTCCGGCGACAGCTGAGCCTTCGCCTCCGGCTCCAGCTCCCGCAGCACCCGCGGCGACCGCGCCGCGATCGCGCACGCCAGCACCGTCCCCCACAGCTGCTGCTGGGGAAGGTCCGAGTTGCCGATGACCGAGCCGAGGTTGAGACGCAGGTCCTTCGCGTAGTCCGGCAGGGCGGACTTCAGTTCGTCGAGGGACATGGAGGGTTACTCACCCGCCAGGAGCGCCACCGGGTCGAGGGTGTTCTCGCCCTTGGTCCAGTTGCACGGGCAGAGCTCGTCCGTCTGGAGCGCGTCGAGGACCCGGAGGACCTCCTTGGGGTTACGGCCGACGGAACCGGCGGTCACCATGGAGAACTGGATCTCGTTGTTCTGGTCGACGATGAACACCGCACGCTTGGCGAAGCCGTCCTCGCCCTCGATACCGAGGTCCCGCATGAGCTCGTGCTTGGAGTCGGCCATCATCGGGAAGGGCAGGTCACGCAGGTCGTCGTGGTCCTTGCGCCAGGCGTGGTGCACGAACTCGGAGTCGCCGGAGAAGCCGAGCACCTGAGCGTCACGGTCGGCGAACTCGCCGTTCAGCTTGCCGAAGGCCGCGATCTCGGTCGGGCACACGAAGGTGAAGTCCTTGGGCCATGCGAAGATCACCTTCCACTGACCCTCGTAGGTCTTGTGGTTGATCTGCAGGAACTCCTCGCCCTTCTCCAGCGAGACACAGGCAGTCAGATCGAACTCGGGGAACTTGTCACCGACAGTGAGCACGCGCTCTCCTTGCAGCAGGGAGAAGCCCTTCGTGGGGGCGTTTCCCGGGGGTTGGACGAAGCTGATGTTGGCACACGCTGCATTGATTACGGAAATAGCTACAATCGGTCGTGTTGATCGAGTGCAGCTATCAGTGACTATGAGTAAGAGGTACGGCCATGGCCAGCCCGATGGGCAACGCAAGCTCCAAGGGCCCCATGAGCGGCAAGGGAGCCATGAACCCCAAGGGGAACGGGCGCCGTCAGCCGAGCCTCGCCCAACTGCGCGCCTTCGCCGCCGTGGCCGAGCACCTGCACTTCCGTGACGCGGCCGCCGCGATCGGCATGAGCCAGCCCGCGCTGTCGGGCGCGGTATCCGTCCTGGAGGAGACGCTCGGCGTGACCCTCCTGGAGCGTACGACCCGCAAGGTGCTGCTCTCACCCGCCGGCGAGCGGCTCGCCGTACGCGCGAAGGCGGTACTGGACGAGGTCGGCGCGCTCATGGAGGAGGCGGAGGCGGTACGGGCGCCGTTCACCGGGGCGCTGCGCCTCGGCGTCATCCCCACCGTCGCGCCCTACCTCCTGCCCACCGTCCTCAACCTGGTCCACGACCGCTACCCGGACCTCGACCTCCAGGTCCACGAGGAGCAGACCGCCAACCTCCTCGACGGGCTGACCTCCGGCCGTCTCGACCTGCTGCTGCTCGCCGTCCCCCTCGGTGTGCCCGGCATGACCGAACTCCCGCTGTTCGACGAGGACTTCGTGCTCGTCACCCCGCTCGACCACTCGCTCGGCGGCCGGGAGGGAATCCCCCGCGAGGCCCTGCGCGAGCTCAACCTGCTCCTGCTCGACGAGGGGCACTGTCTGCGTGATCAGGCCCTCGACATCTGCCGCGAGGCGGGCCGGGAGGACGCGCCGGTCACCACCACGGCCGCGGGCTTGTCCACCTTGGTCCAGCTCGTCGCCGGCGGCCTCGGCTGCACCCTGCTGCCGCGCACCGCCGTCAAGGTCGAGACGACCCGCAGCAACCAGCTCCTCACCGGCTACTTCGCGGACCCGGCGCCGACCCGGCGGATCGCGCTGGCGATGCGCGCCGGGGCCGCGCGGGGCGGCGAGTACGAGGAACTGGCCGCAGCGCTCCGGGAAGCGCTGCGGCCACTGCCGGTACGGGTGTGGGACCGGGACGCCTGAGCGCCCCGGCCCACGGGCCCCGTCACTCGGTGCGCAGGCCGTCCGGCCGCATCAGGCGCAGTAGCGGTGGCAGGCTGAGTGCGGTCACCAGCAGGACGACTCCCGCGCCGATGCCGGTCATCGACAGCAGGCTCGGCCAGTCCACCCGCACCGAGACGCTCGTCATCTTCTGCAGGACCACGCCCAGGGTCACGCCGACCACGGAAGCGAGCAACAGACCCAGCGCGATCGGGATCGCGGTCTGCCAGAGCACCGACAGGCTCAACGTGCGGCGTCGAGTGCCGAAGGCAACCAGGACGGAGAGCAGTTTCTTTCGCTCGCGCAGCTGTTCCAGCTGGGAGACCAGCAGGCTCGCGCCGATCAGGAACAGGACGCAGGCCGCGCCGACGGACAGGCCGGTGCGGATGGAGGTGTAGCGGTTGTCCTGCTCGGTCGACGCCCAGGTCCAGGCGTGGGCCAGCGGGCTGAGCTTCGCCGTGGTGTTGCGAACGATGTCGTAGACGTCCGGTGTTGACTGGTCGAGCTGCAGGTAGGCGTCGCCCTCGATCGCCTGTGCGGCCCCGGCCGGCAGTGCGCTCGGGGTGAACAGGATGCCGCCGGTCAGACCGTTCGTCGCATCCGTGCGGGTCCGGGCTGCCTTGATGTCCTGCGGCACGGTCCAGGCGGCCTGCCTGCCCCTGAAGCTCTCGGCGTAGGAGGGGTCGATGTAGAGGGTTCGGCCGGGCTTGCCGAGCTTCAGCGCGTCCAGGTCGCTGTCGGAGCCCTTGACGAGGAAGACGTCGCCGTCGCGGCACGTCGGCAGCGTGGCCACCTCGCGCAGCGACGCGCAGTTGCCGACGGTCACGCTCGTGGACGTGTTGGGGTCCAGCTTCCGGTCGCCCAGCGAACCGGAGCCGATCGCGATGACGTGTCGTACGCCCTTGGTCCGCGCGAACTGCTCGCGGGCCTGGTCGAGCGGGGTGTCGTAGGGCAGGCGGACCTGCATCTGCGCCCGCTGGAGGTCGTTCGACGTTTCCTTGGTGTAGTCGCCCTCGACTCCGGCGAACAGCATTTGCAGGGCGATGGCGCCGGCCACCGCGACCGCGATGCCGTTGACCATGCGGGCCGCCGTTCCGCTGCTCAACTGGAGTCTGCGGATGGCGAGTTGCCAGGACACCGAGCCGGAGCCGAGCCGGGCGACGACCGTTTCGACGATCCAGGGCAGCAGCGCCGTGATGCCGATCAGGAGCAGCAGGACACCGCCGATCACCAGGTACTGGTTGAAGTTTCCGTTGGAGTTGCCCTTGCCGATCATCGGGTAGAGCATCGCGAGCCCGCCGATCGGCAGCAGCAGCCGCCACCACAGCCGGCGCCGCGCGGGCTTGGCCGCACGGACCACGCCGAGCGGCTCGATGACGACCCCGCGCAGTGCGAGCAGGGTGACGAGGACCGCGGCCGCGGGCACCGCGACGGCGACCAGGGCGGCCAGTGCGGGCGTGGGGTTCAGATAGCTCGGGAACACGCTCTTGCCGAAGATCTCGACGGATCCCGCCAGTTGACGGGCCAGCAGGAAGAAGACCGTGCCGAAGGCGAGCCCGAGGACGGCGCCCGAGAGGGCCTCGCCCGCGGCGATCCGCCGGGTCATCCGGCTGTCGGAGCCGACCAGGCGCAGTGCCGCGAGCCGCCGGTCGCGCCGCTCGCCGCCGAAGCGCACGGCCGCGGCGATGAAGACGCCGACCGGCAGCAGCAGTACCACGAAGACGACGATGATCAGGAGGAGGAGTACCGGGTCCAGTGCGTCGGGCGGTCCGAGGGGCTGCCCGAAGTGGTCGATACGGGTCACTCTGGAGCCGTCGATCCTCGGGGCGAGGTTGTCGGCGCCCGCGTAGTAGCTGAGTTCGTTCGCGCCGACGAGACCGGGCTCCCCGATGGTCCCGATGGTGCGGTACGGCAGCCGCTCGCGCAGCAGTTTCCCGCCGCCGGACTTCAGCAGGTCCGCCAGCGCGGGGGAGACCACCATCTCGCCCGGCGCCGGGATCTTCTTCACCCCCGGCGGCAGCGGCGCCCGGGTCCCCTCGGGCTGCAGCTCGCGTCCGCGGATGTCCTTGTCGCGGTAGGTGTCGTCGACGGCCGCGACGAGCAGGGTCCGATCGGACGCCTTGGGTATGTCCACATCGCTGAACGTGATGTCCGTACGGGCCTTCTCGCGGTCGCTGCGGGCCTGGAGCGCATTCGGCAGCGCCGTGGTGAGCAGCAGCAGCGCGACGCCGAGCCCGACCCCGACGGCCGTGAGGACCGCACGCATCCAGCCCTCGCGTCCGCCGGTGAAGGCGAACTTGGCGCCCATGGCCAGGTCTCTGGACCACTGCCGGACGCTGGGAGCGGCGCTCATACGACCCGCTCCATGTCGCGGGACTTTCCGTCGCGTACGACGATCTCGCGGTCCGAGTAGGCGGCCACCCGCGCCTCGTGCGTGACGAGGACGACGGCGGCGTTGGTCGAGCGGGCCGCCTCGGTGAGCAGATCCATCACGCGTTCGCCGTTGAAGGAGTCGAGTGCTCCGGTGGGCTCGTCCGCGAAGAGTACGCGTGGGCTGGTGACCAGGGCCCGGGCGACGGCGACCCGCTGTCCCTGGCCGCCGGATATCTCACCCGGCCGCTTGCTCTTGAGGTCGTGGACCTCCAGCCGTTCCATCCAGGACAGGGCGGTTCGCTCGGCCTCCTTGCGCCCGGTGCCGTTGAGCCGCAGCGGGAGGGCGACGTTCTCGACACAGGTCAGTTCGGGAACGAGCTGCCCGAACTGGAACACGAACCCGAACTCGCTGCGCCGCAGCGCGCTGCGCTGGGCGTCGTTCATGGTCGCCATCTCCTGGCCGTTGTAGACGATGGAACCGGAGTCCGGAGTCACGATGCCGGCCAGGCAGTGCAGGAGGGTCGACTTGCCGGAGCCGGAGGGGCCCATCACGGCGACGACCTCGCCCGGGTGGATGGAGAACTCGGCGCCGTCGAGGGCGCTGGTGGGGCCGTACGCCTTGCGCAGGTCGTGGGCCGTGAGCAGGGAGCCTGCGGGGGTCATCGGGTTACCGCCTCGGCGAGTTTTTCGAGGCGCGCGGCGGTGAGCTCCAGCCACCGCAGGTCGGCCTCCAGATGGAAGAGGGCGTGGTCGCAGATCAGCTGGTCGGCCAGGTCGCCCTTGCGTTTGCGGTCCGTCAGGATGCGCATCATCCGCAGGTGCTCGGAGCGCTGCGTGTCGAGGATCTCGGACGCGTCCCGGTGGGTGAGCAGCGCGAGAACGACCTTCGTGTACAGGGTCGACTGCAGATACGGCTCGGGCTTCTCCGGCGTCGCGAGCCACTGCTGTACGTCGGTGATCCCGGCGTCGGTGATCGCGTACCGCTTCCGCTCCGGGCCGCCGCCCGCTTCTATCCCGTCGACCTCGACGAGTCCGTGCTTGAGCAGCCGGGACATCGTCGAGTAGACCTGGCCGTAGTGCAGCGGCCTGTCGTGACCGAACTTCTCGTCGAAGGCCCGCTTCAGGTCGTAACCGTGGCGGGGCCCGGACTCCAGGAGTCCTAGGAGGGTGTGACCGATGGACATGCCGAGCACTCTACACACGGCGTATACACCGCACGTATACACACCGCGAATAGATCATGGTGGACGCCACGTCCGTGCAGGTCACGCCCGATTGTCACGGTTCCGTCACCACGTTTCCTCGCCCCCGCCGCCCCTACCCGTCCCCTCCCAGGGGGCTCCGCCCCCGGCCCCCCGCATCAGCCAGAACGGCCTCGTCCTCGACCGCCGGACAGCCTGAAAGAAGCGGGCCGCACCGGCCGGGTCACCGCCCCGTCCCCGAGCACCGCACGAACCGAGCCTCCCAGGCCCGCGAGAAACTGCGAGCCCGTCCCGCAGCCGAAGAACGACCCTGGCCTTCAGGGGCGCGGGGAACTGCGCGACCGGCCCCCACGGGCCCGCAGTCGATGGACGGCCCTGGCGTTCAGGGGCGCGGGGAACTGCGCGACCGGCCCCCGCCGTCCCGCAGTCGACGAACGGCCTGGAGTTCAGGGGCGCGGGGAACTGCGCGACCGGCCCCGACGGGCCGGCAGTCGACGGACGACCCCGGCGTTCAGGGGCGCGGGGAACTGCGCGACCGGCCCCCACGGACCCGCAGGCGGCAGGCAGGCGGACGCGGCGGGAGCGGAACCTGGCGGTGCCTACTCCTCCGTCGCGTCCGTCGCGGAAGCGGACGGTCGCCCCCGTCGAGGAATCGGCCCCGCCCCACCCGGCAACCGCCCCGCCTCCGCAAGCGCCCGCCGCAACAGATACTCGATCTGCGCGTTGGCCGAGCGCAGCTCATCCGTCGCCCACCGGGCCAGCGCTTCATGGACCAGCGGATCCAGCCGCAGCAGGACCTGCTTACGCGGCTGCGGCTGCGGCCGACGCTCGGGGACCGACCCCCCGGAGGGATCCGTCACTGGTAGAGGGACCCCGTGTTCAGGACGGGCTGCGGAGCCCGGTCACCGCACAACACCACCAACAGGTTCGACACCATCGCCGCCTTCCGCTCGGGGTCCAGCTCCACAATGTCCCGCTCGGTGATCCGGGCGAGCGCGGCCTCGACCATCCCGACCGCCCCGTCCACGATCTCCCGCCGCGCCGCGACCACCGCCCCGGCCTGCTGGCGCTGAAGCATCGCGGAGGCGATCTCGGGAGCGTACGCGAGATGCGTGAAGCGCGACTCGATGATCGAGACCCCGGCCGCCTCCACTCGCGCGTGCAGTTCGACGGCGAGCTTCTCGGTGATCTCCTCGGCGTTGCCGCGCAGTGAGAGACCGTCCGCGTCGTGGGCGTCGTAGGGGTACTCGATCGCGATGTGCCGTACGGCCGCCTCGGTCTGTGTGGCGACGAACTCGAGGAAGTCGTCGACCTCGAAGGTGGCCTGCGCGGTGTCCTCGACCCTCCAGACCACGACCGCGGCGAGCTCTATCGGATTGCCGTAGGCGTCGTTGACCTTGAGGACGGCGGTCTCGTGGTTGCGTACCCGGGTCGAGATCTTGGTGCGGGAGGTGAAGGGGTTCACCCAGCGCAGCCCGTCCTGGCGGATCGTCCCCCGGTACCGCCCGAAGAGCTGGACGACCCGCGCCTCACCGGGCGCCACCGTGTTCAGCCCGCACATCGCGATGAACGCGGCGAGGCCGATCAGGATGCCGGGGACGATCAGCGCGGCCTTGGCCCCGCCGGCGTCGACCGTCGTGGCGGCCGCGACCATGCCGGCGCCGAGCAGCAGCCCGACCAGCCCGAACAGCAGCGCGAGCCCCCCGCCGATGCTGTGCGCGGCGAACTCCCGTACCCGCGGATCGGGCATCCGCGGCACATCGGCGGGAGCCGAGGAGTCACTGGGATCCGAGCCGTGGGGAGTCGAGTCGTGTTCCGGCATAGGTGCCCCCGTTTTCGTAGGGCGGAAGCCCGTATGACTCCCACCCGTCCATGGCCAACCAGGCCTATCTAAGTGATATCACTTTACCCGCCACGGCAACCTTCCACTCCTCTCGCACGTCGGTTGAGGTGGGACGGATGCGATGTCCTGAGTGGTACGTGCTGATTGTCACGTCCGCAAAAGACCGGATCGATAGCCCTTTGTCATAGCGCGTGGTGTTAGTTTGCTGAGCTGACCTCAGCGGTGGACCTGTGTGACGCGCGAACACGAACGCGACACCCGAGCGCGTGAGTGAACGCGGCAGGACACGCGTACAAGAGAGCGCGACACGAGAGCGAGCGGAGCGGACGCAGCCATGGGACGAGCGGAAGAGAGACGAGCGCGGCAGCACGGTGGCCGCCGCGCGGCGGCCATGCCCTCGTCCGGAGGAAAGCCCCGGCGCACCGGCATACGCCGGTTCGTGAACTGGAAGACGATTGTCGGCACCTTCCTGGGCTTCTGTCTGCTCGGTATGGGCGCCTTCATCGTGCTCTACATGGTGGTGTCCATACCCCAGGGCAACGCGGCTGCCACGCAGCAGAGCAACATCTACAAGTACAGCGACGGCAGCACGCTCGCCCGAACCGGCAAGGTCAACCGTGAGATCGTCGGCCTGGACAAGGTGCCCAAGGACGTCCAGAAGACCTTCGTCGCCGCGGAGAACAAGTCCTTCTACAAGGACTCCGGCGTCGACCTCAAGGGCACGGCCCGAGGTCTGATCAACACCCTGTCCGGCAAGGGCAAACAGGGTGGTTCGACGATCACCCAGCAGTACGTCAAGAACTACTACCTCACCCAGGACCAGACCGTCACGCGCAAGCTGAAGGAACTGGTCATCTCGCTGAAGCTGGACCGTCAGCAGTCCAAGGACGACATCCTCGCGGGCTACATCAACACCAGCTACTACGGCCGCAACTCCTACGGCATCCAGGCGGCGGCCCAGGCGTACTACGGCAAGGACGCGAGTGAACTCACGGTCGAGCAGGGTGCGTACCTCGCCTCGCTGCTCCAGGCCCCGAGCCAGTACGACTGGGGTGCCGCCACGGACACCGGCAAGCGGCTGGTCACGGCCCGCTGGAACTACACCCTCGACAACATGGTCGAGGAGGGCTGGCTGCCCGCCGCCAAGCGCGCGACCATGAAGTTCCCGGTCCCGCAGGACCCCAAGGGCGTGCCCGGCATGGAGGGCCAGACCGGCTACCTGGTGGACGCGGCCAACGGCGCGCTGGCCAAGCGGCTCGTGACCCAGGGCGCCGCCGCCAACTACGAGGACGCCAAGGCGCTGGTCGACGCGGGCGGCTGGACGATCACGCTCAACATCGACAAGAAGAAGCAGACGCAGCTGGAAGTCGCCGTCAAGACGAAGCTCACCGGCAAGCTGGACACCAAGAAGCGCAAGGTCGACGGTGACGTCGAGGCCGGTGCCGCGTCCGTCGACCCCAAGACCGGCAAGGTCGTGGCGATGTACGGCGGCGAGGACTACTTCAAGCACTACGTGAACAACGCGACCCGCCGCGACTACCAGCCCGCCTCCACCTTCAAGCCGCTGATCTTCGCGGCGGCCCTGGACGAGCAGGCCAAGACGCAGGACGGCCAGGGCATCACGGCGGACACGGTCTACGACGGCACCAGCGGTCGCTCCGTCAAGGGCAGCAGCATCGGCTTCGCGCCGCCCAACGAGGACGACCAGAACTACGGCGACGTCACGGTCCAGACCGCGATGAACAAGTCCATCAACTCCGTCTTCGCGCAGATGGGCGTCGACGTCGGCATGGACGAGGTCCTCAAGGTCGCCGGCAAGCTCGGCATGGACACCAAGGGCATGCAGGCGGTGCCCGCGCAGACCCTCGGCACCATGGGCGCGAGCCCGCTGGAGATGGCGGGCATCTACGCGACCCTCGACAACCACGGTCGGAAGGTCACCCCGGCCATCGTCGCCTCGGCCGAGCACAAGGACCGTACGGTCGACTTCCCGACCCCGATCGGCGACCAGGTCATCAGCTCCCAGGCGGCCGACACGGTCACCTCGGTGCTCACCGGCGTGGTCAACGACGGTACGGCCCAGGTCTCGGTGGCCCAGGCGGTCGACCGCAACGACCAGCAGGTCGCGGGCAAGACGGGTACGTCCGACAACAACAAGTCGGCCTGGTTCACCGGGTACACGCCGAACCTGGTCACCTCGGTCGGTCTGTTCGGAGAGGTCCCCAAGGACCGCAAGGACAGCGGTGGCAAGGTGGTCAAGCAGGGTACGCAGGTCTCCCTGAAGGGCGCCGCGGGCGGCGGCCGTGTCAACGGCGGCGGCTTCCCGGCCCAGATATGGGCGGCGTACACCTTCAACGCGATGGGCAGCGTCACCACCTTCGACCTGGACACCACCCAGGGTGCGGCGATGGCGCCCACCACCACGCCGACGATCAGCGACACGCCGAGCGAGACGGCGTCGCAGACCCCGACCACCGAGCCGCCGACCAGCGAGCCGCCCACCACCAGCGCGCCGCCGACCCCGACGTCGGAGCCCCCGAGCACCCCGGCGACGACACCCCCGACCACCCCGGCGGGGACCCCGACCGACGAGATCACACCACCGGACCCATTCAATCCGGACAACCAGCAGTAACCGTCAAAAAGGCCCACCAGGGCCTGAGCGAAAAAGGGCGCCCGGTGGCTCACCGGGTGCCCTTTTTGCTGGGTGATTATCGGCCACAAAGGCCGAAACTTTAAAGTTCTATGAGAAATTCATTGACTCGGGTTGGGTGCCTGGACCATTCTCCCGTCAACGGGGAGGGGATCTTGGCGACACCTTGCGCTGCGCGTTGACCGGCTGACTGCGCTCAATTCATGTCTGAATCCGCGAACTCCGAACTCGATGCGCGGCCCATCAGGCATGCCCGGATTGTGGTCAAGGTGCCCTTTCCTTTTCAGGGCTCTCGTAGTGCGGGAGCCATGTGAGAAGGGGATATTTTGCGACTCTACAGACGAATGCGGGTACGGCTGGCCGCGTTGGCGACCGGTGCGTTACTCGCCGGACTTACGCAGCCCGTGGCCTGGGCCGATCCACCGGCACCGGCGTCTTCCGCCACGAAGACGGCGGCCGAGGCTCAGCGTGACGCGGTGCCGTCGGCCGAGCGGGCCGCGGTGCTGGGCAAGGGGTGGCAGGCGTCCGGTGACGTGGCGTGGACGACCTCGGGGGACGCGGACGGCTTCCATCTCTTGACCGCCAGGAAGAAGGACGGATACAGCTGGCGCACCCTTGCGTCGCTTTCCGAGCCGGGATTCGACGCCGACGCCTGGATCGGCAACACCTGCGTCACCGGTTCGGGCAAGCGGGCGGTTGTGGTCTATGCGCCTCGTACCTTCACCAACAAGCCCCAGCTGATGGCTCGGGGCGGGTTCACCGCGGTGGTCGATCTGGCTTCCGGCCGGGTGACGAAGCTGGACCTCAAGGCGTCGCTGTCCTACTACAACCCGGGCTGCGGACCTGGTGAGACGGTGATCCTGACCCAGTCCGGCGGTGAGGACAGGCCCGGCACCCGGCTGTTCCGGCTGGACGCCTCGACAGGCGGGATCGGCAAGCCGATCCCGGTCAAGGGGCAGGTCACCTCGGCCGTCCCGGCTGCCGACGGTTCCATAGCCGCGGCCTCCGGCGCGGAGGTCGTCAAGGTCGACGCCAGGGGCGGGCGCACGGCTCTCGCCCGTACCGACGGTGTGCCCTACCGCCTGACGCCCGACGGCGACGGAGGGATCGCCTTCCTCGACAAGCGCGGTGCCACGTCCCAGGTGAAGCGCATCACGGCCGGTGCCGTCGCGCACCCCGACGTACGCACCACGCGGGCGACCGTGCTGGCCCGGGGCCTCGCCACCGAGACCGGACTGACCCGCAGCGCCGGGACCGTGTATGTGACCGGCACGACCAGGCCGACAGCCGCCCGAACGCCGACCACGGTGAAGAGGCTCGCGTCGACGCCGAAGGACGTCACCGTCTCCACACGTGGCGAGGCCGTCCTGACCCACACGGCCTGGGCCGACGGCAAGGGCACGCTGCTGCAGCCCGGCGAGGCCACCAGGGCCCGTACGCTGAAGATGTCCCTGACCACCCGCGCCACCGGACGCAAGGCCTCCTTCACCGTCGATCCGGCACATCGGGTGTCGGCGTACGCGAGCCAGGGCCGTGACGCGTCCCCGGGGCTGCTGTCCGGCTCCGGAGGCAGTGCCAAGGCGTCGGTGGCCGCGACGGCCGCGGGCGACCCGAGCGACCCGGTGGAGGCGGAGCGCACCTGCTCCGTGCCGCGCAACGATGTGCGCAACCAGGCCATGCAGCCCAAGCCGCGCCAGGTGGAGTGGGCGGTCGACATGGCGGTCAAGGGCTTGCTGAACACGCACATCTCGCGCCCTGCCAACTGGAAGAACCTGGGCATGCCCGCCTACATGCCGCAGTCACTCTTCCTGAACCCGCCGCTCGACGGGGGCGGCCGTGCCATGGCGCAGGTCATGCTCGGGGTGACCACCCAGGAATCGAACATGTGGCAGGCCGGCCGGGAGGCCGTGCCCGGGGTCACCGCCAGCCCGCTGATCGGCAACTACTACGGCATCAACCTCTACGACGGGGATCCCAGCAACGACTGGGACGTCGACTTCGCCAAGGCGGACTGCGGTTACGGCATCACGCAGATCACCGACCACATGCGGATGGCCGGCCGCGAGGACGGTCACGGCGGTGCGGCCTGGGACTACCAGAAGCAGCGGGCCGCCGCGCTGGACTACACCGCCAACATCGCCGCGGGCCTGCAGACCCTCGTCTCCAAGTGGAACGAGACCCGCGCCGCCGGCATGATCGCCAACCACGGCACCAGCGGCCGGCCGGAGAACTGGTACTTCGCCCTGTGGGCGTACAACTCCGGCTTCCACGCCAACGCCGGTGACGGCTCGCCGTGGGGCCTGGGCTGGGCCAACAACCCCGCCAATCCCGAATGGGACGCCGGTCGGCTGCCGTTCATGGAGAACGCGGCCGGCGGCGAGGACGCCAGCGCCGCGGCCCGCCCGCAGAACTGGCCCTACCAGGAGAAGGTCCTCGGCTTCGCCGCCCACCCGCCCTCCTTCCTGGAGTCGCCCGGCACGCTGGTCCCCGCGTTCCGCCCCGCCACCTGGAACGGCACCAGCTCGGCCGTCACCGTCAAGGGCAGCGCGCTCTACAACCGGGCCCACCTCAAGGCGCCCGAGGACGCCTTCTGCGACTCCTCCAACAGCTGCGACCCGAGCCGGATCTCCGACGGCGCCTCCAACGACAGCGCGAGCAGCGGTCCCTGCGGCCGTGACGACGTCAAGTGCTGGTGGAACAAGCCGGTGACGTGGAAGACCGACTGCGTCGACACCTGCGGATACGAGTTCGTCCGCTTCGGTGACACCGCGCCTGAAGAGGCCGACGGCACGGCATATCCGCCGAGCTGCAGCACCAGCGGACTCCCGGACGGGGCTCTCATCGTCGACGACGTCCCGGCCGACACCCCCGTCGTCCGGGCGGGCTGCAGCAACTCCTGGACGAACTCCGGCACCTTCAGCTTCGACTTCGCCAACAACGCGGTCGAGACCGTCTACCCGGCCAAGGTCGACCTCCACCAACTGGGCGCGGGCTTCGGCGGCCACTTCTGGTTCGGCCACACACGCGCGGACGACACCAAGGGCCAGCGGCTGAAGATCACCGGTGACTGGAAGCTCAACAGGGAGCTCGACAAGGACGCCCGGGTCTGGGTGCACCTTCCCGACCACGGCGCGCAGACCAAGCTCGCCAAGTATCAGATCAAGACCCGCAACGGCTGGCGCACCAGGACCGTCTCCCAGCCGGGTGACAGCAACCGGTGGGTGAAGCTCGGGATCTTCCGTACCAAGGGCATCGTGCCCGAGGTCAAGCTGAACACGATCACGTCCGACGGCACGGGTGACGAGGACATCGCCTTCGACGCCGTGGCGTTCGAGCCCGGCGACTGGGACTTCGTACCCGATATCGTCATCCCGGAGGGCGACCCCGACGCGCCCGACCCGGTGTGGGAGGACACGGACCGGCAGAAGCAGCCGAATCCCGAGGGCACGACGCTGGCGGCGAACAAGGAGCGCTGCGTCGCCACGGACCACGAGGGCACACGCCAGTGCGTGAAGCTCGACTACGACATCAAGAAGTACGGCGCCGGGAAGTGGCAGCAGTCCAAGAGCGCCAGGAGCGGCGTCGCCGCAGCCGCCGCTCCGCTGGTGTCGTGGTGCGACGACCCCACCGTCTCCGGCTACACCATCACGCGCCGCGAGGGCTGCAACAAGCTGGCCGTCGTGATCAGGTGGGAGCACAACGGCGAGACGGTGGGGACGGCCATCTTCGCGGTTCGCGAGGAGATGCTGCTGGAGAACAAGGCCGTGTTCCGCGAGCGGATGTTCATGAGCCCGCTGTCCCTCGACGCCTCGTTGGGCACCGTGTCCCTGGACTACTGGGACGCGATCTGCACACCGGACTGCGACGAGGCCTACCAGGGCACCTGGGACGGTCTCACCATGTGGGAACCCATTGTGGACACGCACTGGGCGTCGGCGACCAGGACGTTCACCTGGAACAACGCTGTGTCCGGTACGTCCCAGAAGTTCGATCGGGGCACGTTCCTCAACTTCAAGGCGGCTGCCCCCGAGGCGGCCGGCGCGGCCGCGACCATCAAGCCGTCCTGGACCTTCTGGGGAGAGGTCGAATGTGACAACAGCGTCGCTGTAACCAATTCGACCGGCTGCGTCTTCGCCAAGAACACACCGACGTGGCAGACCAACACCAAGCGCTATCCGGCCGCTGCCGCCTACTACTGGGTGCTGCGGGAGAAGCTTGCGGACCATCCGGGCAGCAAGAAGTACAACAAACCGATGCACCGCATGACGGACAAGGTCCAGCAGGAACACAACCGCAACACGATTTGCAACAAAACCGGCGTCGGCAAGTGGACGGCCCACCCGGACGCCACCGGGGACACCCAGGGAGTGCAGTGCGACGAGTTCCCCTTCGCCGCCACCCAGGAGAGCGGAGGAATACCCACACCGGTCGTCAACGGAGGGATCTGCGCGCAGCTCTTCGCGCAGAAGCAGGACGACGGCACCTGGCGCCTCTTCGACGACGACGGGTACGACCCACCCACGTGGAAGGAGATCTGCGGGCGTGCTTCCATGCCGGGCAAGCAGAACGGAGACGCGGGAAGAGGCCCGGGACTGTCGGGCTTCTTCACGAAGGCACGGGTGCAGAACGGCGGGGCGTTCTACATGGAGGTTCCGCAGATGGAGGGATGCAATCCCGATGACGTCTGCGTCATCCGTCCCTGAATCACCGCCCTTCTAGGGCGATGGACGTGGGGGGCCGCCGGTACGGCCGGTCCCCCACGGTGGGCCCTCCCGCGTCACGTCCAGACGACGTTGCTCGTACCGTCCGACTCGCGGACCGTCTCGGGACGGATCTCCCTGCCGATCGCCGTGACGACGGGCCGTCCGGTCTCCAGGGATTCGAGTGTCTCCTGGAACATCTCGGACAGGCTCTTCCAGCGCACGACCCCCCACAGTTCCAGATCCTGGTCGATCTCCAGGACGGCGCCGTACGTCGGCCCCTCGCGATGGTCCACGATCAGCTGCGTGCCGACGTGCGTACTGCTGAGGGGCACCCATTTCACATGAGCCGTCCGGCCCACGACGAAGTCCGCGTTGTCGTCCTCCTGGCTCCACGCCACGTCCTGCTCCATGTCCCGCTGGCCGAGCAGCATGCGCTCGGCGTCGACCGGATAGTGGCCGCCCGGAAGGAAGCCGCCGGGGCCGCTGTGCCGGAAGTGGGTCGACACGCCGTTGTGATGCTCCAGCCACGTCCGGATCTCGGGGACGAGCGAGAACCTGTCCTCGGTGATCGCATCGATTTCCGACGCCGTCGCGGGCGGGTTCAACGTGCCGAAATCATCCGGCGCGTTGACTTCCAGCCACCGGTCGAGACGGTTCAGTACGTCTTGAAGCTGCACGGTTCGTCCTCACGTCTGGATGCTGCCTCCCCTACAACACCACAAGCGCGTGGCGCCCGAGGTGGAGTCGAATCGATTCCACCTCGGGCGCCACGCCCCGTATACCCGGGCGCTCAGCCTCCGTTGACGTCGTGGGCGATCCGGTCGCCCAGTTCCTTGTCGATGTTGCGCCAGTACTGCAGGGCGCGGTCCAGGACCGGGCGGGAGACGTCGGCCTTCAGGTGGCCGCTGACGTTCGAGACCAGGCGGTCGCGGGCCGCGTCGTCGAGGACCTGGCGGACCATCGTGCCCGGCTGGCCCCAGTCGTCGTCCTCGCGGTGCAGCTTGTACGCCTCGCGCACCAGCTCGCCCGTGGCCTGCCAGCTCACCGGGTCGCCGAAGCGGGAGAAGTCGGCCGCGGGGCCGCCGTAGGAGTTGGGCGCGTACGGGCGCGCCGCGAGCGACGGCTCGTAGCGCATCGGGCCGTCCTTGGCGTACGAGTTCACCGGGGCGTGCGGACGGTTCGGCGGCAGCTGGGCGTAGTTCGGGCCGATCCGGTACCGGTGAGTGTCCGGATAGGAGAACAGCCGGCCGAGCAGCATCTTGTCCGGCGAGGGGCCGATGCCCGGCACCAGGTTGGACGGCTCGAAGGCGGCCTGCTCGATGTGGATGAAGTAGTCCTCGGGGTTCCTGTCGAGGGTCATCCTGCCGACGTCGATCAGGGGATAGTCCCCGTGCGGCCAGACCTTGGTCAGGTCGAAGGGGTTGAAGCGGTAGTCCGCCGCGTCCTCGAACGGCATGATCTGGACCTTCAGGCTCCAGCTCGGCGCGTTCCCGGACTCGATCGACTCGTACAGGTCCCGGCGGTGCTTGTCCGCGTCCGACCCGGCCAGCTCGTCGGCCTCCGCCTGGGTGAGGAAGTCGATGCCCTGGTCGGTCTTGAAGTGGTACTTCACCCAGAACTTCTCACCAGCGCCGTTGATCCACATGTAGGTGTGGGAGCCGTAGCCGTTCATGTTGCGGTACGTCTTCGGGATGCCCCGGTCGCCCATCAGCCAGGTCACCTGGTGTGCCGACTCGGGCGAGAGGGTCCAGAAATCCCACTGCATGTCGTTGCTGCGCAGCCCGGTCGCCGGGTGGCGCTTCTGCGAGCGGATGAAGTCCTGGAACTTGATCGTGTCACGGACGAAGAAGACCGGGGTGTTGTTGCCCACCAGGTCGTAATTGCCCTGCTCGGTGTAGAACTTCAGCGCGAATCCGCGCGGGTCGCGCCAGGTGTCGGGCGAACCCTGCTCGCCGGCCACGGTGGAGAAACGGGCCAGCATCTCGGTGCGTTTGCCCGGCTGGAAAAGGTCGGCCTTGGTGAACTGACTGACATCATTCGTTACTTCGAAGAATCCGTATGCGCCACTGCCCTTGGCGTGCACCACCCGCTCGGGGACCCGCTCCCGGTTGAACTGGGCCATCTTCTCGATGAGGTAGTGGTCCTGGAGCAGGATGGGGCCGTCGGGACCGACGGTCAGCGAGTGTTCGTCGCTCTCCACCGGAATGCCGGCGTTGTTCGTGGTGTACGGAGCCTTCTGGGGTGCCTGCGTCACGAGCGTCCTCCCGTCAAGAAGAGAGTCTTCAGATCGCTTCGCTCACCTCAGCAGTCAACTCTGCCGACAGGATGTCGGCAACCGGGCCGCCGTGGGGCGAGGCGGATCGCGTACCCCTCGGCCCCCCGGTCCATTCAGCCCCGGTTCAGTTCGAACCAGACCACCTTTCCGGTGCTCAGACGCGTGGCGCCCCACCGTCTGGCCAGTTTGTTGACCAGATACAGGCCACGCCCGCCCTCGTCCGTGGCGCGCGCCTGCCGCAGCCTGGGCAGCTGTGGCACGTCGTCGCCCACCTCGCAGCGCAGCACGTCCGTGCGCAGCAGACGGAGGGTGACCGGGCGTGACGCATAGCGCACGGCGTTGGTGACGACCTCGCTGACCAGCAGCTCCACGGAATCGCTCATGTCCTCAAGGCCCCAGCGGGACAGCGCCCGGCGGGCCAGGCGCCGGGCCCGCCCGGGGGCCGCGTCCTCCGGCTCCAGGAACCAGTACGCCACATCGCTCGGCGCGATCCCGTCGAAGCGGGCGGCGAGCAGCGCGATGTCGTCGTCCCGGTCGCCCGGACCGAGCATGTCCAGCACCTCGTCGCAGAGCGCTTCCAGCGGCGGCGGATGGTCCGGGCCGGTGAGCTGCGCGGTGGCGGCGAGCTTCTCGCGCAGCTGCTCTATGCCGGTCCACACGTCCCTCAGGCGCGACTCGACCAGGCCGTCCGTGTACAGCAGGAGCGTCGCCCCGGCGGGCGCGTCCAGCTCGACCGCCTCGAAATCCACTCCTCCTACGCCGATGGGGGCGCCCGGCGGCACCCGCAGCACCTCGGCCCGGCCGCCCAGGTGCAGCAGCACCGGCGGCGGATGGCCCGCGTTGGCGATGGTGATCCGGTGCGCGACCGGGTCGTAGACGGCGTACAGGCAGGTCGCCATGCGGTCGGTGCCCAGGCGCTGGGCCTGCTCGTCCAGGTGGTGCAGCACCTCCTGCGGGGGCAGGTCGAGCCCGGCGAGGGTCTGCGCGGTGGTGCGCAGCTGGCCCATGATCGCGGCCGAGGTCATCGAGTGGCCCATGACGTCACCGACGACGAGGGCGACGCGGCTGCCCGGCAGCGGGATCGCGTCGTACCAGTCGCCGCCGACCCGCGCGGTCTCCGCGGCCGGCAGATAGCGCGAGGCCAGCCGCACTCCGGTGGGGCGCGGCAGCGTCTCGGGCAGCATGGTGCGCTGCAGCTCGTCGGCGATGTACGCCTCGCGGCCGTAGAGCACCGCCTTGTCGATGCCGAGCGCGCTGTGCGTGGCGAGCTGGGCCGCGACCAGCAGATCGTCCGTCTCGAACGCCATCCGCTCGGGGCGGCGCACGAAGAGCGCCGCCCCGATCACCCGGCGCCGTCCGCGCAGTGGGGCGAGGATCGCGCGCTGGCCGGTGGGCACGATCAGCTCGTCGCCGAGCAGCTCGGGCAGCGCGGCCCGGGCGGCGGGTGCGTCCGCGAAGACCGGGCGCACGCCGCGCAGCACCTCGGCGAGGGCGCCGCCGGGGCGCACCTCGCACAGCTCGGCCGTCATCGCCGAAAGTTCGTTCGGCTCGGGCCGCAGTGCGGGCATGAAGCCGTTCTCGGTGTCCCGCTCCTCGGGGATCCGGTCGGTGCGCCGCAACCGCAGCACGAGGGGCCCGGTGGGCCGCTCGTCGCCGACCGGCAGCGGGTCCCGCAGATAGACGAGGATCGCGTCCGAGAAGGTCGGCACGGTGGCCCGGCACAGACCCATGACGATCTCGTCCAGGTCGATGCCGCGGGCGATCCGCCGGGTCGCCGCACCCACGAAGCGTAGCCGGTCCCCGTCACGCCGCATCGGCATCGGGCCCGCGTGCGGCAGCCCCTGCCCGGTACGCCGGTCCGTGCCCGTGGTGTTCCCGGACGGCCGGTCGCCTTCCATGCCCGGCTGGGCCGGGATGCCCTCGGGTGCCGGGCGCGGGCGGTGCGCGTCGGGCTCGCTGGCCGAGGGCTGGGAGTGCTCGGGGCCGGGGGAGGCGGGCGGCGGCGTGGGCGCGCCGGTGCCCGAGGGAGACGGTGTGTCGGTGCTCGCCGACGCCTGGGTGGCGGACGATCCGTGCTGGCCGTAGGGCGTGCCCGGAGCGGAACCGGTGGGGGCGTCGCCGGTGCGGGCGGGTTGTGCGGGTAATGCGCCGGGCGCGCGCTGCGGCTCCGGGGTACGCAGGAGCGCCCCGCGGGGGTCCGCGGGGGTGGAGGGCCGGCCGGCGCCGCTCTGGCGGCGCTCGTGCGAGGTGGGGTGCTCCGTCACGCGTGTCGAATCCATCCGTCCGGGGCTGCGCGCCGTGCGTGCAGTTCGTCCCGCAGCCCCGATACCCGGAATGTGTGTCCCGGGAACGGAATCTGCGCGTCGTCAGGACGGGGCCTGCCCGTCGCCGACGTGAACGCCGTCGTCGGGCCGAACGCCCTGTGCGGCCCGGCGGGCCGTCCGCCGACCGTACCGTCGTGGCCCTCGTACCCCTCGCTCACGTCCTGCCGCCCCTCGGTGACGTATGGTCAAGCCCAGCGCATGCTGCGGGAGTTGCTGCTGTGCTCCCACCCGCCACTCGGCCACCACCCCTCAACGACGGTGCTGCGCACCGGCCTTCATTATTTGATGCGGAGGACGATCCTACGGTTGTACCACGGGGGCGCATCAAGGGTCTCATGAGGACACGTGCGCGGGCGTACGGTCCCAGTCATCCGGCAGGGAAGGAACCGGCCAGGCGGGATCCGGGCGCCAGTGCTGCCAGCCGTCCGAGAACGGCGCGCCCCAGGCACGGATCACCTCCACCGCGCAGTGCCCTGCCTCTCTTACCTGTGCGGCCAGTTGAGTATCCATCAATCCGGCTCTTTGCGCCTGTGCGAACTCGTCTTCGTCGAGCCAGTGCCAACTGCGGTCCGGGTGCACGGAGATGTCCAGGAAGTGATCCTCGGAGTCGACCCCGCCCTCCCAACGGGCGAGCGGCGCCTCCAGGTTCACGTACCAGTTCTTGAACCGCCAGCCCGGTTCCCAGAACAGCCACACCGACCAGGGCTCGCCGGGCCGCGCCAGCTTCAGCACTCCGGTGCCGAACCAGCGGCCCCGCTGCACCGTTCGCGCCTTGGTGTAGCGGGACTCCAGCGGTTCTCCGTGCACGGGTGTGCCGTCGGCGAGCACGGGCTTCACGCACTCGGTGCCGGGCGCCATCCACACCGCGAGCAGTTCCTCGTCGTCCCGTACTACGGTCACGGGGCGGCAGATGTGGAAGTGCTCACCGGCGTTCTCCCGGTACCGCCACAGAATGTGACTCCCGGGGGCCCAGTACACCGTCGACCCGCCCGCCGCCACTCGCCTCACCGCTCCGCCCTCTGCCATGACCAGATATTAGGTGCCCCAGGCATACGACGCTGCGGTGCGCGTCACGGTTCGCGCGATGGAGCGAATGACGTAACGGAGGCGTCATTCAATGGCTTCCAAGGTCATCCGGGGAGCGAACGCCGTTTACGGATGCGTCATCCTCAGGACATCGAGCGCCTCGTCCAGCTGCTCCAGGGTGAGGTCACCGCGCTCGACGTACCCGGAATCCAGAACGACCTGGCGGATCGTCCGGCGTTCCGCCAGTGCCTTCTTGGCCACCTTGGCGGCCTCCTCGTAGCCGATGTACTTGTTGAGCGGTGTCACGACCGACGGCGAGGACTCGGCGTACTCGCGGGCCCGTTCGCGGTGGGCGACGATCCCGTCGACCGTGCGGTCGGCGAGCAGGCGCGAGACGTTGGTGAGGAGACGGATCGACTCCAGGACGTTCTTCGCGATGACCGGAAGCATGACGTTCAGCTCGAAGTTGCCGGCGGCCCCGGCGACGGCGACCGTCGCGTCGTTGCCCATCACCTGGGCCGCGACCATCAGCACCGCCTCGGGAATGACCGGATTCACCTTGCCGGGCATGATCGAGGAGCCGGGCTGGAGGTCGGGCAGGCTGATCTCGGCCAGCCCGGTGCGCGGACCGGACGCCATCCACCGCAGATCGTTGGCGATCTTCGTCAGCCCGACCGCGATGGTCCGCAGCTGCCCGCTCGTCTCGACGATCCCGTCCCGCGCGCCCTGTGCCTCGAAGTGGTCACGGGCCTCGGTGAGCGGCAGCCCGGTGGCCCGCGCCACCTCGGCGATGACGGCCGCGGAGAACCCGGGCGGCGTGTTGATCCCGGTGCCCACAGCGGTCCCACCGAGCGGCAGTTCGGCGAGCCGGGGCAGCGAGGCCCGGAGGCGCTCGACGCCGTACCGCACCTGCGCCGCGTACCCCCCGAACTCCTGCCCGAGCGTCACCGGCGTGGCGTCCATGAGATGCGTACGCCCCGACTTCACGACGTCCGCGAACTCCTCGGCCTTCCGCTCCAGGGCGGCGGCGAGGTGTTCCAGAGCAGGGACGAGATCCCTGGTCACGGCGGCGGTGGCGGCGATGTGGAGCGAGGACGGGAACACGTCGTTCGACGACTGCGAGGCGTTCACATGGTCATTGGGGTGTACGTCCCTGCCGAGCCGCTCGGTCGCGAGCGTGGCGATGACCTCGTTGGTGTTCATGTTGGAGGACGTTCCGGAACCCGTCTGGAAGACGTCCACCGGGAAGTGCGCGTCCCAGCGACCCTCGGCGACCTCGCCCGCCGCCTCCTGGATGGCCTCGGCCACGTCCTTGTCGACCACCCCCAGCTTCGCGTTGACCCTGGCCGCCGCGCCCTTGATCAGCGCCAGCGCCTCGATGTGCGCGCGCTCCAGACGCTGACCCGAGATGGGGAAATTTTCCACGGCCCGTTGGGTCTGGGCCCGCCACTTCGCGTCCGCGGGCACCCTGACCTCACCCATGGAGTCGTGCTCGATCCGGTACGGGGCTGCCTGTTCGTCGGCCATCGACGATCACCTCCAGTGGGGACAGCATCGCGGACGTGCCCCGTGTTCCCGGCAAGGCGGCTCCCGTTTCTCCCGGAGAGTCGGCTCGGTGAACGGCTCTCCCGGGGAGTCAGCTCCGTGAGCCGCCGAGCGGGCCGGTGCACGCCGACGTCCCGCCGACCGTGGCGCAGGCCTCCGCCCCACGAGGGCTCGACGCGGCCAGCATCGGGCTGCTGTAGCCGTCCGAGGGGTCGCCCCGGTAGGCGGCGGACAGCTCGTCATGGTCGGATCTGATCGAGATCTCCCGCGCCCCGCCGGTCCTGGTGCGGACCTCCGACCAGACCGTCGCGCACGAGGGGGAGAAACGCAGCAGCACGACCTGCCCGGCGCGCGTGACGGTGCTCTCCGTACGCGCGTCACGGCCGCAGGCCTCGGAGGTCGGGATCTGCCCCTGGCAGTCGCGGCCCCGGCAGGAGGCGCTGGCGGGGGCCACGGGCTGGTCGGGGTCGAGGACGTCGGCGGCGCCCGCGGTGACCACCACCGTGGCCGCCATCGCCGCGAGGGCGATGACGGCCCGGTTGGACCCCCGGACGCGCCGGCCCCGAACCGGCGCGTCCGGAACCGCGGCCTGTGGGACCGAGGCCCCCAGGGGCGGGGTCGCCGCCCTGGACTGGGCCCGGGACGCGGCGTCCCACAGGGAGAGAAGGGGACCCGGGTCGGTGTCCGCCAGACGGCCGAGCGACTCGACCGCCGAGCGCGGCGGAAACTGATCACCGCTCAGGTAGCGGTGCCAGGTCGACTTGCTGAACGGGGTGACGGAGGCCAGCGCGGCCAGACTCAGCCCCGTCCGCTGCTTGAGGCACCGGAGCCGCTCCATCAGCAGCCGCTCCTCGTCGATGTCCTCCGTGCCGATGCCTTCGGTATGGATGCGCTCAGTACCGATGTGCTCCATGTCGATATGCTCTGTTTTCGTACGTACTGCCTTGCTGTGTTCTGTCTCGTCCAACGAGTCGGGCAGCGGCTGTCTCTTGACCCTCACGTGGCTCTTCCTCTCGCTCCCTCGCCCTGCCGGGGTGACCGCCCTGATGTGTTCCCTCGCACGGTGCCCGGGCACACCCCGATCGCCCGAATGCGAACCGAATATGAAGGGGAGTTGACCTGCTGTTTCGTCAGGGGAGTGGGGTCGTCGGCTGATCGACTTGTCCTACCGGCCGGCGGGGCGGACCTCGCCCCGCCGGCCGGCGCCGGACCTCAGGAGGCGAGCGGCGAGGTGTTCGTCAGCACCAGCGGACGGCGCGGCTGTTGCGGACGTAGTGGGCGGAGACGTAGCCCCGGCCGTGGGCGAGCTTGTACCAGCGCGAGTTGCCCATGACGGAGGAACCGCTCTTCTTGCAGACGAGGGTCACCACACGGCCGGCCCGCCGCGAGCCGACGATCCGGTAACCGGTACCCGGACCGGACCGGACGCGCAGACGCGTGTGGTGGGTCGTCACCCGGCCCAGGACGTGCCGGGTGAGGTGGTGCCGGGCGTGGTGGCGCGCGTGGGTGATCGCGTAGTGCCTGTAGTGGTGCCTCGGAGCCAGGGACAGGGTGCGCGCGGCGCGCTGGAGGCCGGGGATCGAGGACTGCGGGGACGCCGGGTACCAGCTCGACGACGCGACCGGCGAGGACGCGGCGCCCCGGCTGGGAACGTGCGGGGCGGCCGGGGCGGCGGAGGCGACGGCTGTCACCGGGAAGACGGCGACAGCCGCGATCGCGGCCACCAGGCCGTTGCGCAAGGTGCGACCAATCATGGGATTTCCCTCCGAGATGACCTGCGGACCACAGGCTGTGATCCGGTCATCACGGAGGGTTTCCGGCAAAGCTCACAAAAATGCTGTCCCGCTCGTTCCTGGGACGAAGTGGGACAGCATCGGGGCGTGGCGGGACGCGTCCAGGCAGCGAACAGCTGCCTCTGGCGTCCCGGGACGCTACGCCGGCCCAGGTCCCCATACCGGAATCGACGTGAACCGGGGTCTGGGGCGCGGCCCCAGCGGGGGCGAAGGGGCGGAGCCCCTGGGGATGGGACGGGTAGGGGCGGCGGGGGCGAATGTCATCCCGGCCGCCCCGAAAGGCACTACGCGAGCCCAGGTCCCCGTACCGGAATCGACGTGAACGTCGGAGCCGGTGCCGGGTCCTGGAAGAAGTCGTTGCCCTTGTCGTCGACGACGATGAACGCCGGGAAGTCCTCGACCTCGATCTTCCAGACGGCTTCCATGCCGAGCTCCTCGTACTCGACGACCTCGACCTTCTTGATGCAGTCCTGGGCGAGCCGCGCGGCGGGGCCGCCGATGGAGCCGAGGTAGAAGCCGCCGTGCGCGTCACAGGCGCCTGTGACCTGCGCGGAACGGTTGCCCTTCGCGAGCATCACCTTGGAGCCGCCCGCGGCCTGGAACTGTTCCACGTAGGAGTCCATGCGGCCGGCGGTGGTGGGGCCGAACGAACCCGACGCGTAACCCTCGGGGGTCTTGGCCGGACCGGCGTAGTACACCGGGTGGTCCTTGAGGTACTGCGGCATCTCCTCGCCCGCGTCCAGCCGCTCCTTGATCTTGGCGTGCGCGATGTCGCGCGCCACGACGAGCGGGCCGGAGAGCGAGAGCCGGGTCTTGACCGGGTACTTCGTCAGTTCGGCGAGGATGTCGTCCATCGGCTGGTTCAGGTCGATCCGGACGACGTCGTCCCCGGCGGAGTCCAGGTGCTCGTCCGTGGTCTCCGGCAGGAAGCGCGCGGGGTCGGTCTCCAGCTGCTCCAGGAACACGCCCTCGGCCGTGATCTTCGCGACGGCCTGACGGTCCGCGGAGCAGGACACCGCGATCGCGACGGGGCAGGACGCGCCGTGCCGCGGCAGACGCACCACGCGCACGTCGTGACAGAAGTACTTGCCGCCGAACTGCGCGCCGATGCCGATCTTCTGGGTCAGCTCGAAGACCTTCTCCTCCAGGTCCTTGTCCCGGAAGCCGTGACCGAGCTCCGAGCCCTCGGCCGGAATCTCGTCCAGGTAGTGCGCGGAGGCGTACTTCGCGGTCTTCAGGGCGTACTCGGCGCTCGTGCCGCCGACCACGATCGCCAGGTGGTACGGCGGGCAGGCGGCCGTGCCCAGTGAACGGATCTTCTCCTCCAGGAACTTCATCATGGAGGCCTCGTTCAGAACGGCCTTCGTCTCCTGGTACAGGAAGCTCTTGTTCGCCGAACCGCCGCCCTTGGCCATGAACAGGAACTTGTAGGCGCCGCCGTCGGTCGCGTACAGCTCGATCTGTGCCGGAAGGTTGGACCCGGTGTTCTTCTCCTCCCACATGGTGAGCGGAGCCATCTGCGAGTAGCGCAGGTTCAGCTTGGTGTACGCGTCGTAGATGCCCCGCGAGAGGGCCTCCTCGTCGCCGCCCTCGGTGAGCACGTTCTGTCCGCGCTTGCCCATCACGATCGCGGTGCCGGTGTCCTGGCACATGGGCAGCACGCCGGCGGCTGCGATGTTCGCGTTCTTCAGCAGGTCCAGGGCGACGAACTTGTCGTTGCCGGACGCCTCGGGGTCGTCGATGATGCGCCGCAGCTGCGCCAGGTGCGCGGGCCGCAGATAGTGCTGGATGTCGTGGACGGCCTCCGCGGCGAGCTTGCGCAGCGCCTCCGGCTCGACCTTGAGGAACGTGCGCCCGTCGGCCTTGAAGGTGGAGACACCCTCGGAGGTCACCAGCCGGTACGGAGTGGTGTCCTCTCCCTGGGGGAGCAGATCGGTGTACGCGAACTCAGGCACTAGCCCATTCCTCACTCGGCAGACAGCGGCATGCCTCCATTGGCAGCATCCACCAGCGTAGAACCTGGCGCGGACGGTGAGTCTGTGAGGTAAGGCTCAGTTGGCGTGAAGGGGCGGTTTTCCACAGGTCGCGAGAAGGGGTAGTCGCGATCTATCGCGTTTGGGTACGCTGCTGTCGTGGACCTTCAGAAGCGCACCGAAACCCGGGCCTCCGATGCCGAACTCCGGGCCTCCGACGCCGACCGTGACCGGATCGCCGACATTCTGCGCGATGCCCTCGCCGAGGGGCGCCTCACCGCCGACGAGCACGCCGAGCGGATCGAGGGGGTGCTGGCCACGAAGACGGTGGGAGAGCTCGACCGGTTCGTCCAGGACCTGCCCGCGGCACGCGCGGGCCGCGCGACCCCCGCGTACGCGTCCGTGCCGGACCGCCCCCAGCCGGGCGGCATCCCGGCGGAGGCCGACGAGAACGTGGTGGCGGTGTTCAGTGCCGCCGTGCGCAAGGGCCGCCGGCGCGCCGGACGCCGCATCCACGCGTACGCCGTCTTCGGTAGCGTCGACATCGACCTCAGCGAGGCGATCTTCGAGTACCAACAGGTCGTGATCAAGGCGATCTCGGTCTTCGGCAACGTCGAGATCAAGGTCCCGGAGAACGTCTCGCTGCGCGGCAGCGGCGGCGGAGTCCTCGGCAACTTCGAGACGCACACCACGGACGCGGCCGACCCCGACGCCCCCGTGGTCTACGTCGAAGGCTTCGCGGTGCTGGGGAACATCGAGGCGCGGCCCAAGCGCGGCAAGCTCGTCGCCGACATCCTCGACCGCACGATGGACCGGGTGGACAGGACTTTGCGCAAGCACCTCGACCGTTGACGCCTGTGAACGCGACGGCGCGCGGGGCGCATCGGTCCACTTGTCCGCGCCCCGTTTCGAACGACCGGCTCCGCTCTCGGGAACTCAGTGCATAGGCGCGCGCACAGCGGGTAGGGCTTGCTGCATCGCCTCTTGGAGGGCGCTGTGGGACTTCCCGCGGTGCCCGGCACGCCCGCGAAGCCGTCGTCAGGAGTAGACCGTGCTGCAACCGCCGCATCAGTCCCTGCAGGTAGCTGCCGTTCCGGCCCAGCGGGCGCCAGTGCGGGACAGGGACCAGGAAGCCCCATGGCACACGGAGGCGGTGTGCCGCAGGGACGAGGCCGGCCTGTTCTTCGCGCCCTCCAAGGAGCCCACGGCGGCCCGGCTGTCCCGCGAGGAGGCGGCGAAGCGCGTCTGCGCCCGCTGTCCCGTGATGGTGGAGTGCCGCGAACACGCGCTGCTGCAACCCGAGCCGTACGGAGTGTGGGGCGGCCTCACCGCCGCCGAGCGCCGCGTGGTGCTCGCCCGGCGCCGCCGCCGCGACCTGGAACTCAAGAAGGCCGCCCGCGGCACGATAGCCGCAGCCGGCTGACCCACGCAGACACCGAAGGGGCCACCCCTCCGCACGGGGGCGGCCCCTTCGCCGTACACACTTCTTCACGCACCCTGTAGGCACGCGTCCCGTAGGCACGCGTCCCGTAGGCACGCGTCCCGAAGGGGCGCGGGGAACTGCGCGACCAGCCGCAACGGGCCCGCAGTGCCCCGTAACCGGCAGTTCCCCGGCTGACCCCGCGGAGCTACTTCGCCCGGTCGAAGTCGATCGCGCTGTACGCCCGCAACTTGCTCAGCCGATGCTCCGACCGAATCTGGCGCACCGTACCCGACTTGGACCGCATCACGATCGACTCGGTGGTCGCGGTCTCCGCCCGGTACCGGACCCCGCGCAGCAGTTCCCCGTCCGTGATCCCGGTGGCGACGAAGAACACGTTCTCGCCGGAGACCAGGTCATCGGTGAGCAGCACACGGTCGAGGTCGTGCCCGGCGTCCAGCGCGCGCTGCCGCTCCTCGTCGTCCTTGGGCCACAGCTTGCCCTGGATGGTGCCGCCCAGGCACTTCACGGCGCAGGCGGAGATGATGCCCTCGGGCGTACCGCCGACGCCGAGGAGCAGGTCGATGCCCGTGCCCTCGCGCAGCGCGAGGATCGAGCCCGCGACGTCGCCGTCGGAGATCAGCTTGATCCGGGCGCCGGTCTCGCGGATCTCCTTGATGATCCCCTCGTGGCGCGGCCGGTCGAGGATCACGACGGTGACGTCCTCGGGCGAGGACTTCTTGGCCTTGGCGACCCGGCGGATGTTCACCGAGACGGGCGCGTTGATGTCGACGAAGTCGGCGGCCTCCGGCCCGGTGACCAGCTTGTCCATGTAGAAGACCGCGGACGGGTCGAACATGGTGCCGCGGTCGGCGGCGGCCAGCACCGCGATCGCGTTGCTCATGCCCTTGGCGGTCAGCGTGGTGCCGTCGATCGGGTCGACGGCGATGTCGCACTCGGGGCCGGTCCCGTCGCCCACGCGCTCCCCGTTGAAGAGCATCGGGGCCTCGTCCTTCTCGCCTTCACCGATGACGACGACGCCGTTCATCGAGACGGTGGAGACGAGGGTCCGCATGGCCCGGACGGCGGCGCCGTCGGCGCCGATCTTGTCGCCGCGGCCGACCCAGCGGCCCGCGGCCATCGCGGCGGCCTCGGTGACCCGGACGAGTTCCAGGGCGAGATTTCGGTCGGGGGCCTCGGAAGGGACCTCGAGCTCGGACGGCAGTTGATGATTCTCGGTCATCGAGACGCACCTTTCTGATACGACGACGGCCGGATGAGGGTGTGCCCCGACTCTATCGTCAGGCTGACAGAATGAGCAGGGGGCCCCACGGATGAGCAGGCCAGGGTACCTGCGACGATAGGGGCGTGGCAGGTACGAAAGGCAAGCAGAGCGTCCGGGACATGCTTCTCTCCCTGGGTCTGATCGGGCTCATGGCGGGCGTGATCTATATCTTCATCCCGCATGACGACTCCGCGCCTCCTCTCAAGCGCGTCGACTACCGCGTCGAGCTGCTCACGGCGCGCCGCGCGGCGTCGTATCCCGTGGCGGCACCCGTGGGTCTGCCGACGGCGTGGAAGGCGACCTCGGTGCGGTACGACGGCACCGAGTTCGATGCCTGGCACCTGGGCTTCCACGACCCCGACGGTCAGTACGTGGCGATCGAGCAGTCGACTCAGCCCGCGGCCGTCTTCATCGACTCGGCCAGCCAGGGCGCCAAGGAGACGAAGGGCACCCAGCGGATCGGTGACGCGACGTGGCAGCGGTACGAGGGTGACAAGTACGACGCCCTTGTGCTCAAGGCCAAGGGGGCGACCACCGTGGTGACCGGGACGGCGTCGTTCGGGCAGCTGACGAAGATGGCGGAGGCGCTGAAGACGTCGTGACGCTGTGACGCCGTGATGCTGTGACCTCGTGACGCTGTGACGTCGTGACGCGTCCGCGTAATACGTCCGTGTACGTGCATGAGAAGGGCCCCCGGCGCCATTGCCGGGGGCCCTTCTCATGCACGTACACGCCGGGGCGTACGCGGGGGCTCAGACGGTCGTGATGACCTGGTCGAACTCCAGGCGCGGGGAGCGCGGGAACCAGGCGTCCTCGCCCGGCTTGCCGATGTTGACGACCATCAGCGGGGTGTGGTCGTCGTCCAGGAACTCCTTCTGGACGCCCGCGAAGTCGAGACCGGTCATCGGGCCGGCGGCGAGGCCGGCGGCGCGGATGCCGATGATGAAGTACGCGGCCTGCAGGGCGGCGTTCAGCGTGGCGGCACCCTCACGGGCCGGGCGCTCGGCGAAGAAGACGTCCTTGGCCTGCGGGAAGTGCGGGAACAGCGTGGGGAGCTCCTCGTGGAACTCGTTGTCCGCGGAGAGGATCGCGACCAGCGGGGCGGTGGCGGTCTTGGGCTGGTTGCCCTCGGCCATGTGCTGCACGAGGCGCTCGCGGGCCTCGGCGGAGCGGACCAGGGTGATGCGCAGCGGCGACTGGTTGAAGGCGGTCGGGCCGTACTTGACCAGGTCGTAGATCGCCTGCACCTGCTCGTCGGTCACCGGCTCGTCGGTGAACGTGTTGGCGGTACGGGCCTCGCGGAACAGCAGGTCCTGGGCGGCGGGGTCAAGAACGAGAGACATCAGAAACCTTCTCGGAATGTGCGGTGGATCCGGGGGGATCGGTTGGCGAGGTCAACAGTAGGGGGAGGAGGTTTAAAGTTCAACCAAAAGCGGGGTGAGGTGATCCGCTTCACAGGGAGTGAGGGGGAACGAGGTCGCTTCCGGGCGCCAGGGTTCCGGGGGAACGACGAGGCCGCCGTCACCGAGCGGGACGGCGGCCGGGTGTCACTGGGGATGTCGCCGGGTGTCACCGGCCGCGGAAGGGAGCGGACGTCATGACGTCACTCGGAGTCGCGGCCCCCGTCCCCGTGCCCGTCTCCGTCTCCGCTCTCCGACTCCTCCTCGGCCAGCGCCGCGTCCAGGCGGGCCCGTGCGCCCTCCAGCCAGCGGCGGCAGACCTTCGCCAGCTCCTCGCCCCGCTCCCAGAGCGCCAGTGACTCCTCGAGCGTCGTGCCGCCCGCCTCCAGTCGGCGTACGACCTCGATCAGCTCGTCCCGCGCCTGCTCGTACCCGAGCGCCTCGTCCACCTTGCTGGTCATGCGCCCACCCTATGCATCGACTCGTACCGTGAATTCACCCTCGGCGACCCGCGCCCGCAGCGCCTCGCCCGCCGCCACCTCGTCCGGATCCCGGACCACATGACCGTCGGCGTTCTGGAGCACCGCATATCCCCGTTGGAGGGTCGCGGCGGGGGAGAGGGCCACCACACGCGCGTGGGTGTGCGTCAGCTCCGAGTCGGCGCGGTCGAGCAGATGCCCGAGCGTGCGCCGCCCGCGGTCCAGCAGCGCGGCGACCTGGTCGGCGCGCTCGTCGACCATCCGGTGCGGATCCTCTATCGAGGGCCGGGCCAGCGCGTGCGCGAGCCCGCGCTCCTCCCGGTCGATGAAGGACTGGACACTCCGCCGCGCCCGGTCCCGCAGGAACCGCACCCGCTCGTACTCCTCCCCGACGTCCGGCACGACCTTCTTGGCCGCGTCCGTCGGCGTGGACGCGCGCAGGTCGGCCACGAAGTCCAGCAACGGGTGGTCGGGCTCGTGCCCGATGGCCGACACGACCGGCGTACGACAGGCCGCGACCGCCCGTACGAGTTGCTCGTCCGAGAACGGCAGCAGATCCTCCACGCTGCCGCCGCCGCGCGCCACGATGATCACGTCCACGGTGTCGAGCGCGTCCAGCTCCTTCACGGCCTGCACGACCTGCGGCACCGCGTGCACCCCCTGCACGGGGACGTTGCGCACCTCGAAGCGGACGGCCGGCCAGCGGTGCCGCGCGTTCTCCAGCACGTCCCGCTCGGCCGCGGACGCCCGCCCGCACACCAGCCCGATGAGCTGCGGCAGGAACGGCAGGGCCTTCTTGCGATCGGCCGCGAACAGCCCCTCGCTCGCCAGGGACTTCTTCAACTGCTCGAGTCGCGCGAGGAGTTCCCCCACGCCGACCGGTTTGATCTCGGTGGCCCGCAGTGACAGCTGCCCGCGCGGCGCGTACCACTCGGGCTTCGCCAGGACGACGACGCGGGCGCCCTCGCTCACCACGTCCGCCACCGCGTCGAACACCTGCCGGTAGCAGGTGACGCTCACCGAGATGTCGTACGACGGGTCGCGCAGGGTCAGGAAGACGACGCCCGCGCCGGGGCGCCGCGACAACTGGGTGATCTGTCCCTCGACCCACACCGCGCCGAGCCGGTCGATCCACCCTCCGATGAGCCGCGACACCTCGCCGACCGGCAGTGGGGCGTCCGCGGACGTGTTGAGAGCCATGCGCCCGAGAGTAACGGCCCCCACTGACACACAGCCCGCACCGAAGCAGCCCGCCGCTACCCGCGGACGCGTCCCCGTTGGGCGAGCAGCACCCCCACCCCCAAGGCCGGCCACACCGCACCGACCACCTGAGCAAGCCCGGACGCCGCCACGATCACGGCAACGGTGACCGCGGCCCCGACCACGGGGACCCCGACAGCGCGAACGCTCCCTGCGAGCCGTCGCCGGTCAGCGGGGACAGCGGGCCGCGCTGCGCCCCGTCGCGCGCGAGGACGACGACCGCGGACACGGCGAAGACAAGGAGGACCACGATCTCCATCGCGAGCACCAGGAAGCCCACCCGGGCGGCGGCCCGTACGCCCCAGAGGTTGAGCACCGTCGTGACGACCACCGCGAGCGCGGTCCACTCCCATCGGGAGACCTCCGGGACCAGCGAGTTCATCGCGATCCCCGAGAACAGGTACGCCGCCGCCGGGATGAGGACGGAGTCCAGCATCGCCATCCACCCGGCGATGAACCCCGCCAACAACAGCCCGTAGACGACCAGGTCCCGGAAGCCGGGGCCGCGCCGCAGTCCGTACCCGGCACCGGTCTCGTCGGCCGCTGCGGCGGTGGTCTGCGTGTCGGACATCGTGCCTCCCGAGGGTCGCGTCCCGCTCGCCCCGTCCGGCTCCCCCTCAGTCTCCCCAAGGAGGCGATCTTTGACGCGTCGGGCGCGGCCTTACGATGGGTGCCATGACTGCTTCGCCTGGCCGCCGTGTCCTGCTCGCCGCCCCCCGTGGCTACTGCGCGGGCGTGGACCGCGCCGTGATCGCCGTCGAGAAGGCCCTTGAGCAGTACGGGGCCCCGATCTATGTCCGCCACGAGATCGTCCACAACAAGTACGTCGTGCAGACCCTGGAGAAAAAGGGCGCGATCTTCGTCGAGCAGACGGCCGAGGTCCCCGAGGGGTCCATCGTCATGTTCTCGGCGCACGGCGTCGCCCCGGTCGTCCACGACGAGGCCGCGGCCGGCAAGCTCGCCACCATCGACGCGACCTGCCCGCTGGTCACCAAGGTCCACAAGGAAGCCGTCCGGTTCGCGAACGAGGACTTCGACATCCTGCTGATCGGCCACGAGGGCCACGAGGAGGTCATCGGCACCTCCGGCGAGGCGCCCGACCACATCACCCTCGTGGACGGTCCCGAGGACGTCGCCAAGGTCGAGGTCCGCGACCCGTCCAAGGTCGTCTGGCTCTCCCAGACCACGCTGTCGGTCGACGAGACGATGGAGACGGTCGACGCGCTGAAGGAGAAGTTCCCGCAGCTCATCTCCCCGCCCAGCGACGACATCTGCTACGCCACGCAGAATCGCCAGCTGGCCGTGAAGCGGATGGGAGAGGAAGCGGACCTGGTCATCGTGGTCGGCTCGCGCAACTCCTCCAACTCCGTGCGTCTCGTCGAGGTCGCCAAGCTCGCGGGGGCGCGGGCGGCGTACCTCGTGGACTTCGCCGACGAGATCGAGGAGGGCTGGCTGGAGGGTGTGACGACGGTCGGTATCACCTCGGGCGCCTCCGTCCCGGAGGTCCTGGTGGAGCAGGTCCTGGAGTGGCTCTCCGCCCGTGGCTTCGAGGACGTCGAGATCGTCAAGGCGGCCGAGGAGTCCATCACCTTCTCGCTGCCCAAGGAGCTGCGCCGCGACCTGCGCGCGGAGGCGGCGGCGCTGGTGGAGCAGCGCACGGCTGCCGGTGCTTCCGCCCCCTCCGAGAAGTGACTGTCAGTCGTACGACGTAGCGTAGGGCCATGCAGATCTTCGGCGTGGACATCGGCGGATCCGGGATCAAGGGTGCCCCTGTGGACCTGGACCGCGGCGAACTGACGGAGGAGCGCCACAAAGTGCTCACTCCCCATCCGGCGACTCCGGACGCGGTGGCCGACGGCGTGAAGGAGGTCGTCGGTCACTTCGGCTGGACGGGACCCGTCGGCATCACCTTCCCCGGGGTGGTCACCGGCGGCGCCACCATTCGTACGGCTGCCAATGTCGACAAGGCGTGGATCGACACCGACGCGCGTGCTCTGCTGGGCGAGCGGCTGGGCGGCCTCCCGGTGACGGTGCTGAACGACGCGGACGCGGCGGGCGTCGCCGAGATGCAGTTCGGAGCCGGGCGCGACCGCCGGGGCACGGTCCTCCTGCTCACCTTCGGCACGGGCATCGGCAGCGCGCTCTTCGTCGACGGCGAGCTGGTGACGAACACGGAGCTGGGACACCTCGAGTTGAACGGCCACGACGCGGAGAAGCGCGCCTCCACCAAGGCCAAGGAGGACCACGAGCTGACCTGGGAGCAGTGGGCCCACCGGGTGCAGAAGTACCTCGCCCATGTGGAGATGCTCTTCTCGCCCGAGCTCTTCATCATCGGCGGCGGCGTCAGCCGCAAGGCCGACAAGTTCCTGCCGCTGATCGAGGGCATCAAGGCGGAGATCGTCCCGGCGCAGCTGCAGAACAACGCGGGGATCGTGGGGGCGGCGATGCGGGCGGCGAAGTCCGCGTAGGCCCTCCGGGCGCGCGGGGCGGGGCCGGGAGCCCGGCGCTGGTGTGGCCGTGGCCGTCGCCCCCGTCGAGTTCGTCGGCCCCGTCGCCTCCGTCGCCCCCGGTTGTGTCCGGTCGCCCCCGGTTGTGTCCGGTCGCCCCCGGTTGTGTCCGGTCGCCCCCGGTTGTGTCCCTCGGGCCCCTCGTGTCCGTCGGGCCCCTCGTGTCCGTCGGGCCCCTCGTGTCGGTCAGGCCGGTCGGCGGCGCGGCCGGATCTCCGGGCGGGGCCTCTGGGCCGCCCTGCGCCGGGCGGCCCGGCGGCTCATCAGGTGGATCTTCCGTACGGTGGTGATGACCCCCGCGACCAGCGTCCCCCCGTACAGCCATCCCGCCTGGGTCGCCAGCGCGGTGACGAGCCCCATCAGTTCGCCCCCGATCCCGCCGCCTCCGTCGGCGACGGGCAGCAGTCCGAACGCGAAGGCGATGGGCACGACGACGGGCGCGGTGACGATGTCTCCCCGGCGCACCCACAGCGCGGTCAGCGCGCACACCGGCAGGAACAGCACCCCGTAGACCACCAGCGACGCCCCGAAGAGCAGCTGGTCGAGACAGGCGAGCGCGAACATCGTCGCCCCGCAGAACAGTCCGCCGCCGAGCCCGGTGAGCCGGGGGTTCGGCATCCGCCGTCGCGCCGGAGTGGGCACGGGCGCGGGTCGCTGCGCGGGAGGCGCACTCCTGCGTACACGGTCGGCCGCGGCGCGCCCGGTCTGGGCGGGAAGAGGTGCGCCGCGTCGCGGTCGGTACTGAGGGGGACGCGTCCTGTGTTGCTCCACTGGACCAACTTAGGTCGGTTTATGTGCGCAATAGCCCCTCAGACACGCCGATGGGCCGGCCTTGGCCATGCGTTCGATGCGTCGCCGGTAAGGGACCTCGCACCCCGTAGACTGGTGGATCGGCCCGCGCACCTTCGCGGACCTGTCGCCCACCCTCACGTACGGGAAGTCGCAACGTGTCGCTCACGATCGGAATCGTCGGTCTGCCCAATGTCGGCAAGTCGACCCTGTTCAACGCCCTGACCAAGAACGACGTGCTCGCGGCCAACTACCCGTTCGCCACGATCGAGCCCAATGTGGGCGTGGTCGGTGTCCCCGACGCCCGGCTGACCAAGCTGGCCGAGATCTTCGGCTCGCAGCGCGTGCTTCCGGCGACGGTCGACTTCGTCGACATCGCGGGCATCGTGAAGGGCGCCTCGGAGGGCGAGGGCCTGGGCAACAAGTTCCTCGCGAACATCCGTGAGTCGGACGCGATCTGCCAGGTCATCCGTGCCTTCAAGGACGAGAACGTCGTGCACGTCGACGGCAAGGTCTCGCCCAAGGACGACATCGAGACGATCAACACCGAGCTGATCCTCGCGGACCTCCAGACCATCGAGAAGGTCCTGCCGCGCCTCCAGAAGGAGTCGCGCATCAAGAAGGACATCGCTCCCAAGGTCGCGGCGGTCGAGGCGGCGAAGGAGATCCTGGAGAAGGGCGACACGCTCTTCTCGCAGGGCATCGTCCAGGGCTCCGGCAACGAGGAGCTCCTGCACGACCTCCACCTCCTGACCACCAAGCCGTTCCTCTACGTCTTCAACGTGGACGAGGACGAGCTGGTCGACGAGGACTTCAAGGCCGAGCAGCGCACCCTGGTGGCCCCCGCCGAGGCGATCTTCCTCAACGCCAAGCTGGAGCAGGACCTCGCCGAGCTCGACGAGGAGGACGCCATGGAGCTCCTGGAGTCGGTGGGCGCCGAGGAGCCGGGCCTCGCCACCCTCGCCCGCGTCGGCTTCGACACCCTCGGCCTGCAGACCTATCTGACGGCCGGCCCCAAGGAATCCCGCGCCTGGACCATCAAGAAGGGCGACACCGCCCCCGAGGCCGCCGGAGTCATCCACACCGACTTCCAGAAGGGCTTCATCAAGGCGGAGGTCATCTCCTTCGAGGACCTCGTCGACACGGGCTCGGTCGCCGAGGCCCGCGCCAAGGGCAAGGCCCGCATGGAGGGCAAGGACTATGTCATGCAGGACGGCGACGTGGTGGAGTTCCGCTTCAACGTGTAGCCGCTGACACACCACCACGTCGCTGATCTGGCAAATATGCAGGTCAGGAGGGGTCCGACTCTTAGGAGTCGGGCCCCTGGTTTTTTCCCGTGCTGGGATGGTGCGGGGAAACCTGATCCGTCGTCACCTGTCATCACCCCTGCTCATCCCTACCGTGCTGGGTTCGTGCTGGGATGACGTGAGAGCGCTCGTGCTGGACCGTGCACTGTTCAGAGCCCGGTCAGCCGCGTTGCCTGCGGGCACGCAGAGCGGCCCAGTGGCGCAGGCGTTCGCTGATCTGGGCTTCGTAGCCGTTGCGGGTGGGCTGGTAGTACGTCTCGCGGCCCATGCCGTCGGGGAAGTAGTCGGCGCCGGAGAAGCCGTCGGCGCTGTCGGGGTCGTACTGGTAGTCCTTGCCGTAGCCGAGGTTCTTCATCAGCCGGGTCGGGGCGTTGAGGCTGTGGGCGGGTGGCATGAGCGAGCCGGTGTGCCGGGCGGCACGGTGTGCGGCGTTGAAGCCGCGGTAGACGGCGATGGACTTGGGGGCGGTGGCGAGGTAGACGACGGCCTGGGCGATCGCCAACTCGCCCTCGGGGGAGCCGAGTCGCTCGTACACGTCCCAGGCGGCGAGTGTTTGCTGGACGGCGTGCGGGTCGGCCATGCCGATGTCCTCGTTCGCGAAGCGGACCAGACGGCGGGCCACGAACAGCGGGTCCTCGCCGCCGTCGAGCATGCGGGCGAGCCAGTACAGGGCCGCGTCCGGATCGGAGCCGCGCATCGACTTGTGCAGCGCGGAGATCAGGTTGTAGTGGCCCTCCTGAACATCGCCCACTTCGGCGGCGACCCCGACCAGGTCACGGTCTACGGCCACAGCGCCGGCGCCTACTCCACCTTGGGTCTGCTCGGCGCCTCCTCCGCCAACGGCCTGTACCGGCGACTGGCCGGGTTCTCCGGCGGGCCCGCTCGTATCGTCCCGGCATGGTGGGCCGAGGAGCTCGCGCACCGGTTCGTCACCGAACTCGGCGTCGCGGGCAACCCCGACAAGCTGCTCGACCTCGACGCGACTTCCCTGATGGCCGCCCTGCGCAAGGTCTGTCCGACAGATCTCGGAGTCCGCGGCGGGGTGGACAACCAGGCCACCGGCGTCGTCCTGGACACCGGACAGCCCGGCGCGGTGGTGCACGCCCACCCCATGGACGTCCTTGCCTCGGGGGCGCACCGCGATGTCGAGGTGCTGCTGAGTATGGCCGGCGACGGCATGGGCTGGTGGGTGGCGAACGACCTCGAACGGTTCGACCCGCACACGCTCGACCGTGTCACCGACGAGGTCGCGGGGTGGCGCATTCCCCGCTCCCACGCAAGGAAGATCGTCGATGCCCACGACCAGGGCGGCCGCACCCCGGCCGAGGTCCGCGCCGCGCTCATGGCGGACTACCTCTTCGCGCTCCCCGCAGGCCGCGGCGCCCTGGCCCACGCCGCCGCGGGCGGCAACGCCCATCTCCTCATGATCGGGCCCGCCGAGGGCGCACCTGCCGTGCACGGCACCGAGATGTACGCCCTGGTTGGCCAGGAGAAGCCGGGCCGCAGTCCCGAACAGGCCGAGCGTGACACGCGTGTCCGCGACATCGTGCTCGACTTCGCCACCGGCGAGCAGACCCGTCTGTGGCCCGCCGTCACGGACCGGCCCACCTCGGGGAGCGTCGGCAACCCGCCCTTCGAGGCCGATGCCCACTACCAGGCGGCGCTCGACCTGTGGGAGGGCATCGACCGCCCCTGACGGTCATCGAGCGATCCGGAACCGCGCACCACGGGGGCGAACAGGAGAAGGAACTTCCCCAGATGCCGGAACTCGCCGACATCGTCGGCACCGGCTTCGCCGGTCGAAGAACGGTCCGCGGTCGGCCCTCTTCAAGCGGTACCCCTCCAAGGCTGCGCTGTTCGCAGCCGTCACCTCCGAGCAGTGGCAGCTGGACGTGCAGTACACCGAAGCGCCCCCGCCCGGCGCGTCGGTGCGGCACGGCGGACGAGCGGTTGATCGCCATGCTGGTCGACCGGGCTCGGAGGCAGGGGCCTGCGACTGGCCGGCGAGGGTGGGTGTTGCAGCGGTTGACCGGGCGCGTGGTGGAGTTTCCCCGGGTGGGCGGGATCGCGGATGCGCATCGACCATGAGAAGTGCGAGGTGGGGCGCCAAGTTAGGGGTAGCGCAGGAACCGGACTGGTCCGGCGTTCATCGACACGGCGGCCGCTCCGGCTGCCGTGTCCACCTGCTGCTCCAGGCAGATACCTCACCGTGCGTCGGCTGAATCGCCAGCAGCCCGACCCCGTGGGTCGGGCCGGCGAAGTTCCTCGAAATCCGCCCGGACGGCGAAAGAGTGGAACTTCGCCTTCGACCGGCGTGGGCTTCGGTGACGTCGCGTTCGACTGGCTTGCGACCTGGACCCGTTACCCCTTCCTCGGGCCGCGAGCGACACGGTTCCACGACTCGTGATCGTGAGCGAAAACTGGCGAAGACAGCCTACTAACAACTATGTTACTAACATTGTCGTTAGTCTCATGCGTGGAGGTCGGCAGGCATGGTGGATTTCGTCGGTCGGCGGCAGGAGCTGGCGATGCTGGAGCGCGAGCTGCAGAAGGTCGCCGCAGAGGTCGGGAGGGAGCGGCCCGGTCGGTGCGTGATGCTGCGTGGGCGGCGCCGGGTGGGCAAGTCGCGGTTGGTCGAGAGGTTTGTGGACCGCTCCGGGGCACCGTTCTTGTTCTACGCGGCAACCGGTGCGTCCCCTGGAGATGATCTGGCACGGCTGGCCCGAGACGCCCAGGCATCGACGCTGCCGCTGGCACAGCTGGTGGCCGCCGCGCGTCCGGAGAGCTGGGATGCCGCTTTCGATGTGCTGGCTGCGGCCCTGCCCGCCGACCGAGCGAGTGTACTGGTCATCGACGAGGTGCCGTACCTGATGGATGCCGACGGCGCTTTCGAGGGGATGCTGCAGCGGGCCTGGGACCGGGTCTTGGAGAGCAAGCCCGTACTGCTGGTCCTCATTGGCTCGGACCTGTCGATGATGGAGGCTCTGAACAGCTACGGGCGCCCCTTCCACCAGCGCGGCCGGGAGATGGTCCTCGGGCCGCTGAGTCCCGCCGAAGTAGGCCGGATGCTGGGCTTGGACCCGGCGGAAACCTTCGATGCCGCACTGATCACCGGTGGGCTGCCGCTGATCTGCGCGGAATGGCCGCGGGGCGCGGGGGTGTGGGAGTTCCTCGGTGAGGCGCTGAATGATCCGGTCTCGCCACTGCTGGTTTCGGCCGAGCGCTCACTGGCCGCGGAATTCCCGCCGCAGGCTCAGGCGCGTACGGTGCTGGCCGCGATCGGCAGTGGCGAGCGGACCTTCACCAACATCGCCCGCGCGGCTGGCGGGATCGGGGCGACGCCACTGCAGCGAGCGCTGGAGCTGCTCACGGGCAAGCGGATCGTTGCGGCGGAGCTGCCGGTTTCCCGGCGGCCGTCGAAGGATCGTCGCTACCGGGTGACAGATCCTTACCTGCGGTTTTGGCTGCACCTGCTCGGCCCGGCCATGGGGGAGATCGAGCGAGGGCGGGGCGATCTGACCTTGGTGCGGATCCGGGAGAACTGGACCAGTTGGCGTGGCCGGGCCGTCGAGCCGCTCATCCGCGATGCGCTCGCCCGGATCTTGCCCGACGACCAGTTGCCGGCGGCGCCGGCGGTGGGCGGCTACTGGAACCGCACCAATGACGTCGAGATCGACATCGTCGGGGCGGACCGCGGCCCCATCGCCAAGGAGCTGCTGTTTGTCGGCTCCATCAAGTGGCTGGAGCAGTCGCCCTTCGACCGGCACGACCTGGCAGCTCTCCACCGACACAGGGCCGCGCTCACCGACGAACCTGTTCCAGTCGTGGCGGTTTCGCGCAGCGGATTCGACTGTCCGGGGCTCGATGCCGCCTACGGCCCCGGCGACTTGCTGACCGCATGGCCGCTGTGAGTGGCGGATGGCAGCGAGGCGATGTGCGCTGCTTGCGGAAGATCGGGATGACGGACTTGGCACGCGCCATCAGGTTGAAGAGTTTGCTTGTTGTTCGGTGGGACGTGCGCGCGGGGACTGGGGCGTGGTGTCGGCTCAGGCGAGCGGGTTGAGGACGAGGTAGCCGTCCAGGCGGGAGACCTGATCGGTGTCCGGGTCGGCGGGGACGGGATGGCCGAGGCTGTTCGCACGGACTTCGCCGATCCACTGGTCGTGCTGGTACTCGTGGTTGATCAGCGCGACCAGGAGGTGCCGGGCGACGACGGTGAGCTGGTCCGGGGCGGCGACGCGGCCGCCCGCGATGTCGTTCATACGGTCGTGGACGCGTTCGGCGACGGTGTCCCGGAACGCGCCGAGCCGTTCGACGGTGGGCAGGGCTCCGCGGAACTTCTCCGGGTTCGCGGAGTCCATGAGCCCGTCCAGCTCGGGGGCGGGACTGGGCTCGGCGGCGGTGAGGTTGCGGACCATGAAGTGGGCGACGTGGGCTTGGTGGCCCAGGTGCCAGCCGATCGCGCTGGAGTTCTCGTGCGGGCGCCAGGTGATCTCGTCGGGGCTGAGGTCCTTCCACAGGTCGTCGGTGTAGGCGCGGGCACGGTCGTACTCGCGCAACAGGGCTGTCACGTCGTACATCAGATCACCTCTGTAGGACCGGGGCGGGGCGGGGATGAGGGTGTTCAGGCAGCGGGGGCGGAGGCTGCCGTCGCGGGCTCCGGGTTCGGGTCGGGCAGCGCGTGGAGGATGGCGTGGGCGGCTCGTTCGCCGCCTGCCAGCGCTCCTTCGATGTGGCCGGCGTAGCCGCGGGCGGTCTCGGTGGAGGCCCAGTGGAGCCGCCCGTCCAGGGCCGGGCGCTGGTAGAGGCGGTGCCCGAAGAGGGAGTAGTCGTCCAGCTGCGCCACCTGCGCGGGGGACGTCCACTGCTCGGCGCTCCAGTCCTGGACGTGCAGAGCGAGGGGCTGGGCCGCCTGCGGACCGAAGAGCTGTGCCAACTGCCCGGTGACGGCTGCGCGGAAGCCGGGTCCTGCGCTGCGGGCGGTGCTCGCGTGGGCGAAGCCGAACAGGGCGGCCGGCTGTCCGCCGGGGCCGGACATGTCGTGGATTTCCTGCAGCGGGCCGGTCCGGCTGAAGGCGGCACCGGCCAGGCCGTCCCGGCGCCAGAACGCCTTGGGATACTCAGCGACGACCTTCACCACGGCGCCCATCCATATCGGAGTCTGCTCGGCTACGCGGACGAGGTCGGCGGGCAGTTGGCCGTCGAAGTCGATGCGGGCCAGGGCGAGTGCGGGCGGTACGGCGAGGACGACGTGCTCGGCCTCGATGACGGAGTCGGGGGTGTGCACGGTCAGGCCGGACGGGGTGGTCCGGATCGCGGTGACCGGGGTGCCGAGGCGGAGCGTGCCTGGGGGCAGTGAGGCGGCCAGTGCGTCGGTGAGAGCTGCCGCGCTCCCGGTGAACCGGTTGGAGCGGGCGTCGATCGGGTTGCCCGCAAGCCGCTGCACGCCGCCCGCGTCCTGGTGGACGGCGTCGCCGGTGGTGTGCTGCGGGAAGCTGCCGAGCCCGGAGTCGGCGAGGAGGGTGCGGACGTGCCGCTCGTCGTCCCAGAACCAGGTGGCCCCGAGATCGAGCGAGCGTTCCGCTGTGGCCGGGGCGCTCAGCAGGCGGCCTCCGATCCGCTCGCGCGACTCCAGGACGACGACGTCGTGCCCGGCCCGCGTGAGGATGCTTGCTGCGGCGAGGCCCGACGCACCCGCTCCGATCACGACGACGGACCGGCGTGTGCTCTGCGACATGCGCGGACTCCATTCCTGCTCAGGGCCGGTGACGTCGGCCCTGCATTGCTCGGGGGCGGTGGGGGTGAGGGGAGAGGGGAGAGGGACAGTCAGTCGCCCGCGGTGAGGACCATGCGGAAGCGGGCCTGTCCGGCCTGCTGGATCTTGAGCGCCTCGGCGGCCTGCTCCAGCGGCGCGGTCTGCACCTGCGGGCGCACCCCGGCGGCCAGGGCGAAGCGCATGGCCTGCTCGGTGTCGACCGGGCTGCCGGTGACGTGCCCGGTGACGTGCCGGGCGTGCATCACCAGTTTGTCCAGCGGGAGTTGGAGCGGGGTGCCGTCGAAGCCGACGACGGTGAGCCGGCCGTGCGGCGTGAGACCGTCGATGAGACCGGCCAGCGGCTTGCTGCGGGAGGCCGTGGACAGGATCAGCCGGGCGCCGCCCATGGCGTGCAGCGCCTTGCCGGCGTCCTCGGCGGAGCCGTCGATGTAGTGGTGCGCGCCGAGGCCGAGCGCGGTTGCCCGCTTGTCCTCGCCGCGACCGATGGCGACCGTCTCGAAGCCCATGGCTGTGGCGAACTGCAGTGCGAGGTGGCCCAGGCCGCCGATACCGAGGACGGCGACCCGGTCGCCGGGCTCGGCTCCGCTGCGCCGCAGCGCGTTGAAGGTGGTCACGCCCGCGCAGCCGAACGGCGCGGCCTCCTCGAAGGAGAGCCCGTCAGGGAGGCGGATGAGTGCGGCGGCGGGGACGGTGATGGTGGTGGCCCAGCCGCCCGCGTAGCCGAGTCCGGGAATCCGGCGCTCGGCACAGTGGACCACGTCGCCCGACCGGCAGGCCGTGCAGTGTCCGCAGGAGCCGCCGAACCAGCCGACCCCGGCCCGCTCGCCTGCCTCCCAGCCCGCGACCCCCTCGCCTACCTCGGCGACGACTCCGGCCACCTCGTGCCCGGGTGTGATCGGGAAGCCGTAGGAGGGTGACGGGTTCGTGGCCATGCCTGCGTCGGCCCCGCAGATGCCGGACGCCTTGACGTTCAGGCGTACTTCGCCCGGTCCTGGCTCGCGCGGCCGCACGGCGGCGACGCGCACCGGCCCGCCGGATTCGGTCACTTGGGCGGCCCGGTGCGTGGGGAGGTTTTCCTGGGACACGTTCATCACTCCTGACGGGAAATAAGGGGCGGATTCTGTACGGGAAATTCCCCGGTACTGTGAAAAGGCCGGACGAGAAAAGATCCTGGATATTTCCTGCCCTGCCGATCCGTGGAGCGTGCTTTGCCAACCGTAGGGCGAATGTCCGCCATCCGGTAGACGACGATCATGAATGCGGCTATAGCCTGACGCTGTAGCTGAGAGGGGTTCACGATGAACATCGAAGGGCTCCGGTACGCGCAGGCCGTGTCCCGGACCAAGTCGTTCAGCGCCGCGGCACGCGACTACGGCGTCACCCAGCCGGCGCTGTCGAACGGGGTGGCGCGCTTGGAGGAGGAGCTCGGCGTCAAGCTGTTCGACCGCTCGCCGCGCGGCGTCAAGCCCACGGCGCACGGCGCTCGCGTGCTGCCGATGATCGACCGGGCCCTGGAGGCGCTGGACTCGGTCACGGCCGAGGCGCGGCGGCTCACCAGCCCGGTCACCGGGGCGATCCGTATGGGCGTGTCGCCGCTGATCGGGGCGGATCTGGTGGGCTGCGCCTTCAGCGCCGCCCGCGGCCTGACCCACCCGCGTGACCTGGTGCTGCGCGAGGCCGACCTGGACCTGCTGCGCGCCGCCCTGAAGGACGGCGAGCTGGACGTGTTGCTGGTGCCCGAGGTGGAGGCCATGCCCGCTTATCGGCACCGCACCATCTTCACCGAGCCGGTCGTCGTGATCGACCCGGCCGTCGTCACCGGCACCGACGGTCCGGTGGAACTGAACGACGCCGCCGGCGCCGATTTCATCCTCGTCCCCGACACCTGCGGCCTGACCACCTTCACCACGCGGCTGTTCCGGGACAACGACCTGCCGCTGCGCACCTATCCGGGCGAGGCCGCCAGCTACCGGGTCCTGGACGAGTGGGCCCGCCTCGGGGTGGGGGCCGCCCTGCTGCCGAGTTCCAAGGTGACGCCGGACCACGCCAGCTGCCGTCCGCTGGTGCGCGGCGGCACTCCGGTGGAGATCTCCTACGAGGCGGTCTGGGGCCGCGACAATCCGCTCGGCGCCGATCTGGAGGAGTTCGTCGGCTTCCTCGCCGACTCCGCCGGATGCCGACTGCCTGCTCCCCAGCCGGACGGCGAGGCCCCTGCAGGCCAGGCAGCGGACCCTTCCCCGGCGGCCCCATGACGAGCAATGCGAGTTGGTTATATCCGCATTACAAAAGATCCTCTACCGGACGCCTTCACAGGGACTTACCTTTGTCTCGTCCGAACCGCCCGCGGAAATCCCCGCGAGCTAATTACGACGGGAAAGGATGCGTCATGGCCTACCTGGAAATCATCCTGAAGGTGGCGGAGGAAAACCGCGTCGCGGCGGCCGGGGTGTACCAGAAGTACAAGCAGCCGTTCCTCGACACCGTTCCGGGCGCCGAGTCCAAGGAACTGCTCGTACGCGACGAGGACGTGCAGGTGCTGCACGGCTTCACCGGTGTCGGCGAGGCCCGCGCCTATCTCGACAGCACCCTGTTCAAGCAGGACGTCGTCGGCGGCCTGGCGCCGCTGCTGGCCGCCGACCCCGAGGTCCGGATCTACGACACCGTCTGACGGCCCCGGACGGGCCGCCGCACCTCACGCGGTGGCCCCCGCCTTCCGCCGCACGGCCACCTGCACCAGAGAGCACACTTTGCGCTCTCGCGGCAGTTTGCTCATCCATGGGCATGTTTCAGAGGCGCCCGAGCGGATCACCCTCACCCCTTTTCGTCAGGAGCACGGCATGTCCCGCACCATCATCGACCTCACCGGCAAGAAGGCCGTCATCATTGGCGGCACCAGCGGCATGGGCCTGTCCATCGCCCGGCACATCCTCGATGCCGGCGGCAGTGTCGTCGTCACCGGCCGGTCCGACTCCAGCGCGGCGAAGGCTGTGGCCGAGCTGGCCAGCCCCCAGGCGAGCGGTCTCGCCGCCGACCTGAACGACCCCGCGGCCGTAGAGCGCCTGCGCACCGAGCTGTCCCGCGACCACGCCGACGCGAGCCTCCTGGTCAACGCGGCCGGCGTGTTCGCGCCGAAGCCGTTCCTGGAGCACACGCCCGAGGACTACGACCGCTACCAGGCCATCAACCGGGCCTTCTTCCTCATCACCCAGACCGTCGCTGCCAACATGGTCGAGCGCGGCAGCAAGGGCGCCATCGTCAACGTCGGCTCCATGTGGGCCCACCAGGCCGTCGCCGCGACGCCGTCCTCGGCGTACTCCATGGCCAAGGCCGGTCTGCACTCCCTCACCCAGCACCTGGGCATGGAGCTGGCGCCGTACGGCATCCGTGTCAACGCCGTCGCCCCGGCGGTCGTGCGCACCCCCATCTACGAGGAGTTCATCCCCAAGGCGGACATGGACAGCACGCTGGACGGCTTCAACGACTTCCACCCGCTGGGCCGTACCGGCACTCCCGATGACATCGCCACCACGGTGGTGTTCCTGCTCTCCGACCAGACGGACTGGGTCACCGGTGCGGTCTGGGACGTCGACGGCGGCGTCATGGCCGGACGGAACTGACCACCCTTACGAGCCTTGCAGGACGGCGTCACCGGTGCAGCGGACGCAGTCCGCAGTCGGCGCACGTTCAGTGCGATCGCAGCCCGGGCCGGAGGCGCCAACGCGCTGCCGTCCGGCACGCTCTCCCCGCTGTTGGCCATGCTGCAGGCCAAGCGAGTCCTGGCCGCTGATCTCCCCCTGTCCGCCAAGTCGGACAGTAAGAACAAGCGCTACCGGATCGCTGACCCGTATGTGCGGTTCTGGCTGGCCTTCTTGGCGCGCGCGATCCCACTCATCGAGCGCGGTCGGGGTGACTTGGCACTGGCACGCATCGAGCGGTCGTGGACCACTTGGCGCGGTCGAGCCGTCGAGCCACTGATCCGCGAGTCCTTGCTGCGGCTGATGCCCAATGACGAGTGGCCCGAGACCGAGGCCATCGGCGGTTGGTGGAACCGTCAGAACAACCCGGAGATCGATCTCGTCGGGCCGGACCGCGAGCCGGTGGCCCGGCAGGTGCACTTTGTCGGGTCGGTCAAGTGGCTGGAGACCCAGCCCTTCGGCCGTCACGAGTACGACGCCTTGGTACGTGGCATGCTCGCCGTGCTCGGTACCGCACCGGGTACTCCACTGGTCGCGGTCTCCCGCTGCGGGGTGGCGGATGATCTGCCGCTCTCCGCGTACTGGGGGCCGGAGGATCTCGTGCGGGCGTGGCAGCCCCGATAGCCGCGGAGCAACGATGTGCTTCAACTACGACATGATCCTCGCCACCGAGGGTTACCAGAGCAGCGGGAACTCCAACATCACGGTGGGCGACGCGGGTTCGGGCGGTGGCGGCGGCAGCGGCGGCACTGCACCGCGACCCTGCCGGCCGGCCGGCAGCGGGGGGACCGGTACAACCTCAACGTCTCGGTGAGCGGCTCCAGCAACTGGAACCAGCCCCTTCGGGCGGGGCGGGGTGAGCGTGTCGAGGTCCAGGCTGATCTCGCAGGGGACGGGGCGCTCCAGGGTGCCCCGGAAGATGGCGGCGGGTGCGTAGGAGCGGGTCGGGTCGTCGAATTCGTAGACGTGGACGACGGGTGCCCCTTCCTCGTCCTCGATGCACCAGTAGTGCGGGATGCCTGCTTCCGCGTACTTGCGGAGCTTGACCGTGCGGTCCCGGTGCGCGGACTCGGGCGAGACGACCTCGACGACGAGTCGTACCTCGTCCGGCGTGAACCAGGTGCGGTCTCCGTCGTACTCGGCCGTCGTCAGCAGCAGGTCCGGTTCGGGCCGGTTGCGCTCGTCGAGCTTTATGGTCATCGCGCGGCCGACCCTGACATCGACGGGCGCCTGCTCCATGAGGGCGACGGTGAGCATGGTGACGAGGTGGCCGCGCCACCACCGCTGGGGCGACACCATGAAGACGAGGGCTCCGTCGATCAGCTCGGTATGGCGCGGTGCCTCGGGCAGGCGGTCGAGGTCCTCCGCGAACGGCGTGCTCGGAGCCGGGTCGGGCTGTCGGTGGTGGGCAGTAGTGTCGGGCCGGTGGGGAAACGTGAACGGAGTCTGCTCGCCGAGGGCGTCGGACTGCACGAGGCCGCGCGGGGTGTGCTCGCCGATCACGCCCGCGCGCTCGAAGCGGTGCGCGCGGCGCTGGCACCGATCCACGCCGAACTCGTCGGCAAGGAGCTGGAGTCCATCCCCGTCTCCCGGCTGAAGGACGTCACCGAGGGGCGGCTGCGGCTCGGGGCGCTGGAGACGGCCGGGTTCGCGTCGGTACGGGCGGTGTACGAGGCGGGGCGGTACGAGTTGCGCCGGCTGCCGGGGGTGGGCGCGCAGACCGCCGACCGCGCCCTCGCGGCGGCCCGGCAGCTCGCGAGGGCGGTGGAGGAGACCGTCTCCGTACGGATGGACGTCGACCGGCCCGAGCCCCGTACGACCGCCCTGGTGATCGCGCTGCGCACCCTCGTCGAGGCCGGTCCCGAGCTGCGCCGGGCCGTGGACGCGGCGACGCGGCTCGACGAGCGGCTCGGGGCGCTGCTGCCCGCGGCCCGGCCCGCCGGCGGACGGCTGGGGATGGCGCTCGCGGGGCGGGAGCGGCGACGGAGCGCGCTCGACGCGATCTCCGAACTGCGCGAGCTGACCGCCGACGCCGGCGCCCGTGACGTACGCCTGCTGCTCGCGCAGGCCTCGACCGACCTGCTGCGGACGCCCGCCTCCGAGATCGAGGCGTGGGTCGACTTCGAGTTGCGCTCCGCGGAGTACTACAGCCAGCTCGCCGACGTCTCCGAGCACCGTTCGGACGTGGCGGCCGCCGAGGGCTTCCTGCCGTCGGAGGTCGCCGAGCGGGTGCACGCCCAGACGCTGGACGACACCCGGCGCCGGGTCTCGCTGCGCGGCTACCAGGACTTCGGCGCCCGGTTCGCGCTCGCCCAGCGCCGGGTCGTCCTCGGCGACGAGATGGGGCTCGGCAAGACCGTGCAGGCCATCGCCGTACTCGCGCATCTCGCGGCGGACGGGCACCGCCACTTCCTGGTCGTCTGCCCCGCGAGCGTACTGATCAACTGGACGCGCGAGATCGGCGCGCGCAGCACACTGCGGGCCCTGCCGGTGCACGGCGCGGAGCGGCTGGACGCCTACGAGGAGTGGCGGGAGCGCGGGGGCGTCGCGATCACCACGTACGACATGCTGCACCGGCTGCCCGCCCCGGACGGTGAAGGGGCGAAGCCGGGGATGGTGGTCGTCGACGAGGCGCACTACGTGAAGAATCCGGACACTCGCCGCTCCAGGGCGGTCGCGGCCTGGACGGGGCACTGCGAGCGCGTCCTGTTCCTCACCGGGACGCCGATGGAGAACCGGGTCGAGGAGTTCCGCACCCTCGTCCGCTACCTCCAGCCGGCCCTTCTTCCCGCGATACGGCACACCACCGCGGCCGCCGGCCCGCACGCCTTCCGTAAGTCCGTCGCCCCCGCCTATCTGCGCCGCAACCAGCGCGACGTCCTCACCGAACTGCCCGCGCTGGTGGAGGTCGACGAGTGGGAGGAGTTCAGCGCCGCGGACCGGGAGGCGTATGTCAAAGCGGTCGCGGACGGGAACTTCATGGCGATGCGCCGGGCCGCGTACGCCGACGCGGAGAAGTCCGCGAAGCTGGGGCGACTGCGCGAACTGGTGGCCGAAGCGGCGGAGAACGGCCTGAAGGTGGTGGTGTTCTCCTACTTCCGCGATGTGCTGGCACTGGTCGGACAAGCCTTGGGAGAGGGCGTGTTCGGGCCGCTCTCCGGTGCCGTGCAGGCCGCGCGCCGGCAGCGTCTCGTCGACGACTTCACGGCCGCTCCCGGTCACGCGGTCCTCCTCTGCCAGATCGAGGCCGCCGGTATCGGCCTCAACCTTCAGGCCGCGTCCGTGGTCGTCCTGTGCGAACCGCAGGTCAAGCCCACGATGGAACACCAGGCCGTGGCCCGCGCCCACCGTATGGGCCAGGTCCGCCCCGTCCAGGTGCACCGCCTCCTCGCCACCGACAGCGTCGACCAGCGCCTGCTGCACATCCTCAAGAACAAGACCCGCCTCTTCGACGCCTACGCCCGCCGCAGCGACACCGCCGAACAGAGCCCGGACGCGGTCGACATCTCCGACAGCGCCCTCGCCCGCCGCATCGTGGAGGAGGAGCAACTACGCCTGGCGGGCGCCGTGGGGCCGGGGCAGGGCGGTGCGCGGGAGCCGTGAGGGACACGTCTTTCGACGAGTGAGCGCCGCCCGGGGCATCGGCGCCCCGCCTACCCCCGGGCCAGCCCCGTCTTCACGCCCGCGCCGCACAACGGCACCACCGCCGTACGTCCTCCGAGCACCCCCTCCCGTACGGCCGCCCAGCACGCCACTCCCGTCGACTCGACGTACAGGCCCCGCGACGCCAAGTCCCTCTGGGCGTGGCGGATCTGGTCCTCCGTCACCGTGAGAAACGTGCCACCGGAGTCGCGTACGGCGCGCAGGATCTGACGGGCCCGGGGCGGGCGCGGGATGGCGATGCCCTCGGCGAAGGTGGGGGCCGAAGGGGTGACGCCGACCAGGTCGTCCGCGCCCTCGGCCCAGGCGTGCGCGAGCGGCGCCACCGCGGCGGCCTGGACGGCGTACAGCGCGGGCCGCCGGTCGATGAGCCCCGCCCCGTGCAGTTCTGCGACGGCGAGGGCGGCGCCGAGGAGCAGCGTGCCGTTGCCGACGGGGACGACGATGACATCGGGCAGGCGCCCGCCCAGATCCTCCCAGAGCTCGTGCACGTACGTCTTCGTACCGTGCAGGAAGTACGGGTTGAAGACGTGCGAGGCGTAGAAGGTGCCCGGGAGGTCCGCGGCCTCGCGCGCCGCCCGCGCCGTCGCCTCTCGGTCCCCGTCCACGACGTGCACCCGCGCCCCGTGCGCCTCGATCTGCTCCAGCTTCTTCGGCGACGTGCCCTCGGGGACGTACACCGTGCAGGGCAGAGCGGCCCGCGCGCAGTACGCGGCGATCGCCGTCCCCGCGTTTCCGCTGCTGTCCGCGATCACCTGCCGTGGCCCCAGCCGCAGTGCCAGCTCGGCCAGCAGGACGGCGCCGCGGTCCTTGAAGGACAGGGTCGGCATCAGGAAGTCCAGCTTGGCCGAGATGCTCCCGCGCAGCTCCACCAGCGGGGTGCGGCCCTCGCCCAGGCTGACCGTGGGCGCGGCCAGCGGCAGGCACTCCGTGTACCGCCACAGTGAGTTCACCCGCCCGGTCAGGGAGGTGAGGGGCGCGGGGGTCGGTGCGAAGTCCAGGTCGAGCGGGCCGCGGCAGACCCGGCAGCACCAGTCGAGCGAGCCGCCGGGGACGCGCGTACCGTCCGCCGGGCAGAAGCGATCCGGCAAAGGTGTCATGTGCGCAGGCTATGCGGGTGCCTCGACGTCCTCGGGGAACGGCTCCGGGTCCGTGACCCACCCCGCCGCCGCATTCCGTCCCTGCCCCCGCCCCGGCCCCGCCGCCCTACCGTGCCGCCCTTACGATGCGCCCAACTGTGCGGCGAACACATGCCCGTCGTACGTCGGTTCCGTACTGGTTTTCCGTACGGCCGAGCCCGTCCGGACTAGGAGCAGAGCACTCGTGGCCATACCCCCGCCACCCGGGCCCGAGCGGCCCGAAGGCCCGTACCCGCCCCCCGTTCAGGGGTCGTATCAGGGGCCGTACCAAGGGCCGTATCAGGGGCCGTACCAGGTCTGGGGTCAGGGTTACTCCCCGTACAACCGTCCCGCGCCCGTCAACGGGCTCGCGATCGTCGCGCTCGTGTTCGGCATCCTCTGCTTCCTGCCCGCCGTCGGGCTGGTCCTCGGGATCGTCGCGCTCGCGCAGATCAGGAAGCGGGGCGAGCGGGGCAAGGGGCTGGCGGTGGGCGGCATGGTGATGTCCTCGCTCGGTGTCGCGCTGCTCGTCCTGACCGTCGCCACCGGCGGCGCGAGCGACTTCTGGGACGGCTTCAAGGGCGGGATGAACGACTCGGCGCGCACGGGCACGGTCTTCTCGCTCAGGAAGGGGGACTGCTTCGACGAGCCGGGCCACTCGTCGAAGAGCGTGACCGTCCACGTCGACAAGGTGCCGTGCGCCGGGAGCCACCACGCCGAGGTGATCGCGAACTTCGCCATGAGCGGCGCGGGTTACCCCGGCCGCGGCAGTCTGCGCGACGTCGCCGACACCAAGTGCCGCACGTTCGAGCGCGCGTACACGATGGACGCCTGGGCCGTCCCGGACGACGTCCGGCTGTACCACTTCATCCCGACCCGCGACAGCTGGAACCTCGGCCGTCACTCGATCATCTGCATGCTCGAGAACGGGGACGGCAAAAGCGTCCTGACGGGTTCGCTGCGCAGGGACGGCTTCACCCTGAACGCGGACCAGTTCGCGTATCTGCAGGCCGTGGACACGCTCGACGAGGCCCTGCGCGCGGCGCCCGCCGCGAAGTACGTCGACGACGACCTGCGGGGTTACAAGGAGTGGGCGGCCGGCGTGTCCGCCGCGCTCGACGACGAGGCGCATCTGCTGCGCGGACACGGCTGGTTCCCCGCCGCCCAGAAGCCCGTCGCCACCCTCGTCGACGATGCCGAGGCCGCGCGGAAGGAGTGGGCGAAGGCGGCGGCCGCCACGGACGCGGACACCTTCTCCGCTCCCTACCAGAAGGGCCTGAAGCTCATCGACCCGATGAGGACGGTCACCGCACGCAAGGTTCTGGGCCTCACCACCACCCCGCCGTCGAACGGCGGGGGCGGGGGCAGCCGGGGCAACGGGGGAAGCGGTGGCGGTCTGGAGGTGTGACGCGGGCTATAGCGGGGAGAAAGTGCCTGGGTAAAGCCCACGGCGGGGATAGGTAATCACATCGAGTGATTCTTTGGCCTTCGCTTGCATGGCACAACCCAGGGTTGCCAGGCTGTAGCTGTCTGTACAACCTGATGGGAGCGGCCAGTGACTTTCGGTGAGCAGCCGGCGTATCTGCGTGTCGCGGGTGATCTCCGCAAGAAGATCGTCGACGGTTCGCTGCCACCGCACACCCGCCTCCCCTCCCAGGCCAGGATCCGCGAGGAGTACGGCGTCTCGGACACGGTCGCCCTGGAAGCGCGCAAGGTGCTGATGGCCGAAGGCCTGGTCGAGGGCCGCTCCGGCTCGGGGACGTATGTGCGGGAGCGGCCGGTGCCGCGCCGGGTGGCCCGCTCCGGGTACCGCCCGGACAGTGGAGCGACCCCCTTCCGCCAGGAGCAGGCCGACCTGGCCGTGCGCGGCACCTGGGAGTCGCACAGTGAGCAGGCCGAGGCGAGCGGCGCGATCGCCGAGCGCCTCTCGATCCGGCCCGGCGACCGCGTGATGTGCACGAACTACGTCTTCCGGGACGCCGGCGAGGCGATGATGCTCTCCACCTCCTGGGAGCCCCTCGCCGTCACGGGCCGCACCCCGGTGATGCTCCCCGAAGAGGGCCCGCTCGGGGGCATGGGTGTCGTCGAGCGGATGGCGGCCATCGACGTGATCGTGGACAACGTCACGGAGGAAGTGGGCGCCCGTCCCGGCCTCGCGGAGGAACTCCTCGCGCTCGGCGGTGTCCCCGGGCACGTGGTCGTCGTCATCCAGCGGACGTACTTCGCCTCGGGCCGTCCGGTGGAGACGGCCGACGTCGTCGTACCGGCGGACCGGTATCGCATCGCGTACCACCTGCCGGTGAAGTAGACGTAGGAGTTCATGGGCGGTCGGCGTCCGCGGGGCGGGGCCCCCTCGTTCCCGGGCGAGCCGACCGCCAAGTGCCCCGCACGCGACGTCGGTTGCAATCTGGCCTTTCTCAAATGCCCTGCCCCGGGCGGAGTTCGCGCTGCCTGACGGGCGCACGGAGGGCGCGCGACGGCGCGTTCGTACCCGTGCGCCCCCTCCGTCTTGGCTGGTTGCGTACCTCTTTGTGTAAAGGCGTATTCGCTGCGTGAAGGTTAGGCGTAGGCTCGGGCATATGCGGATTGCGGTTTCGTTAGGGTGCGGGGCACGGCGCGGGCCGGGGGCGGGAAGTGGAGGGGCTCGATGAACGACGGCACGATCACTCTTCCCTGGCTCGTCATACGGCAGGACGACAACGGCAATCGCTACCGCGTCGGCAGGTACGCGACCCGGGCCGAGGCCCAGAAGATCGCGGACAGCCTCGACGACCGCGGCCACAAGCAGCTCTACTGGGTCGAGCGGATCGCGCAGAACGGATCCAGGTGACGGTGTGACGGCCCCGGTTCCGACTTCGGCCCCCGCCTCGGCCTCGGCTTCGGTCCGACGTCCTGTCCGTGTCCGGTGTGCCCTGCCGTAGGCTCCGGCGCATGGACGAAACGGTCGTGGTGGTGGGCGGCGCCCTGCTGCACGACGGACGCCTCCTCGCCGCGCGCCGCAGCGCACCCCCCGAACTGGCCGGACGGTGGGAGCTGCCCGGCGGCAAGGTGGAACCGGGCGAGGCCCCCGAAGCCGCCCTCGTACGCGAACTGCGCGAGGAACTCGGCGTCACGGCGGAGTCCGTCGAGCGTGTCCCGGGGGAGTGGCCCCTGCGGGCGCCGTACGTCCTGCATGTGTGGACCGCGCGGCTGCTCCCGGGCTCGACCGACCCCACGCCCCTCGAGGATCACGACGACCTGCGCTGGCTGAGTCCGGACGAGCTCTGGGACGTGGACTGGCTGGACCAGGACGTCCCCGCCGTGAAGGCGGTGCTGCGGCGCTGGGGCGACGGGGCCTAGGACCCCCGCCTGGACGCCGGCAGGCCGCAGTACCGGGTGCCGTGCGCCGGCTCCTCTCTTTGGGGGACACCGGTGACGTGCGAGGTGCGGGCGTGGGCGCCGGTGCACGGCGCTGCGTGTACGGCTTTCGGGAGCGGGACAGCGCGAGCCGTGTCCGCGGCCCGAAGTCCCGTACGCCGTTCGTGCCACAGTGCGCCCACATGTGCGGTAAAGCGTCCCGGATATCGGGTATGTGCCCATTAACCCCACGAAACCGGACATGGGTGGGTTCCTGGCCTGGGAAGTGATCGGCGTGATCGACACCGAAGGCGACTGTGCCGAGTGGAGCTTTCCCGCGGAGCCCGGTGCCGTCCGTACCGCCCGTGCCGTCGTCCGGGGCCAGCTGCGCACCTGGGGGCTGGATTCCCTCGGTGATGTGACCGCGCTGCTGGTCAGTGAGCTGGTGACCAACTCGCTGCGGCACGCGGCAGGGCCCATCGGTGTCCGTCTGGTCAGACCCGGGGGACTGCCGGGCGCTCTCCTCGTGGAGGTCTCCGACCCGTTGCCCGACCCACCCCGTGAGCGGTCCGCCGACGCGGACGACGAGAGTGGTCGAGGGCTGCAACTGGTGGCGGGGTCGTCGCGGCGTTGGGGTACCCGGCCCGGGGACACTGGAAAGACGGTGTGGTTCGAGCTGGGGGTGCCCGGCTGAGGGTGCCGGCGGTGCCGGTTGAGGGTGCGGACGGTGCCCGGTTGAGGATGTGGACGGTAGTCGGTTGAGGGTGCGGACGGTGCCCGGTTGAGGATGTGGACGGTAGTCGGTTGAGGGTGCGGACGGTGCCCAGCTGAGGGTGCGTCGGCTGTCGTGCTGAGGGTGCGTCGGGCGGAGGGTGGGGCGACCGATTGGTTCAGGCCATCAGAGTTGTCCGGAGTCTTTGATTCGATGGGGCGCCACCTGGTTAGAAGACTGGGAGTATGTCGCGGCCGGTCCAAAAACCATCGGGACCGTGCTGTGATCGTGAACACCGTGTTGTGCGGCGCCGTAGTGCTGGATACTGCGGGCAGCCGCCCCCGGTGACCGGTGCCGGACGCGGTGAGCTGGAGGGGACGGTTCGCGTGAGCGAGATACCAGCGAAGGCCACGGAGTCCGAGGACCCGTCGGACGGCGCGAGGGCGGGGGCCGCGGGTGATTCCGCCGTGGCCGGAGCGACGGGCGGGGCGATGGGCGACGCCATGAGCCCACCGCGAGGTGACGCGAGAACCGAGCCGACGAACACGCCATGGGGCGGCGCGCCCTCCGGACCGAGCGACGCCGCGAGGCCCCGGACGGCGGGCGCCTCGACGGGCGAACCGACGGACGCGGGCACGGACATCGGCGCGGACCCGTACCAGGCCATGGCCAAGTCGCCTGGTGGACCGCAGGGCCAAGCGCCCGCCGAACCGTCCGGCGAGCCCATGGGCGACGCGATGTGGCAGAGCAGCCCGCCCGGTTCGATCTACGACTACATCAAGGTCGCCTCGTTCTCCATCGGCGCCGACGGCCTCGTCGACCAGTGGAGCCTGCGTGCCGAGCAGCTCTTCGGGATATCCCCCGAGCGTGCCCTCGGCATGGACCCCATCGAGGCGTTCTTCGAACCCGATCAGCGCGAGCGCGGGCAGCGCAAGATGGCGGAGATCCTGGACGGCCGCGAGTGGACCGGTGTGGTCCCCTTCCGCGTGCCGGCCACCGAGGACGGCGAGCCGGGCACCGAGGGCCTCGCCGAGGTCTATGTGATGCCCACCACGACGGAGGACGGCGAGCGGGCCGCCGTGTGCATCGTCGTGGATGTCCGGACCCTCCGCAGCATCGAGACGGACCTCGCCGCCTCGCAGGCGATTTTCGGTCAATCTCCGTTCGGCTTCCTGCTCATCGACACGGATCTGCGGGTCCGGCGCGCCAACAAGCGGTTCGCCTCGGTGTTCGGCGGAAACGTGGAGAGTCACCGTGGCGGTACGGTCCACGACTATCTGCCGCGTTCCGAGGCCGATCGGGTCGCCGCGACACTGCGCCGCGTCCTCGAAACCGGCGACTCCATCACGGACATGCACGTCACCGGTTTCATACCTGGCTCCGACGAGCGCCGGCACTGGTCGGTCAACCTCTACCGCGTGCACAGTGGCACCGGCCGCCCCATCGGTATCGCCTGGCTCGGAACCGACATCACCAGCCGACGCGCCGCGGCCCGGGAAGCGGCCGCCGCCCGGCGCAATCTCGCTCTTCTGAACGAGGCGGGCGCCCGCATCGGTAACTCCCTCGACCTGGAGACCACCGCGCGCGAACTTCTCGACGTCGTCGTGCCCGGTTTCTGCGACCTCGCCACCGTCGACCTGTACCAGGGCCTGCTGGCGGGCGACGAGACCCCGCGGGCGCTCGCCGACGGCAGCGCGGAACTGCGCCGGGTCGCCTTCGCCAGCGCCGTGTCCGACGCGCCGTTCATCGGCGGACCGGCCCCCGTGGCCGTGGGCGCCGTCCACCACTACCCGTTCAACTCGCCCTGCGCGGACGCCCTGCGCACCGCCCGCCCCCAGCACGTCCCCGCCGAGGACGGCGGGCTCATCCAGTCCACGCTGGCGGTCCCGATGGTCGCCCACGACACGGTGGTCGGCCTCGCCCAGTTCTCCCGTACGAAGGGCAGCGAGCCCTTCGGCGACCGCGACCGGGCGCTCGCGGTGGAACTCGCGGCGCGCGCCGCGGTCTGTATCGACAACGCCCGGCTGTACCGCCGTGAGCACGAACGCGCGTTGATCCTGCAGCGCTCGCTCCTCCCGCCGGGCGACCCGGAGGCCTCCGGTCTGGACATCGCGTGCCGGTACCTGCCCGGCAACGCGGCCACCGAGGTCGGCGGCGACTGGTTCGATGTCATCGAACTCCCCGGACACCGCACGGCGTTGGTCGTCGGCGACGTCATGGGGCGCGGTCTGCGGGCGGCGGTCGCCATGGGTGAACTGCGCACCGCGGTCCGTACCCTGGCCCTCCTCGACCTCGAACCCGCCGAAGTCCTCTCGGCGTTGGACGAGATCGCCCGTGGCCTCGGCACCCCCGGCGGAGTCCAGCAGGCCACCCGCGCGGCCCGCCAGCCCCGCGACGCCGACCTCTCCGAGGTGTACCTGGCGACCTGCGTGTACGCGGTGTACGACTCCGTGACCCGCCGCTGCACCTTCGCCAACGCGGGCCATCTGCCGCCGGTGCTGGTCGAACCCGGCGAGAGCGCGCTGATGCTCGACGTGCCGCCGGGCATGCCCCTCGGGGTGGGCGGCGAGCCCTTCGAGGAGGTGGAGGTCGAACTACCCGAAGGCGCACTGTTGGCGCTCTACACGGATGGACTGGTCGAATCGCGCGATCACCCCCTCGACGAGGGTCTGCAGGCTTTCGTCGGCGCGCTCACCGACCCCTCCCGCCCCCTGGAGGACGTGTGCGACCACGTCCTCAACACCCTCGACACCCACCACGGCGAGGATGACATCGCGCTGCTGATGGCTCGCGTCCAGGGGCTGCCCGCCGATTCCGTCGGCGACTGGACGCTGCCGCGCGAGCCGCGCAGCGTGGGGCGCGCCCGTGAGTACGCGCGCACCCAGCTCACCGCCTGGGACCTGGAGCCGCTCGTCGACACCGCCGAGCTCCTGGTCAGCGAACTCGTCACCAACGCGCTGCGCTACGGCGAGGGTGAGATCAGGCTGCGTCTGCTGCTGGACCGGACCCTCGTGTGCGAGGTCTGGGACGCGGGCCTCGTCCAGCCGCGCCGACGCCGCGCCCGCGACACGGACGAGGGGGGCCGGGGGCTGCAGCTCGTCGGTCTGCTCTCCGCCTCATGGGGCTCGCGGCGGACGCCGCGCGGCAAGACGGTCTGGTTCGAACTCCCCCTCCCGGACGGCGGCACGCCCCTCACGGACCCGGCGGAGGCGTTGCTGAGCCTGTTCTGACGGCACAGTTCCCCGCACCCCTGAAAGTTTCACGCTCCTAAAGGCCCCTGCGCCCGCGTGTCCTCGGGCCGCCGAAGCTCGCCGCGGGGGCATCGGGCGTGTCGTCGAGCAGGATCCCGCCGAGCACCGCGCCGCCGACGCCCGCACCTTGGGGCCCGGCGTACGGATTCCCGTACGTCCGCACGTCCCGCTCCGCGAGCTGCTGGGCCTCCAGAGCCAGCCCGTCGGCGCGCCGGACGTCGAGGAGGGTGCGGGGCGTGAGCGCGAGGTGCCGCTCCGCCTCCGACAGCCGGGTCCGGGCCTCGACCCCGACCGCTCCCCGGTGTGTCGTGACGAACTCGGAGGCGAGGGCGACGACACTGCGGGCCGGAAGGAGCACGTGGTCGAAGAAGGCCCGGTCGAGGAAGGTCCGGTCGACGGGCACGCGGTCCTCGGCCAGGAGCGGTGCCCCGGCGGCGACGAGGCGACGGAGGGCGCCGAGGGGGTCGTACGGACGGACGCCGCCCGTGATCTCCCGCCGCACGTCGGCGACAGCCGACGCGGCGTGCGTGATCCGACCGGGCAGCGCACCGACGGCCGGGAGGCCGCGCGCGGCCACGAGCTCGGCGTCCGCGTCACGCAGCGCGCCGGGCAACAGGGCCGTCGTGGAGGTGAGTTCGCGGGCCAGCCGGTCGATACCGGCCACGAAGAGGTCCGCCTGGTCGACGGCGGCCTCGGCGGCCCGCAGATGCGCCGTCGCCCGCGCGCCCTCCCCCCGGTCCAGGGACTGCCGGGCCCGGTCCAGGCGGGTGGTGGCGAAGACGAGCCGGTCCTTGGCCTGTTCGACGTTGCCCGCGACGGACAGGGACGCGGAGGGCGCGTACCGCTCGCGCAGTTCGGTGAGCGTCGCCTCCGCGGCCGGGGTGCGCGCGGTGAGCTCCCGGAAACGGGCCTCCGCCGACTCCAGTGCGGCAGGCAACGTCCGTTCCAGGGCGCGCAGCAGGTCGAACCCGGGCGCCTCCGCGTCCAGCCGCCGCCCTGCCTCCGTGCAGCGGGCGACGATCTCCTCCAGCAGCTGCCGTCTCACGAGGCTGTCGTCCGTCAGGGTGTCGTCCAGCCGCTGCCACAGCCGGAAGGAAGCCGTCAGCTCGGAGCGCGCGAACGCCAGTGCCTCCGTGTAGGTCGCGACGGCCTCCTCCCCGAACCGGGCCGCGGCCCAGCCGAGTTCCTCCGTTCCGGTGCGCACGCAGTCGTCGATCCCGACGAGCAACCTCCCTGCCTGCCGGTCGAGTTCGGCGAACGGCACGGGGTGCGGGGTGCCGCCGCCGGGCGTCGTACGGGTCCGGGCCCGTCGTGTCCGCCGCGCGTACGAGTACGCCGCCAGCGCCCCCGCGGCGACCACCGCGACGAGGGGCAGCACGAGATCGCCGGTGCTCGTCCCACCCCGCCCGGGCGCGGCCCGCACCTCGTCGGCTCCCGCCCGTGCGACGGGCAGCAGCAGCCACCCCACCGCCAACAGCCCCCCGAGCACGGCATGCGCCACCCGTACGGCTATGTGGGACGTGGCTCGGCGAGACCGGCTTCGGCTCAGGGGCGACGTCACATTTGGGAGCGTATGACCGCTTGCGCAGGGGCGCGACCGGGGGTGCGCCGAGGCGGGGCCGCTTAAGGTACCGGGGATACGGGGGCATACGGAGGGGGCACGGGGGATGGACGAGCAGCGCACGGGGACCGGGGTGGACACGGGGGCGGAGCCGCCGGCGACACCGGTCGGGGCGGGGACCGGCAGGAAAGAGGGCAGGAAAGAGGGCAGGGAAGCGGGCGGGGGAGCGGGCGGGCCGGAGGGCGACGAGGGCCGTCCCTCCCCGAGCCGGGTCCCCGCCTGGCTTCGCACGGTGGGACGGGGCTGGCGACACCCCCGCCTCCGCTGGCCCAAACGGGTCGCGCTCGCGCTCGTGGTGACGGTGGTCCTCTCCCTGCTCACCGCGGGCATCGCCCTGCGGGCCAACTACGCCGGAGACCCCGCCTCCGGTACCCGGACCAGGGACCGTGACGCCCTCTGGATGGGCCACGCCTGGGTGGACGGCCGGAAGAAGGACGCGGACGTCAAGGCGCTCGCGAAGCGGCTGCGGACCACCGGGATCCGGGATCTGTATGTGCACGCGGGACCGCTGGAGCACGACGGGACCCTGCCCGAGTCGGCGTACCCGAAGGCGCGTTGGCTGGTCGAGGCCGTGCACCGCGAACTGCCCGGTGTCCGTGTCCAGGCCTGGCTCGGCGATGTGCTCGCCACCGAGGGGGAGGTCGGGATGCGCCTGGAACGGGCGGCGACCCGGGCCGCCGTCGTCCGCTCCGCCGGGCAGATCCTCGACGCCGGTTTCGAGGGCGCCCACTTCGACCTGGAGCCCCTGCACTCCGGCGACTCGAACTACCTTTCCCTGCTCGACGATCTGCGCCACGTCACCCGCGCCCACGACGCCCAGCTCTCCGTCGCCGCCCACCAGATCGACCCGCTCCCGAACCTCCACTCCGTCTTCGGCGCCTTCACCGCGCACCCCAAGTGGTGGTCCCAGTCGTTCTTCGGACAGGTCGCCCGCCGGGTCGACCAGATCGCCGTGATGTCGTACGACACGGCGCTTCCGCTGGAGAGCCTGTACGGGGGTTACGTCGCCGAGCAGACCTCCCTCGCCCTCGAAGTCACCCCGAAGTCGACCGATCTGCTGATGGGCCTGCCCTTCTACTACGAGGACAACATGGACCACCACGGCTCCGCGGAGACGGTCGCGGCGGCCGTCCGTGGCACCCGCCTCGGCCTCTCCCGCACCGACCGCACCCGGGAACACTTCGGCGTCGCCCTGTACGTGGACTTCGCCGCCCGGGAGAAGGACTGGACGGCGTACGAGGAGGGCTGGGTCCGATGACCGCCACGCGCACGCCGCTCACGAGGGACGAGCTCGCGCCCCTCGCGGAACACAGCGTCGGGCAGACCCTCACGCTGTTGGAGAACCCCGTGCCATGATCTGAGGGCGCGCGCCGGTTCGGCGCGCTCTGGGGGAGAGGAAAGTCCGTGCACCCGTATCTGGTGGGCTTCGCCGCGCTGGCGATGACCGGCGCGGCGCTGATGGGGGTCGCCGGGATCGTCACGGGCTGGGTGCCGCCCTGGCTGCGCAGGCGTGTCGTGCGGCCGACGCTGTGGGGGTACGGCTCCGTGGTGGGGGTTGCCGGGATGTCCCTGTTCATGTTCATCGGCCCGTTCCGAGGGCCCGACCTCGACATGGCGCCCTACGCGATGACCGGCATGGCCGTCTTCTTCGCGGGGCTCGTGCTGCAGATCCTCTCGCAACGCCCCGGTCGTCCCAGCGTCCCCGCACGCCGATGACAGGGCCCTGGCTCTTCGCGGCCGGCCTCGGCGAGGGCGTGGTCCTCGGACTCGCCGCGGCCGTCGGGATCGTCGCCGTGCGCGGCGGCCGGGTGCCGGGATGGGAGCGCCGCCCCGTCGTCCGGCGCCGTCTGTGGGGCCAGGGCGCGCTGGTACTGACGGCGGCTCTTGCCCTCGAGTCGCTGAGCCTGGCCTTCTCGGGCCCCGGCTTCCTCCAGTTCGCCGTCGCCGTCGTGAGCGGCGCGGGCCTGATCACCGGCGCCGCCCTGATGCACCGCGCGACCCGCGACCGCCGCCGCGGCCCCACCACTCCTACGACGACGGATCCCGCCTCCTGATCTTCGACCCAAGCCACACCAGCGGGTCGTACTTGCGGTCGACCGCCCGTTCCTTCAGCGGGATCAGGGCGTTGTCCGTGATCTTGATGCCTTCGGGGCAGACCTCCGTGCAGCACTTGGTGATGTTGCAGTAGCCGAGGCCGTGCTCGTCCTGGGCGGTGCGCTTGCGGTCCAGGCCGGTGTCGGCGGCCGCGTCCAGCGGGTGCATGTCGAGTTCGGCGACGCGCATCAGGAAGCGCGGGCCCGCGAACGCCGGTTTGTTCTCCTCGTGGTCACGCACGACATGGCAGGTGTCCTGGCACAGGAAGCACTCGATGCACTTGCGGAACTCCTGCGAGCGGTCCACGTCCTCCTGCTGCATGCGGTACTCGCCGGGGCCGAGACCGGCCGGCGGGACGAAGGCGGGGACCTGCCGCGCCTTGGCGTAGTTGAAGCCGACGTCCGTGACGAGATCCCGTACGACCGGGAAGGCGCGCAGCGGTGTGACGGTGATCGTCTCCTCCCGCGTGAACACCGACATGCGCGTCATGCACATCAGCCGGGGACGCCCGTTGATCTCCGCCGAGCACGAACCGCACTTGCCCGCCTTGCAGTTCCAGCGGACGGCCAGGTCCGGGGCCTGGGTCGCCTGGAGCCGGTGGATGATGTCCAGCACCACCTCACCGTCGTTGACCTCGACCGCGAAGTCCTCCAGGCCGCCGCCCTTGATGTCCCCCCGCCAAACCCGGAAGTGCGCCTCGTATGTGGTGGACGCGGCTGTGCTCATCGACTTCCATCCCGCGGCAGCTCGGTGGAATTCATGAAAAGCATCTCCCTTACATCGGATGGCGGTTAGCGTGTAAACATGGCACAGCAGGTGAAGCGGGCTTTCATGTATCGCTTCTATCCCACGGACGAGCAGGCGGCGGAGCTGTCGCGCACGTTCGGGTGCGTCCGCTACGTGTACAACTGGGCGCTGCAACTGCGCTCCGAGGCGTACACCCTGCGCGGGGAGAAGATCGGCTATCCCGCAACGGACAAGGCGCTCACCGCCCTCAAATCCAGTGAGGAGGCCGCGTTTCTGCGGGAGGTGTCCTCTGTGCCGCTTCAGCAGGCGCTGCGACACCTCCAGGGTGCGTTTCAGGCCTTCTTCGACAAGCGTGCCCGATACCCGCGGTTCAAGTCGAAGAAGAAGGCCAGACCGTCGGCGACATACACCCGTTCCGCTTTTCGCTGGCGCGGTGGAGAGCTGTTCCTGGCGAAGATGACCGGCCCGCTGGACATCGCCTTGTCGCGTCCGCTGCCCAAAGGTGTGGAGCCGACCACGGTGACCGTGTCCCGAGATGGGGCGGGACGCTGGTTTGTGTCCCTGTTGGTGGAGGACATGGTCAAGCCACTGCGCAGAACGCGTACTGCCGTAGGTATCGATGCGGGTGTATCCAGCCTGGTGACCTTGTCGACCGGAGAGAAGATCGCCAACCCGAAGCAGGGGCAACGGGAGCGTGCCCGGCTCACGAAGGCGCAGCGGGAACTCGCCCGTAAACAGAAGGGGTCGAACAACAGGGCCAAGGCCTGCGCCAAGGTAGCGAAGATCCACGTCCGGATCGCCGACCGGCGCCGGGATTTTCTGCACAAGCTGACCACCCGACTCGTCCAGGAGAACCAACTGGTCGTGATCGAGGACCTGACCGTCCGAAACATGCTCAAGAACGGCAGCCTGGCGCGTGCCATCAGCGACGCGTCGTGGACACGGCTGCGTTCCATGCTCGAGTACAAGTGCGCCTGGTACGGGCGTGAACTTGTCGTCATCGACCGCTGGTACCCCTCCTCGAAGGCGTGCTCTGCGTGCGGTCGGATCTGCGAGAGCCTTCCCTTGCGCGTCCGGGAATGGACGTGCAAGGGCTGCGGTACCCGACATGATCGGGACCACAACGCCGCGAAGAACATCTTGGCCGCCGGGCTGGCGGTTGCAGCCTGTGGAGCCGGTGTAAGACCTCAGCGGAAGTTCAATCCAAATGAGGCAGTCGGCGGTGAAGCAGGAAATGCTGCGGCGCGAGCCGCGGCACTTCCCGCCTTTCGAGGCGGAAAGAAGGTCAATCGTAAAGCTCCTCTTCGGCGAGGTACTTGACCAGCTCCTCCTTCTCGAAGAGGGCGAGCAGGTCGGGACGAATGGGTTCGGTGGTCTCGCGGCTGAGGTCGATCTGGCCGTGCACCGGGTCGGTGGCCGCCAACCCGCCGGTGGGATCGGTGAGTTGGCACAGGAGGTTCACGCGACGCCAGGTCCGCTCCATCGTCGGATGGTCCTCGCGGGTGTGGCCGCCGCGTGACTCCGTGCGCTCCAGGGCGGCGCGGGCCACGCATTCGCTGACCAGGAGCATGTTGCGCAGGTCGAGGGCGAGGTGCCAGCCGGGGTTGAACTGCCGGTGGCCCTCGACTCCGGCCCGCCGTGCGCGTACCCGCAGCTCCGCGAGTTTCTCCAGGGCCTGTTCCATCTCGGCCTCGCGGCGGATGATGCCGACCAGGTCGTTCATGGTCTGCTGGAGTTCCTGGTGAAGGGTGTACGGGTTCTCGGGCGGGCGTCCGCTCTCCGTACCGGGCTCCGGACCCTCGGCCGAGAAGGGCCGCAGGGCCTCGGCCGCCGCCGTGTCGATCTGGATGTCGTCCACGGGCGGGCGGTCCCCGGTCAGGTCGGCGGCGTACCCGGCGGCGTGCAGTCCCGCCCGCCGCCCGAAGACCAGCAGGTCGGACAGGGAGTTGCCGCCGAGCCGGTTGGAACCGTGCATGCCGCCCGCGACCTCACCGGCGGCGAACAGCCCCGGTACGCCGCGCGCGGACGCCGAGTCCGATTCGACCGCGATGCCGCCCATCACGTAGTGACAGGTGGGCCCGACCTCCATCGCCTCCGCCGTGATGTCGACGTCCGCGAGCTCCTTGAACTGGTGGTACATGGAGGGAAGGCGGCGCCGGATCACCTCGGCGGGCATCCGGGTCGACACATCGAGGAAGACCCCACCGTGCGGCGACCCGCGACCCGCCTTCACCTCGGAGTTGATGGCGCGGGCGACCTCGTCGCGAGGCAGCAGCTCCGGGGGACGCCGGTTGTGGTCCGGGTCCTCGTACCAGCGGTCGCCCTCCTCCTCGGACTGCGCGTACTTCTCCTTGAAGACGTCCGGGATGTAGTCGAACATGAACCGCTTGCCGTCGGAGTTCCTGAGCACCCCGCCGTCCCCGCGCACCGACTCGGTGACCAGGATCCCCTTCACCGACGGCGGCCAGACCATGCCCGTCGGATGGAACTGCACGAACTCCATGTTGAGCAGCGGCGCTCCGGCGAGCAGCGCCAGGGCGTGCCCGTCGCCCGTGTACTCCCACGAGTTCGACGTCACCTTGAACGACTTGCCGATACCGCCGGTGGCGATGACGACGGAGGGAGCTTCGAGCACGAAGAAGCGGCCGGACTCGCGCTCGTAGCAGAAGACGCCCGAGACCCGGTTCCCGTCCTTCAGGATCCGGGTGACGGTGCACTCCTGATACACCTTCAGGCGGCTCTCGTAGTCCCCGGTCTCCTTCATGTCCTCCTGCTGGAGCGACACGATCTTCTGCTGGAGGGTCCGGATGAGCTCGAGGCCGGTCCGGTCGCCGACGTGCGCGAGGCGCGGATACTCGTGGCCGCCGAAGTTGCGCTGCGAGATCCGCCCGTCCTTCGTACGGTCGAACAGGGCGCCCCAGGTCTCCAGCTCCCACACCCGGTCCGGGGCTTCCTTGGCATGCAGCTCGGCCATCCGCCACTGGTTCAGGAACTTCCCGCCCCGCATGGTGTCGCGGAAGTGGACCTGCCAGTTGTCGTGCTCGTTGACATTGGCCATCGCCGCCGCGATGCCGCCCTCGGCCATCACGGTGTGCGCCTTGCCGAACAGCGACTTGCAGATCACGGCCGTACGGGCGCCACGTTCGCGCGCCTCGATGGCGGCGCGCAGTCCGGCGCCCCCGGCACCGACCACGACAACGTCCCACTCCTGCCTGTCAACCACGGACATCAGAAGGCCCCACCCAATCTAGAAGAAGCGCGGATCGTCGAAGGCGCCGGACGCGAGCAGATACACGTAGAAGTCGGCGAGCGCCACGCTGATCAGCGACGCCCAGGCGAGCAGCATGTGGCGGGCGTTCAGCTTCCCGACCCACTGCCACATCCGGTAGCGCACAGGATGTTTGGAGAAGTGCTTGAGCTTGCCGCCGACGATGTGCCGGCAGGAGTGGCAGGACAGGGTGTACGCCCAGATCAGCGTGATGTTGAGCAGGAAGACCAGGGTGCCCAGGCCCATGTGGCCCCAGCGGTAGTGCTCGTCGCGGAAGGAGAGCACGGTGTCGTAGGTCAGGATCCCGGCGACGACGATCGCGGCGTAGAAGAAGTACCGGTGGATGTTCTGCAGGATGAGCGGGAAGCGGGTCTCGCCGGTGTACTCCTTGTGCGGTTCCGCCACCGCGCAGGCCGGGGGCGACAGCCAGAAGCCGCGGTAGTACGCCTTGCGGTAGTAGTAGCAGGTCAGCCGGAAGCCGAGCGGGAAGATCAGGATGATGATGGCGGGGGAGATGCCCCACCAGCTCCCGAAGAGGTCCGCGTTCGGGCCCGCGCGCATCGTCCGGCACCGCTCGGCCAGACAGGGCGAGTAGAACGGCGAGACGTACGGCGCCGAGTAGTAGTTCGTGTCCGCGAACGCGCGCCAGGTCGAGTACACGACGAAGGCCAGCAGCCCGGCCGCGGTGACGGCGGGCGCCAGCCACCAGCGGTCGGTGCGCAGATGCGGGGCGGTGATCGCGGCGCGCGTGCTGGACCGTACGCCGCCGCTGTTCGGATGGGGTTCCGTACCAGTGGTCAAGGGAGAGCTCCGGTCGGGGTCGGGTCAGGGGGCGTGCCGGTCGCGGGCGCCGAGACCCTCGTCGTCCGAGTCGGTCCACAAGGCGTTGTCGTACGGGGTGTCGGGGATGGCCACGAGATCGGGGCGCCGCGGCGAGGCGACGCCGGGGGCCGTCTCGCGCAGCAGCGCGACGCTCTCGCGCAGATGGTCGGCGTCGGCACGGACGCGGCGCATTTCGAGCCCGCCGCTGCCGATTTGCTGCTCCAGGCGGCCCACTGACCGGTTCAGGTCGTCGAGGCAGCGCTGGACTGACATCAGGTCGTCTTGCACGGACATGACGTGACCTCACTTCCGTGGGCCTTCGGGGCCCTGGGTGGCAACGTTCATGCGCCTGCGAGTGTTGCGCGTCACACCTGCCGGTGTGAAGGGACGTGCACCAATTGGCGGGCGTGCGCTGGGGGCGCCGTCCCCTGGAGGTTGCGCCCCCAGACCCCCGCTTCGGCCTGAACGGACTCGTCCTCACATGCTGCACAGGCTGAATCGAGTCGGCCGGCGTTACGCCGCACGGGTGTGCTTGCTCTTGCTCCTCGCGTGTCGCCGCCGGCAGGCGAACCCTTTCCTCTTTAGTGGGTCCGTAGATCTGATCAACTCCTTATATCGGTAAATATACCGCCAAACATGATCAGAACCCCTGTTCGCCCGCGGAGCGGCTTGTCCCGGAGGTAGCAGAGATGACCCACGACGGCGTCGGACTGCGCGCGGTGATGCGCTCGGTCGCGTTCCTCACCGCGGGCGCGCTCGCGGTACCCGCCCTCGCCGCGTGCAGCGCCGACGAGGAGGTCGCCAAGCCCCTCGCCGCGCAGGACATCGCACCTGCGACCCGCGACCGGATCGCGGACGGCGGCACCCTGCGCTGGGCGGTGGACGCCGTACCGGAGACCCTCAACACCTTCCAGGCGGACGCCGACGCCGGCACCTCCCGGATCGCCGGCGCCGTACTGCCCGCCCTGTACCGCCTCGACTCCAACGGCACCCCGCAGCTCAACCCCGACTACCTCGAATCGGCCAAGATCGTCGAGACCGAGCCCAAGCAGGTCGTGCTCTACAAGCTCAACCAGCAGGCGGTCTGGAGCGACGGCCGCGAGATCGGCGCCGCCGACTTCGCCGCCCAGTGGCGCGCCCTGTCCGGCAAGGACAGCGCGTACTGGACGGCCCGCAACGCCGGCTACGACCGCATCGAGAAGATCGAGCGCGGCAAGAGCAACCTGGAGGTCCGCGTCACCTTCAGTCGCCCCTACGCCGACTGGAAGTCGCTCTTCTCACCGCTGTACCCCAAGGACGTGATGGGTACCGCGGACGCCTTCAACGACGGGGCGCGCACCAAGCTCCAGGCCACCGCGGGCCCGTTCGCCCTCCAGAAGATCGACCACAAGAGCGGCGAGGTCCTCCTCGCCCGCAACCCGCGCTGGTGGGGCCGCCCTGCCAAGCTCTCCGAGATCGCGCTGATCGCCGTCCCGCGCGACAAGCGGGCCGAGGCGCTCGCCGCCGACAAGGTCGACCTGGCCGAGATCGACCCCGAAGAGGCCGGCCGGATCACGCTCGCCGCCCGCGAAAAGGGGACCGTCCGGCTGCAGGGACCGGGCTCCGCGCTCACGCCCGCGAAGGCGCTGCGTTCCTGGGCGGTCGCGCACGGCTCCGACGAGGAGGCCGCGTCCGACGAGATCAAGGCCCGCAAGAAGCAGCGCACGGCGATCGCGACGTACGCCCGTCAGCAGACGTCCCTGCGCGACTTCGTGGTCCGCAAGTCCCTCGAGCCCGCCTACACCCAGCTGGCCCTGAACGGCTCCGAGGGCCCGCTCGCCGACGAGCGCGTCCGCCGCGCCGTCGCCCGCGCGATCAACCGCGACGAACTCGCCCAGGCCGTCCTGGGCCCGCTGGGCCTGCCCGCCGTCCCGGTCGGCAGCCACCTCGCGCTCTCCGGCCAGCCGGACTACGCCGACAACAGCGGCGCGCTCGGCGGTCAGGACACCAAGGAGGCGCAGGCGCTGCTGGCGGATGCCGGATGGGTGCCCGGGGGACCGGTGAACGAGCAGCAACAGCCGCAGAAGAAGGACAAGGACAAGGGCAAGGCGGCCGGGCCCGAGGGCAAGAAGGCGGACTCCGACGCGGACTCGGACGACGGAACGTTCATCGTCGGCGAGGACGACAAGAACGGTGAGGCCGACCGGGACAAGAAGGATCCGAAGGATCACGCCGAGAAGCACGGGAAGAACGGGAAGCAGCACGGGGACGAGGAGGCCGGCAAGCATCTCGACGGCAGGCAGTACGTCCCCAAGGACAATCGGCAGGGCGGGGCGCCCGGCGCCTACGCGCCCAAGGGCACGGCCGCCCCGGCGGGCGCCGCGGCAGGCGCGCTCGCCAAGGACGGCAAGGCGCTGACGCTGCGCTTCGTCCTGCCCTCGGGTCCCGGTTCGGACGCGCTGCGCACGGTGGCCGACCAGATCTCTCGGATGCTGGAGCACATCGGCATCCGTACCGAGACGTCCAGGGTGCCGGACGACAGCTATTTCAAGGACCACATCGCCTCGGGCCAGTACGACCTGGCGCTGTACTCCTGGCCCGCCTCGGCCTTCCCCGCCACTGACGCCCGCCCGATCTACGCGAAGCCGGTCCCGGCAGCCGACGGCTCCCTCGCCGTCGAGCAGAACTACACCCGGGTCGGCACCGACCAGGTCGACCAGCTGTTCGACCAGGCCATCGCGACGCTGGACGAGGACGAGTCGCGTTCCCTGGTCCGCAAGGCCGACGCCCGGATCTGGGCCGCCGCCGGATCGATTCCCCTCTATCAGCGCCCCCAGCTCGCGGCCACCCGCCTGAACCTCGCCAACGCCGGCGCCTTCGGGTTCCAGACCCCCCTCTATGAGGACATGGGATTTCTGAAGAAGGGTGCGCAGGGGGGAACGGCAACCAAGAAGGACAGGTAGGAAGGACAGGTAGGAAGGGCAAGCAGGAAGGGCGATCAACGCCGCCCACGGCCTCCGCGGACTAGCCCGCGGAGGCCGTGCCCGTCAAGGCCACGTACCATGGGGTAAGGCCGTGGCGTGTCCAGCCCGGCAGGGTCCGCGTAGCACTGACGTACGCGCAGGCCGTCCACTCACTCCGGGAGAAGCGCCTCAATATGGCCACGCGCCACGACATCCGCAACGTCGCCATCGTCGCCCACGTCGACCACGGCAAGACCACCCTGGTCGATGCCATGCTCAAGCAGGCCGGTGCCTTCGCCGCGCACGCCGCCGAGTCGCTTGACGACCGCATGATGGACTCGAACGACCTGGAGCGTGAGAAGGGCATCACGATCCTGGCCAAGAACACGGCCGTGAAGTACCACCCGAAGGATGGTGGTGAGGTCATCACCATCAACATCATCGACACCCCGGGCCACGCCGACTTCGGTGGCGAGGTCGAGCGCGGTCTGTCGATGGTGGACGCGGTCGTCCTCCTCGTCGACGCCTCCGAGGGCCCGCTGCCGCAGACCCGCTTCGTGCTGCGCAAGGCGCTGCAGGCCCGCCTGCCCGTCATCCTGTGCATCAACAAGACGGACCGTCCCGACTCGCGCATCGACGAGGTCGTGAACGAGGCGTACGACCTCTTCCTCGACCTGGACGCCGACGAGGACCAGATCGAGTTCCCGATCGTCTACGCGTGTGCGCGTGACGGCGTCGCCTCCCTGACCAAGCCGGACGACGGCACGGTCCCGCAGGACAGCGACAGCCTGGAGCCGTTCTTCACCACGATCCTGGAGTCCGTCCCGGCCCCGTCCTACGACGAGTCCGCCCCGCTCCAGGCGCACGTCACCAACCTGGACGCCGACAACTTCCTCGGCCGTATCGCGCTGCTCCGCGTCGAGCAGGGCGAGCTGCGCAAGGGCCAGACCGTCACGTGGATCAAGCGCGACGGCACGATGTCCAACGTTCGCATCACCGAGCTGCTGATGACCGAGGCGCTCACCCGCAAGCCCGCCGAGGTGGCCGGCCCCGGTGACATCTGCGCCGTCGCCGGTATCCCGGAGATCATGATCGGCGAGACCCTCGCCGACCCCGAGAACCCGATCGCGCTGCCGCTGATCACGGTGGACGAGCCGGCGATCTCGATGACGATCGGTACGAACACCTCGCCGCTGGTCGGCCGTGGCGGCACCGGCAAGGGCGCGGACGCCAAGTCCGCGGTCAAGGACCGCAAGGTCACCGCCCGCCAGGTCAAGGACCGTCTCGACCGCGAGCTGGTCGGTAACGTCTCGCTGCGGGTGCTGGACACCGAGCGTCCGGACGCCTGGGAGGTCCAGGGCCGTGGTGAGCTCGCGCTCGCCATCCTGGTCGAGCAGATGCGCCGCGAGGGCTTCGAGCTGACCATCGGCAAGCCCCAGGTGGTCACCCAGATCGTCGACGGCAAGGTGCACGAGCCGGTCGAGCGCATGACGATCGACGTGCCCGAGGAGCACATGGGCGCGGTCACGCAGCTCATGGGCGTCCGCAAGGGCCGTATGGACAACATGTCGAACCACGGCTCCGGCTGGGTCCGCCTGGAGTTCGTCGTGCCCTCCCGCGGCCTCATCGGCTTCCGGACCGAGTTCCTGACCGGCACGCGCGGCACGGGCATCGCCCACTCCATCCACGAGGGTCACGAGCCGTGGTTCGGCACGCTGACCACCCGTAACAACGGCTCGCTGGTCGCCGACCGCTCCGGCGCCGTCACCGCCTTCGCGATGACGAACCTCCAGGAGCGCGGTGTGCTGTTCACCGACCCCGGCACCGAGGTGTACGAGGGCATGATCGTCGGCGAGAACTCGCGCGCCGACGACATGGACGTGAACATCACCAAGGAGAAGAAGCTCACGAACATGCGGTCGTCCTCGGCCGACTCGTTCGAGGCGATCGTCCCGCCGCGCAAGCTCTCCCTGGAGCAGTCCCTGGAGTTCTGCCGCGACGACGAGTGCGTCGAGGTGACCCCGGAGGCCGTGCGCATCCGCAAGGTCGTCCTCGACCAGAAGGAGCGCGGTCGCACCGCCAGCCGGGCCAAGCACGGCTGACCTCGACCCTTCCGCAGTGATTTCGGGCACCTCGCATCCGCGGGGTGCCCGTTGCGTTGGGGGGCGTGCCGAGCGCGACACGCGGTTTGCGCCGCGGTACGTGGCTGCGATAGGGCGGAGAGCGAGGGGACGGTAGGGAAAACCCTTCATTACGGAGGAGGAGCCCTCCAAATTGGCCGGTTCCCACTACCCTGCAATCACGTGGGTCCCGGCCGCGCGGCGTGTCTCGGCGCCGTGATCACACCGTCGGGGACGTACCCGCTTGATCAGCGAACGGCCTTGTCATGCAAGCCCGTTGACCGCGAAACGGGGCAGCTGCCTCCGCCGGTCCGGGGTGGGTGGGCACGCCGATGGCACCCCCGCATGACGGCCACGATAGCCGCAACCTCTTTTTTCGCTCCGTGCGTCCGCAATGCGGACGGTCGAGACCGATAGATGTGTAACAAGTCCGTTTCGGAGGGATCTTTCAGCAAACCCTTTGTCCGGATTTTGGAAGAAGTAGGCGACAGGTGTGATCGAACCGAGACCTTGTGAGTGTGGTCGGGCTCTGGCCCATGGCAGATAGTTAGGCGCGTAGAGCTCGGATCAACGGGCCATACGCCTTCAGGTGGCGTCGGCTTGCGAGCGCAGGGGGCACCAGCACTTTCTCCGTCCCAAGTGTCGGCAGTGTGACTAGTGCTCCCTTTTGCGGTGAACCAATGGACTCATGAGGAGGAACCCATGCGCGGTGCCAAGAGCGCCAAGTGGGTCGCGATAGCCGCGGTTGTGGCGCTGGGAGCGACCGCCTGTGGTGGTGGCGGTAGCGACAAGGGCAGCGACAGCAAGGCCGCCGTCGACCCGGCCGGTAAGTTCTCGGTCGAGGTGGGCGAGCCGCAGAACCCGCTGCAGCCGGCCAACACCATGGAGTCCAACGGCAGCATCGTCATCAAGTCGCTCTTCTCGCAGCTCGTGAGCTACGACGACAAGGGCAACATCGTCTACGTGAACGCCCAGTCGGTGGACACGAAGGACAACAAGACGTACACGGTCAAGCTGAAGTCGGGCTGGAAGTTCCACGACGGCACCCCGGTGACCGCCACGTCCTACGTCAAGGCGTGGAACTGGGCTGCCGCCCCGGCGAACAAGCAGACCAACAGCTTCTGGTTCTCCGACATCGCGGGCTACGACGACGTCGCCCCGGCGAAGGGCAAGCCGAAGGCCACGGAGATGTCCGGTCTGAAGGTCGTCGACGACAACACCTTCACGATCACGCTCTCCAAGGCGATCCCCTACTACGTCTACAAGCTCGGCTACGAGGTCTTCTCGCCGCTGCCCGAGTCCTTCTACAAGGACCCGAAGGCCGCGGGCGAGCACCCGATCGGCAACGGCCCGTACAAGTTCGTCAGCTGGGCGCACAAGAAGCAGATCGAGGTCGCCAAGTTCGACGGCTACCAGGGTCCGGACAAGGCCAAGAACGGTGGTGTGCTCTTCAAGAACTACACCAACCTGGAGACGGCCTACGAGGACCTGAAGTCGGGCAACGTCGACGTTCTGCGTCAGGTCGCCCCGAAGGACCTGCCGGTCTACAAGTCGGACCTCGGCAGCCGCGCGGTGGACAAGGCGTACTCGGCGATCCAGACGATCACGCCGGCCTTCTACACCAAGCAGTGGAAGGACATCAACCCGAAGGTCCTGCAGGGCCTGTCGATGGCGATCGACCGCGCCACCATCACCAAGACGGTGCTCCAGGGCACCCGCGAGCCCGCCACCGGCTGGGTCGCGAAGGGTGTGCTCGGCTACGAGCCGAACGTCGGCGGTGACGTCTTCACGTACAACCCGACCAAGGCGAAGCAGCTCATCAAGGACGGCGGCGGCGTCCCGGGCAACGCCATGACCATCCAGTACAACGCCGACGGCGGTCACAAGGAGTGGGTGGAGGCGGTCTGCAACTCGATCACCAACGCCACCGGTGTCAAGTGCTCCGGCGACTCCAAGGCCGACTTCCAGGCCGACCTGGACGCGCGTGACGCGCACGCGGTCAAGTCCATGTACCGCAGTGGCTGGGTGCTCGACTTCCCGATGAACGCCAACTTCATCCGTGACCTGTTCGGCACCAAGTCGGACGGCAACACGAGCGGCTTCTCGAACAAGAAGATCGACGCCGATATCGCCGCGGCCGACAGCGCCAGCTCGCTCGCGGACTCGGAGAAGAAGTACCAGGCCATCGAGAAGGAGCTCGTCAACTACATGCCGAGCATTCCGCTCTGGTACTACAAGGTCAACGCGGGCTACTCGGACAAGGTCACCGGCGTCGAGTACGCCCAGGACGGCGACCCGATCCTGACCGGCGTTCAGGTCAAGAAGTAACCGCAATCAGCCCGTGATCCCGGGTGCGGCGCCGCCTCGTGCGCCGCGCCCGGGGGGACGGCAGCGGCCGGGGGGCCCTTTCCATGCGCATCGTTCAGGGGTGCGCAGGGAAAGGGCCCGTCGGCTGTCGTCGTAGTAACTACATGGAGGCACGATGGGGCGCTACGTCGCACGACGACTGCTCCAGATGATCCCGGTCTTCATCGGGACAACCCTGCTGATCTTTCTCATGGTCTACGCCCTGCCCGGCGACCCCGTGCGAGGCCTGTTCGGCGACAAGGGCGGAAGCCCTGCCGTCATCGCCTCACTGAGACATCAGTACGGCCTGGACCAGCCGATCCTGGTGCAGTACTACCACTACATGAAGGACATGATCCTTCACTTCGACTTCGGCACGCAGATCGCGAGCGGCCGCCCCGTCACGGACGTCCTCGGCGAGGCGTTCCCGGTGACCCTTCGTCTGGCCTCGCTGTCCTTCGCCATCGAGGTCGTCCTGGGCATCGCCCTGGGCGTCTGGGCGGGCATGCGCGCCGGGCGGTTCGCGGACAACGCGATCCTGCTGGTCTCGCTGCTGCTGATCTCCGTTCCGGTGTTCGTTCTCGGCTTCATCCTGAAGGTCGTCTTCGCCTTCCAGCTCAACTGGCTGCCGCCGAACGTGAACGACTCCACGAACTACAACGAGTTGCTGATGCCGGCGTTCGTCCTCGCGACCGCCTCGCTGGCCTATGTGACCCGGCTCACCCGTACGTCGGTCGCCGAGAACCTGCGCGCCGACTACATCCGTACGGCCATCGCCAAGGGCCTGCCCCGGCGTCGTGTGGTGGGCGTCCACCTCATGCGCAACTCGCTGATCCCCGTGATCACCTACCTGGGCACCGACATCGGCGCGCTGATGGGCGGAGCCGTCGTCACCGAGGGCCTGTTCAACATCCAGGGCATCGGCGGCACGATCTACCAGTCCATCGTGCGGCGTGAAGGCACCACGCTCGTCGGCCTGGTGACCATCCTGGTGCTGGTCTATCTCCTCGCCAGCCTGCTCGTCGACCTGCTGTACGCGGTCCTGGACCCGAGGATTCGCTATGCCTGACGTGACCAAGACCGACGTCCAGACGGCGGTGGCGACCGACGGCGCGGCCACCCCGGTGGCGGTCCCCGCGGCCAAGCCGGAGAAGTCCCGCAGCCTGTGGGGCGACGCCTGGAACGACCTCCGGCACAGCTGGATCTTCGGTGTCTCGGCGGTGCTGATCCTGCTGCTGCTGACGATCACCTTCTTCCCGGGGCTGTTCACCGACACCGACCCGATCAAGGGCGATCTGGCCAAGCACTTCCTGCAGAAGCCGAAGCTGGGCCATGTGTTCTCCGCGGACTGGCTGGGCTACGACCAGCAGGGCCGCAGTGTCTACGCCCGTACCATCTACGGCACCCGGGCCTCCGTGGCCGTGGGCTTCGGCACCACCCTCGCGGTGACGGTCGTGGGTGGCCTGATGGGCATGATCGCCGGATACTTCGGCGGCATCGTCGACTCGATCCTGTCGCGCCTGACGGACGTCTTCTTCGGCATCCCGTTCCTGCTCGCCACCATGGTCGTGCTGACCTCCTTCCCGGACCGCACGACCTGGGTCGTCATCGGCGCGCTGGCCGCCTTCGGCTGGACGCAGATCGCCCGAGTGATGCGCGGCGCGGTGATCACCACCAAGCAGGCCGACTACGTACACGCGGCCAAGGCCCTGGGCGCGAGCACCCCGCGGATCATGTTCCGGCACATCCTGCCGAACACCCTCGCCCCCGTGATCGTCGTCTCCACCATCTCGCTCGGTGTCTACATCTCCGCCGAGGCGACCCTGTCCTTCCTCGGACTCGGCCTCAACGGCGTGTCCTGGGGCAACGACATCTCGGACGGCGGCAACCAGATCCGCGTGGCGCAGTGGATCATGCTCTACCCGTCGATCATGCTCAGCATCACGGTGCTGGCGTTCATCATGCTCGGTGAGGCCGTCCGCAACGCCCTCGACCCGAAGCTGCGCTGAGGGAGGCGTACGTGACCATCATCGAAGAAGACTCCGTCCCGGTGCCCGCCCCGCGTAAGGGCGGCGCCGACGACGGGCCGCTGCTCGAAGTGCGTGACCTGCACGTCGAGTTCCACACCCGCGAGGGCGTGGCCAAGGCGGTCAACGGCGTCAACTACAGCGTCAGCGCGGGCGAGACCCTCGCCGTGCTCGGCGAGTCCGGCTCCGGCAAGTCCGTGACCGCGCAGGCGATCATGGGCATCCTCGACATGCCGCCGGCGAGGATCCCGCAGGGCGAGATCCTCTTCCGCGGCCAGGACATGCTCAAGATGTCCGGCGAGGAGCGCCGCAAGATCCGCGGCCAGAAGATCGCCATGATCTTCCAGGACGCGCTCAGCTCGCTCAACCCGGTCCTGTCCGTCGGCTACCAGCTCGGCGAGATGTTCCGGGTGCACCAGGGCCTCTCCAAGAAGGAGGCCAAGGCCAAGGCGATCGAGCTGATGGACCGGGTGAAGATCCCGGCCTCCGCGGCCCGCGTGAACGACTACCCGCACCAGTTCTCGGGCGGTATGCGCCAGCGCATCATGATCGCGATGGCGCTGGCCCTGGAGCCGGACCTGATCATCGCGGACGAGCCCACCACGGCGCTCGACGTGACGGTCCAGGCCCAGGTCATGGACCTGCTCGCGGACCTTCAGCGCGAGTACAACATGGGCCTGATCCTGATCACCCACGACCTCGGCGTCGTCGCCGACGTCGCGGACAAGATCGCCGTGATGTACGCGGGCCGGATCGTGGAGCGTGCCCCGGTCCACGAGCTGTACAAGCGCCCCGCGCACCCGTACACGCGGGGTCTGCTGGACTCGATCCCGCGCCTGGACCAGAAGGGCCAGGAGCTGTACGCGATCAAGGGGCTGCCGCCCAACCTGCTGCGCATTCCGACCGGTTGCGCCTTCAACCCGCGCTGCCCCAAGGCCCAGGACATCTGCCGCACCGACGTGCCGGCGCTGCTCCCGGTGAGCGAGCAGGACGGCACCGAGCTGGTCGGCCGCGGTTCGGCCTGCCACTTCTGGAAGGAGACGATCCATGGCTGAGCTCAGCAAGAACGACGAGCAGGAGGCCACCCCGAACGTCTCCGACGTGGAGGTCGTCGACGCCCACTCCGAGACGGAGGCGGTCGCCGCGATCGAGGCGCCGGTGGACCGCGGCGAGCCGATCCTGCAGGTGCGCAACCTGAAAAAGCACTTCCCGCTCACCCAGGGCATCCTGTTCAGGCGGCAGATCGGCGCGGTGAAGGCCGTCGACGGTGTCTCCTTCGATCTGCACCAGGGCGAGACGCTGGGCATCGTGGGCGAGTCCGGCTGTGGCAAGTCCACCGTGGCCAAGCTCCTGATGAACCTGGAGCGGGCCACCGCGGGCGAGATCTTCTACAAGGGCCAGGACATCACCAAGCTGTCCGGGCGCGCCCTGAAGGCCGTGCGCCGCAACATCCAGATGGTCTTCCAGGACCCGTACACCTCGCTCAACCCCCGTATGACGGTGGGCGACATCATCGGTGAGCCCTTCGACATCCACCCCGAGGTGGCTCCGAAGGGCGACCGGCGGCGCAAGGTCCAGGAACTGCTGGACGTGGTCGGCCTCAACCCCGAGTACATCAACCGCTACCCGCACCAGTTCTCCGGCGGTCAGCGTCAGCGCATCGGCATCGCCCGCGGTCTCGCGCTCAACCCCGAGATCATCATCTGCGACGAGCCGGTGTCGGCGCTCGACGTGTCGGTGCAGGCGCAGGTCATCAACCTGATGGAGAAGCTGCAGGACGAGTTCAACCTGTCCTACCTCTTCATCGCGCACGACCTGTCGATCGTCCGGCACATCTCGGACCGTGTCGGCGTCATGTACCTCGGCAAGATGGCGGAGATCGGCAGCGACGAGCAGATCTACGACCACCCGACGCACCCCTACACCCAGGCGCTGCTGTCGGCCGTGCCGGTGCCGGACCCGGAGGCCCGTGAGCACCGCGAGCGGATCATCCTGACCGGTGACGTGCCGTCCCCGGCCAACCCGCCGTCGGGCTGCAGCTTCCGCACCCGCTGCTGGAAGGCCCAGGACAAGTGCTCCGTGGAGACCCCGATCCTCGCGGTGCCCGAGGTGTTCATGGGCGTGGACTCGCCGGCGGCCCATGAGTCGGCGTGCCACTTCGCCGAGGAGAAGAACGTCGTGCAGGCGGCCTGAGCGCCACGCGTCCCGTGATCGACAGGCCGGTTCCCGGCACCGCCACCGCGGTGCCGGGAACCGGCTCTTTCATGTGAGGGAAGATGCTGCATCACGTCGAACTGTGGGTGCCGGACCTGGAGCGCGCGGTCCGCTCCTGGGGATGGCTGCTGGAGCGCCTGGGCTGTGAGCCGTACCAGGAGTGGCCGCACGGCCGCAGTTGGCGCCGGGGCGAGACCTATCTCGTCGTCGAGCAGTCGCCCGCGCTGAAGGCGGACTCCCACGACCGTCTGCGCCCCGGCCTGAACCACCTCGCCTTCCACGTGCCGGACCGCACCGAACTCGACCGGCTCGTGGCCGAAGCACCCCGCCACGGCTGGTCACCTCTCTTTTCGGACCGCTATCCGCACGCGGGCGGTCCGCAGCACTGCGCCGCGTATCTGGAGGACGCGGACGGCTTCGAGGTGGAGTTGGTCGTCCACGTACGGGTGGCCTGAATGTGCGGTATGCGCGTTACCGGTTGATATTGGCCGGTAATGGAACAGCGCCGCGGCGCTGGCGGCAGCGCACTCTGGGAGGCACTCCATGCGTGGAGCGACGCATGCCACATGGGCCGTGGGCGCGGCGGCGGTGGCCCTCGTGGCGACGGCCTGTGGCGGCGGAGGCGGCGGCAGCGGCGGCGGCGCGTCCGGCGTGCTCAGTTCCTCCTGGGGGGACCCGCAGAACCCGCTGGAGCCGTCCAACACCAACGAGGTGCAGGGCGGCAAGGTCCTCGACATGATCTTCCGGGGTCTGAAGCGGTACGACGCCAGGACCGGCGCGGCCCAGAACATGCTGGCGCAGAAGATCGACACCTCGGACTCGCAGAACTTCACGATCACCGTCAAGGACGGCTGGACGTTCAGCAACGGAGAGCCCGTCACCGCGCAGTCCTTCGTGGACGCCTGGAACTACGGGGCCAGTCTCAAGAACAACCAGAAGAACGCGTACTTCTTCGGGTACATCGAGGGCTACGACAAGGTCCACCCCGAGACGGGAACGCAGAGCGCGGACACGCTGTCGGGGCTGAAGGTCACCGGCGCGCACACCTTCACCGTCAAGCTCAACCAGAAGTTCTCGACCTTCCCCGACACCCTCGGCTACGTCGCCTTCGCACCGCTGCCCAAGGCGTTCTTCAGCGACCACGCGGCCTGGCTGAAGAAACCGATCGGCAACGGGCCCTACACCGTCGACTCGTACGCCAAGGGCTCGATGATGTCCCTGCGGAAGTGGGACGCGTACCCGGGGACGGACAAGGCACAGAACGGCGGGGTGGACCTGAAGGTCTACACCGACAGCAACACCGCCTACACCGACCTGTTGGCGGGCAACCTCGACCTCGTCGACGATGTGCCCGCCGCCCAGCTCAAGAACGTGAAGAACGATCTCGGCGGCCGGTACATCAACAGCCCGGCCGGCATCATCCAGACCATCGCCTTCCCGTTCTACGACCAGGCCTGGGACAAGAGCGGCATGGAGAACGTCCGCAAGGGCCTGTCCATGGCGATCAACCGGGACCAGATCACCAGCACGATCTTCCAGAAGACCCGCACCCCGGCCTCCGACTGGACCTCACCGGTGCTCGGCGCGGCCGGCGGCTTCCAGGACGGACTGTGCGGCGCCTCCTGCCGGTACGACCCCGCGCAGGCGAAGAAGCTGATCCAGGCCAGCGGTGGACTGCCCGGCGGCCAGATCAAGATCTCGTACAACGCGGACAGCGGCTCCCACAAGGAGTGGATCGACGCCGTCTGCAACTCCATCAACAACGCGCTGGGCAACGACAAGGCCTGCGTCGGCAACCCGATCGGCACCTTCGCCGACTTCCGCAACCAGATCGGGCAGCACAAGATGCCGGGTCCGTTCCGGGCCGGCTGGCAGATGGACTACCCGCTGATCCAGAACTTCCTTCAGCCGCTGTACTACACGAACGCCTCCTCCAACGACGGCAAGTGGTCCAACAAGGACTTCGACAAGCTCGTCGACCAGGCGAACGCCGAGACCGACAAGGCCAAGGCCATCAAGCTCTTCCAGCAGGCCGAAGGGGTCGTACGGGACAACATGGCCGCCATCCCGCTCTGGTACCAGAACGGCAGCGCGGGCTACTCGGACAGGATCTCGGGCGTGGCGCTCAACCAGTTCAGCGTGCCCGTCTACGACGAGATCAAGGTCAGCTGAGCCGTCCACGGGGTGAACGTCCGGGTTGCTGAAGCGAATCCGGGCATGGGCCCCGTACTACCTCCGGAGCCCTCATGGGACGGTATGTGATCCGGCGTCTGCTCCAGATGATCCCGGTCTTCATCGGCGCCACGCTCTTGATCTTCCTGATGGTGAACGTGATGGGCGACCCCATCGCGGGTCTGTGCGGCGAGCGGCAGTGCGACCCCGCCACCGCCGCCCAGCTGCGCAAGGACTTCGGCCTCGACAAGCCGGTGTGGCAGCAATACCTCACGTACATGGGCAATGTCTTCACCGGCGACTTCGGCACCGCCTTCACCGGGCAGCCGGTGACCGAGCTGATGGCCGACTCCTTCCCCGTCACCATCCGATTGACGATCGTCGCGATCCTCTTCGAGATCGTCATCGGCATCCTGCTGGGCGTCGTCACCGGGCTGCGCCGCGGCCGGCCCGTCGACACCGGTGTCCTGCTGCTGACCCTCGTCGTCATCTCGATCCCGACCTTCGTCACCGGATTGCTGTTGCAACTACTTCTCGGTGTCGAGTGGGGCTGGATCAGACCCTCGGTCTCCACGGACGCCACCTTCGGCGAACTGATCGTTCCCGGACTGGTCCTCGCCTCCGTCTCCCTCGCCTACGTCACCCGGCTCACCCGGACCTCCATCGCCGAGAACAAGCGGTCCGACTACGTCCGGACAGCCGTCGCCAAGGGCCTGCCCCGGCACCGGGTGATCACCAAGCACCTGCTGCGCAACTCGCTGATCCCCGTGGTCACCTTCATCGGCACGGACATCGGCGCGCTCATGGGCGGCGCGATCGTCACCGAGCGGATCTTCAACATCCACGGCGTCGGCTACCAGCTCTACCAGGGGATCGTGCGGCAGAACACCCAGACCGTGGTCGGCTTCGTGACCGTCCTCGTGCTCGTCTTCCTGGTCGCCAACCTGCTCGTCGACCTCCTCTACGCCGTACTCGACCCGAGGATCCGCTATGCCTGAGCAGCCGCCGTACCAGCGGGAGGGCGCCATCGCCGCGACCGGCGCGGGCGGCGCCATGGACCTCGCCACGAGCGAGGGCGCCACCCTGGAGCGGACGCCCGGCGGCCCCGAGGGCGCGGGCCCTCAGGAGAAGCCCAGGAGCCTGTGGTCCGACGCCTGGCGCGATCTGCGGCGCAACCCCGTCTTCATCGTCTCCGGGCTCCTCATCCTCTTCCTGGTCGTCATCTCCCTGTGGCCCTCGCTGATCGCCACCCAGAACCCCCTCAAGTGCGACCTCGCCAAGGCCCAGGAGGGCTCGCAGCCGGGACATCCCTTCGGGTTCGACGGGCAGGGCTGCGACGTCTACACACGGGTGGTGTACGGGACCCGTGTGTCGATCAGCGTCGGCGTCTGCGCCACTCTCGGCGTCGCGATCCTCGGCTCGGTGCTCGGCGGGCTCGCGGGGTTCTTCGGCGGAGTGGGCGACTCGGTCCTGTCCCGGATCACCGACATCTTCTTCGCGATCCCCGTCGTGCTCGGCGGCCTGGTCCTCCTCTCCGTGGTGACCAGCAACACCATCTGGCCCGTCATCGGGTTCATGGTGCTGCTCGGCTGGCCCCAGATCTCGCGCATCGCGCGCGGCTCCGTCATCACCATCAAGCAGAACGACTACGTCCAGGCCGCCCGCGCCCTCGGTGCCTCGAACTCCCGCCTGATGCTCCGGCACATCACCCCCAACGCCGTCGCGCCGGTCATCGTCGTCGCCACCATCGCGCTCGGCACCTATATCGCGCTGGAGGCGACGCTCTCCTACCTCGGCGTGGGCCTGAAGCCCCCCACGGTCAGCTGGGGCATCGACATCTCCTCGGCCTCCGCCTACATCCGCACGGCCCCGCACATGCTGCTGTGGCCCGCCGGCGCCCTCGCGATCACCGTGCTCGCGTTCATCATGCTCGGCGACGCGGTGCGCGACGCCCTCGACCCGAAGCTGAGGTGACGGCCGTGCTGCTCGAAGTACGCGATCTGCACGTGGAGTTCCGCACCCGGGACGGAGTCGCCAAGGCCGTCAACGGGGTCGACTACGGCGTGGACGAGGGCGAGACGCTCGCCGTCCTCGGTGAGTCCGGTTCCGGCAAGTCCGTCACCGCGCAGGCCGTGATGGGCATCCTCGACATGCCGCCCGGCAGGATCACCGGCGGCGAGATCCTCTTCCAGGGCCGGGACCTGCTGAAGCTCAAGGAGGACGAGCGGCGCAAGGTCCGCGGCGCCGAGATGGCGATGATCTTCCAGGACGCGCTGTCCTCCCTCAACCCCGTGCTCAGCGTCGGCGACCAGCTCGGCGAGATGTTCACCGTGCACCGCGGGATGTCCCGCAAGGACGCCCGCGCCAAGGCGATCGAGCTGATGGACCGGGTGCGCATCCCGGCCGCCGCCGACCGGGTGCGCGACTATCCGCACCAGTTCTCCGGCGGTATGCGCCAGCGCATCATGATCGCGATGGCGCTGGCCCTGGAGCCCGCCCTGATCATCGCCGACGAGCCGACCACCGCCCTCGACGTCACCGTCCAGGCCCAGGTCATGGATTTGCTCGCCGAGCTGCAGCGCGAGCTCGACATGGGGCTCATCCTCATCACCCACGACCTCGGCGTCGTCGCGGACGTCGCCGACCGGATCGCCGTCATGTACGCGGGCCGGATCGTCGAGTCCGCGCCGGTCCACGACATCTACAAGGCCCCCGCCCACCCGTACACCAAGGGCCTCCTGGAGTCGATCCCGCGCCTCGACCAGAAGGGCCAGGAGCTCTACGCGATCAAGGGCCTGCCGCCCAACCTGATGCACATCCCGCCCGGCTGCGCCTTCAACCCGCGCTGTCCGATGGCCCAGGACATCTGCCGCACCGAGGTGCCGCCGCTGTTCGAGGTGGACCGTGAAGGGGTGGGCCGTGCGGAGGCGGACCCGGAGGCCGGGGCCAGCACCAGCGCCTGCTTCTTCTGGCGGGAGTGCCTCGATGGCTGAGGCGATTCTGGAGGTCAGCGGCCTGGTCAAGCACTACCCGCTGACGCGGGGGATTCTCTTCAAGAAGCAGATCGGCGCGGTCAGGGCCGTCGACGGAGTCGACTTCGAACTCGCCGCGGGCGAGACCCTCGGCATCGTCGGCGAGTCCGGCTGCGGCAAGTCGACGGTCGCCAGGATGCTGGTCAACCTGGAGAAACCGACGGACGGGACGATCAAGTACAAGGGCGAGGACATCACCAAACTGTCCGGCAGGGCGCTCAAGGCCGTACGCCGCAACATCCAGATGGTCTTCCAGGACCCGTACACCTCGCTCAACCCGCGCATGACCGTCGGCGACATCATCGGGGAGCCCTACGAGATCCACCCCGAGGTCGCGCCCAAGGGCGACCGCAGGAGACGGGTCCAGGACCTGCTGGACGTGGTCGGCCTCAACCCCGAGTACATCAACCGCTACCCGCACCAGTTCTCCGGCGGTCAGCGTCAACGCATCGGCATCGCACGGGGGTTGGCGCTGCGCCCCGAGATCATCGTCGCCGACGAGCCCGTCTCGGCGCTCGACGTCTCGGTGCAGGCGCAGGTGATCAACCTGATGGAGCGGCTCCAGGACGAGTTCGACCTGAGCTACGTCTTCATCGCGCACGACCTCTCCATCGTGCGGCACATCTCCGACCGGGTCGGCGTGATGTACCTCGGACGGATCGTGGAGACCGGCAGGGACGCCGAGATCTACGACCACCCGACGCACCCGTACACCCAGGCCCTGCTCTCCGCCGTGCCCGTCCCCGACCCGGAGGCCCGCGAACGCCGGGAGCGGATCATCCTCGCCGGAGACGTGCCCTCCCCGGCGAACATCCCCTCCGGCTGCCGCTTCCGCACCCGCTGCTGGAAGGCCCAGGAGCGCTGCGCGCTGGAGGTGCCGCCGCTCGCGGTGCCCATGGAGTTCCGCCTCGTGGAGGGTCCGGCCGCCCACGACTCGGCCTGTCATTTCGCCGAGGAGAAGCGGGTCGTACCGCCGGAGGAACCGCCCGAGCGGGCGACATAACCCCGCAAATGCTGGCGAACTTCGTTAACACGCAGGCAACTTGGCCGAAGCGGCACCGATATACGGACGCGTCAAGGTAATCATCGTACGGCCGTGCGGGTGCCGTAGACGGGCCGGGGCGCGCCATGTCGCCCCGGCCTGTCGCATGTGTTCAGCCGGTCATGCCCAGTGATCGCTTCAGGAAGTCCACCTGGAGCAGCAGGAGGTTCTCCGCGACCTGTTCCTGCGGGGTCATGTGGGTGACGCCCGACAGGGGCAGCACCTCGTGCGGGCGGCCCGCGGCCAGCAGCGCCGAGGAGAGCCGCAGGGCGTGCGCGACCACCACGTTGTCGTCCGCGAGGCCGTGCACGATCATCAGCGGCCGGTGGGGTTCGGCGGGCGCGGACAGTCCGTCGTCCGTGATCAGCGAGCTCTTCGCGTACGCCTCAGCGGCCGCCGCCGGATCACCGAGGTAGCGCTCCGTGTAGTGGGTGTCGTACAGCCGCCAGTCGGTGACCGGGGCGCCCGCGATGCCCGCGTGGAAGACGTCGGGGCGGCGCAGCACGGCGAGCCCCGCGAGCCAGCCGCCGAACGACCAGCCCCGGATCGCCACCCGGGACAGATCCAGCGGGAACTTCTCCGCGAGGCCGTGCAGCGCGTCGATCTGGTCGTCGAGGGCGAGCGTGAAGTCGTCGCGGACCGCCTTCTCCCAGGCGGGGGAGCGGCCGGGGGTGCCGCGGCCGTCGGCGACGACCACCGCGAAGCCCTGGTCGGCGAACCACTGCGAGGTGAGGTGCGCGTTGTGCGCGGCCAGCACCCGGGGGCCGTGCGGACCGCCGTAGGGGTCCATGAGGACGGGGAGGGGAGTGACACCGTCGTAGTCAGTAGGCATAAGCAGGGCGCATGAGATTTTCCGTGCGCCCCCCTCGGTGAGCGTCGCGCGCGGGGACAGACCGGGACTTTCTGCATACGACGTGACAGTCGCCGTCCGCTTTCCGCCCCGCAGTACCTGCACCTGGGCTCCCGGCCGGTCCGGCACCGAGGAGACCAGCACGGTCACGCCCCCGCCGCGCACCGCCGCGTGCACGCCGGGTGCTTGGGAGAGACGCTCGACACCGAGCTCGTTGACGCGGTAGACATGCACCTCGCCCGTCTCCGGGGCGGTCGCCGCCTCGCCGGCCGACGCCGAGATCAGCACGTCGTCGTCCGAGACGTCCAGCACCGCGCGCACATGCAACTGCGGTCCCGTGAACGGGCGTTCGCCGAAGGCCAGGACCCGTGCCCCGCCCTCGTCGGCGATCCGTACGAGCTGTCCCGCGGGACTCCAGCACGGCGCACCAGGGAAAAGATCCAGCCATTGTCGATCTTCGTCGGCGTGCACCATCCGGGTCGCCCCGGTGTCCGGGTCGACGGCCAGGAACAGCTGACTGCGCTGATCCCGCGCCTGCACCAGAATCAATGGCGCGCCCGCCGCTGACCAGTGCACATGCGCCAGATACGGGTAGTGCGCCCGGTCCCAGACCACCTCCGTGCGCACCCCGTCGAGGCTGACCACGAAGAGCCTTACGTCCGCATTGTCCGTTCCGGCGGCCGGGTAGCCGACCTGCTGTGGAGCGCGTTCCGGTTGTGCGGGATCGGAAATCCACCAGCGCCGCACGGGCGCGTCGTCGACCCGCGCGACCAGCAGCCGGTCCCCTTCCGGGGACCACCAGAAACCGCGCGAACGCCCCATCTCCTCGGCCGCGATGAACTCAGCCAATCCATAGGAAACCGTCCCTGGATCCGCATCGGACTCCGGCTCCACCAGTGCCCGGTCGCCGTCCCCCTCGGCGCCGACGACCCGCAGGGCGCCCCCGCGGACATACGCGACGAGCCGTCCGTCGGGTGAGGGGCGCGGGTCGATCACCGGTCCAGGGACCCGGAGTTCACGCGCCGTACCGGCTCGCAGCTCCGCCGTGAAAAGCCGCCCTGACAAGGCGAAAGAGGCCAGCTCGACCGCCGTGTCCGTGGCATACCCGACGATCCCCGCGCCCCCCTCGCGACTGCGCTCGCGGCGCGCCCGCTCCGCCGCCGACAGGCGCTCCGTGGCGCCGCCGAGCAGCGCCCGCGGGTCGGCCGCGACGCGCTCCTGCCCCTCCGCGACATCGAGGACCCACAGTTGATTCGCCCGGTCCGTACCGGAGGAGGACCTCAGAAACACCACCCGGGAACCGTCCGGGGAGACGCTGAACGCGCGGGGCGCGCCGAGGGTGAAGCGCTGCGTCCGGGCGTACCGGCGGGGGAAGGAAAGAGGCTCGGTCGTCATGCCTTGACCATATTGGCCATGCGCCCCCTTGTGCGGCCGTGCGCCGATCGATGCGCGCGTATGGATAGTTATGATCACTGGCGGTGTGTGGGTATGAACCTGCTGGCCGCTGTATGGATTTACCGACCCCCATGTCCGACCCCCCATGTCCCTGGGATCTTTGGAGGTGAGCCGCCGTGGCACTCTCGATTTCGGCGGTGGTGCTGCTGGCGATCATCGTCGTCATCCTGGTCAGGAAGTCCGGGTTGAAGGCCGGCCATGCGGTCGTGTGTGTCCTGTTCGGCTTCTATCTCGCCTCTTCGACGATGGCCCCCACGATCAGCGACCTGACGACGAACGTCGCGGACATGATCGGCAGCTTCAAGTTCTGACGGGGGGCTTCGGCGCCGCGACCCGTGCCCGCCTCGGCGGTGGGCCGGGCGCCTCGTAGGGTGGGTTCCATGACGGAACTGCCCGACCGGCGTCTGCTCCTGGTGCACGCGCACCCGGACGACGAGTCGATCAACAATGGCGCGACCATGGCCAGGTACACGGCCGAGGGCGCCCATGTGACGCTGGTGACCTGCACCCTCGGCGAGGAGGGCGAGGTCATCCCGCCCGAGCTGGCGCATCTCGCGCCCGACCGCGAGGGCGGGCTCGGCCCGCACCGGATCGGCGAGCTGGCCGCCGCCATGAAGGAGCTCGGGGTCACCGACCACCGCTTCCTCGGCGGTCCTGGGCGCTTCGGCGACTCCGGGATGATGGGCCTGGAGCAGAACCACCGCGCGGGCGCCTTCTGGTCCGCCGACGTCGACGAGGCCGCCGCGTACTTGGTCGAGGTGATCCGCGAGGTCCGCCCCCAGGTGCTCGTCACCTACGACCCCGACGGGGGCTACGGACACCCGGACCACATCCAGGCCCACCGCGTCGCCGTGCGCGCCGTCGAGCTGGCCGCGGACCCCGCCGTCCACCCCGGCCTCGGCGCGCCCTGGGAGATCACCAAGGTCTACTGGAACCGCGCCCCGCGCTCCGTCGTCGAGGAGGGCTTCCGGCGGCTGCGCGAGGCCCTGCCCGGACTGCCCTTCGAGCACTCCGCCGCCGTGGCCGACGTACCCGGCGTGGTCGACGACACGGTGGTCACCACCGCGATCGACGGGACCGCGTACGCCGCCTCGAAGGCCGCCGCCATGCGGGCGCACGCCACCCAGATCGAGGTGGCCGAACCCTGGTTCGCGCTGTCGAACGCACGCGCACAACCGCTGTTCACCACCGAGTACTACGAGTTGGTGCGAGGTGAGCGCGCGGGACCCGGTCGTGAGACCGACCTCTTCGCGGGGATCGAGGGGATCGAGGGGGTCGATCAGGGTTCCACGGGGACCGGGCAGGGTTCCACACAGACCGAAGAGACCGAGCAGGGAAAGGCGGACGCGTGATGAGCATGTCGGGACAGCGGGGGAGCACGCTCACCCGGCCGCTGCCGCGGCCCTCGGCCGGGCGGACCGTGGCCCACCTGGGCCTGTTCCTGCTCGGCGCGGTGGTCGGGGCCGCCGGAACGCTGGTGCAAGCCGCCTGGTTCCCGGGTGGGTTGCTGCTCGCCCTGGCCGGCGCGGCCGGGCTCTTCCTGGGCGGATCGCGGGCGACCGGCTCCCGGGCCGGCGCCGTCGCGCCTGCCGCGGGCTGGATGATCGCGGTCATCCTGCTCACCTCCACCCGCCCGGAAGGGGACTTCTTCTTCGGCGCGGGATTCGGTTCCTACCTCTTCCTGCTCGGCGGGATGGCTGTGGCTGTGATGTGCGCCACGCTTGGTCTGGGGCGGCAACCGCATGACTCCGCCGTCCGACTTGGGAAGTGACGTACCACTTCGCGGTACCGGACAGGTGCGGGTCCCGTGCGAATTTCCTGGGCGGGCGAGGTTTGCGCGCCGAATGCGGCCAGTATGGTGGTGCGCGCCGCCGAGCTGCCCGAGATGAGGTCGAGTAAACGGGCGGCGGAGCCAACCGGGAGAACCTGCCTTGAGTCGTGAAACTGACAGTTCGTCCTCCGGGCCCAACGGGCGCGGTGGAGCCGCGTACCCGTCCGGGACGCCCCCCTACGGGACCCCCATGGCTTCCGAAAACGGTGCCGACGCGGGCCGTTCGGCCGGCGGCACCCCGCCGGAGGAACGCAAGACCGAGACCACGCTGACGACACGGATCCGGATCAACATCCCCGGATCGCGGCCCATCCCGCCGGTCGTCGTGCGCACACCGGTCGGGGACGCCGAGTCGCCTGCCGAGTCCGCCGGTTCCGCGGGAGCCCCGGCGGAGACGCAGCGTGCCGTGAGTGCGCCCGTGGCAGCGGCCACGGCCACCGAGACCTCGGCCGAAGCCGCCGCCGCGGGTGGTGCTCCGGCCAGAGAGAAGACCAGCGACTGGTTCGCGCCCCGCAAGTCCGGTGCGCCGGGCGGCGCTCCGGGCGGCGGGTCCACCAACGGGGCGGGTCTGCCCGGCGGTTCGGGACCCGCGGGTCCCGCGGCGCCGCAGGGCGCGGGTGCGCCGGGCGGTAACGGCAACGGCGGTGCGCGTCCGGGCGCCCCTGGTGGCGCGAACGGTGCCGGCCCCCTGGGCGGCGCGGGCGGTGCCCGGCCAGGCGGGGCGAACGCGCCCCGCCCCGGGAGCGGCGGTACGAACGGTGCCGGGCTGCCCGGTGCCACCGGCGCCGGACCCGTGGCCCCCGGTCACGGCGGCGGCACCGGTTCCTTCGACGTCTCCGCGGCGCTGGGCAACACGGCCTCGTTCCCGGCCATAGGAAGCGACGGCCCGGGCAGGCCCGGTGGCCCGGGTGGCCCTGCGGGGCCCGGTGGCGAACCGCGCCGTGACGACCTCCCGTACTTCGCGGAGAACTTCTCGGAGAACGGCCGAGGCGGTCCCGCGGGCCCGACCGGCGGTCCGGTCACCGGTGACGGCCCGTTGGTGCCGCCGGCCGGCCCGGGCGTGGCTCCGGGCAGCCTGGCCGCGGGACCCGGTGGGCCGGGTGGCCCCGGTGGTCATGGCGTCCCCGGCGGGCACGGCGCGGCCGGCCTCGGCGCGGGATACCCCGGTGGCGGCCTCAGCGACGACACCGCGATCCTCACCCCGCAGAAGCCCGCGCCCGATCCGGGCGGCCAGGGCTACGGCGGCCCCGTGGACAACGTCTCCGGGCACACCCTGACCAGCGGCATCCCCGTCGTACCGGCCGCCCAGAACTCCCCGTTCGGGCCGGGCGCGCACACCGACGGACCGCTGCCGCACACCCCGCCGAAGGCGCCCGAGCCGGCCCCGAAGCCCGCCGCCTCCTCGAAGAAGCCGGCCAAGAAGAAGGGCCGCAGCAAGCTGACGCTCCTGGTCGTCGGCGTGGTGTTCATCGGCGGTGGCGTCTACGGCGCGGGGCTGCTGATGAACCGCTCGGACGTCCCCAAGGGCACCACGGTGCTGGGCGTCGACATCGGCGGCGGCACCCGCGACGAGGCCGTCAAGAAGCTTGACGACGCCTTCGGGGCCCGTATGAACACGGCGCTCAAGCTGTCGGTGGACGGCACCACCGTCTCGCTGAAGCCGGACCAGGCCGGGCTCCAGTTCAACGCCCAGGACACGGTCCGCGCCGCCGCGGGCAGCGACTACAACCCGGTCTCCGTGATCGGCTCGCTGTTCGGTCAGCAGCGGGTCGTCGAGCCGGCGATGCCCGTCGACGCGGAGAAGCTGCAGGCCGCCCTGGAGCGCACCGCGAGCGGCTCCGGTTCGGCGAGCGACGGCACCATCAAGTTCCAGTCCGGCAAGGCCGTCGCCGTGTACGGCAAGGCGGGCAAGGGCATCGATGTGGCGGCCTCGACCAAGGCCGTCGAGGACGCCTACCGCGCCCAGGTCGAGACCGGCACCACCACCCCGGTGAAGGTCGCCACCACGACCCGTCAGCCGACCGTCTCGAACGCCGAGGTCGACCGGATGATGAAGGAGTTCGCCGAGCCCGCGATGTCCGCCCGCGTCACCATTCAGACCGACGCGGCACACAGCATCCCGTTCGGCGCCCTGTCACTGCCGAAGATCCTCGGCGTCAAGGCCGTCAACGGCAAGCTCGTGGAGACGTACGACCTCACGGCGCTCAAGGCGGCGTACGGCAACACCTTCGACGGCGTGCAGATCCAGACCGCGAGCGGGAAGCGCGCTGTCACGCCGCAGGACGTCGTCACCGCACTGGGCAAGGCCCTGCGCGGCAAGACGACGGCGGAGCGCGTCGGGGTCATCGACACCAAACCGAGCTGATCTCCGGTCGGCCGGATGAACGGAGCCCCTGCCCGCACCGGGCAGGGGCTCCGTTGTCGCAGGGCGAGCCACAAGCGGTGCATGACATCTGTCATCCGGCACTCAGGACCGCCGACACTGCCGGGCACCGGGCCCGCGCGGCCACGATGGTCCCCATGACGACAACAGCGGCGCCCGCCACCACCCCGGTGGTCGGGTTCGATCAGGTGAGCAAGAGCTACGGGAACGTACGGGCTGTCGACGGGCTGACGCTCGACCTGCACCCGGGCGAGACCGTCGCCCTGCTGGGTCCCAACGGCGCGGGCAAGTCGACCACGCTGGACCTGCTCCTCGGCCTCAAGCGCCCCGACACCGGCGCGGTCCGGGTGTTCGGCACGGGCCCCCGCGAGGCGATCGTCGGCGGCCGGGTGGGCGCCATGCTGCAGAGCGGCGGCCTGATGGACGAGGTGACGGTCGGCGAGCTGGTGAAGCTGGCCTGCGGTCTGCACCCGAAGCCGTACAAGGTCACTGACGTGCTGGCCCGCGCGGGCATCTCGGGGATCGCCGACCGCAAGGTCAACAAGCTCTCCGGAGGCCAGGAACAGCGCGTCCGCTTCGCGCTCGCCACCGCCGGCGCCAACGACCTGATCGTCCTGGACGAGCCCACCACCGGCATGGACGTCTCCGCCCGCCAGGCCTTCTGGGCCACCATGCGCGAGCAGGCCGACCAGGGCAGGACCGTCCTGTTCGCCACGCACTACCTGGAGGAGGCCGACGCCATCGCGGACCGCGTCCTCGTCCTGCACCGGGGCCGCCTGCTGGCCGACGGCACCGCCGCCGAGATCAAGGCGAAGGCCGGCGCCCGCCGCATCGCCTTCGACCTGGAAGGCCCCATAGACGAGGCCCCGCTGCGCACCTTGCCTTTCCTGACCTCGATCGACGTGTCAGGGCACACCGTCCGCATCCAGTCCTCCGACGCCGACGCGACCGTACACGCGCTGTACGGGCTCGGCCTCTACCCCCGCAATCTCGAAGTCGCCGGGCTCGGGCTCGAGCAGGCCTTCGTCGCCATCACGGCCGCCGAGGAGGCGAAGTCGCAGTGAACAGCCTCATCAAGCTCGAAATCACCCGCGCCCTGCGCAACAAGAAGTTCCTGTTCTTCTCGGTGATCTACCCCTCGGCCCTGTTCCTGCTGATCGCGGGCAGCGCGGACAGCACCACCAAGGTGGACGGCACCGGGCTGACCCTGCCGACCTTCTTCATGGTCTCCATGGCCTCCTTCGGCGCCCTGACCGCGGTCCTGATGGGCAACAGCGAGCGCATCGCGAAGGAGCGCGAGAGCGGCTGGGTACGGCAGCTCAGGCTCACCACCCTGCCGGGCCGCGGCTATGTTCTGGCGAAGACCGCCAGCGCCGCCGTGATCAGCCTGCCGTCGATCGTGGTCGTCTTCGCGGTCGCCGCCGCCGTGAAGCACGTACGGCTGGACGCCTGGCAGTGGCTCGCGCTCACCGGCGCGATCTGGGCCGGCAGCCTCGTCTTCGCCGCGCTCGGCGTGGCCATCGGCTATCTCGCGAGCGGCGACGCGGTCCGCCCCATCACGATGATCCTGTACTTCGGGCTCTCGGTGCTCGGCGGCCTGTGGATGCCCACGACCACCTTCCCCGACTGGCTCCAGAAGATCGCGTCCTGGCTGCCCACGCACGCGTACGCTGCCCTCGGGCGGTCCATCGAACTGGGCGACGCCCCACACGCGAAGGACCTCGTCATCCTCGCCGTCTCCTTCCTCCTGTTCGCGGGCGGCGCGGCATGGCTGTACCGGAAGGACACGCTGAAGGCGTGAGCAGCGTCGGCATCGGGCAACGCCCGAAGAATCGCAGGCAGAAGATGGTCAAGGCCATCTGGACCGGCATCTGGCTCGTCTATCTGAGCGCGCCCGTCAGCGATTTGGTGCACGGCGGGCACAGCACCGCGGTCGTCGTGCTCGGCTGGTGCGGCCTGGTGGCCTTCGTCGGGTGGTACGGGGCCCTGGTCTTCCGTACCGGCAGCGGTGACACGACGCCCTTCGTGTTCGTCTCTCTCGTGGTCCTCGCGGCCGAGGCGGCCCTGCTCTCCTTCACGCTGGGGCGGGAGTGGCTCGTCCTGTTCGTGTACGTCTCGATCGCGTGCGGCGCGGTGCTTCCGCTGCGGTTGGCGCGCTGGGCCATCCCGGCCGTCGCCGCCGTGCTGACGGGGATCGCCCTGATCGTTTCGGGCGGCAAGGCGTATCTGGCGGGGCTGCTCATCCCGGCGTTCCTCGGCGGGTTCGCCATGACCGGCGTCCGCGAACTGATCCGCACGACGATCGCGCTGCGCGAGGCCCGTGCGACGGTCGCCCAACTGGCCGCGAACGAGGAGCGCCTGCGCCTGGCCCGCGATCTGCACGACCTGCTGGGCCACTCGCTCTCCCTGATCACCCTCAAGAGCGAGCTGGCCGGCCGGATGCTCCCCGACCACCCCGAGAAGGCGGCCCAGCAGGTCGCCGACATCGAACAGGTCAGCCGGCAGGCCCTCGTCGACGTGCGCGAGGCGGTCTCCGGTTACCGGCGCCCCCGGCTGTCCGGCGAACTCGCTGGCGCACAGGTCGCGTTGACGGCGGCGGGCGTCACCGCGGACCTGCCCGCGGAGCCGGACCTCACCGACGTCGCCGAGGAGAGTGAGTCCGCGCTCGCCTGGGCGCTGCGGGAGGCGATCACCAATGTCGTACGGCACAGCGGGGCCCGGCGCTGCACCGTCGAGCTCGTCCGCCGCCAGACACTGGACGGCCCGGTGCTCGAACTGAGCGTGGAGGACGACGGTTCGGGCGGCTCGGGCCATGGTCCGGGCAACGGTCTGACGGGCCTGACCGAGCGGCTGGAGAAGGCGGGCGGAGCCCTGGAGGCGGGCCGGGTGCGGCACGGCTTCCGGCTCGTCGCACGGGTACCGGCGCAGGCCCCCTTCGAGGCCGCCGATCACCCCGTAGGATCCGGTGCATGAGCCGCACGATCAAGGTCCTGCTCGCCGAGGACCAGTCGATGGTCCGCGAGGCGCTGGCCGCGTTGCTGGGCCTGGAGCCCGACATCGAGGTGGTCGCCCAGGTGGCGCGCGGTGACGAGGTGCTGGCCGCGGCCCGCGCCCACGACGTGGACGTGGCGCTCCTCGACATCGAGATGCCGGGCAAGACGGGCATCGAGGCGGCCGCCGAAGTCCACAAGGAACTCCCCGGCATCAAACTGCTCATCCTCACGACCTTCGGCCGCCCCGGCTATCTGCGCAGCGCCATGGAGTCCGGCGCCGACGCCTTCCTCGTCAAGGACGCCCCGGCCGCCCAACTCGCGGCGGCGGTACGCAAGGTGCTCGCCGGCGAACGGGTCATCGACCCCACCCTCGCGGCCGCCGCCCTCGCCGAGGGCGCCAACCCCCTGACCGACCGCGAGCGCGAGATCCTCCGCGCGGCGGCCGACGGCTCCACCAACGCCGAACTGGCCACCACCCTCCACCTCTCCCAGGGCACGGTCCGCAACTACCTCTCGACAGCCATCCAAAAACTGGCGGCCCGCAACAGAGCAGAGGCGGTCCGGATAGCAAGGGAAAAGGGCTGGTTGTAATCGCCGTCGAGGCAGGCGCCCCTGACAGGGGGTGCGGGGAACTGCGCGACCAGCCACGACGAGCCCGCAGTCGCCCGAAGTCAGCTCCCTTCACGGCGCTTGGGCGAACTCAGTTCAACCTCGCCCGAGCCGCCCGAGCCTGCCCCCGAACCTTCTCCGCCGAAGGCGGATCCACCGCGGCGACCACATCGGCGTAGACATCCAACTCCGCCGCCCCACCCAGGAAATCCCCACGCTGCACCAGCAGCTGAGCCCGCTCGTACCGCAACCGCGCAGGATGCGACGGCAACAGCAGCGCCAACTCCACGGCCCACAGGCCGACATCCGACCGCTCCGGCCGCGCCGCCGCCCACGCCCGGACGTTGTTCAGGATCCGCACGACCACGTCGAGGGGAGGGGCGGGGACGAGCATCGAGGGATCGAGCGGCGCCCCGGTGGCGCCCTGCACGAGCAGCTCGGCATCGGAGCCGCTCAGCACCCGCCCCCCGTCGAAGGGATCGGCGAGCACCTGCTGCTCGGCCGGCCCGAAGCCCACCACGAAATGCCCGGGCAGGGCGACCCCGTACACCGGCGCGCCGGCCCGTCTGGCCACCTCCATCCACACCACGGAGAGCAGGATGGGCAGCCCGCGCCGCCGCCGCAGCACCGCGTGCAGCAGCGACGACTCCAGCCGTTGATAGTCCCCGGGCGAGCCCCGGAACCCGCACCGCCCGCCGAGCAGCTCGGCGAGCGCGGTCGCCCAGGACAGCGCCCCACCGGGCCGGAACGGCAGCTGTCCGGCGAGCCGGTCGAGTTCGATCTGGGCCGCGTCCGTCCCCGCCTCGTCCAGCGTGCCGTCCGCCGCCGCCCCGATCAGCAGACACAGCGCCGCCAGGTCGGGCCGCTCGGACCGTGCCTGCTCGGCGAACCTCCGCCGCACCTCGGCGGCTCGCTCCGGCTCCGGGGGATGGGGGGAAGGCATGGCGGTCTGGTACCCCTTCACGCCGGTCGACGGCGGTCGTCGGCGGACGCCTCAGGCGCGCGGTAGTGGTGGTAGGCGTGATGCGCCGCGAAGCCCATCCCGGCGTACAGCGCCCGCGCCCCCGCGTTGTCCGCCTCCACCTGGAGCCAGGCCGCCGAGGCGCCCTCGTCCAGGGCGCGGCGGGCGAGCGCGGCCATGACGGCGGTGGCGAGGCCCCGACGGCGCTGGGCGGGGTCGACCTCGACGGCGGCGAAACCGGCCCACCGCCCGTCGACGACACACCGCCCGATCGCGGCCGGAGGCTCCCCCTCGGCGCCGGGCACCGTCGCGAACCACACCGAGGGCCCGCTGCCCAGGACGCGCAGCGCGACCTCGCTCAGCCCCTTGCGCTGGTAGCGGCCCAGCCAGGCCTCGTCGGCCGCGCGGGCGAGGACCACCCCGGAGGCCTGTGCGGCCTCGCGGTCGGCGAGCGGCGCGAGCGCGCCGATCCACAGCCCGGCACTCACCTCACGCGCCCAGCCGCGCGCCTCCAGCTCCGCGCACAGCACCTCCTGCGTGCCCTCGGCCCCGGTGGCGGTCTGGACGTAGGCGGGCAGCTCACGGGCCGCGTACCAGTCGCGTACGTACGTCAGCGCCTCGTCGAGCGGCACGCCCGGGTCGCCGAGCGGCAGCACGGAATTCGCGCGCCGGGTGAACCCGGAGGCCGCCCGCAGCTCCCAGTCGCCGAGCCGCTCGCTCTCCACCGGCTGCCAGGCCCGCGCGGCGACCCGCGCCAGCTCCTCGTACGAGGCCGCGGGGCCCCGCCGACGCGCCGGGGCGGCCGGTACGACCTTGCCCGCGACCAGCGAGGATTCCGGAATCCGGACGATTTCGCCGTCGCGCCGTGTGATCAGCAGCACACTCTCGTCCCATGATGTGAGAACACCGACCGTGTCAGTGAATTTCTCACCGCTGGCGGCACCTTCGATATCTACGATCATCCGCCGAACAGAGACACGTTTGCCCACGTCAGCGGCGGTGATTCGGACCTCGAGACGTCCGGCCGCAGAGATTTCCACAGGTCAGTTCACCCCTCCTGTATGGATCACGCCCCGGAACGGAGATACTAGGTGCGGGCATCGACGACGCCGCGCTCCCGCGCGCCAGGCGGCGGAGCCTACGGAGGCCCGCCAGCGCCCTATCGAGGAGGAACGACAGCGTGACCTACGTCATCGCGCAGCCTTGTGTCGACGTCAAGGACAAGGCGTGCATCGAGGAGTGCCCGGTCGACTGCATCTACGAGGGCTCCCGGTCCTTGTACATCCACCCGGACGAATGCGTCGACTGTGGAGCCTGTGAGCCGGTGTGCCCGGTCGAGGCGATCTTCTACGAAGACGACACTCCTGAAGAGTGGAAGGACTACTACAAGGCGAACGTCGAGTTCTTCGACGAGCTCGGCTCGCCCGGCGGCGCCAGCAAGCTCGGTCTGATCGAGCGCGACCACCCCTTCATCGCAGCGCTGCCGCCGCAGAACCAGTAAGCGGCCGCACCTACGCGCCGCCTCGGTCCCGTACGGCCCGATCCCCTCGATCGCCGTGCGGGGCCGAGGCGTTTGCCGTAGCGGCCCGTACCGGCCACAGGCGCGCAGGCCGTGTGTGTACGGGTCGTACGAACGAGAAAGTGAGCCCGATCCCGTGTCCGCAGTCTCCGACCGGCTTCCCGTCTTCCCCTGGGACAAGCTGGAGCCCTTCAAGGCGACGGCCGCCGCTCATCCGGGTGGCATCGTCGACCTGTCCGTCGGCACCCCGGTCGACCCGGTGCCCGAGCTGATCCAGAAAGCTCTGGTCGCGGCCGCGGACTCGCCGGGCTATCCCACGGTGTGGGGCACGCCCGAACTGCGCGACGCGCTCACCGGCTGGGTCGAGCGGCGGCTCGGCGCACGCGACGTCACCCACCAGCACGTGCTCCCGGTCGTCGGCTCCAAGGAACTCGTCGCCTGGCTCCCCACCCAGCTGGGCCTGGGCCCCGGCGACAAGGTGGCGTACCCGCGCCTCGCGTACCCGACGTACGAGGTCGGCGCGCGCCTGGCCCGCGCGGACTACGTGGTCTACGACGACCCCACGGAGCTGGACCCGACCGGCCTGAAGCTCCTGTGGCTGAACTCCCCGTCGAACCCGACGGGCAGGGTCCTGTCCGCCCCCGAACTCGCCCGGATCGTCGCGTGGGCCCGCGAGCACGACATCCTCGTGTTCTCCGACGAGTGCTACCTCGAGCTGGGCTGGGAGGCCGACCCGGTCTCGGTCCTGCACCCGGACGTCTGCGGCGGCTCGTACGAGGGGATCGTCTCGGTCCACTCGCTCTCGAAGCGCTCGAACCTGGCCGGCTACCGCGCCGCGTTCCTCGCCGGTGACCCCGCCGTCCTCGGCGACCTGCTCCAGATCCGCAAGCACGGCGGCATGATGACGTCCGCGCCGACCCAGGCCGCGGTGGTAGCCGCCCTCGCGGACGACGTCCACGTCCGCGAACAGCGCGAGCGCTACGCGGCCCGCCGCACCGCCCTGCGCGAGGCCCTGCTGCGCCACGGCTTCCGCATCGAGCACAGCGAGGCGAGCCTGTACCTGTGGGCCACCCGCGGCGAGTCCTGCTGGGACACCGTCGCCCATCTGGCCGAACTGGGCATCCTCGTCGCCCCGGGCGACTTCTACGGCGAGGCGGGCGAAAACTTCGTCCGCGTGGCCCTGACGGCAACGGACGAGCGGGTGGCGGCGGCGGTGCGACGCCTGGGCTGAGAGACGCCCCGGCGGGGAGCGCCCCGACAGGGGCGCGGGGCCCTGACATTTTGCGGCTCCGCCGCGTGGGCGCGCCCAGCCCCCACCGGCCCGCACGCCGGGAACCGACGCACGCGAAGGGGTCCAGGGAAACTCCCTGGACCCCTTCGCCGTACAGCATCCGTACAAGATCCGTACGGCCCCGGCGGCTAGCCGAGCGGCAGCCCCTTCAGCGGCAGCTGCCCCGTCGGCAGACCACCCTTGGTCACCGCGTCCGTCGGAAGACCACCACCGGCGGTCTTCGCGGTGTCACCGAGCAGACCCCCGGCCTGCCCCGTCGTGTCCCCGGCCACCTTCTGCGCGGCCGGCGTCGCCGTCCTGGCGACACTGCCACCCGTCTTGCCCGCGGCCGGGACGGCCTTCTTGAGGGCGTTGCCGCCGGTCGTGCCCGCGAGCCCGGTGACGTTCTGCGTCGCACCGTCGACCGTGTTGCCGACGTGCGCGCCGTCCAGAGCGGTCAGGCCGCCGAGGTTGGGGGTGGCCGGGAGTTCGGCCGCCGCGCTGGCGGAGCCGGCCGCACCGACCACGGGCGCCGCTCCCGCTGCGATGAGCAGCGCGGCACGGGCGATCCGGCGGGTCAGGGGGAGGGACATGATGCTCCTTAGACGGAAGAGAACGGTGAAGTGTCCACCCGTGCCCGGGAGTTGAACGTCCGGCCGCCGACCGGCTGTCGGGCGACCCGTTGATCGTTCCGGGCTCGGACGCAGTGACTACCGCTCGAGACCCGCGAAGGTTGCGGTGGCCCGACGTAAAGAGTTGGCAATGCGTCGCATTATCGGTTGTGGATAAAAACGGGCAAAGGGCATCCGGTCGGAAAGTCTGCCGAATCCTTACGGCCCTTTGTTTTCAAGGGGTCCGGCGGATTCCGGGGTGAGGACGCGAAAACCCGCTCGCAGCGGCAACGCGCCACGCCGCGCGTCCCCCGTACAGGTGAGGCCCCGTACTACTGCGCGGTGACGATGCGGACCTCGTCGGCGGACTGCGTCGTCGTCGAACCGCCCTTGGCGACCGGCGCGCGCCACTCGCCGTTCCTTTCCCCGGCCGTCCACTCCCGCCCCGCGTAGGAGACCCGTTGGATGTGCAGCGTCGAGGAGTTGGCCACCGCCCAGTGGGCCAGCTCCCAGCCACGCTGGCGGACGGTGGAGTCGCCGGTGGGGTCCTTGCGCACGGGCACGGTCACGGTCCGGCCGGAGACGCTCGGCGAGGGGGCGAGCGTCGGCGAGGCCGTCGAGGAGGCGGGGGAGCCGGCGGTGCTCACATCGGCTCCCGCCTCCTGCAGCACCTCGCGCCCGAAGTCCCGCACGAGCGCGGCGCGCACCGAGTCCGGGCCGCCGACCGGGGTCGCCCCCGGGCGGCCCTCGCAGGTCAGCGTGGCCGCCGCGCGGCCGGTCAGGGCCGCGGCCAGCAGCGTCGCGTCCGGCTCGTGCTTCGCGTACGCCTGCGGATAGCCGCTGCGCTGCACGCGCTGCGCGGCGACGGTGAGCGGCAGCCGCGTGTAGCCCGGCACCTTGGCCAGGTGTTCGTAGAACATGCCGGCCGCGTACGTCGGGTCCATGATCTGTTTCGTCGTCCCCCAGCCCTGCGAGGGGCGCTGCTGGAACAGACCGAGCGAGTCCCGGTCGCCGTGCTGGATGTTGCGCAGCCCCGACTCCTGGAGCGCGGTCGCGAGCGCGATGGCCACGGCGCGCTCCGGCAGCCCGCGGGTGGTGCCGACCGCCGAGATCGTCGCCGCGTTCACCGCCTGCTCCGGGGTGAACTCGTACGACGCGCCGTCGCTCTTGCCCGAGACGACTCTGCAGCGCGGCGCACCCGTCCCTCCTGTGAGGTACTGCACCGCGAGGTACCCCGCGAGCGCGAGCATGACTACGACGGCCGCTCCGAAACGGAAGAGGCGGCCGCGCCGGACAGGAGTGGGGGACGGCTCTGGCACGCGTACAAGGTACTGGAGGCGACTGTTGGTGACGTATGGGGTTGTGGACAACCCGTGCGCGCCGGAGCGCCGAGCAGGGGGCGCTAGGGTCGAGGGCATGGCCGACACCACCCTTGACCTCACGCTGGACGCCGCCGAGCTCACCGCGCGGCTCGTCGACTTCCCCTCGGAGAGCGGCAACGAGAAGCCGCTCGCGGACGCCGTCGAGGCCGCGCTGCGCGCCCTGCCGCATCTGACGGTCGACCGGTACGGCAACAACGTCGTGGCGCGTACGAACCTGGGGCGGGCCGAGCGCGTGATCCTCGCCGGCCACATCGACACGGTCCCCATCGCCGGCAACGTGCCCTCGCGCCTCGACGAGGACGGCGTCCTGTGGGGCTGCGGCACCTGCGACATGAAGTCCGGCGTCGCCGTGCAGCTGCGCATCGCGGCCACGGTCCCGGCACCCAACCGCGACCTCACCTTCGTGTTCTACGACAACGAAGAGGTCGCCGCCCACCTGAACGGCCTGAAGCACGTCGCCGAGGCCCACCCCGACTGGCTGGCGGGCGACTTCGCGATCCTCCTGGAGCCGACGGACGGCCAGGTGGAGGGCGGCTGCCAGGGCACGCTCCGGGTGCTCCTGAAGACCAAGGGGGAGCGTGCCCACTCCGCGCGCGCGTGGATGGGCTCCAACGCGATCCACGCGACGGCGCCGATCCTCGCCAGGCTCGCCGCCTACGAGCCGCGCACGCCGGTCGTGGACGGCCTCCGGTTCCACGAAGGCCTCAACGCCGTCCGCATCGAAGGGGGCGTGGCCACCAACGTCATCCCCGACGCCTGCACCGTCGTCGTCAACTTCCGCTACGCGCCCGACCGGAGCGAGGCGGAGGCCGAGGCCTTCGTCCGTGACTTCTTCGCCGACTGCGACATCGACGAGTTCATCGTCGACGACCACACCGGCGGGGCCCGGCCCGGCCTGACGCACCCGGCCGCCGCGGCCTTCCTGGCGGCCGTCGGCGGCGAGGCCCGCCCCAAGTTCGGCTGGACGGACGTCGCCCGCTTCAGCGCGCTCGGGGTGCCCGCGGTGAACTACGGGCCCGGCGCGCCGCTCCTCGCCCACAAGGTGGACGAGCGGGTGCGGGCGTCGGAGATCCCCGAGGCCGAGGAGCGCCTGCGCGCCTGGCTGACGTCCTGAGGACCCGCCCGAACCTTCGTGGTGCACGGCGGACATGCGCATGTCCCCCCTCCGTAACCCGCGTAGATCTACGCTGGGGCTGAACCACTTGCAAGCGGAGGGAGCGCACATGGCTACTGGCAACCCCGAGGGCAAGAAGCAGCCACCGGAGGAGCAGCGGCTGGGGCCGGTACTGCGCAGGCGGGGCCAGGTGCAGGCGAGTACCACGGACCAGCGGCTGCTCGACGCGGGCGGCCCCTCCGACTGGGTGCACACCGACCCATGGCGGGTCCTGCGCATCCAGTCGGAGTTCATCGAAGGCTTCGGCACGCTCGCCGAACTCCCGCCCGCGATCAGCGTCTTCGGCTCCGCCCGTACGCCGGTGGACTCGCCCGAGTACGAGGCGGGAGTCGCGCTCGGCCGAGGCCTGGTCGAAGCCGGCTTCGCCGTCATCACGGGCGGCGGGCCCGGCGCGATGGAAGCCGCCAACAAGGGCGCCTGCGAGGCCAAGGGCATCTCGGTCGGCCTGGGCATCGAGCTCCCCTTCGAACAGGGCCTCAACCCCTACGTCGACATCGGCCTCAACTTCCGGTACTTCTTCGTCCGCAAGATGATGTTCGTCAAGTACGCCCAGGGCTTCGTGGTCCTGCCCGGCGGCCTCGGCACCCTCGACGAACTCTTCGAGGCACTCACCCTCGTCCAGACCCAGAAGGTCACCCGCTTCCCGATCGTCCTGTTCGGCACGGCGTACTGGGGCGGTCTCGTCGACTGGCTCAAGAACACCCTGATCGCCCAGGGCAAGGCTTCCGAAAAGGACCTCCTCCTGTTCCACCTCACGGACGAGGTGGAGGAAGCGGTGGCCCTGGTCTCGAAGGAGGCGGGCCGGTAGCGGAGCGTCTCCGCAAGGGGCGCGGGTGGTCTACGCCAGGCCCCGGCGGGCCACCGCCGGAGGGCGGTGGCCCGCGATCGACGCCACCATGTCCAGGACCTGACGCGTCTCGGCGACCTCGTGGACGCGATACACCTGCGCCCCCAGCCACGCCGACACCGCCGTCGTGGCCAGCGTCCCGACCACCCGCTCCTTCACCGGCTTGTCGAGCGTCTCCCCGACGAAGTCCTTGTTGGAGAGGGAGACAAGCACGGGCCACCCCGTCTCCACCATCTCGCCCAGCCGCCGAGTCGCCTCCAGGCTGTGCCGCGTGTTCTTCCCGAAGTCGTGCCCGGGGTCGATCAGCACGGACTCCCGGGGCACCCCCAGGGCCACCGCCCGCTCGGCCAGCCCCACGGTCACCCGCAGAATGTCGGCCACGACGTCGTCGTAGGCGATCCGATGCGGCCGCGTACGAGGCTCGGCGCCCCCGGCATGGGTGCACACCAGCCCCACCCCGTACCGCGCGGCCACCTCCGCGAGCCGCGGATCCACGCCACCCCACGCGTCGTTGAGCAGATCCGCCCCCGCCTCGCAGACCGCCTCCCCGACCTCGTGCCGCCAGGTGTCGACGCTGATGATCACGTCCGGGAACCGCCGCCGCACCTCGGCGACGAAACCGACCGTACGGCGCGCCTCCTCCTCGGCGGTCACTTCTTCCCCGGGCCCGGCCTTGACCCCGCCGATGTCGATGATGACGGCGCCCTCGGCCACCGCCCGCTCCACGCGCGAGAGCGCGGGCTCGTCGCGGAAGGTGGCTCCCTGGTCGTAGAAGGAGTCAGGGGTCCGGTTCACGATGGCCATGATCACCGGCTCGTGCGGGTCGAATTCGTGCCTGCCCAGCCTGAGCATCCCCTGTGACCTCTCCTAGTAAGTCCCGCTGCTTAGCCGCCTGCGACCTTAACTGTCAGACTCGCATGGCACGATCGGACCCTGACACTTTCAGGGCCGGACCGCTTCGGCACTCGTCAGACATTTTCAGTAGCTTCAGTACTTTCGCGCCGGCGCCCAACGCGTCGGCACCAGAGCGTGGGGACCTCAGCGATGTTCATGTTCTTGTTCCTGGTCGTCGCGCTCGCCGTCGTGGTCGCCGCGGTGACACTGTCCGTGGTGGGCGGCGGCGAGAGCGCCCCCCTTCCCGACGCCGAGCCCGATCGGCTGGTGGATTCGCTGCCCCAGGACCGGCCGGTGAACCGCGCGGACGTGGAGTCCGTGCGCTTCCCGCTCGCCGCCCGCGGCTACCGCATGGCGGACGTGGACGACACCCTCGGCCGGCTCGGCGCCGAGCTCGCCGAGCGCGACGCCAGGATCGCCGACCTGGAGGCCGCGCTGGCCGGCGCCCGCGCCACCGCGACCATGTCGCTGCGCAAGCCGGCCGAGGGGGAGCAGCAGTGAGCGACGCGCTGGCCGGGCCCGACGGCGCGCTGCGCTGCCCCTGGGCCCTGTCCACCGAGGACTACGTCTCGTACCACGACAAGGAGTGGGGCCGCCCGGTCCACGGTGACGACGCGCTCTACGAGCGGCTCTGCCTGGAGGCCTTTCAGTCGGGCCTGTCCTGGATCACGATCCTGCGCCGCCGGCCGGGTTTCCGTGCCGCCTTCGCCGACTTCGAGATCGCCTCGGTGGCCGCGTTCACGGACGCCGACAAGGAGCGCCTCCTCGGCGACCCGGGCATCATCCGCAACCGCGCCAAGATCGAGGCGACCGTCGCCAACGCGCGCGTGCTGGCCGACTGGTCGCCGGGCGAGCTGGACGAGCTGATCTGGTCCTTCGCCCCCGACCCGGCCATCCGCCCGGCCCCGAAGCGGCTGGCCGACGTCCCGGCCGTCACCGACGGGTCGACAGCCCTCTCCAAGACCCTCAAGAAGCGCGGCATCCGCTTCGTGGGCCCGACCACGGCCTACGCGCTCATGCAGGCGTGCGGCCTGGTCAACGACCACTTGGAGGATTGCGCGGCCAGGAGCGCCCCCTGAGGGGCGCGGGGAACTGCGCGACCGGCCACGGACGGCCCGCAGTTCCCGTACCGACCTCCGACCGCCGAATCCAGCGGAGCGTCACCGCCCCAAGTACTTCGGCTTCTCCTTGTTGACGAACGCCTGCACCGCGATCACATGGTCCTCGGACGCCCCGGCCCGCGCCTGCAGCTCGTCCTCCTTCTCCAGCGTCTCGTCCAGAGAATGAGTGAGCCCGTACGCCACGGACTCCTTCAGCGCGGCGTACGCGACCGTCGGCCCCGCCGCCAGCGTCCGCGCCACCTTCTCCGCCTCGCCGCGCAGCTCGGACGACGGGACGAGCCGGTTGGCGATCCCGAGCTCGAAGGCCTCCTGCGCGCTGATACTGCGCGGGAAGAGCAGCAGATCGGCGGCGCGGCCCGGTCCGATCAGCCGCGGCAGGGTCCATGACGTGCCCGAGTCGGCGGTCAGCGCGACCCCGGCGAAGGACGTGTTGAAGGCGGCGGTGTCGGCGACGATCCGGTAGTCCGCGCAGAGGGCGAAGCCGAAGCCGGCCCCCGCGGCGACGCCGTTCACCGCGGCCACCACGGGCTTCGGGGCCCCGGTCAGGGCGCGCACGATCGGGTTGTAGTGCTCGCGCACGGTGCTCATCGTGTGCCGCGACCCCGACTCCTTGTCGGCGGCCAGCAGCCCGATGTGCTCCTTGAGGTCCTGCCCGACGCAGAACGCCCGGTCACCTGCGGCGGTGAGCAGGATCGCCCGTACGCCGCCGTCCGCCGCGGCGGCCTGGGCCGCGTCCCGGAGGGCGGCCTTGGTCTCGGTGTTCATCGCGTTCATCGCCTCGGGGCGGTTCAGCGTGATCGTCGCGAGTCCGTCGCTCACCTCGTAGAGCACGGTGTCGGCCATGGTGGGTCTCCTCCGGTTTCGCGGCTCCGACGTACCGGTCGGTACGTCCTGCGTGCGAGGACAGCATGCAGGACAGCATGGCGGAGATCACGGCCGGGGCGTGGACAGGACATGTGACCTGCGTCAAAGAATTCCGTGCCGTGGAAGTCGATGCAGCGGCGCAGTATCGCAGTCACATCGCCGAATTGAGTGGTTTTGCTCAAGCGCGTTGCGCAAGCGATGCCGACTGATGTTGGTCATCGGGTCCTGAGATGCGGGATAATGGCCTGGAAGCAATGTGTTCGATGCCGGTGACGTGTGTCCTATGAGGGGACGTGCGTGCCCTTCAAGGGGCCGTCGGCGACGATGAGCTGGTTTCAGGAAGGGGAACGAGCATGGCGGCCATGAAGCCGCGGACGGGCGATGGCCCGCTCGAGGTGACCAAGGAGGGGCGGGGCATCGTCATGCGCGTTCCGCTCGAAGGCGGCGGTCGGCTCGTCGTCGAGCTGACCCCTGACGAGGCCGACGCGCTCGGCGACGCCCTCAAGAAGGTCGTCGGCTGACGCGGAACGCGACCATACCTTTCAGCTGCCCCGGCACCGCATTCGGTGCCGGGGCGGTGGTGTTCCTGGGGTGCGGCAGCGGTGCGCCTGTATGCATCGACGCAGGTCAGGCATGCAGTGCGGGTACGGGGTCGAGCGTGCGGTCAGCGCTTGACCCCGCACAGCAACCCGTCGCCCACCGGCAGCAGCGAGGGCACCAGTTCCTGGCTCTCGCGCACCGCGCGCAGCAGTTCGCGCAGCCGGCCGACCTCGGCGGGCTGCGGGCCCGATTCGACCGTGCGGCCGTCCGCGAAGACCCCCTCGAAGACGACCAGCCCGCCCGGACGCAGCAGGCGCAACGATTCAGCGAGGTAGTCCAGGCACTCCAGACGGTCGCCGTCGCAGAAGACGAGGTCGTAGCCCGCGTCCGCGAGCCGGGGCAGGACGTCCAGTGCGCGGCCGGGGATGAAGCGGGCGCGGTTGCTGGCGAAGCCGGCCGCGCGGAAGGCCTGGCGGGCGAACTGCTGGCGGTCCGGTTCCGGATCGACGGTGGTCAGTACCCCGTCCGGCCGCATGCCGTGCAGCAGATGAATTCCGGAGACGCCGGTCCCGGTCCCGATCTCCGCCACTGCTTTCGCGTCCACGGTGGCGGCGAGCAACCGCAGCGCGGCGCCCGTGCCGGGCGACACCGGGCGCAGCCCTGCCTCGTGGGCCCGGTCGCGGGCCCAGCGCAGCGCTTCGTCCTCGGCGACAAAGGCGTCGGCGAACGCCCAGCTCGTCTGCCGGTTGCCGGTAATGACCCTCTCCCTGTCCCCGTGGTTGCCTGGGCGTGACTGTATCCGTTGGTGCCGGGAACCCGCAGATGGGACCAGGCGTTTAGAAGGGTGCGGAAACAGAGCGGGGGGAAGTCGATGGAACAGTGCGTGGAGCGGGGTGTGGAGCGGGGTGGCGAGCACATGCTGACGCAGGCATATGAGCACGTATCAAATTCTCGTAAAACCGCTTATCCGGAGCTAACGGGCGAGGTGGCTATGGTAGGGGCTCCACTGGACACCACCAGAGCCGACAGGGGAGGTGCGGCTGCGCCTGTGGATCGGGGCGGGGTGCTGCGGCGCCTCCTCAGATCGGCGGGTGAGCCGAAATCCGTGACCGACATCGCTGACAAGTTCCATGCTGCTGCCCCCGCGCAGACCGCGACGTTCACCACCGACGCGGAGTCGCAGGCGTGGACTCCGCCCACCTGGGAGGAGATCGTCAGCACGCACAGCGGCCGGGTCTACCGGCTCGCCTACCGCCTGACGGGCAACCAGCACGACGCCGAGGACCTCACACAGGAAGTCTTCGTGCGCGTCTTCCGCTCCCTGTCGACCTACACGCCCGGCACCTTCGAGGGCTGGCTGCACCGCATCACCACGAACCTCTTCCTCGACATGGTGCGCCGCAAGCAGCGCATCCGCTTCGACGCCCTCGGTGACGACGCGGCCGAGCGCCTGCCCAGCCGCGAGCCCTCCCCGCAGCAGGTCTTCAACGACGCGCACTTCGACGCGGACGTCCAGCAGGCGCTGGACACCCTCGCGCCCGAGTTCCGCGCCGCCGTCGTCCTCTGTGACATCGAGGGACTTTCGTACGAGGAGATCGCCGCGACCCTGGGCGTCAAGCTCGGTACGGTCCGCAGCCGGATCCACCGTGGCCGTTCGCAGCTGCGCAAGGCCCTCGCGCACCGGTCTCCCGAGGCCCGTGCCGAGCGCCGCGGCTTCGCGATCACGGGAGTTCCCGCGCTGGGAGGAGGGGGCGCGACCGCGTGAGTGGATCCCGGCCCGACTCTACGGAGCGGCGTGTTGCCGACCAGCATCTTGGGGACCGACTCTCCGCCCTGGTGGACGGAGAGCTCGGTCATGAGTCGCGCGATCGCGTCCTGGCCCACCTCGTCACCTGCGCGAAGTGCAAGGCCGAGGCGGACGCCCAGCGCCGACTGAAGAACGTCTTCGCGGAAGTCGCCGCTCCGCCCCCCTCCGAGAGCTTCCTGGCCCGTCTCCAGGGACTGCCCGGGGGAGGTGACTTCGACGGCGGTGATGGCTCACCGTTCGGCGGGGGCGGATTCGGCGGAGGACTCCCCTCCGGCGCCCCGGTGACCGGCGTCTTCGGAGTGCGCGGAGAGCCCTTCGGGTACGTGCCCGCCGCGCCGCACGGCGACGTGCTGCCGCCCGCCCCCGGGCGCGGTTTCCGTATCCATGACGTCAGCCGTCACGAGACCGACCGATCGGCCTCGCGCGGGCTGCGCTTCGCCTTCGCCGCCGCCGGTGCGGTGTCGCTGGCCGCGGTCGCGCTCGGCGGGGTGTCGACCGGAGTGCCGGCCGACACCACGGACGCGCGCGGCGGCTCCGGCGGCAGCAATGTGACGCCGGCGCGTACGCCGGGCTCGGGGCCCGCGACGGCTCCCGAGACACAGCGTCGCCGCTCCGACGGGCCGCTGCTCGCCCAGGGCGAGCGTTCGCTCGGTGTGGCGCCCGCGGTGCCGACCTCGGTGTCCGCACCCCTCCTCCCCGGAGTCCCCGCTCCGGTGCCCCGGGCAGACGACCTCATGCACACGCTGACCACCCCCGTGGTGGCCGGTGCCGCCGTGATGTCCCCGCTCATACATCCGCTCACCGAGGCACAGCCGATCGCGCAGACCTCCTGGTCGACGCCGCCCGGCCTCACGCCCCCGCGCCTGCTCGCCGCCCCGGCCACCACCCCGTCCCCCTCTTCCTCATCGTCCCCCTCTTCCCGTACCGCCCACTGACCGGTCCTCTGCGCCCCGGCCCCGGAACCTGGTTGAATCCAGGGTGGGCCGCGTCCGCCGGAGGGATTCCCGGACGCGGAGTCGGCAATCTGCGGTGACCGTCGGCGTGTTGTGCCGCGGGCCAGGTGTGGGGAGAGCATGAACGAGGGGAAGCCCACGAAGGCGAAGTGGTGGAGTCGGCCCCGCCAGGTCCCTCCGGGGGTCGGCGAGGTGGGCCCGGTCGAGGACATCCCCGGACCCGAGGCGGACCGCGACTCCGACGCGAACCACGACTTCGACAGGGACCACCGGTCCGAGAGGGACCACCACTCCGACGGGGACTACGAACTGGACCGGCCGGCGACGGCCACGGCTCCGACGGGTGTGGCCGGTGCGGTCGATGCGGCTTCGCCGTACGTCGCACCGGCGGGGCCCGGCGCCGGGAGCGGTGTCGGCGGCGGTGACTTCGAGTGGGAGCGTCCTGCCCTTCAGGGAAGCGCGCCGGATGCGGAGGCGGTCGGGGGTCCCTCCGACGCCGTGCCCGCGGGCCGGGCCCAGGTCGCCGCCGTACCGGCGCAGCAGGCCCCCGTCGACCGCCCCCGGCCCCTGCACGACCCCGACCCCTACAGCACCCCGCCGTACGGCGAGCCGGGCCCCTGGGCGCCCGCCCCGCCCGTCCAGCACCCGGCGGCCACCCCCGCGCACGGCACCGCCATGCCCCCGGGCCCGCTCCCGCTTCCGGCCCCGGCGCCGCTTCCGGCCCCGGCCCCGTACCCGAGCAACCCCCACCCGGCCCCCGCCCCGTGGCAGAACTACGACCCCTGGGCCGCCCCGGGACCGCTCCAGCAGAACGGGGCGGCTGTCGAGACGAAGACCCAGCGGCGCAAGCGGGCGAGGAAGGCGCTGGTCCTCGGGGCCGTGGCGCTCGCCCTCGTCTCCGGAGGCGTCGGAGGCGCCGTAGGGGCCTATCTGGAGCGCAACGGCGGGGTCGGTGACGTCACACTGCCGCAGGCCGCCAAGGAGGCGCCCGGGCGGCCCACGGACAGCGTGGCCGGGATAGCGGCCCGCGCGCTGCCCAGCGTGGTCACCCTGCACGTGCGCGGCTCCAGCGAAGAGGACACCGGCACCGGGTTCGTGCTCGACACCCGGGGTCACATCCTCACCAACAACCACGTGGTCGAGCCGGCCGGCAGCGGCGGCGAGATAACCGTGACGTTCAGCGGCGGCGAGAGCGCCAAGGCCACCGTCGTCGGGCGTGACAGCGGCTACGACCTCGCCGTGGTCAAGGTGTCGGGAGTCGGCGGGCTGCGGCCCATGGCGCTGGGCAACTCCGACAGCGTCCAGGTGGGCGACCCCGTCGTCGCCATCGGCGCGCCCTTCGACCTCGCCAACACCGTCACCTCCGGGATCATCAGCGCCAAGGAGCGGCCCATCACGGCGGGCGGCGAGAAGGGCGACGGGAGCGACGTCTCGTACGTCGACGCGCTGCAGACCGACGCGCCCATCAACCCCGGCAACTCCGGCGGCCCCCTCCTCGACGCACGGGCCCGCGTCATCGGCATCAACAGCGCCATCCGCTCGGCCGACGGCGGCACCGACCTCCAGGGCGGCCAGGCCGGTTCCATCGGGCTCGGCTTCGCCATCCCCGTCAACCAGGCCAGGCGCGTCGCCGAGGAGCTGATCAACACCGGCCGGGCGACCCACCCGGTGATCGGGGTCATGCTCGACATGGACTACACGGGCGACGGCGCCCGGGTCGGCACGAAGGGCGGCGGCGCGCCGGTCACCGCGGGCGGCCCCGGGGCCAAGGCGGGCATCAAGGCCGGCGACGTCATCACCGAGGTCGACGGCCAGCGCGTCCACTCCGGTGAGGAGCTGATCGTGAAGACACGCGCACACCGTCCCGGCGACAGGCTCCGGCTGACCCTCCGGCGGGGCGGCTCACAGCGGACAGTCACCCTGGTCCTCGGCTCCGCGAGCGGCGGCTGACCTCTTTCGACAGCAACTGACATGAACTTCACAGGAGGGGCCCGGCGCCCGTGCTGAGCGGCGTACATCCGGGGAAACTCGTCGTGTACACGAACCCGGAAGCCCCGGGACAGTTCCGGACGGACGGGATCGACGGGTACCGTGGACCCGGCCCGGACCACGGAAGAATCCCGAGGGCCGAGGGTCGAGGACTGAGGACATCGCAAGGAGCTTCAGGTGTTCAATGACATAGGACCGCTCGAGCTGGTGACGCTCGTTGTCCTTGCCGTGCTCGTCTTCGGTCCGGAAAAGCTCCCGAAGATGATCCAGGACGTCACCCGCACCATCCGCAAGATCCGCGAGTTCTCGGAGAGCGCCAAGGCGGACATCCGTGAGGAACTCGGCCCGGAGTTCAAGGACTTCGAGTTCGAGGACCTCAACCCCAAGACGTTCATCCGCAAGCAGCTGGACAACGACGAGCTGGGGCTCAAGGAGATCCGCAACGGCTTCGACCTGAAGAAGGAGATGGCCGAGGTCACGGACGCGGTCCACAGCCGCGACACGGACTCCTCTTCGTCTTCGTCTTCGTCGTCGTCCTCGTCCTCCGGTTCCTCCGGTGGCTCGATCGACATGACCAAGAAGCCCGAGAAGACCGATCCGGACGAGCGCCCGCCCTTCGACGCGGACGCCACCTGAGCCGTACCCGCAGGCGCGTGACACGGCCTGAAAACGGCGTGTGCGCGTCTCACGCGCCGGGTGCTTTCCCTGCTGCTCGGAGCGGTGTGGCTATGCTGCCCAGTTGTTGTGCGGACCGCTGAGGACGCCCGAGGGGGGCGGGCCACCCGGTCCGACGAGAGCAAGGAGGCGTCCGGGCAGATGGAGACGACAAGTCGGGTAGGCGCGCAGGCGCCGGCCGCGGAAGACGGACAGCAGGTCCCCTCCGCCCGCCGCACGGTAGACGGTTACCTGCTGGCGCCCTTCCCGTGGTACGGCCTCGACGAGGCCTTCACGGGGCCGCGCTGGCTGATGCAGGTGGGTACGTCGGCGGACGGTGCCGTCGAGCACGGTTCGATCGGGCACGGGGAAGAGCCCTCGGTGCGCAGCGAGTCGACGGAGGACAAGGAGCGGTTCGCGGTCGTGGTGACCGTCGCGGCCAGCCCCTCGCGCCGGAGTGCGGACGGTACCGGGCTCCTCGAGGCCACGTCGGTGTCCTCGGCGGCCTGGCTGGCCGGTGTGGGGCTGCTGTCCTTCACCTGGCCCGGCCAGATGGACCACACCCTGCGGGACGACTGGCTGGACCAGCAGACCGAGACGGCGTGGGTGCTCGCGGACGACCTGGACGGGCCCGACTGGTCCTCGCTGTCCCTCCCCGTGGACGGCGTCCCCACGCCGTTCCACTACCGCGAGTCCGAGTTCGGCTGGGTCCTCGCGGGCTCCACCCAGGAGGGGGTCCATGTGGGGGCGTACGGGCGGGGAATGAGCGCCTACGGGCTGGGCTTCGCCATGATCAAGGACATCGCGGCGTACGCGTGACGGTGCCCTCCTGGAAGGGGCCGGGGACGCGGGCCGATGCGCGGCTCCGGGTCGTTCGGCGGCGGGGCGTCTGTGGCTTGTCGCGCCCACGCGGCGGAGCCCCACATGGCAGGGCCCCGCGCCCCTTTGGGGCGCTCCTCGGCGGGGCGCCCCTGTCGACGTACTGACGGGAATCTAGAACTTGTTCCTCGGGGTGATGCCCAGGGACATGCCGGACAGGCCGCGCTGGCGGCCGCCGAGCTTGCCGGCGATGGCGCGCAGGGCGGAGCCCGCGGGGGACTCCGGGTCGGTCAGGACGACCGGCTTGCCCTCGTCGCCGCCCTCGCGCAGGCGGACGTCGATCGGGATGGAGCCGAGGACGGGAACGCTCGCGCCGGTGGTGCGGGTCAGGCCGTCGGCGACCGTCTGACCGCCACCCGTGCCGAAGACGTCGACCATCTCACCGCAGTGCGGGCACGGCAGGCCCGACATGTTCTCGACCACGCCCACGATCTTCTGGTGGGTCTGGACGGCGATGGAGCCCGCGCGCTCGGCGACCTCGGCCGCCGCCTGCTGCGGGGTGGTGACGACCAGGATCTCCGCGTTCGGGACCAGCTGGGCCACCGAGATCGCGATGTCGCCCGTACCCGGCGGGAGGTCGAGGAGCAGGACGTCCAGGTCGCCCCAGAAGACGTCCGCCAGGAACTGCTGGAGGGCGCGGTGGAGCATCGGGCCGCGCCAGACCACCGGTGCGTTGCCCGGGGTGAACATGCCGATGGAGATGACCTTCACGCCGTTCGCGGACGGCGGCATGATCATGTTCTCGACCTGGGTCGGACGGCCGTGCGCGCCGAGCATGCGGGGCACCGAGTGGCCATAGATGTCCGCGTCGACCACGCCGACCTTGAGGCCGTCGGCCGCCATCGCCGCCGCGAGGTTCACGGTCACCGAGGACTTGCCGACACCACCCTTGCCGGAGGCGACCGCGTACACGCGCGTGAGTGAGCCCGGCTTGGCGAAGGGCACCTCGCGCTCGGTCTGGCCGCCGCGCAGCGCGGTCGCCAGTTCCTTGCGCTGCTCGTCGCTCATCACGTCCAGGGTCACCTCGACGCGGGTGACACCCTCGACCGCCGAGACCGCCTCCGTCACGCTCTTCGTGATGGTCTCGCGCATCGGGCAGCCGGAGACGGTCAGATACACGGTGACCGCGACCGCGCCATCCGCACCGATCTCCACCGATTTGACCATCCCCAGCTCGGTGATGGGTCGCTGGATCTCGGGGTCGTTCACCGTCGCCAGTGCTTCGCGCACCGCGTCTTCCGTAGCCATAAGGACGATGGTACGGCGCCGGGCCCGGGGCCCGGAAAGCCCCGTCAGCGGTCGTCTACGTCACGTCGCGGCGGCCGTTCTGCCGGGAATACGACCCGGCCTTCGGTGCGGTGTTCCTCCAGCTCCCTGATCAGGTCCTGGAATTCGGAGCGGATCCAGTCGCGGGTGGCGACCTCGCCGAGGCCCATGCGCAGGGAGGCGATCTCGCGGGTGAGGTACTCGGTGTCCGCGATCGAGCGCTCGTTCTGCTTGCGGTCCTGTTCGAGGTTGACCCGGTCGCGGTCGGCCTGGCGGTTCTGCGCGAGGAGGATCAGCGGGGCGGCGTAGGAGGCCTGGAGCGAGAGCATCAGGGTCAGGAAGATGAACGGGTACGGGTCGAAGCGCAGGTGGCGCGGTGCCGCGACGTTCCACACCAGCCAGACGATGATGACGACCGTCATCCAGACGATGAATCGTCCGGTGCCGAGGAAACGCGCGATCCGCTCCGAGAGCCGCCCGAAGGCCTCCGGGTCCCACTCGGGCACCAGTCGGCGGCGCGGCGGCAGCGGCTGGTCGAGGCGGGTGCGGGGCCGGGTGGTGGCGGTCGCCCCGGTGGCGGCCCGTTCGCGGGTCTCGCGGTCAGGCCCCATCGCGCCCCCCTTCGTCCACGCCTTCGCGGCCGTCCCGCTGGTCGCCTTCCTTGTCGTCCCCCCGGTCGTCCGCGAGGTCGTCGCCGAGGTCGTCGTCGCGGTCATGCGGGCGCTCGTCCTGGGGTTCGTCCAGAGGTTCGTGCTGCGGTTCGTCCTCGTGCAGATGGAACTCGGTCTCGCGCCAGTCCTCCGGCAGCATGTGGTCCAGTACGTCGTCCACGGTCACCGCGCCGAGCAGCGAGCCGCTCTCGTCGACGACGGGCGCGGCGACCATGTCGTACGTGGCGAAGAACCCGGCGACGACGGGCAGCGCGGCGTCCGGCGCGAGGGGCTGAAGATTGTCGTCGAGGATCGAACTGACCAGCGTGTACGGCGGGTCGCGCAGCAGTCGCTGGAAGTGCGCCGCACCGAGGTACTTCCCGGTCGGCGTCTCGTCCGGCGGGCGGCACACGTACACCTGGGCGGCGAGCGCGGGGGACAGGTCGGGATTGCGGACCCGGGCGAGCGCGTCGGCGACCGTGGCGTCGGGCCGCAGCACGATGGGCTCGGTCGTCATCAGGCCGCCGGCGGTGCGCTCCTCGTAGGCCATCAGCCGTCGTACGTCGGCCGCCTCGTCGGGACGCATCAGCCTCAGCAGTCGCTCCACGTCGTCCTCGGGGAGTTCGGCGAGCAGGTCGGCCGCGTCGTCGGGGTCCATCGCCTCCAGGACGTCGGCGGCGCGCTCCTCCTTGAGCTTGCCCAGGATCTCGATCTGGTCGTCCTCGGGGAGCTCCTCCAGGACGTCGGCGAGGCGGTCGTCGTCCAGGGCGGCGGCCACCTCCCCGCGCCGCTTCGGTGACAGGTGGTGCAGGACGTTGGCCAGGTCGGCGGCGCGCAGCTGTTCGAAGGTGGCGAGGAGGCTCTCGGCGCCCTGTCCGTGCTCCTCCAGCGAGAACCCGGTGACGGCGGACCAGTCGACGGTCATGGTCTCGCCCTTGGTGCGCCGGAAGGTCCCGCTGCGGCCCTTGCGCACGAAGACGCGGCCGATCTCCCACTCCCGGCGCGCGGGCAGCTGCTGGACGGACACGTCGAGCACGGTCACCTCCTCGTCGGTCTCGACGAGCTGGACCCGCCGGTCGAGCAGCTCGCCGAAGACGAGCCGCTCGGTGGGCCGCTGCTCGAAGCGGCGCACGTTCAGGACACCGGTGGTGATGACCTGGCCGGACTCGATGCCGATGACACGGGTCATGGGCAGGAAGATGCGCCGCCGGGTGGAGAGTTCCACGACCAGCCCGAGCAACCGGGGCGGGCGGCGTCCGACGCGGAGCATGGCCACCAGGTCCCGCACGCGGCCCACCTGGTCGCCGCTGGGGTCGAAGACGGCGACACCGGCGAGGTGCGAGACGAAGATCCGGGGGGCGGCTGCGGCCATGCCCGCGCCTCCTTCTTTCCGTGGTGCTCTTTCTTCCGTGTCGCTGGTCGCGTGGTGCTCGTTGCGTGTCGCTCCGGACGCGTGCCGGCATTCTCCGTACGGGCGTTTGGTCCCGACCTGTCCGCTCAGGTGGGCTTCAGGCTAGCCCGTCCCGGTCGGATACGCCCTGGTGAGCGGTCCGGACGGACTGGCTCCGCCGGGCACGCACGGCACCGGTACGCTGCCGTACGCCGTTGGGGACACCCGGCACGGCCACCCCGGCATGGGCACCCTCACGGACACGCGCACGGACACGCGCTTGGACACCCGCATGGACACCCGTATGAAAGGCAGCCCTACCTGTGACTGCGATTTCCCAGGGCCGTACCCGCAGGGCCGCACTGGTGGGCGCGATGTGCGCACTGGTCGTGACGGGGACGGCGCTGACGGGGTGCAGTAGTGAGGATCCGGACGCGGGCACGAACGGGGTGGGGAAGCTGTCCGCCACCGAGATCCAGTCGAAGACACGCAAGGCCGCCACGTCGGCCGAGGCGGTGCGACTCGCCGGGACCGTGGTGTCGAACGGGCGCACGTACAAGCTCGACATGCGGCTGAGGTCCGACGGCGGCACCGGTTCGGTCACCTCGGAGGGGGCGAGTTTCCATCTGCTCCGGGTCGGCCGGCATCTCTTCCTCAAGGCCGACGCCGAGTTCTGGAACCACCAGGGCGGCAAGAGCGGTGCCACTTCGGCGGACACCGCGGCCGCCGACAAGCTCGACGGCAAGTACGTGAAGGTCCCGAGCGGCGACCCGGCCTACAAGCGCTTCATCAGCTTCACGGACAAGGACGTCCTGCTCGACGGTCTGCTGACCCTGCACGGCTCCCTCGCCACGGACGGGCACCACGAGCAGTCCGGCGTCCGCACCATCCGTATCACCGGCGACAAGGGCGCGGGCGGCACCCTGGACGTCTCCCTGAAGGGAACCCCGTACCCGCTGCTGCTGGTCCGCGCGGGCGACGCGGGCACGCTCACCCTCACCGACTGGGGCAAGAACTTCGCCCTCGCGGAACCCGCCAAGGACGAGACCGTGGACTACGGCCAGCAGCTGCCGACGTCGTAGCTCCGGGGGCCTCTCCGCCGGAGAGGTCCTAGCGGCGGCGTCCCCGCTTCCTGAAGAGCAGGCGCGGTACGGCGGCCGGGATCGGTTGGCGGGTGGTCGCGGGGGACGGGACCGGCGTGGCGGCCAGCGAGCCGTCCGGCAGCGGGAGGGTGCCCGCCCGGGGCTCCAGACGCAGCACCCGGCACTCGCGGGCCCAGCGGGCCGGCATCTCCTCGCCGTCGGGCGCGTTCAGACGCTTGCCCTTGAGCTCGGCGACCGTCGCCTCCCACGCGGGGGAGCCGGGCGCGAGTTCGACCACCTTCGCGGTCCACGCGGCCAGCCGCCCGCCCTTGTCCTTGCTGCGGACGACGACGACCGCGTCGCCCCCGTCGACGAGGCCGGGCAGCGGCTGCTCTCCGGGCCCGTCGCCGACCAGGCAGGCCGCGCCGTCGTGCCACACGTGCCACAGGGCCCGGGTGGGAGCCTCGGCGCCCGGCGCCTCATGCGCCGGCACGCCGCCGCTCCGCACCCAGATCAGCCCGGACTTCTTCGTGGCCTCCTCGACGAGGGCCCGGTCGAGCAGCTGTTCCGTCATGGGCCCAGCCTATCCAGGGGCACCAGGCGGTCACCCGGTGCGCTCAGAGCCAGCCGTTGCGCTTCAGGATCCGGTGGATCGACAGACACATCCCGACCGTGGCGCCCAGTACCAGCGGGTAGCCGAACTTCCAGTGCAGCTCCGGCATGTAGTCGAAGTTCATGCCGTACACGCCACAGACCATCGTCGGTACGGCGATGATCGCGGCCCAGGAAGTGATCTTGCGCATGTCCTCGTTCTGCGTCACGGACGCCTGCGCGAGGTTGGCCTGGAGGATGGAGTTGAGCAGTTCGTCGAAGCCGAGGACCTGCTCCTGGACGCGGGCGAGGTGGTCGGCGACGTCGCGGAAGTACTTCTGGATGTCCGGGTCGATCAGCCGCATCGGGCGCTCGCTCAGCAGCTGCATGGGGCGCAGCAGCGGGGACACGGCCCGCTTGAACTCCAGTACCTCGCGCTTGAGTTGGTAGATGCGGCCGGCGTCCGTGCCGCGCGGGGTGCCCTTGCGGCCCGGCGAGAAGACCTCGGTCTCCACCTCGTCGATGTCGTCCTGCACGGCGTCCGCGACCGCGATGTACCCGTCGACGACGTGGTCGGCGATGGCGTGCAGCACGGCGGAGGGGCCCTTGGCGAGCAGCTCGGGGTCGTCCTGCAGCCGGTGCCGCAGCGCCCGCAGCGAGCCCTGCCCGCCGTGCCGGACGGTGATGAAGAAGTCCCGCCCGGTGAAGCACATGACCTCGCCGGTCTCCACGATCTCGCTGGTGGCGGTGAGTTCGTCGTGCTCGACGTAGTGGATGGTCTTGAAGACGGTGAACAGGGAGTCGTCGTAGCGCTCCAGCTTGGGTCGCTGGTGGGCCTGGACGGCGTCCTCGACGGCCAGCGGGTGCAGTCCGAACTCGCCCGCGATACCGGCGAATTCGGCCTCCGTGGGCTCGTGCAGACCGATCCACACGAAACCGCCGTCGCGGTGCACCAGCCGCATCGCCTCCTGGGGCGTCAGCGGCTCGGGGGTCTGGACGCGGGCGCCGTCGCGGTAGACGGCGCAGTCGACCACGGCGGAGTTGGTCCCGGGGGCGCGGGTGTGGTCGTACGAGCCACTGTCCTTGCGCAGCGAGGGACGGGGACGGACCGCGGCACGCAGGTCACGAATCATCGACATGACGGGCTCCTTCGCAACGGAGGCGACCGACGACGGTTGAAACTACCCGGAATGGGGACGTCCTGACTGCGGATGTTTGGTACGTCCACAAAGCGGGGAGCACCGCACCGTCGCGGTGGCAGCTTCGCTACTGATTCAGATCAGACAGATCGGATGGATCAGGCGGAAACGAAGCGCTCTTCCGTGGTGCACCGGGACAACGTTGACACGTATGCACACGTTTGCAGGAGGAAGCAGCCGACAGAGCTACGGGAGCCGGGGAGCGGCTGGAACCAGCTACAGAACTTCAGCGACCGGAAGAGCGGGTGGTACTGCCAGGTCGACTTCGGTCCATTGCAGCCCCACCTCCTCCGGTCGGTCCCCCGTGAGGGACGATCCATCCCCCGTGGGGGAGCTGGCTCCCCCCGTGGGGAAGACAGTCAGTCTCAGTGCGTCGGAGCTTGAGAGCGACGCTTCTGCGTGCTGCCCCGACCAGCGGCCAAGACTATCAGCGCACTGAAGCGTCAAGCCGCCGCTTTGCCCGTTACTGACGAGTTCTATGCTCGGCTCATGGCTGATGTTCTTCCTTTGGTCGAGGCCCGGTTGCGCTCTGCGCTGGGCGAACCCGACGCCCGGGCCGCGGTCACCTTCCTCGGCACCGACCGTATCGAAGTGCTGCGCTTCACAGAGGGTGACGTCGTCCGCTACGCCACGCTCGGTATGTCCGCCCAGCCGATGGCGGACCCCACGGCGGTCCTCGCCGACCCGGTGAAGGGCCCGCGCGCGGAGCTGGTCCTGTCGGTCCGCCCCGGCGCCGCCGACACCGACAAGGTGCTCCGCCCGCTCGCCGTGCTCGCCGCGTCCCCGCAGGTCGAGGGGCTGATCGTGGCCCCTGGTGCCTCGCTCGACGTGGGCGGGGCGCTGTGGCCCGGCGCGCCGTTCACCTCGGTCCTGGTCGCGGAGTCCGGTGGCCTGGTCGAGGACCTGGAGCTGGACGCGCCGGCCGATCCCGTACGGTTCCTGCCGCTGCTCCCGATGACGCCGAACGAGGCCGCGTGGAAGCGTGTGCACGGGGCCGGGGCCCTTCAGGAACGCTGGCTGAACGGCGGAACGGACCTGCGCGATCCCTCACGCAGATCCGTTCCGCTGGATTGAGTACTTCTTGCCCAGTCTTTTCCGCCGACCGGGGACCAGGCCGGTTTCCTGGCCGAGAACAGTCAGTTGGCGAACTCGATCGGTCGGCGAACTCGGTCAGTTGGCGAACACGGTCACATTGTCCTCGGTGGCGTGCTTCGGCTGGAGCTCCTCGGCCTCGTGGGAGAGCGCGTTGCGGCGTACGAAGACCACGACCGCTCCGATCACGGCGGTGACCGCGGCGACCACGAACGGGATGTGGATGTCGCTCCACTCCTCGATCTTCGGCGCGAAGTAGGGCGCCGCCGCGGCGGCGAACCACCGGACGAAGTTGTAGCCGGCGCTCGCCACCGGGCGCGGCGCGTTCGACACGCCGAGCGCCAGTTCGGTGTAGACGGTGTTGTTCACGCCGATGAAGGCGCCCGACAGGATCGTGCAGACCACGGCCGTGGTGTGGTTGCCGTACCCGAGCACGAGCACGTCGGCGGCGAGCAGGACCAGGGAGCCGCCCAGCACCTTGAGCGAGCCGAACCGTGCCTGCATCCGCGGCGCCACGATCACCGAGAAGACGGCGAGCAGCAGGCCCCAGCAGAAGAACACCGCGCCCGACTTGTAGGGGGTCATGTTCAGCACGAACGGGGTGAAGGCCAGCACGGTGAAGAACGTGTAGTTGTAGAAGAACGCCGACACGGCCGCCGAGGCGAGGCCGCCGTGGCCGAGCGCCTTGATCGGGTCGAGCAGTGAGGTCTTCTTCGCGGGCCTCGGCTGCTCCTTGAGGAACGCCGTGATGCACAGGAAGCCGACCGCCATCAGGAACGCGGTGCCGAAGAAGGGGTAGCGCCAGCTGGCGTTGCCGAGCAGGGCGCCGAGCAGCGGCCCGCACGCCATGCCGAGGCCGAGCGCGGACTCGTAGAGCAGGATCGCCGCGGCGCTGCCGCCGGCCGCCGCGCCGACGATGACGGCGAGGGCGGTGGAGACGAACAGCGCGTTGCCCAGGCCCCAGCCGGCCCGGAAGCCGACGAGTTCGCCGACCGAGCCCGACGTGCCCGCGAGCCCCGCGAAGACCACGACGAGCGCGAGGCCGAGCAGCAGGGTCTTCTTGCCGCCGATACGGCTGGAGACGAAGCCGGTCACCAGCATCGCGACCGCGGTGATCAGGAAGTACGAGGTGAACAGCAGCGAGACCTGGCTCGGGGTGGCGTCCAGGCCCTTGGCGATGGAGGGCAGGATCGGGTCGACGAGCCCGATGCCCATGAAGGCGACGACGGATGCGCCGGCGGTCGCCCAGACGGCCTTCGGCTGCCGCAGGATGCTGCCCGCGCCGACGTCGAATGTGTCCCCCTCGGCGGGACCTCCCGTGGTGTTGGTCATGCTCGCTCCTCGACTGCGTAGGGAGAGATCGGTGGCCATGGATCGACGGCTAGATCGTTGGCGTATACACATAATAAGTTAGAAGGGCTAATTAATGCAAGCTGCATCTAGTTCTATCGGGTGACCGCCACGCTCCGGACGGGTGATCGTCCTTGACGCGGCGAAATACGGGGAGGACCGTGGGGCCCTATGAGGGGCGAACCCAGTTGCCCGAAGTGTGGTGGCCGGGTCAGGGCTCCCGGCCTCTTTGCCGACTCCTGGCAGTGCGATGTGCACGGGACCGTGCATCCGCTGCAGCCCGTGATCCCGCCCAGCGTCGAGGCCCTCGGTGTGGTGGTGCACCGTGCCCAGGTGCCGGTGTGGATGCCGTGGCCGCTGCCGGTCGGCTGGCTGTTCACCGGCGCGGCCTTCGCCGGTGACGATCGCAGCGGAGGGCGTGCGACGGCCGTGGCCTGCTCGGGCCCCGGACCGCTCGGCGGCATAGGGGAGCTGATCCTCGTCGCCGAGGAGCTCGGCGTCGGCCTCGGCGCGCGGTACGCGGGCGTCGACGGACCCGACCCGGGGCCGTACATGAACGTCGAGAAACCACCCCAGGCGAAGGTCCTCGCGGCCGGTCGGCCGACCCCGCTCTGGCATGTGACCGGCAGTCCCGACGACCGTGCCGTCTTCGCGGGCGAGGCGCTGGGGCTGTGGGTGTGGGCGGTGGTGTGGCCCGAGCAGTCGGGGCTGCTGATGTACGACGAGCTGGTGCTGACGGATCTGCGGGACGCGGGGGCGGAGGTGGATCTGCTGCCGTGCGGGGCGTTGTCGCCACGGATCCTGGAGCCGTAGCGCTCCGCTGTGGTGAGCGGCGCCATGGGCCCTTGGGCCCATGGGTCTTTGGGCGGTTGCGTGGGGCGCGTGCGGGTTGTTCTGGGCTGAGCGCGCGGTTCCCCGCGCCCCTGACGGGGTGCTTCGCGCGGGGTGGTTGTAGGGGGCGCCCGGTACTTGCGGGTGTGACAAGGCGCTCGGAACTCCCGTTATGCTTGAGCGTCCCCTGTCACCCCGTCATCGCCTGGAGTCCGCGTCGTGCGCATCGATCTGCACACCCACTCCACCGCCTCCGACGGTACGGACACCCCCGCCGAGCTGGTGCGCAACGCCGGCGCCGCTGGTCTCGACGTCGTCGCGCTGACCGATCACGACACGACCCGCGGGTACGCGGAGGCGCTGGCCGCGCTGCCCGAGGGGCTCACCCTCGTCACGGGCGCCGAGCTCTCCTGCCGCCTCGACGGCATCAGCATGCACATGCTGGCCTACCTCTTCGACCCCGAGGAGCCAGGGCTGCTCGCCGAGCGCGAGCTCGTGCGCGACGACCGCGTGCCGCGTGCCCGGGCCATGGTTGCCAAGCTCCAGGAGCTCGGTGTGCCGGTCACTTGGGAACAGGTCGCGCGCATCGCGGGCGACGGATCCGTCGGGCGACCGCACGTCGCCTCCGCCCTGGTCGAGCTGGGGGTCGTGGACAGCGTCTCCGACGCCTTCACACAGGACTGGCTGGCCGACGGCGGGCGGGCTTACGTCCCCAAGCACGAGACCGACCCCTTCGAGGCGATCCGCCTCGTCAAGGCCGCGGGCGGCGTGACCGTGTTCGCGCACCCGGCCGCCGCCAAGCGCGGCCGGACGGTGCCGGAGTCCGCGATCGCCGACCTGGCCGCCGCCGGGCTCGACGGCATCGAGGTGGACCACATGGACCACGAGCCTGCCACCCGCGCCCGGCTGCGCGGCCTCGCCGCCGACCTGGGGCTGCTCGCCACCGGGTCCAGCGACTACCACGGCAGCCGCAAGACCTGCGTGCTCGGGGAGTTCACCACCGACCCCGAGGTGTACGGCGAGATCACCCGGCGTGCGACCGGGGCGTTCCCCGTCCCGGGCACCGGCGGAGCCTGACACCCGCCTTCGCGCCCCAGGTTCCTGGAAGCACCCGACACAGCACCTGACAGAGCACCCGACAAAGCGCACTGCATAGCGCACCGGTAAGTGCCCGGCACTGTGCCCCACGCCGGCCGTCGTGTGCCTCCGTTCCGCCCGGCGGAACGCCTTTCCCCAGCGGTGGCGGCAGATCTCGCCGCGCCGATCTCCCCACCTCCGCAAGGCCTCACTCACTCATGTTCGACGTCGCCGTCTTCGGCTCCCTCTTCCTCACCCTCTTCGTCATCATGGATCCCCCCGGGATCACCCCGATCTTCCTCGCGCTCACCGCGGGACGCCCCGCCAAGATCCAGAAGCGGATGGCCCTCCAGGCCGTCTGTGTGGCCGGCGGAGTGATCGCCGTCTTCGGCCTCCTCGGCCACCAGATCCTCGACTACCTGCATGTGTCCGTGCCCGCGCTGATGATCGCGGGCGGGCTGCTGCTCCTGCTGATCGCCCTCGACCTGCTGACCGGCAAGACCGACGAGCCCAAGCAGACCAAGGACGTCAACGTCGCCCTCGTACCGCTCGGCATGCCGCTGCTGGCGGGCCCCGGCGCGATTGTGTCGGTGATCCTCGCGGTCCAGAAGGCCGACACCGTCGCCACCCAGGTGTCCGTGTGGGTCGCGATCCTCGCCATCCACGTCGTCCTGTGGCTGGTCATGCGCTACTCGCTGCTGATCATCCGCGTCATCAAGGACGGCGGTGTCGTGCTGGTGACCCGGCTCGCGGGCATGATGCTGTCCGCGATCGCCGTGCAGCAGATCATCAACGGGATCACCCAGGTGATCCGGGCGAGCTGACCGTGAGCCGGTGAGAACGCGCAAAGCCCCGTACGGCGTCGTGCCGTACGGGGCTTTGAAATCTGAAGGCGTCCGCCCGGAGGTGAACTGCTCCGTGATGCTTCGAACTGCTCTGAAATGTTATGAAGCGGACGATTCGGCCGGGCGGATCCACAGTCGCTGCCCGATGGCGGCGGCCTGCTGAACGATCCGGTTGACGGAGGCGGCGTCTACAACGGTGGTGTCCACGGGCGTGCCGTCGACATCGTCGAGTCGCATGATTTCGAAGCGCATGGGCTTCTCCCTTCGTCTGGTCATCCTCCTGAGGAGAACTACTGGTGTGTGGTGCGCGAGACGTCGGTGCTCACGCTTCCGTTCGTATTCAACGGGGTGCGTGTTACAAACATTCCCTACGCTAAGGAAATTTTTCGAGAACCTAATTACCGTCGGGTAAGAAGTCTCAAGGAGACTGAACGGGACCGGTTGTGTTCGCAGCGTGACCGCCGGGACAATGGAGGTGATGAACGACGACCACGCGGCGCTCGGCGCCCGCATCGACCGCACGAACGAGCTGCTCCAGCGCATGCTCGCCGAGGTGGCGAAGACGCCCTCGACCCATGCGATCTTCGTCGACGCCGGATACCTGTACGCGGCCGCGGGGCGGCTCGTCTCCGGGACCGAGGACCGCCGCGCCTTCGACCTCGACGCCGAAGGCCTCATCGACGCGCTCATCGACAGGGCCCGCACCATCTTCGCCGACAGCAGGCTGCTGCGCGTCTACTGGTACGACGGCGCACGGCGCCGTATCCACACCGCGGAACAGCAGTCGATCGCCGAACTCCCGGACGTGAAGGTCCGGTTGGGCAACCTCAACGCCAACAACCAGCAAAAGGGCGTCGATTCCCTCATCCGCTCCGACCTGGAGTCCCTCGCCCGGCACCGCGCCATCAGCGACGCCGCGCTGCTCGGCGGCGACGAGGACCTGGTGTCGGCGGTCGAGGCGGCGCAGGGGTACGGGGCGCGGGTCCACCTCTGGGGCATCGAGGCGCCCGAGGGCCGCAACCAGGCCGAGCCGCTGCTGTGGGAGGTCGACAGCCAGCGCACGTTCGACCTCGAATTCTTCAAGCCCTATGTGTCCCGGCGCACCTCCGCGACCTACGACGCGACTGCGGCGAGCAGGCCCACCCGTGAGGACGTGCGGTTCGTGGGCGCCCAGATCGCCGCGAAATGGCTGGCAGCGCGGGGGCGCGAGGCGCTGGCGGAGCTGCTGCCCGGCCACCCCTACCTGCCCGGCTCGGTCGACCAGGATCTGCTGGTCGAGGCCGAGGGGCTGCTGCAGTACTCCCTGCGGGGCCAGGCGGACCTGCGCCGCGCGCTCCGGGACGGCTTCTGGGAGCACTTGCAAGCGCAGTACTAGGTGCTGGCCTCCACCGGGGTCCGCCCCCGGATCACTCCTGCGTCTGATCCCAGAACTTGGCGAGGGCGAGGGCCGTCTGCTCGGGCTGGTCCGTGTTCGGGGAGTGCTCGGCTCCTCGTACGACCGTGCGCCGGGCCTTGAGACGCACGGCCATGTCGTCCAGCAGGGGCACCGGCCAGGTGTCGTCGAACGCACCGGACAGCACATGCTTGGGCAGGGGCACGGCGGCCAGCTCGGCGACGCGGTCGGGCTCCGTGCACAGCTGACGGCCGGTCGCGATCAGCTGGGCCGGTCGGGTGAGCAGCCAGCGGCGCCGCAGGTCCTCGCGGTCGTCCAGTCCACCGTCGAGATCGGCGGTGTCGATCTCCTCCGGCGGTTCCATCGCCTGGATGGCGTCCCACACCTGGGCCATGTCCATCACGGCGAGGGCGTCCCGGAGCAGTTTGACGCGCTGTTGCTGGGAGGTGGAGATCTGGGCGGGGCCCGAGGCCATGAGAGTGAGCGAGGCGAAGGGGGCCGGGTCGAGGAGGACGGCGGCGCGGGCGACCAGTCCGCCGAGGGAGTGGCCGACGAGGTGCACGGGGGTGCCGACGGCTGCCGCCTGGGCGAGCACGTCGTTCGCCAACTCGGGCTGAGCGTACGCCGATTCGTCGTGCTCGGGACCGTCGCTCTCGTACTGCCCGCGGCCGTCCACGGCGACGGTACGGTACCCGCGCGCCGCGAGCGGCCCGTGCAGCGCGATGAAGTCTTCCTTGCTGCCGGTGAAACCCGGCAGCAGCAGCACGGTTCCCTTCAGCTGCGCCTGCGGCGCGGCGTCGAGCGCGGCGAACTCGCCGCGGGCGGTGCGGAGACGGTAGGCACGGACACCGGCGGGCGGCGCGAAGGAGGGGGGCCTGCTCATGCCCCGAGGCTATCGGGCGGGGCTGAGCCCCGGCTCCCCGCCCACCTGTAGTTGTCCGGCGTTCGAGAACGAGGCCGATTAGGCCGATGGGGGGGCAGGGGCGCAGCCCCGTGCCCAGGGGCGCGGGGAACTGCGCGCCCGGCCCCCACCGGCCCGCGGGCAACAGACACACCCGGGGGGTGGGAGAACGCCGATGGCCCGGCCCCACTGCATGGGGGACCGGGCCATCGGGCTGAGGATCAGCTCTCCGCGGGCTCCGCGGCAGCCGCCGCCTTGCGCGTACGCCGACGCGGCGCTGCCGCCTCGGGCGCCGCCTCCGCGGCGACCGCGGGCTCCGCGACCTTGCGGGCACGTCGACGCGGCTTGGCCTCCGGCTCGTCAACGGCGGCCGACTGGGCGGGAATCGCCGCCTCGACGGTTTCCGTGACCGTCTCCGCGACGGCCTTGCGGGTCCGGCGACGGACGGGCTTGGCCGTGGCTTCGGCGCTGTCCGCGGCGGCTTCGGCGGGCGCCTCGGCCGTGGCCTTGGCCCGCGTACGCCGCGGCTTCGTGGCGGGGGCCTCCGGCGCGGCCTCGACCGCGTCCACCACGGCCACCGCCGCCTTGCGCGTACGCCGAGGCTTGGTGACCGGCGCCTCGGCGACACCCTCCGCCGTGTCGACCGCGACCTCCGCGGGCTCCGCGGCCTTGCGGGTACGGCGACGAACCGGCTTGGCCGGAGCCTCCGCGACGGCCTCGGCGACGACGGCGGCGGTCTGCGCCGGAATCTCGGCCTCGACGGGCGCGACGGCCTCGACAGTCGCGACGGTCTCCGCGACGGCCTTGCGGGTCCGGCGACGGACGGGCTTGGCCGTGGCTTCGGCGCTGTCCGCGGCGGCTTCGGCGGGCGCCTCGGCCGTGGCCTTGGCCCGCGTACGCCGCGGCTTGGTGGCGGCGGCCTCCGGCGCGGCCTCGACCACGCCCTCGGCCGTGTCGACGACGGCCTCGGCGGCCTTGCGGGTACGGCGACGAACCGGCTTGGCCGGAGCCTCCGCGACGGCCTCGGCGACGGCTTCCACGACGGGCGCGGCTTCCGCGACGACCGCCACGGTCTCGACCGGGGCGGGAGCGGCCTCCGCCGTCTTACGGGTCCGACGGCGACGCGGCTTCGCGACCGCGTCCTCCGGCGTGGCCTCGACCACGCCCTCGGCCGTGGCGACCGCGGTCTCCGCTGCCTGCGGGGCCTCGCTCACCGACGGCTCGGCGGCGGTGGTGGCGGCCGCCACCGTCTCCCCCGTACCCCCGGCGCGCGTACGGCGACGGCGGCGCGGGGTGCGGGGCTCGGTGGCCTCCGCGGCGGCGGGCTCGGTGGTCGCCTCCGGAGTCGGCGTCGTGGCCGTCTCCTCCAGCGCGGAACCGTTGCGCGTACGGCGACGGCGGCGGGGCGTGCGCGCCGGGCGCTCGCGCTCCACGGGCGCAGGCGCCGACGAACGGCCACCGCGGCCGCGCGGACCGCCACGCCCGCCGGTCTCGCCGAGGTCCTCGACCTCTTCGGCCGCGAGGCCGGCGCGGGTGCGCTCGGAACGCGGCAGGACACCCTTGGTGCCGGCCGGGATGTTCAGCTCCTCGAAGAGGTGCGGGGACGTGGAGTACGTCTCCGGCGGGTTGCTGAAGCCGAGGTCCAGCGCCTTGTTGATGAGCTGCCAGCGCGGGATGTCGTCCCAGTCGACGAGGGTGATCGCGATGCCCTTGGCGCCCGCGCGGCCCGTACGGCCGATGCGGTGCAGGTACGTCTTCTCGTCCTCGGGGGACTGGTAGTTGATGACGTGGGTGACACCCTCGACGTCGATGCCGCGGGCGGCGACGTCGGTGCAGACGAGGACGTCGACCTTGCCGTTGCGGAACGCGCGCAGTGCCTGCTCGCGGGCGCCCTGGCCGAGGTCGCCGTGGACCGCGCCGGAGGCGAAGCCGCGCTGCTGGAGCTGGTCGGCGAGGTCCGCCGCCGTCCGCTTGGTGCGGCAGAACACCATCGCGAGCCCGCGGCCGTCGGCCTGCAGTATGCGTGCCACCAGCTCGGGCTTGTCCATGTTGTGCGCGCGGTAGATGAACTGCGCGGTGTTACGGACCGTCGCGCCCTCGTCGTCCGGCGCCGTGGCGCGGATGTGCGTGGGCTGCGACATGTAGCGGCGCGCGAGACCGATGACCGCACCCGGCATGGTCGCCGAGAACAGCATGGTCTGACGGCGGGCCGGCAGCATGTTCATGATCTTCTCGACGTCGGGCAGGAAGCCCAGGTCGAGCATCTCGTCGGCCTCGTCGAGGACGAGCGCCTTGATGTGCTTGAGGTTGAGCTTCTTCTGGCCCGCGAGGTCCAGCAGTCGGCCCGGGGTGCCGACGATGACGTCGACGCCCTTCTTGAGGGCCTCGACCTGCGGCTCGTACGCCCGGCCGCCGTAAATGGCGAGAACGCGTACGTTGCGGACCTTGCCGGCGGTCAGCAGGTCGTTGGTCACCTGGGTGCACAGCTCGCGCGTCGGGACGACGACGAGGGCCTGCGGGGCGTCGGTGAGCTGCTCGGGCTGGGCCCGGCCCGCCTCGACGTCCGCGGGGACGGTGACACGCTCGAGGAGCGGGAGGCCGAAGCCCAGCGTCTTGCCGGTGCCGGTCTTGGCCTGGCCGATGACGTCGGAGCCCGAAAGGGCTACGGGGAGCGTCATCTCCTGGATGGGGAAGGGGGTGATGATGCCGACGGCTTCAAGGGCTTCGGCCGTCTCGGGAAGGATTCCGAGCTCTCGGAAAGTCGTAGTCAGGGTGCTGCCTCTTCTGTGTACGCGGTGCGAGGCGAGCGCGGGGGTCGTGTCGGGGACCGTGCCGGGGACGTCGGCCGCTCTTGACGGGCGGGCCGAGTGGCACGGGACCACTGCCGACGCTCGAGCTCTCGTACCGCTGAGGGTTCCCTCCGGATGTCGTACGCAATGTGCCGTACGGACGAGGAGGGCTGTCGGGTCGGAGCCGATCGGGCCACCGACCGGGCATCCTCATTCGTGCGGCCCGTCGAATACTCGCCGGGCGCATTACCACCATACCCCGGAATCGCGCATATGCGATGGCCGATTTGGTCACGTAGTCGTCGTCACACTGATTGACCAGGGACTTCCCTGTTGCGTCGAGCGGGCTATTGTGCGCTTCATGACGACGCCTGACAACGCCGCTGACCCTTCCGCCGAGGCCACCGACAAGACCACCCCCGCGGCCACCGGAGTCGCCGCGCAGAACTGGGACACGGCCGCCGCCGACCCCCAGTACCGCGCCGCGGTCGTGGACCTGCTCGGAGCGCTCGCGTACGGCGAGTTGGCGGCGTTCGAGCGGCTCGCGGAGGACGCCAAGCTGGCCCCGACGCTCAGTGACAAGGCCGAGCTGGCGAAGATGGCGTCGGCCGAGTTCCACCACTTCGAGCGGCTGCGGGACCGGCTCGCCGCGGTCGGCGCGGAGCCGACCGAGGCGATGGAACCGTTCGTCGCCGCGCTCGACGGCTTCCACCGGCAGACGGCTCCCTCGGACTGGCTGGAGGGCCTCGTCAAGGCGTTCGTCGGCGACTCGATCGCCAGCGACTTCTACCGTGAGGTCGCCGCGCGCCTCGACGCCGACACGCGCGGGCTCGTGCTCAGTGTCCTCGACGACACCGGCCACGCGAGCTTCGCCGTCGAGAAGGTGCGCGCCGCCATCGACGCGGACCCGCGCGTGGGCGGCCGGCTCGCGCTGTGGGCGCGCCGGCTGATGGGCGAGGCGCTGTCGCAGTCGCAGCGGGTCGTCGCGGACCGTGACGCGCTGTCGACGATGCTCGTGGGCGGCGTGGCGGACGGGTTCGACCTCGCGGAGGTCGGCCGGATGTTCTCGCGGATCACCGAAGCCCACACCAAGCGGATGGCGGCGCTGGGCCTGGCGGCCTAGACCCGGTTCCCCCGGTTCCCCCGGTTCCCTCGGATTCCTTGGTTTCCTCGGATTCCGTGGGGCTTGTCGGTCTCAGAAAGCCGTCGCCCGCTTCGGTCACGCCGTCGCCGAGCGGCGGCGAAATCTTTCCGCGGGGCGCAGCAGAAGCGACAGCAGCGCGGCGGAGACGATCACGGCGCCGGCGAGGATGACCAGGAAGTGGCCGGAGCCCAGTGCCGTGTGCGTCAGGAAGGCCCCGAACAGGGCTCCGGCGACACCGGTCGACAGGACCAGACCGCGGCTCGGCAGTCGGTGCGGCAGGCGGTACGCCGCCCCCCATGCCAGCGCGAGACCGAGCAGCGCGGCGCCGAGCGTTTCCAAGAACATGGTGAGGGTCCCTCCCGCACGGCCGGTGCAAATCGGTCGTAGCGGGTTTACCCCCGAGGTGCGGAACGCAATCCTCCCCTGTGGATGTTCTGTGCTCCATTGGTGGTGGTGAGACCGCGGGTACGGGCTTGGCACGACGTGCGCGGAGGATCCGGTTCCGGTGCATGCGAAGGGGCCCGGCGACAGCGTCACCGGGCCCCTTCCGCTCGCCTGAACTACAGCGCGCTGAATCCCACCTTGCGCTGGGTGGGCTCGCCGAGCTCCACGTACGCGAGGCGGTCGGCCGGAACCAGGACCTTGCGGCCGTGGTCGTCCACGAGGCTCAGCAGCTGCGACTTGCCGGCCAGCGCCTCGGACACCGCGCGCTCGACCTCTTCCGGGGTCTGACCGCTCTCCAGAACGATCTCGCGGGGCGCGTGCTGCACGCCGATCTTGACCTCCACGGCTTTGTCCCTCCGACGGTCAGTCATGTGCGCGTCTCTCCGCGCCGTACGCTGCACACATTAGCCCGGTGAGGGGACGTGCACGTTCCGGCCGAGAACGCCAAGAGCGAACAGCGGACGGGAACAAAGAGACGGATCAGGGGCGGTCGGGCGTGAGTCGTCGGGCGTCAGGCGTGAGTCAGTGGTGATCGGTGCCGTGCAGCGGGAAGCCCGCGATACCCCGCCAGGCCAGTGACGTCAGCAGCTGCACCGCCTGGTCGCGCGGGACGCTGCGGTCGCTGTGCAGCCAGGAGCGGGCCACCACCTGTGCGAGGCCGCCCAGCCCAGAGGCGAGGAGCATCGACTCGGCGCGTGAGAGACCGGTGTCCTCCGCGATGACCTCGCAGATCGCTTCCGCGCACTCGTGCGTGACCTTGTCGACGCGCTCGCGGACCGCGGGCTCGTTCGTCAGGTCGGACTCGAAGACGAGCCGGAAGGCGCCGCCGTCGTCCTCGACGTACGCGAAGTAGGCGTCCATCGTGGCGCGGACGCGCAGCGAGTTGTCCGTGGTGGACGCGAGCGCCGTCCGTACCGCATGCAGCAGGGACTCGCAGTGCTGGTCCAGCAGCGCGAGATACAGGTCGAGCTTGCCCGGGAAGTGCTGATAGAGAACCGGCTTGCTGACGCCCGCGCGCTCGGCGATGTCGTCCATGGCGGCCGAGTGATACCCCTGCGCAACGAATACTTCCTGGGCGGCGCCGAGGAGCTGGTTGCGTCGGGCACGGCGCGGCAGGCGAGTGCCCCGCGGGCGTGCCGCCTCTGTCTGCTCGATGGCTGTCACGCCGCCTCCCAAAATTGTCCACATGCGGTGTGCGCCGCGCCGCCATCGTACTTTTCGGTAACCCCACTGTGCGCGGTGCGAGCGCAGAATTTCACGGACCGGACGCGTGCGATAACGACACAGAGGGTGACGAACGGGGTGAGAAGGGCATGACGCCACACCGGATACCGCTGGTCGGCGGGGTCCGGTCACATGGGGTCATCCCCTGTAGTCGTCCTCGTTGAGCCGGACGACCCTGGCCTGCTCGGCGAGGTCGGCCTCGTTGGCGTTGAGGGGGTCACCGGGGGGTTCGGGGTCGATGTCGTCCACCGGATCCAGTTCGCTGAGCTGCTCGGCGAGGTCCGCCTCCGCGGCTTCCGGGTCAAGGATCTCCCGGAACCGGTCGTTGAAGGTCTCGGGGTCTGTCGGGTCGACTGTCATGATTCCTCTTCCCGAGCGGTGCGAGTGCGCTCCTGATGTACGGATCCCTGGGTATGGATCCCTGGTACGGATCCTGGTGTACGTACGAGTGCCCTCGATCGAAGCCTAGGAGACACCCGATCGAGGCGCTAGACGATCCGCGCACGATCTGTGACAGCGAACACATGAACCACTGCGTGATCGTCTCGTAACATTGCCGCATGTCTTCGACCGAGCTGCCCGCCGCGCTGGCCACCACCGTCACGCCGAGGGTCGGAACCGTACGGGTCGCGGAGGGGGAGCGCCTGCGATCGGTCGGACTGCCCGGGATCACCCTGACCGTGCGTTCGAGACCGCCCGCGCGCGAGGGACTGCCGCCCGCCCTGTACGTCCATGGGCTGGGCGGTTCTTCGCAGAACTGGTCGGCGCTGATGCCGCTGCTCGACGGGCTCGTGGACAGCGAGGCGCTCGATCTGCCCGGCTTCGGGGACTCGCCGCCGCCCGACGACGGTAACTACTCGGTGACCGGGCATGCGCGCGCGGTCATCCGTTATCTCGACGCGGCCGAGCGCGGCCCCGTGCACCTCTTCGGGAACTCGCTCGGCGGAGCGGTCGCCACGCGCGTCGCCGCCGTACGGCCCGACCTGGTCGAGACGCTCACCCTGATCTCGCCCGCGCTCCCGGAGATCCGCGCGCAGCGCACCGCGTGGCCGACGGCGCTGCTCTCGGTGCCGGGGGTGGCGCGGCTGTTCACCCGGCTCACCAAGGACTGGAGTGCCGAGCAGCGTGTCCGCGGGGTCATGGCGCTCTGCTACGGCGATCCCGGCATGGTGACGCCCGAGGGGTTCCGCGACGCGGTCGAGGAGATGGAGCGGCGGCTCGCGCTGCCCTACTTCTGGGACGCCATGGCGCGTTCGTCGCGTGGTCTGGTGAACGCGTACACGCTGGGCGGCCAGCACGGGCTGTGGCGCCAGGCCGAGCGGGTGCTAGCGCCGACGCTGCTCGTCTACGGCGGCCGTGACCAGCTCGTCGCCTACCGCATGGCCCGGCGCGCGGCGCGCGCCTTCCGCGACTCCCGGCTGCTGTCGTTGCCGGACGCGGGGCATGTCGCGATGATGGAGTACCCGGAGACGGTGGCCTCGGCGTTCCGCGAACTCCTCGCGGAAACAGGCGAGTTGGCCTCTCCGGCCGGCGCGGACGCGGGGAGCTGAGGCGGGGCGTGGGACGTCACAGTCGCCGGGGGCGGGCCGGTAAGAGCGACACGGGGGAGCTGCCCAGGGTTCCGGCACCCGGTGCCGCACCGGGCACGGCTCAAGGGGGGGCGCCGGGTACGGGCCCGGCGGCGACCTCGCCGCAGGGGGCCACGCGCGGCCCCCTGGGCCCACAACCGCCGGGACCTCGTCGCCCCGCGCCGGCCGGCCCTCCGCTGCCCCGAACTCCCCGCCCCCAGGACGGCACGCCGGTGCATGGTGTGCCGCGTTATCCGGACGGGACTCCGGCGCACGGCTTCCCGCGCCTCCCCGACGGGACGCCGGTCCACGGCTTCCCGCGCCTCCCCGACGGGACCCCCGCGCACGGCTTCCCGCGCCTCCCCGACGGCACGCCGGCCCACGGTGTTCCGCGGTTCGCCGAGGGGACTCCCGCGCACGGCACCCCCGCGCGTGGTGTGCCCCAGGCGCGTGCGGGACATCCCGAGCAGCGTGAACCCGGCGGTGGCTGGGGCGCGTTCAGGGGTGGCCCGCGGACGGCGGGGACCACGGACGGCGGGCCGCAGGCCATGCCGCAGAGGGCGCCCCAAGGCATGCCCCAGGGGGCACCCGGACCGCGCATCCCTCGGCAGCGGCAGGAGGCCGACGCCGGGCTCGGGCCAGGCCCGGGGCTCCGGCAGGCCTACGTCGACGCCTTCGACGAGAGCGAGAGCGACAACAGGGGCAGGACCGGGACCGAAGAGCCGGGGACCGAGGAGGCGGAGAAGGGCAAGGGCGTCAAGGGGCGGGCGTTCACCGGAATCGCCGCGGCCGCCGTCACCACCGTGCTCGCCGTAGTGGTGGCCGGACAGGTGGCCGCCGGGCGGCACCACGCCACCGCGCAGACGCAGTCCGCGACCGGTGGCGGACTGGACGCCCGCGCGTCCGCCTCGCCCGGGGGCACCGGGTCGACCCCGTCCGCGGCGCCGAGCGCGACACCGCTGACGTACGACCAGAAGATGGGTGTGACGTACGCGCTCAGTGCCACCCTCAAGGCCTCGGGGAAGTTCGACGCCGTCCCCGGGTTCGACAAGGCGCCCGGTAAGGGGCGGAAGTACACATATCGGGTGGACGTGGAGAAGGGCCTCGGCCTCGACGCCGCCCTCTTCGCGCAGGCCGTCCAGAAGACGCTGAACGACAAACGGAGTTGGGCCCACAACGGCGCCCGTACCTTCGAGCGGATCTCCTCCGGCAAGCCCGACTTCGTGATCACGCTGGCCAGCCCCGGCACCACCGCCGAGTGGTGCGCCAAGTCCGGGCTGGACACGACCGAGGACAACGTGTCGTGCGACTCGGCCTCCACCGAGCGCGTGATGATCAACGCGTACCGCTGGGCGCAGGGCTCCAAGACCTACGGTGACGCAATTCACCCGTACCGGCAGATGCTCATCAACCACGAGGTCGGCCACCGCCTCGGATACGGCCATGTCACCTGCGACAAGGACGGCGAGCTCGCGCCCGTCATGCAGCAGCAGACCAAATTCCTCGACCATGACGGAATCCACTGTCGGGCCAACCCCTGGCCCTATCCGGGGAGTTGACGGAGCGGTAGCGGGGGACCACTGGGGCCACGTTGACATGCTCCGAAAGTTCGTTCATATTTCTGCGCATGTGGTCTAGTCATGCCGTCCGTCGCGCCGCCATCGAGCTGGCGCTGATTGGCGTGACCGCGCTCTGCGTCGCAGACATCCACTGTCGCTGACGCCCGCCCTTGGCGTGTGCGTCGTGCTTCCGCTTCCGTCGTGACCCTGGGTGACCGTATCGGTCCCTGGGCTTCCGGCTTCGCGACCTTTTCTTGACGACCTGACGCCGGGGCAGACGTCCGTTCACTTCCGTCTCACTCCTCGTCAATCTGTCTCATCATTCGAGAGGTCGTCTTCCGATGCGTCAACCGTCCGTCATAGCCCGCCGCGTGGCCGCGGCATCCGTCACCCTGGTCGTGGCAGCGGGCGCGGCCGCCTGCGGGCCGAAGGACAACGATGCCAAGGGCGCCGGTGGCGACTCCAAGCCGCAGAAGGGAGGCACGCTCACCGTCCTCAACGCGAGCCCGCAGGAGGACTTCGACCCGGCGCGCCTCTACACCTCCGGCGGCGGCAACGTCCCCTCCCTCGTCTTCCGTACGCTGACCACGCGCAACCGCGAGAACGGGGCCGCGGGCGCCAAGGTCGTCCCCGACCTCGCCACCGACACCGGCCGCCCGAGCGAGAACGCGACCGTGTGGACGTACACCCTGAAGAAGGGCCTCAAGTACGAGGACGGTTCGCCGATCACCTCCGCCGACATCAAGTACGGCATCGAGCGTTCCTTCGCGGCCGAGCTCTCCGGCGGCGCGCCCTACCTGCGGGACTGGCTCATCGGCGGAGCCGACTACCAGGGGCCGTACAAGGACAAGAAGGGCCTCGCCTCGATCGAGACCCCGGACGACCTGACCCTCGTCTTCCACCTGGACAAGCCCGAGGGCGAGTTCCCCTTCCTCGCCACGCAGACCCAGTTCACGCCCGTCCCGAAGGCCAAGGACAACGGCACGAAGTACGAGGAGCACCCGATCTCCTCCGGCCCGTACAAGGTCGTCAAGAACGAGAACGACGGCGAGCGGATCACCCTGGAGCGCAACCCGTACTGGTCCGCGGCGACCGACGCCGAGCGCAAGGCCTACCCGGACAAGATCGACGTACGGTCGGGCCTGGACTCCTCCGTGATCAACCAGCGGCTGTCGGCGTCCCAGGGCACCGATGCCGCCGCCGTCACCACGGACACCAACCTCGGCCCGGCCGAGCTGGCCAAGGTGACGGGTGACAAGGCGCTGGCGGCACGCGTCGGCACCGGCCACTTCGGCTACACCAACTACATCGCCTTCAACCCGAAGGTGAAGCCGTTCGACGACCCGAAGGTGCGGCAGGCGATCGCGTACGCCGTCGACCGTTCGTCGGTGATCAACGCGGCCGGTGGTTCGTCGCTGGCCGAGGCCGCGACCACGTACCTGCCGAACCAGAAGTCCTTCGGCTACACGCCCTACGACCACTTCCCGGCGGGCGCGTCCGGCAACCCGGCCAAGGCCAAGGAACTGCTGAAGGAGGCCGGTCACCCGAACGGGATCACCGTCACCCTCACGCACTCCAACGACAAGAACTTCGAGACCAGCCCGGAGATCGCGACCGCGCTCCAGGACGCCCTGAAGAAGGCCGGCATCACGGTCAAGCTCCAGGGCCTGGAGGACAACGACTACCGGGACAAGATCCACGGCGTGAAGACCGAGCCCGGCTTCTTCCTCGCCCACTGGGGTGCCGACTGGCCCTCCGGCGGACCCTTCCTGGCCCCGATCTTCGACGGCCGCCAGATCGTCAAGGACGGCGCGAACTTCAACACCGGCTTCCTCGACGACAAGTCCGTCAATGACGAGATCGACGCGATCAACAAGTTGACGAATCTTGACGAGGCCGCGAAGCGCTGGGGCGCGCTGGACAAGAAGATCGGCGAGCAGGCCCTGACCGTGCCGCTGTTCCACCCCGTCTACAAGCGCCTGTACGGCAGCGCGGTCAAGAACATCGTGATCAGCGACTGGACCGGCGTGCTGGACATCTCCCAGGTCGCGGTGAAGTAGCGCCGTGAGCGAGGCAATCGTCGCCTCTCAGGTCCCCGGGACGGACCTCGCGTCCGCCCCGGGGGCCTCGGGGGCCCGTCAGTTCTGGCGGCGGCTGCGCACGCAGCGCGCCGCCGTCGTCGCGGCGGGCGTCGTCGCGCTGCTCGTCCTGCTCGCGCTCGCCGCGCCGCTGCTCACCGCGATCGAGGGCCAGGACCCGACCACCTACCACCCGTCCCTCATCGACTCGGCGCGCGGCGGTGTGCCCGTGGGCTCGTTCGGCGGCGTCAGCGGCGACCACTGGCTCGGCGTCGAACCGCAGACCGGCCGCGACCTCTTCGCCCGGCTCGCGTACGGCGCCCGGGTCTCGCTGGGAGTCGCGCTGGGTGCGACCGTCGTACAGGTCCTCGTCGGTGTCGTGGTGGGCGTCGCGGCCGCACTCGGCAACCGATGGATCGATCAACTGTTGAGCCGGATCACCGACATCTTCGTCGCGATGCCGTTGATGATCATGTCGTTGGCCCTGCTGGCGATCGTGCCCAGCAGTTTCCCGCGGCCCCTGCTGGTCGCGCTCGTCATCGGCCTGATCGCCTGGGGCAACACCGCGAAGATCGTGCGCGCCCAGACCCTCACCCTCAAGGGGCTCGACTACGTCTCCGCCGCGCGGCTCAGCGGCTGGAACACCTGGCGCATCGCGCGCCGCGAACTCCTGCCCGGACTGGCCGCCCCCGTCATCACCTATGCCGCGCTCCTCGTGCCGATGAACATCTCCGCCGAGGCCGCGCTGTCCTTCCTCGGCGTCGGAGTGAAGCCCCCGACGCCGTCCTGGGGGCAGATGCTCACGGCCGCCAACGTCTGGTACCAGGCGGCCCCGCAGTACCTGCTGCTGCCCGCCGGGGCGCTCTTGGTGACCGTGCTGGCCCTGACCGTCCTCGGCGACGGCGTCCGCACGGCTCTGGACCCGCGCGCGGCCTCGCGCCTGCGCGTCGGCACGGGCCGCAAACGGGAGGCCAAGGCGGACGCGGACTCCAAGAAGGCTGCTACGGACGTGGACTCCAAGAAAGCCGCGGCGGATGCGGACTCCGAGAAGGCCACGACGGACGTGGACTCCAAGAAGGCCACGACGGACGCGAGCGCCGAGAAGGAGGCCAAGGCATGAGCGGCTTCGGAGGATTCGTCCTGCGCCGCGCCGTCGGCACCGTGATCACCCTGCTCGCCATCTCGGTGATCGTCTACGTCGTCTTCTACGCCACCCCGGGGAACGTCGCCCAGATCACCTGCGGCCCGCGCTGCTCTCCGGAACAAGTGCACCAGGTCGCCCAGCAGTTGCGGCTCGACGACCCGCTGTACGTGCGCTACTGGCACTTCCTGCAGGGCATCCTCGTCGGCCAGGACTTCTCCACCGGCACCTCGGTGGCGCACTGCTCGGCGCCCTGTCTCGGCCTGTCGTACCAGGGCGACACCCAGGTCACCCAGCTGATCCTGGCGAAGCTGCCGGTCAGCCTGTCCCTCGTGTTCGGCGCGATGGTGCTGTGGCTGATCCTCGGCGTCGGCACCGGCATCCTGTCCGCGTGGCGGCGCGGCCGGCTCACCGAGCGCGTGCTGACCGGCATCACCCTCGTGGGCGTCGCCACGCCGGTCTTCGTGATCGGCCTGGTGCTCATGATCGTCGTCTGCGGGCAGCTGCAACTGCTGCCCTTCCCGCAGTACGTCGGCCTCACCGACGACCCCGAACAGTGGGCCTGGAACCTGCTGCTGCCCTGGTTCTCCCTCGCCCTCATCGAGGCCGCCGCGTTCGCCCGGCTGACCAGGGCCGCAATGTTGGAGACCCTCGCCGAGGACCACATCCGGACCTTCCGGGCGTACGGCGTCGGCGAGCGGTCGATCATCGGGCGGCACGCCCTGCGCGGGGCGTTCGCGCCGATCATCGCGCTGAACGCCAACAACGTCGGCTCGGCGGTCGGCGGCGCGGTGCTCACCGAGACACTCTTCGGACTGCCCGGCATCGGACAGGAGCTGGTGCACGCGGTGAACGTCGTCGACCTGCCGGTGGTCGTCGGCATGGTCCTCGTCATCGGCTTCTTCGTGGTCATCGCCAACGCCGTCGCGGACGTGCTGTACGCGGTGGCCGACCGACGGGTGGTGCTCGTATGAGCTTGGTGGAAGTCACCGACCTGACGGTCGGGTTCGGATCGCTGCGCGCCGTCGACGGCCTGTCCTTCCGGCTGGAGAAGGGCGCCGCGCTGGGCCTGGTCGGAGAGTCCGGCTCGGGCAAGTCCACGGTCGCCTCGGCCCTCCTGGGGCTGCACCGCGGCACGGGAGCCGACGTCGGCGGCTCGGTGCGCGTGGCCGGCATCGACGTACAGGAGGCGTCCGACACCGAACTGCGGCGGCTGCGCGGCGGGAAGGCCGCCATGGTCTTCCAGGACCCCCTGTCGTCCCTCGACCCGTACTACGCGGTCGGTGACCAGATCGCCGAGGTGTACCGGGTGCACGTGAAGGCCTCCCGGCGTGCCGCACGCGCGCGTGCCGTCGAGGTGCTCGACCGCGTCGGCATCCCGGACGCAGCGCGCCGGGCGCGCTCCCGCCCGCACGAGTTCAGCGGCGGTATGCGCCAGCGCGCGCTGATCGCGATGGCGCTGGCCTGCGAACCCGACCTGCTGATCGCCGACGAGCCGACCACGGCCCTCGACGTGACCGTCCAGGCCCAGATCCTCGACCTGCTGCACACCCTGCGCGAGGAGACCGGAATGGGCCTGCTCCTCGTCACGCACGACGTGGGCGTCGCCGCCGAGAGCGTCGACGAGATCCTGGTCATGCGGCACGGGCGGGCCGTCGAGCACGGCCGCGTCGGTGCCGTCCTGGGGGCGCCCGCGCAGGCGTACACCCAGGAACTTCTCGGCGCGGTGCCCCGTGTGGACGCGCCGCGCACCGCCTCCGCGGTGACGGAGGAGGTCGTTCTCGAGGCGAGCGGCCTGCGGCGCGAATTCGGACGCGGGAAGAAGGCGTTCGCCGCCGTCGACGACGTGTCGCTGACGATCCACCGGGGCGAGACCCTCGGGATCGTCGGCGAGAGCGGCAGCGGCAAGACCACCCTGGGACGGATGCTCGTGGGGTTGCTGGAGCCCTCGGCGGGGGAGATCAAGCCCGGCGGAGGCGTGCGCCCGGACGTCCAGATGGTCTTCCAGGACCCTGTCTCCTCCCTCAACCCGCGCCGCAGCGTGGGCGAGTCGATCGCCGATCCCCTGCGCGCCCGCGGGGAACACGAGGAGGGGCGCATCCGGGGGCGCGTACGGGAACTCCTGGAGCGCGTGGGGCTCGAAGCGGCGCACTACGACCGCTACCCGCACGAGTTCAGCGGCGGACAGCGCCAGCGCGTCGGCATCGCCCGGGCGCTCGCCGCCGACCCACGCGTCATCGTCTGCGACGAACCGGTCTCCGCGCTCGACGTCACCACCCAGGCCCAGGTGATCGCCCTGCTCGCCGAACTGCAACGGGAACTCGGGCTCGCTCTCGTGTTCGTGGCGCACGACCTCGCGGTCGTCCGCCAGGTCAGCGACCGGGTCGCGGTGATGCGACGCGGCCGGATCGTCGAGTACGGGCCCGCCGACGAGGTGTACGAGTCGCCGCGCGACCCGTACACCCAGCAGCTGCTGGCCGCCGTACCGGCGCTGGATCCGGAGGTCGCGGCGCGGCGGCGGACGGCCCGGAGACAGCTGACGGCGGTGTGATGCAACGTGACTGGTTGATCTCGTAGCGCGACAGAACGCGACCCGCACGGGAAAGTTACGACCGTTCACCCCTTTTGGTGGCGCGATGGACAACCGTCCGTCGCGCCACCGCCATGTGCGCATACGTTCTTCCCGCTGCGAGCCGCCGGGTCAACGGCGGCTCCCCATAGGGAGATCGGGGGTGCACTGGTGCGCATCGGACTGCTTACGGAGGGTGGCTATCCGTATGTGAGCGGTGACGCCAGACTCTGGTGCGACCGGCTCGTGCGCGGGCTCGGGCAGCACGAGTTCGACATCTACGCGCTCAGTCGCAGCGAGCGGCAGGAGGACGAGGGCTGGATCCCGCTGCCGCCGCAGGTCAGCCGGGTGCGGACGGCTCCGCTGTGGACGGCCGAGAACGACGGCGTGGTACACGGGCGACGAGCGCGCCGGCGGTTCGCCGAGTGCTTCGGGGAGTTGGCGGCGGCCGTGTGTGCCACGCCTGTGGTCCTCGACGGCTCGGAGGTCTCTGGCGGTGTGACGGCGTCGGAGGCCTCTCGCGGAGTGGTGGCGGACCGTTTCGGCAGTGCGCTGTACGGGCTCGCGGAACTGGCCCGTGACGAGGGCGGGCTGGTCGGGGCGCTGCGCTCCGAGGGGGCAGTGCGCGCCTTGGAGCGCGCCTGCCGTGCGCCCGGCGCACTGCGCGCCGCGCGTACTGCGCGTGTGCCCGACCTGCTGTCCGTCGCCGCTCACGTCGAGCGCGCTCTGCGCCCCCTCTCGCTGGACTGGTACGAGGACGACGGGCTCGGCTCGGTCGACCTCTGCCACGCCGCGGCCGGCGGCGAGGCCGCCCTGCCCGGCCTGCTCGCGCTGCACTTCGCCGGGGTGCCCCTGCTGGTGACGGAGTACGGCGTGCAGCTGCGGGCGCACTACCTCGCCTCCTCCGCCGCCGAGGAGTCCCCCGCGGTACGGGCGCTGCTCGCGGCCTTCCATGGCGCGCTGGCCGCCGAGGTCTACCGCAGGGCCGCGCTCATCACGCCCGGCAACACCCACGCGCGCCGCTGGCAGGAGCGCTGCGGCGCCGAGCGCGCCAAACTGCGCACCGTCTACCCCGGCATGGAGGCCGCCCGCTTCGCGGAGGTGGGCGAGCGGGCCGACGGCTCCGGATGCGCGGACCCGGACACCTTGGTCTGGGTCGGCCGCATCGAACCGGCCAAGGACCTGATCTCACTGCTGCACTCCTTCGCCGAGGTCCGCAAGGAGGCACCGAAGACCCGGCTGCGCATCGTCGGCGCGCCCGCCGACGGGCCGGAGGGCGCGCTGTACCTGGCCCACTGCAAGGCGCTGGCCGCCCAGCTCTTTCCCGACGAGGCGGAGGGCGTGCACGCGGTCGGCGACAACCCGGTGTCCTTCGAGGAGATCGGCAGCCCGGAGGTCCCGAGCCTCGCGGAGGCGTACGCGTCCGGTGCCGTGGTCGTCCTCTCCAGCGTCGTCGAAGGCTTCCCGATCAGCCTGGTCGAGGCCATGTTCTGTGGCCGCGCCACCGTGTCCACGGACGTCGGCGCGGTCGTCGAAGTCATCGGCGGTACGGGGCTGGTGGTGCCGCCGCGCAATCCGCGGGCGCTCGCCGAGGCGTGCGTGGCACTGCTGCGCGACCCCGAACGGCGTGCGCGCCTCGGCGCGGCGGCCCGCGCGCGAGCCCTCGAACTCTTCACGGTCGAGCAGAACATCACGGCATTTCACGGCATTTACCTGGAGATCGTCTCGCGCTCCCCGGCCCGGCGGCTCGTCGTGGACGACGCGGGGGATCCCCTGCCGTTCGGCGTGCCGGCCGAGGCCCACGTACCCGGCCGCTGGACCGAGGCCCGCCTCATGGCCATGGGACGACCGCGCTGGGCGGCGGGGGCGCCGGTACGTGCCACAGCTCCGCTGCCCGCGGGGGAGGGCGCGTGATGAGCGAACTCGTACGGGACGGCTCCGGTGGTGCGCGCGGCGACGCCGGGGGTGATCCGGGGAACGACTCGGTGGGCGACTCGGGGGGTGCCCGCACCTCTCTCGGCGGTGGTCGTCGCGGTGCCGTGGACCCCGTGAAGGCGCTGATGCACCGGCATCGTGAACTCTGCGAGCGTGCCGTCGACCCCCTGGACATCGCGGCGGGCCTGGAGGCGCACGGCGTGACCGACCGCACCGCCGCACGGTTCCGGCACCGGGACGTGTTCTCGCTCGCCGAGGAGATGTACGCGCGCGTGGCCCGCGACTCGGACCCGGCACCCCGGCCCGCGACCCCCGAACACCCCGGCGTGCGCGCCGACTGGGCCCTGCTCTCCCTGCTGCCGGGCGCTCTCTGCGCGGCGACCGTGGCCGGGCTGCGGCTCACCGAAGGGCAGCCGCGCCTCGCGGTCGCCGCCGGCGGCACCCTCGCGGTGACGCTCGGCCTGCGCGCCGCGCTGCGCCGAGGTCCCCTCAGCACTACGCACCGCACGACGAGCGGCACCCTTGCCTGGACGTGCTGGCTGATCGCGTACGCCCTGCTCGGCGACGGACTGCTGAGCGTCGGCATCGAAGGCGGCCCCGACGGCCCCTGGCCCCCGGCCACCGCACCTGTGCTGGCCCTCGCCCTGGCGTGCGCCCCCGCGGTCTGGTGCGCCCACCTCTTCACCGCGGGCGCCCGCCGCAAACTGACCGCGAGCCGGGGCCTGGAGGAGTTCGCCGTCTCCGTGCGGCCCCTGCTCCTGGGAGCGTTCGCCCTGTTCCTCTGCGCCCTGGGCGCGCTGCTCGCACTGTGCCGGGAGGCGCCGAGCGAGCCCGGTGCCTACAACGGGCCCGGCGCATACGCCGGAGCGGGCGCCCTCGGCGCGCTGCTCCTGCTCGCGCGCCTGCTCACGACGCGCGGCTTCACCCACGCCCCGGCCATCGTCCTCGGCGCCGCGGGCGCGGCCGAAGTGACCGCCCTCACCACGGTCTTCGCGGCCCGCCTGCCCGGCTGCTCGTTCGTCGCCACCCCCGTCGAGACCGTCGCCGACGCCTGGGGTCCGGGTGCCGTCCCGGCCCTGGTGTGCGGCGCGGCGGCGCTCGTCCTCCTGATCCACGCGACCCGCACCCTGACCCGGGCCTCGGCCCACGCCGCACCGGGCGGGACGCCATGAGCCGCGACCGGCGCCCGAGGGTCCAGCCCTCGTGCCGGGCGCACCCTCCCGCGGGGCCGACACCGCGGGCGCTCCGTCCGACCCACGGCACCACCCCGAAGGAGAACGCCAGATGATCACCTCCCGAACCGGAGAATCCGCCCCGGGAGCCGCCCGATGAGGGTCCTGCTGATCGGAGCCAACGGATACCTCGGCCGTTTCGTCGCCGACAGACTGCTCGCCGATCCGGCCGTGCAGCTCACCGCGCTCGGCCGGGGTGACGACGCCGACGTACGGTTCGACCTCGCCTCGGGCAGCCCCGGCGCCCTCACCCGCTTCCTGGACGCGGTGCACCCCGGGGTCGTCATCAACTGCGCGGGCGCCACCCGCGGCGGAGCCCGCGAACTGACCCGGCACAACACCGTCGCCGTCGCCACCGTCTGCGAGGCCCTTCGCCGCAGCGGCTGCGGTGCCCGCCTGGTGCAGATCGGCTGCGGCGCCGAGTACGGGCCCAGCCAGCCCGGCTCCTCCACGGCCGAGGACGCCGTACCGCGCCCCGGCGGCCCGTACGGCGTCAGTAAGCTCGCCGCCACCGAACTGGTCCTCGGCTCCGGCCTCGACGCCGTCGTCCTGCGCGTCTTCTCGCCCGCGGGCCCCGGCACCCCCGCCGGATCCCCGCTCGGCCGCCTCGCCGAGGCCCTGCGCCGCGCCATGCAGTCCGGCGACGGCGAACTCAAACTCGGCGGACTCGGCGTCCAGCGCGACTTCATCGACGTCCGCGATGTCGCCCGCGCCGTGCACGCCGCCTCCCTCTCCGCCGCGCAGGGCGTGATCAACATCGGCTCGGGCCGCGCCGTCCGCCTGCGCGACGCCGCCGCCGTCCTCGCCCGTGTGGCCGGCTACGGAGGCACGCTGCACGAACTCGACGGTCCACCCGGACCGATGAGGTCGGCCATCGGCCCTCCCCGCACCGAAGCGGACCACGGGGCGCCGGTCGCGTACCCCTACCCGGACGGCTGCGGCAGCTGGCAGCAGGCCGATGTGCGCACCGCACGCGACCGGCTCGGCTGGCGGCCCCGCATCAACCTCGAGGAATCCCTCGCCGATATCTGGATGGAGGCCGCATGCCGCATCTGACCAGCGCCGCGACGGATATCGCGAGCACGGACTTAAGGATCGGCCTCGGCGTCCCCGGCTATGCGCACCCCCTCGTCGCTCCGGCCGAGTGGGGCGAACTCACCCGCCCCGGTACCCCCGTGCACTGGGCCGCCCTGAACGTGGCCAACGGTCCCGGCACCCGCCCCGACCCGCACTGCCTGGAGGCCGCCGGCCGACTCCGCAACGCGGGCGTGCGCGTCCTGGGACATCTGGACGTGACGTACGGCGCACGCGCCTTCGCCGAGGTGATCTCCGACGCACACCGGTATCTCGACTGGTACCGGGTCGGTGGCTTCCTCCTGCACCGCTGCCCCACCGAGCGTGCCGCGCTCCCCGAGGTCCGCCAGGCGGTCACCACGCTGCGCACGCTTCTCGACGACGCGCACCTCGTCTTCGGCCACGGCACCCACCCCTACCCCGGCTATGCCGAAAGCGCCGATCAGCTGGTGACCTTCTCCGGCTCCTGGAGCGACTACCGCTGGTCGCAGGTGGCCGAGTGGACCGCCGACTATCCGCCCGAGCGCTTCTGCCACTTCGTGCACGGGGTACCGCGCGGTCATCTCGACGAAGCGCTCCGCATCGCCCGCTGGCAGGGCGCCGCCACGATCTACTTCACCGACCGCACGGATCACGGTGGACGGGCCGACCCCTGGGAGACGATGCCCGGCTACTGGGACGATATCGTCTCGCGGATCGGAACGGGTGTCTCGGAATGAAGAAGGGCGTGGCAGTGTTACGGGGAGAACAACTGTAGTGATTGACCGACCAACGGAGTCCCCGTGTCGCTGCCACCCCTGGTTGAGCCAGCTGCTGAGCTCACCGTAGACGAGGTCCGCAGGTACTCCCGCCACCTGATCATCCCCGATGTGGGCATGGACGGGCAGAAGCGGCTGAAGAACGCCAAGGTGCTGTGTGTGGGCGCCGGCGGCCTCGGATCGCCGGCGCTGATGTACCTGGCCGCCGCGGGCGTGGGCACGCTCGGCATCGTGGAGTTCGACGAGGTCGACGAGTCGAACCTGCAGCGCCAGATCATCCACAGTCAGGCGGACATCGGCCGCTCCAAGGCCGAGTCGGCCCGTGACTCCGTGCTGGGCATCAACCCGTACGTGGACGTGGTCCTTCACGAAGAGCGGCTCGAGGCCGAGAACGTGATGGAGATCTTCAGCCAGTACGACCTGATCGTCGACGGCACGGACAACTTCGCGACCCGCTACCTGGTCAACGACGCGTGCGTCCTGCTCAACAAGCCGTACGTGTGGGGCTCGATCTACCGCTTCGACGGCCAGGCCTCCGTCTTCTGGTCCGAGCACGGTCCCTGCTACCGCTGCCTCTACCCGGAGCCCCCGCCGCCGGGCATGGTCCCCTCCTGCGCCGAGGGCGGCGTGCTGGGCGTGCTGTGCGCGTCCATCGGCTCCATCCAGGTCAACGAGGCGATCAAGCTTCTCGCGGGCATCGGTGAGCCGCTCGTCGGCCGCCTGATGATCTACGACGCCCTCGAGATGCAGTACCGCCAGGTCAAGGTCCGCAAGGACCCGGACTGCGCGGTCTGCGGCGAGAACCCGACCGTCACCGAGCTCATCGACTACGAGGCCTTCTGCGGTGTCGTGTCCGAGGAGGCCCAGGCGGCGGCGGCCGGCTCGACGATCACTCCCAAGCAGCTCAAGGAGTGGATCGACGACGGCGAGAACATCGAGATCATCGACGTCCGCGAGATCAACGAATACGAGATCGTCTCGATCCCCGGCGCCAAGCTGATCCCGAAGAACGAGTTCCTCATGGGCACCGCCCTGGAGACTCTGCCGCAGGACAAGAAGATCGTCCTGCACTGCAAGACGGGCGTCCGCAGCGCGGAGGTGCTCGCCGTGCTGAAGTCCGCGGGCTTCTCGGACGCGGTGCACGTCGGCGGCGGTGTGATCGGCTGGGTCAACCAGATCGAGCCGGAGAAGCCGGTGTACTAGGCGCCGGTGCACCAGGCGAACGGCTTTTCGGGAGGGGCTCGGCACCGTGCGTGCCGGGCCCCTTTCCGTTGACCGGTCACTCGCGGGCCGGGGGTTCGCCGACCGGGCATCCGTGCACCGGGTCTTCGTCGGCCGGGTGCTCGTCGGCAGGGTGCTCGCCCAGCGGGGGTTCGCCGGCCGGGTGCTGACCGGCCGGGTCGGTCCGGGCACAGGTCCGCGCCCGTCGGCCGCACCCGCCACTACGACGCGCAGACCTTCCCGTCCTTCGGCACCGTCCCGTCCAGCAGATAGCTGTTCACCGTGGAGTCGACACACTCGCTCCCACTCCCGTAGGCGCCATGGCCCTCGCCCTTCCAGGTGAGCTCCACACCGACGCCCTTGCCCAGCTCGTCGGCCATTCTGCGGGCGCCCTCGTACGGAGTCGCGGGGTCCCCGGTGTTGCCTACGATCAAGATGGGCGCGGCGCCCGGCGCGCTGACCTCCGGGTTGTCGTACTGGCCGGCGACCGGCCAGTCGTGGCACCAACCCGCGGTGTCCCAGCCCATGAAGTCCCCGAAGACGGGTGAGATCTTCTCGAACTCGGGCAGCAGCTTCTTCGTCTCCGCGGGAGTCGGCCGCTGCTTGTCGTCCAAGCACGATATGACCCGTTGGGAGTGGGTCGTCGTGCCGTAGTGCCCCGAGGAATCGCGGTCGTTGTAGCCGTCGGCGAGGGCCAGCAGGCCCGAACCGTCACCGCCCTCGGCGCCCTTGAGCGCGCTGGTCAGGCGCGGCCAGCCCGCCTTGCTGTACAGGGGCAGGACGATGCCGGTGAGCGCCAGCGTCTGGGTGAGCTTGCGGCCGTCGGCCGTCGGCAGGGGGTTCGCGTCGATGCGGTTCAGCAGGTCCACGATCTTCTGGGAGCCCTGCTTGGGGTCCTGGCCGGTGGACTTGAGGTAGTCGTCCAGGGCGCGCTGGAAGCCCAGGGTCTGGTTCTTGGCGTGGCCGACCGTGTCGGCGCTCGGGTCGACGACGGCGTCCAGCACCAGACGGCCCACGTTCTTGGGGAACAAGTGGGCGTACACGCCGCCGAGTTCGGTCCCGTAGGAAAAGCCGAGATAGTGCATCGTCCCGTCGCCGAGGACCTGGCGCATCAGGTCCATGTCGCGGGCGGTGTCGGTCGTGGAGACGTGCGACAGCAGCTTTCCGGCGGCCTTCGCGCAGCCCTTGCCGAAGTCGGCGGCGTCCTTGAAGTACGCGCTCTCCTCGGCCGCGTCGTCCGGGGTGGCGTCCACGGACTCGGCTGCCTGGATCGCCTTGTCACTGCGGCAGCGCACGCCCTCGCTGGCGGCGACGCCGCGCGGGTCCCAGCTCACCAGGTCATAGCGCTCGTGGAGCGGGCCGACGGCGCTCTCGTACGACGGCATCGTGTCGACGCCCGAGCCGCCGGGGCCGCCGAAGTTGAACAGGAGTGAGCCGATGCGCTTGTTCTGGCCACCGGTCGCCTTCGAGCGGATCAGCGCCAGGCCGATCGTCTCGCCGTCCGGCTTCGCGTAGTCCAGCGGCACCTTGAGTGTCGCGCACTGCCAGCCGCTGCCCGACGCGGAGGAGCTCTTGCAGTGGCCCCAGTCGAGCTTCTGTGAGGTGAGCGAGGCGGGCAGCCCCGAGGCGGTGCTGGAGGAAGGCGCCCCGGCCGACGGCCGGTCGCTGTTCTTCCCCTCGTTCTTCCCGTCCCCCGACGAGCCGCTGCCGCAGCCTGCCACCAGCAACGCGGCGGCCGCCGCGGCCGTCCACCGTGCGAAACGCGTCATGAACTTCCCCCTCGCCCGTGGTCCGCCGGATGTCGCGGATCACATGCAGGCCATGGTAGGCGCCCGCGGCCGACGCCGCGGAGGCCTGTGGATAACCCTTTGACCTGCACTTTCTCGGTTGGGATGGCGTCGGTTCTAGGTGCAGACGGTTCCCGCGGGCGGTACGGTCCCGTCCAGCAGATAGCCGTTCACCGCGTTGTGCACGCACTTGTTCCCGCTGTCGTAGGCGCCGTGCCCCTGGCCCTTGTAGGTCACCTCGACGCCGACGCCCTTGCCCAGCGCGTCCACCATCTTCTTCGCGCCCTGGTACGGCGTGGCCGGGTCGCCGGTGTTGCCGACCACGAGGATCGGCGCCGCACCGGTGGCGCTGACGTCCGGGTGGTCGGCGGCGCCCGGGACGGCCCAGTTGGTGCAGCTGAGCATGCCCCAGGCCAGAAAGTCGCCGAAGAGCGGTGAGGCGCCCCGGAACGCCGGCAGAACGGCTTGCACGTCGGGGATCGTGTACCGCGGTTTGTCGTCGGCGCAGCTGATGGAGACGTTGGCCGCGTAGAGGTTGCTGTACTGGCCGTTCTGGCTGCGCCCGTTCATCGAGTCGGACAGCAGCATCAGTACCTTGCCGTCACCGCTGTACGCCTGGTCCAGGCCCTCCGTCAGGTACTCCCAGAAGTCCTTGGAGTACAGCGCCTGCGCGATGCCGTTGGTGGCCTCGGTCTGGGTGAGCTGGCGTGGGAAGACGCCGGGGATGGGCTTGCTGTCCAGGTCCTTGAGGAGTTTGGCGATGCGGTTCTTGACGTCCTGCGGGGTGTCGCCGATCGGGCAGGGCTCGGCCTTCGAGGTGCAGTCGTTGGCGAAGTTGTCGAGTGCGAGCTGGAAGCCCCTGGCCTGTCCGAGCGCGCTCTGTTCCGGGTTCTGCGTCGGGTCGACGACCGCGTCGAAGACGGCGCGTCCTACGTTCTTGGGGAACAAGTGGGCGTAGACGCCGCCGAGTTCGGTGCCGTACGAGATGCCGAAGTAGTGCAGTTTGGCGTCGCCGAGCACCTGGCGCATGAGGTCGATGTCGCGGGCCGCGTCGGTGGTGCCCACGTGGGGGAGGGTCCGCCCGGAGTTCTTCTCGCAGGCCGCGTTGAACGTCTTCGTGTTGCTGAGGAGGTTCTTCTGCTCGGCGGCGTCGTCGGGGGTGGCGTCCTGCTGGAAGAACACGTCGAGTCGGCTGTCGTCCTCGCACTTCACGCCCGCGCTGCGGCCGACCCCGCGCGGGTCGAAGCTCACCAGGTCGTAGCGGGTGCGCAGCTTCGCGTAGTCCTCGCCGAAGGCGGGCAGCGTGGTGACGCCGGAGCCGCCGGGGCCGCCGAAGTTGAAGATGAGGGAGCCGATACGTTTGCTCTGGTCGCCGCTCGTCCGCGCCCGGATCAGCGCGATCCCGATGGTGTCGCCCTTGGGGTCGGCCCAGTCGAGGGGTGCCTTCATGGTGGCGCACTGCCACTGTGTGCCGCCCGGCAGGGGAGAGGGAGCGTTGCCGCCGCCCTCGGACTCGGCGGGGGCCGGGCAGTCCTTCCAGCTCAGCTTCTGGGCCGGCAGGTCCTCGCTGTTCGAGTTGTCGCTGCAGCCCGTCAGCACGGCGGACAGCACAGCGACGGAGAGCGCCAGCGCAGCGGCGCGCGGCGGAGACGGGTTCGGCATGCTCCCCATCCTGCGGTCGTGCGGGGCGGGGCGCTCGGGACACGGGCCGTGCGGGTGAGGGCGCGCGGGGGGCTCGTACGGGAGGGTCGGCGCGGGGCTCTAGAGGGCGCCCTTGCGGGTCAGGTGGTTGAAGAACAGCCAGCCCGGAAGCACCGGAAGCCACAGCGTCAGCAGCCGGTACAGCAGCACCGCGGGAGCGGCGACCTCCTTGGGGAGCCCCACGGCGATCAGACCGACCGTGAGGGTCGCCTCGACGGCGCCGACCCCACCGGGGGTCGGCGCCGCGGAGCCGAGCGCGTTACCGGCGAGGAAGACGACGGCGACGCTGGCGAGGCTGAGCGTGGTGGGCTGCTGGTGGCCGAAGGCGCGGATCGACGCGTCCAGGCACATCACGAAGCAGGCGGTCAGCAGCAGCATGCCGCCGATGCCGGTGATCAGCTTCTGGGGCCGCTGGAGCACGTCGAGCATGCGCGGTACGACGCCCGCGAACAGCGACCTCACGCGCGTGCTGACGAATTTACGCAGGAACGGCACCGATGTGACGACGAGCACCAGTACGGCGACCGTCAGCAGACCGGCGATGACCGTGCGGGAGGGCGACAGGGACGGCGTTTTCTCGGTGCCGGTCAGATAGCCGAAGGACAGCAGCATCAGGATGTGGCAGCCGAGCCCGAACAGCTGGGACGCGCCGACACTCGCCACCGCGAGCCCCGGACGCACCCCCGCACGCTGCAGGAAGCGCGTGTTGAGGGCCACACCGCCGACCGCGGCGGGCGCCACGATCTTCACGAACGAGCCGGCGACCTGTGCCGCAACAGCCCGCATGAACGGCACCCGCTCCGGTACGAAGCCGAGCAGCGCCATCGCCGCCGCGAAGTAGCTCACCGCGGAGAACAGCACGGCCGCCGCGACCCAGCCCCACTGGGCGTTGTCGAAGAGGGTTCCGAACTCGATGTGGGTGAGCTGCGTCAGCAGGAAGTACCCGCCGATGGCGCCGGCGATGAAACTGATCAGTGTGCGTGGCCGCACCCGCTCCAGGCGGGCCGGTTCGACCGGCGCCTGTGGGCGGATCCGCAGCACCTGGTGGCGGATCTGGGTGAGGAGATCCTCCTCGCGCGCTTCGTCCAGTGCCTCGTCTATCGCCCGCTTCTCGGCCCGCTGTTCCGCGCGTACGGCCTTCTTGCCGGGCTTTTCCACCGCGGCCTCGGCGTGCTGGGCCTGTTCCGCGCGGGCGAGCTTGTTCTGCCGGGAGGCCTCCAGGACCGCGTCGCGTTCGCGCTGGGCGCGCTCCCGGGCCAGCCTGCGCAGCGTCGCGCGCGTGGAGCGCGTCAGCGCGATGGGCTGCAGCAGCGGCAGGCAGTCGGCGATCGCGTCCGGGCCGAGCACACCGACGGCCGACGCCACCGTCCGCTCGGCGCCCACGCGCAGCCCCAGCGTGGTCAGCAACTGGGCGATGTCCATGCGCAGCAGCAGATCGCCGGCCGCGATCTCACCGCCGCGAAGGTCGGTGAGGATCACCATGCCGGAACGATCCACCAAAATCGCGTCACCCGCGAGCCTGCGGTGTGCGATGCGTCGCGACTGCAAGGCCTGCACCTGATGCCAGGTGTCGCGCAGGAGATCGTCGGTGATGAGTTCGTCGGGCAGCGAGTCCAGTGTGCGCCCGCCGGTGTGCTCGTAGACGAGCATCACGGCGTCCGGGCCGAGCTCGGAGGTCGCGATCAGCTTCGGGGCGTTGGCCCCGGCCGCGATGGCCGCGTAGGCGAGGAGCGCCTCCTGCTCCAGGGCCTGGCGCAGCGACTGGAGACTGCGACGGGTGGCGAGACCACGCAGCGTCAGGTTGCGCCACACTCGGTAGAAGAAGCCCTGCGCCTGCTGCTCGCGGTCGACCACGGTGACGTCCAGCGGCGGGCCGTCCTCCAGGGTGACGAAGTAGCGCCGCCCGCGATCGCCGTTCTCCGTGGTGTCGGGCGTGTCCTCGCGGGCCGCGCTGACGGGGTGGAAGCCGACGTGCCGCAGGCCGGCCATCAGCGTCCGCCCGGTCGGACGCACGTTCGGTGAGCCGACCGCGTACAGCGTCCCGTACGCGACGCTCCAGCCGATCAGCACCGTCAGGATGATCGAGAACGGTGTGGTGTAGCCGGTGACCAGCATGGAGAAGGCGTCGAGGAGCAGCACCACCCACAGCACCGCGCGCCAGCGCGGTCTGCGGGACATCCCGACGGCAGTCATGTACGCGATGACCGGCGCCAGATAGCCGTGTACCGGGTCGGTCAGGGCGTGGATGTCACCCGGCGAGGGCTGGGTGAGCGCCTCCTGGATGGAGTTCGGGGCGCCCTTGGCGACCCACAGGTCCGTGGCGAGTGTCACTCCGTGCGCGAGCACCGCGGCCAGCACGCCGTCGGCGATGCGCAGCCCGTCCCGCTTGATCAGCCGCTCGATCGCGAAGGCGACCGGCACCAGGAGGATCGCGATGCTCGACGCCAGACCCGCGATCTTGATCAGCAGATCGGGTGCCTGGCCGGTGCCCTTGTTGATGTCCTGTTCGAGCCCCGAGGTGGTGCCGTGCGCGAACGCGGCGATGGCCAGCAGCACGGCGATGGCGAGGACGCCGACCATGAGCCGCATCAGATCCGACGGACGGTGCACGCGCGCGGGCAGCAGCGGTTCGTCGCCCTCGACCTCGTCGTTGTGGACCTCGTCGCCGCAGTCGTCCGCCGGATCGAGTCGCTTCTGGGCTCGTCCGTGGGTGTCAGGAACGGGTTCTTCGTCCACCGTCGTGGTCGGCTCGTCCGCCGCCTCGCCCGGGTCCATCGGGCCGGTATCGCCGGTGTCCGGACGCGACGAGGCCGCGGAGGTGCTCTCCGCGTCTTCGGGGTGCACGCCCTGCTGCCTCATCGTCTCTTCTTGATCTCGTATCACCAGTCACCGCCCGCACGATGGTGGCATGCCCCACCGACACACGGGGGCATCAGGGTGCAAATACGGGGGCGCACAGTCTGCCCCAAGTGCGCCTTCGTGGCGAGGGATACGCACAGTCACCGCATCGTCGCACTGTCGGTGGGATGGGGCAGGATGGGGCGGATGAGCGAGGAGAGCCTGCCGGCGGATGCCCTGCCGGAGTACGCGGAGCGGGTCCTTGAGGTCGCCGAGTCGATCCCGCCCGGGCACGTGATGACGTACGGGGACGTCGCCGAGTGGCTGGAGGAGGGCGGACCGCGCCAGGTGGGCCGGGTGATGGCCCTCTACGGAGGAGCGGTCCCGTGGTGGCGGGTCGTCCGCGCGGACGGCGCGCTGCTCCCGGGCCACGAACTCGATGCGCTGGGTCACTACCGCGACGAGGGCACGCCCCTGAAGGAGGCGAGCAGGGCCTCCGGGGGGCATCTGCCGCGCATCGACATGAGGCGGGCGCGATGGGACGGCGGCGAACGCGCGCAGGGTCACACCTGACAGCTTCCGGCATCGGACGGGGCGATGGGGAACCTGTGGCCCGTACGGGGGAAACGGGGCACGCCCGTGACATGCCGTACGTTCGAGAGCCGGGGGACGCACGTGGTGCGAGGGAAGAAGGGGAAGCCCTCCTTCCACGATGCTCACCGGCGTAGCGTCGACGGCACGCATCCGCTTCACCCCGCGGCCACCGCCCTGAACGCGCGGCGCTCCTCCCACCCGTCGCCCGACCACCACCCCTCAACGACGGCGCTCCGCGCCGGCAGTGATATCCCGCACAACCTCCAGGACCGGCGAACCACGTGAGCTCCTCTTCTTCCACCAGGCGCCTGTCGCACCCCCAGGTGCGGCAGGGGACCCGCGGCGCGTACCGACTGGTACGTACCGCGCCGGTCCGAGTGGGGCCCCCTCGTCTGGACGCAGAGCAGCGCGCGGTGGTTGACCATGACGCGGGACCGCTGCTCGTGCTGGCCGGCCCCGGCACCGGCAAGACGACCACGCTCGTCGAGTCCGTCGCAGCGCGAATCGCGCGGGGCGGCGACCCGGAACGCATCCTGGTGCTGACCTTCAGCCGCAAGGCGGCCGTCGAACTGCGCGACCGCATGGCGCTGCGCATAGGGGCCGCCCGCGCTCCCCGGGCGACCACCTTCCACTCGTTCTGCTACGCCCTGGTCCGCGCCCACCAGGACAGCGACCTGTTCGTGGAGCCCCTGCGGCTGCTGTCCGGACCCGAGCAGGACGTGGCGGTGCGCGAACTGCTCGCGGGCCAGCCCGACCTGGAGCGGCTCGGTCTCGCCCATGTCCGCTGGCCGGACGAGCTGCGCGCCTGCCTGACCACGCGCGGCTTCGCCGACGAGGTCCGCGCGGTGCTGGCGCGCAGCCGCGAGCTGGGCCTGAGCCCCGACGCCCTGACCGCCTTCGCCCGGCGCATCGGCCGCCCCGACTGGGGCGCGGCCGCCGCCTTCCTCGCCGAGTACCTGGACGTTCTCGACCTCCAAGGAGTGCTCGACTACGCGGAACTCGTCCACCGCGCGGTGCTGCTCGCCGGGCGTCCGGGCGTCGCCGAACGCCTCGCCGCGCAGTACGACGCCGTCTACGTGGACGAGTACCAGGACACCGATCCCGCGCAGGTCCGGCTGCTGCACGCTCTCGCCGGCGGCGGCCGTAACCTGGTCGCCTTCGGTGACCCCGACCAGTCGATCTACGCCTTCCGGGGCGCGGACGTGAACGGCATCCTGGACTTCCCCGACGCCTTCCCTCGCGCGGACGGCCGCCCCGCGCCGGTCGAGGTGCTGCGCACCTCCCGCCGCTCCGGCGCCGCCCTGCTGACCGCCACCCGTCTGATCACCCAGCGCATGCCGCTGACCCGCCTTCCGGCGGAGAAGGTACGCGCCCACCGCGAGCTGTCTCCGGTACGGGACGGCGGCGCCGTCGAGGTCTACACGTACCCGACGGCGGGCACGGAGCTGGACAACATCGCGGACATCCTGCGTCGCGCTCATCTGGAGGACGGCGTCCCCTGGGGCGACATGGCCGTCCTGGTGCGCGCCGGCTCCCGCACGATCCCGACGATCAGGCGGGCGCTCACCGCGGCGGGCGTGCCGCTCGACATCGACGGCGACGACCTGCCGCTGCGGCACGAACCGGCGGTCACGCCCTTGCTGACGGCACTGCGGGCGGTGGCGCGCGCGGAGTCGGGTACGGCCGCGCCCTCCGGCGGCGACAGCGACATACCTGAAGACGCCGACGTACCTGAGGATGCCGATGCACCCGAAGACATCGACGTCTCTGAGGATGCCGATGCGCAAGCCGCGCCCTGGCTCGACACCGAAACCGCGCTCACCCTGCTCGCCTCGCCTCTCGCGAGCATGGACGCGGCCGATCTGCGGCGTCTGGGGCGTGCGCTGCGCGAGGAGGAGCGCGCCGCGGGCAACCACGTACCGCCGCCCTCCGACGAACTGCTCACCCTCGCGCTGGCCGAGCCGGAGCGGCTCGTCGCGCACGACCCGGCGTACGCCCGGGGAGCCCAGCGCCTCGGCGCGCTGCTGCGCAAGGCGCGGGAGCGCCTGGCGGGCGGTGGGACGGCCGAGGAGGCGCTCTGGGACCTCTGGGAGGGAACACCGTGGCCGCAGCGCCTGGAGCGGGCCGCCCGACGCGGTGGCGCGGCCGGCCGCAACGCCGACCGTGACCTCGACGCCGTCTGCGCGCTGTTCGCGACCGCGGCCCGCGCCGAGGAACGCACGGGCGGGCGCGGCGCCCTCAACTTCCTGGAGGAGATCGAGGCCCAGGACATCGCCGCCGACACGCTCACCCGCAGGGCGGTGCGCCCGGCCGCCGTACGCCTGATGACCGCGCACCGCTCCAAGGGCCTGGAATGGCGCCTCGTCGTCGTCGCGGGCGTCCAGGAGGGCCTGTGGCCGGACCTCCGCCGCCGCGGCTCCCTGCTGGAGGCAGACCGCATCGGACGCGACGGCCTCGCCGAACCCCTCACCCCCGGAGCGCTCCTCTCCGAAGAGCGCCGTCTGTTCTACGTGGCCGCCACACGCGCGCGTGAACGCCTGATCGTCACCGCAGTGAAGGCCCCCGCCGACGACGGCGACCAGCCGTCCCGCTTTCTTACCGAACTCGGCGTCGAACCCAGGGATGTCACCGGCCGCCCCCGCCGCCCGCTGTCCGTCGCCGCCCTGGTCGCCGAACTGCGCGCCACCACGGTCGACCCGCGGGTCTCGGACACCCTCCGGCAGGCCGCGGCCCACCGCCTGGCCAAGCTCGCCGCACTCGGCGACGAGGACGGCCGCCCTCTCGTGCCGTCCGCGCACCCCTACCGCTGGTGGGGCATGTACGAGCCGACCGAGAGCAAGGTGCCGCTGCGCGACCGCGACCAGCCCGTCGTGCTCTCCGGAAGCGCCCTCGACCAGCTCGCCAACACCTGCGCCCTGCAGTGGTTTTTGGGCCGCGAGGTCAAGGCCGACGCGCCCGCGACCGCCGCCCAGGGCTTCGGCAACGTGGTGCACGTCCTCGCCGACGAGGTCGCCTCCGGACGCACCCCCGCCGACCTCGCCGTCCTCATGGAACGCCTGGACTCCGTGTGGAACGCGCTCGCCTTCGACGCGCCCTGGAAGTCCGCGCAGGAGAAGGAGCACGCGCGTGTGGCGCTCGAACGCTTCCTGAAGTGGCACGTCGACTCCAACGGCGTTCGTGCGGGACGTGTGCCGGTGGCCAGTGAGCACGACTTCGACGTGACCCTGGAGGCGGGCGACTACGAGGTGCGCATCCGGGGCTCCATGGACCGTGTCGAGACGGACACCGAGGGCCGCGCCTACGTGGTCGACTTCAAGACCGGCAAACACGCGCCCAGCGCCGCGGAGGTGGCGCACCACCCGCAGCTCGCCGTCTACCAGCTCGCCGTCCGCGAGGGGGCCGTCGACGACACCTTCGACGGCGTACGCCCCGAGCCGGGAGGGGCGGAACTCGTCCAGCTCCGCCAGGGCGCCGCCAAGAAGAACGGCGGCGAGACCCTCCCCAAGGTGCAGGCCCAGGAGCCCCTCGAGGGCGAGTGGGTCGGCGACCTGCTCGCCACCGCGGCCGGGAAGGTCCTCGACGAGCGGTTCTCTCCGACCACGGGACAACACTGCACACACTGCGCTTTCCGGGCGTCGTGCAGCGCTCGGCCCGAGGGACGCCACGTGGTCGAGTGAGGGGCTCAAGTCGAGTGAGGGGCTCAAGTGGACGTCACGTCAGCGAGTGACGTACGGCACCACACGTGTTGACCAGCACTTCTTCCGTCCCGGTGGCCGATGTGGCCTCCGCTGTCAGTGGGCGCCGCTAGCCTCTCCGACATGCCCGCCCGTATCACCGACCCCGAGCAGCTCAAGGAGCTCCTCGGCATCCCGTTCACCCCGGAGCAGACGGTCTGCATCACCGCACCGCCCGCCCCGCAGGTGATCGTGGCCGGAGCCGGATCGGGCAAGACCACGGTGATGGCGGCACGCGTGGTGTGGCTCGTCGGCACCGGACAGGTCGCCCCCGAGCAGGTCCTTGGTCTCACGTTCACCAACAAGGCGGCGGGCGAACTCGCCGAGCGCGTCCGCAAGGCGCTGATCAAGGCCGGAGTCACCGACCCGGACGTGATCGACCCCGACAACCCGCCGGGCGAGCCGGTGATCTCCACCTACCACGCCTTCGCGGGCCGCCTGCTGACCGACCACGGCCTGCGCATCGGACTCGAACCGACCTCCCGCCTGCTCGCCGACGCCACCCGCTATCAGCTCGCCGCCCGCGTACTGCGCGAGGCCCCGGGACCGTACCCGGCGCTGACCCGCTCCTTCCCGGACCTTGTCGGCGACCTCCTCACACTCGACTCCGAGCTCGCCGAACACCTCGTACGGCCCGAGGACCTGCGCGCCTACGACGCCGAGCTGCTGCGCTCCCTGGAGGGCGCCAAACTCACCAACGCCGACCTGCGCAAGGTCCCCGAGGCGGCCGCGGCCCGGCGTGAACTGGCCGAGCTGGTGGGCCGCTACCGATCGGCCAAACGTGAGCGCGACCTCCTCGACTTCGGCGACCAGATCGCCCTCTCGGCCACTTTGGCCCGCACCCGCCCCGAGGTCGGTGAGATCCTCCGCGACGAGTTCCGGGTGGTGCTGCTGGACGAGTACCAGGACACCTCGGTGGCCCAGCGCATCCTGCTCGCCGGACTCTTCGGCGGCGGCACCGGCCACCCCGTGACCGCGGTCGGCGACCCCTGCCAGGCCATCTACGGCTGGCGCGGCGCCTCCGTCGCCAACCTCGACGACTTCCCCGAACACTTCGCACACGCCGACGGCCGCCCCGCGGCCCGCCAGGCGCTCAGCGAGAACCGTCGCAGCGGCGGTCGCCTCCTCGACCTCGCCAACGGCCTCGCGGAGCCCCTGCGCGCCATGCACGAGGGCGTGGAGGCCCTCCGCCCGGCCCTCGGAGCCGAGCACGACGGCCAGGTCCGCTGCGCGCTGCTGCGCACCCACGCCGAGGAGATCGACTGGCTCGCCGATTCCATCGCCCACCTCGTACGCATCGGAAAGGCACCCGGCGAGATCGCCGTGCTGTGCCGTACGGCGGGCGACTTCGCCGAGATCCAGGGCGCGCTCGTCGCCCGGGACATCCCGGTCGAGGTGGTGGGCCTCTCCGGGCTGCTGCACCTGCCCGAGGTCGCCGACCTCGTCGCCGTCTGCGAAGTCCTCCAGGACCCCGGGGCGAACGCCTCCCTGGTCCGCCTGCTCACCGGCCCCCGCTGGCGGATCGGCCCGCGCGACCTCGCCCTCCTGGGGCGGCGCGCCCGCCTGCTCGTGTCCCACGCGCGGGTGGGCGCCGACGAGGACCCGGACCGCCGGCTCGCCGCGGCCGTGGAGGGGGTCGACCCGGCCGAGGTGATATCCCTCGCGGACGCCCTCGACACGTTCCTGGAGATGCCCATCGAGGCCGAAGGGGACGACGACGAGCTGCCCTTCTCGCCGGACGCGCGGGTGCGGTTCGCGCGGCTCGCCGCCGAGCTACGCGACCTGCGCCGCTCGCTCGCCGACCCGCTGATGGACGTCATGCACCGGGTGCTCGCCGTCACCGGCCTCGAGGTCGAGCTGTCCGCCTCCCCGCACGCGCTGGCGGCCCGCCGCCGAGAGACCCTGTCGAACTTCCTCGACGTCGCCGCGTCCTTCGCCGCGGGCGACGGCGAGGCCACACTGCTGGCCTTCCTCGGCTTCTTGCGCACCGCCGCCCAGTACGAGAAGGGCCTCGACAACGCCCTGCCCGGCGGCGAGAACACCGTCAAGGTGCTCACCGCGCACAAGTCCAAGGGCCTGGAGTGGGACGTCGTCGCGGTCCCCGGACTCGTCACCGGCACCTTTCCCAGCGGCCAGGGCCGCGAGAAGTGGACCGCCCAGGGCAAGGTCCTGCCGCACGAGCTGCGCGGCGACGCCGACACGCTCCCCGAGATCGCCACCTGGGACGCCAAGGGCATCAAGGCCTTCCACGAGGCCATGAAAGACCACCAGCACACCGAAGAGCTCCGCCTCGGCTACGTCACCTTCACCCGCCCCCGCTCACTCCTGCTCGGTTCCGGCCACTGGTGGGGCCCCTCCCAGAAGAAGCCGCGCGGCCCCTCGGACTTCCTCGACGCCCTCTACGAGCACTGCGCCGCCGGACACGGCGAGATCGAGGTCTGGGCCGAGGAACCCGCCGAGGACGAGGAGAACCCCGCCCTGCGCGAGGCGGCCGCCGACCACGCGTGGCCGCTCCCGCTCGACGACGCGGCACTGGCCCGGCGTCGCGCCGCCGCCGAGACCGTACTCGCCCACCTGGAGCGCGTGGCGTCCCACGAAGAGCCCCACCCCGGGGCGGAGGGAGCCCGGCACACGGCCGACCACGACCCCACCTCGTACGACGATCCGGACTGGCCACCCCCGCCCGAGGACGGCGACCCCGCGTACGACGACGTGGCCTACGGGGACGACGACCTCCCCCACGACGGCTTCCCCGACGGGGACGAGTCCGACTGGGACTCCTGGTCGACCGACCGCCCAGAGGACCGGCCGACGCGACCCGCGCAGGACCGCCCGACGGTCCCGCACCAGGCATCGGCTCCGGGGGCTCGCCCGCACCCTGCGAAGTCGCACCCCGCGAAACCGCACCCTGCGAAACCGCACCCTGCGAAACCGCACCCTGAGGAACCGCATCCGGAGGAACCCGCGCACCTCACCCCGGAGGAGGCCCGCACCCTCGCCTCCTGGGACCGCGACCTCGACGCCCTGACCGGAGAGCTCCTGCGCGCCCGCGCGAGCGTCACCGACGTCCCCCTGCCGGCCTCGCTCACCGTGACGCAGCTCATGCGCCTGGCCGCTGACCCGGACGGCTTCGCGCAGGAGCTCGCGCGCCCCATGCCACGCCCCCCGCAGCCCGCCGCGCGCCGCGGAACGCGCTTCCACGCCTGGCTGGAGTCCCGCTTCGAAGAGCTGCGGCTGCCGATGCTGGAACCGGAGGACCTCCCCGGCAGCGACGCCGAGATCGCCGACGAACGCGACCTGGAGGAGCTCAAGGACGCCTTCGAGCGCACTCCCTACGCGCACCGCACCCCCCACCGCGTCGAGGCACCGTTCCAGCTCGCCATCGCGGGACGCGTCGTACGGGGCCGGATGGACGCCGTCTACCGGGCGGAGGGCGACGCCGGCACGACGTACGAGATCGTCGACTGGAAGACAAGCCGCACCGGCACCGCCGACCCCCTCCAGCTCGCCCTGTACCGCCTTGCCTGGGCCGAACAGCAAGGCGTGCCCCTGGAGTCCGTCAAGGCCGCGTTCCTGTACGTCCGCAGCGGTGAGGTGGTCCACCCGGAGGAGCTCCCGGACCGCGCGGCACTGGAACGACTGCTCACACAGGACCCGGCGGACCCACAGGAAGCGTCGGCCGGGGATCCGCCGGACGAACACGCCTCCGTGGGCGGATAGGCTCGTGAGCATGAGCAAGCCCGTTGACAACGCCGTCAGCACCGTCCGCACGTACATCCAGAACCACCGCACGGCCTTCCTCGACGACCTCGCGGAGTGGCTGCGCATCCCTTCGGTGTCGGCCCAGCCCGACCACGCCGCGGACGTGGCACGCAGCGCCGACTGGCTCGCCGCCAAGTTGCAGGAGACCGGCTTCCCGACCACCGAGGTCTGGGCGACCGAGGGCGCCCCCGCCGTCTTCGCCGAATGGCCCGCCGAGGACCCCGGGGCTCCCACGGTTCTCGTCTACGGACACCACGACGTGCAGCCCGCGGCCCGCGAGGACGGCTGGGACACCGACCCCTTCGAACCGGTGCTCCGCGGAAACCGCCTCCACGCGCGCGGTGCCGCCGACGACAAGGGCCAAGTGTTCTTCCACACACTCGGCGTCCGCGCCCACCTCGCCGCCACCGGGCGCGGCGCACCGGCCGTGAACCTCAAGCTCCTGATCGAGGGTGAGGAGGAGTCCGGCTCCCCGCACTTCCGCGACCTCGTCGAAAGCCACGCCGACCGGCTCACCGCCGACGCGGTGATCGTCTCCGACACCGGCATGTGGTCCGAGGACACCCCCACCGTGTGCACCGGCATGCGTGGCCTCGCCGAGTGCGAGATCGAGCTGTACGGGCCGCGGCAGGACATCCACTCCGGCTCCTTCGGCGGTGCCGTGCCCAACCCGGCCACCGCAGCCGCCCGCCTTGTCGCCGCCCTGCACGACGAGCACGCGCGCGTAGCCGTCCCCGGCTTCTACGAAGGCATCACCGAACTCACCGAACGCGAGCGTGAGCTCTTCGCCGAACTGCCCTTCGACGAGGAACGCTGGCTGAGCACAGCCAAGTCGACGGCTACCTACGGAGAGGCCGGACACACCACCCTGGAGCGCATCTGGGCCCGCCCCACCGCCGAGGTCAACGGCATCGGCGGCGGTTACCAAGGCCCTGGCAGCAAGACGATCATCCCGTCCTCGGCGACCGTGAAACTCTCGTTCCGGCTGGTGGCGGGTCAGGACCCGGACCACATCGAGAAGGCGGTCCGCGCCTGGGCCGCCGACCGGCTGCCCGCCGGCATCCGGCACGAGATCACGTTCGGCGCCGCCACCCGCCCCTGCCTCACACCGCTGGACCACCCCGCCCTGCAGTCCGTGGTGCGCGCCATGGGCCGCGCCTTCGAACAGCCGATCCGTTTCACCCGCGAGGGTGGCTCGGGACCCGCGGCCGACCTCCAGGAAGTCCTCGGCGCCCCCGTGCTCTTCCTGGGTATCTCCGTCCCCTCCGACGGCTGGCACGCCCCCAACGAGAAGGTCGAACTCGACCTCCTCATGAAGGGCGTCGAAACCAGCGCCTACCTGTGGGGCGACCTGGCCGAGAACTGGCGCGAGGCACACTGAAAGAGCCCGCCTCCACCCTTCCTGAAAAGTCCGTCCCCACCCCGAACAGCGCCCTTCGCACCCGCCCTGCTGAACCGCCCGCCGAAATAACCGTTCCACCGGGGGAGTTGGAAGCACCCGTGACCACCTGGACCGACCGAACCGCCGACCGTCCCATCTCGCTCACCGCCCCGAGCGGCATCGACAGGGCCGCCCACCACCGGCTCGACGAGGCCTGGCTCGCGGCGGCCTGGAGCCACCCCACCACCCGCGTCTTCGTGGTCTCCGGCGGTCAGGTGCTCATCGACGAGACGGCGGACGGCACCACCGAACTCGTCATGACCCCCTCCTTCGAGGCCCCGCTCACCGAGGCGCACCGCTACTTCCTCGGCACGGACGACGACGGTGTGAGCTATTTCGCACTCCAGAAGGACGCACTGCCCGGCCGCATCGACCAGTCCGCCCGCTCGGCGGGTCTGCGCGAGGCGGGACTCCTGCTCTCACCCCGCGACGCGGGTCTGATGGTGCACGCCGTCGCCCTGGAGAACTGGCAGCGGCTGCACCGCTTCTGCTCACGCTGCGGCGAGCGCACCGTGATCGCGGCGGCCGGACACATCCGCCGCTGCCCCGCCTGCGGGGCCGAGCACTACCCGCGCACCGACCCGGCCGTGATCATGGCGGTCACGGACGACGAGGACCGCATCCTGCTCGGCCGCCAGGTGCACTGGCCCGAGGGCCGCTTCTCCACGCTCGCCGGCTTCGTCGAACCCGGCGAGTCCATCGAGCAGTCCGTGCGCCGCGAGGTCTTCGAGGAGGCGGGCGTCACCGTCGGCGAGGTCGACTACGTCGCCAGCCAGCCCTGGCCGTTCCCCTCCAGCCTCATGCTCGGCTTCATGGCCCGCGCCACCTCGTCCGAGATCAACGTCGACGGCGAGGAGATCCACGAGGCCCGCTGGTTCTCCCGCGAGGACCTGCGTATCGCCTTCGAGTCCGGCGAGGTACTGCCTCCGTTCGGCATTTCCATCGCCGCCCGCCTGATCGAACTCTGGTACGGCAAGCCCCTGCCGCGCCCAGGAGCGGTAGCTGCCTGACCGGCACACACGACACCGCTCGCGCGAGTGGCGCAAGTCACACAACAGGGGCGGTCCTTGAGTCAGATTCAAGGACCGCCCCTGTTTTTGCCCTCGGCAACCGCCGGGGGCGCACCGATGGTGAACCGCTTACGCGCCGATCTTCTGCTTGACCTGCGCCAGCGAAGGGTTGGTGAGCGTCGAGCCGTCCGCGAACAGCACGGTCGGAACCGTCTGGTTTCCGCCATTCGCCTTCTCCACGAAGGCCGCGGACTCCGGGTCCTGCTCGATGTTGATCTCGTTGTACGCGATGCCCGCGCGGTCCATCTGGCCCTTCAGTCGCGTGCAGTAGCCGCACCACGTGGTGCTGTACATCGTCACAGTGCCCGGCATGTGTCTCGCGCTCCTTTGCTGCTGGGGGTGCGTTGTCGCAGAGGTGGAACGTACGCGAGCGGGCCACCATTCCCGTGCCCGGGTACCCCGGCCCGGTACATGGGTGCACCTCGCGGCAGACGGGTGAGCAAGAGCACGCCCAGCGCCTGCCGCATTAGTACGACTGCGAGGGCCTCCCTGTGGACAACCGGCTCATGCGTCTCCGCGGACCTGGCAGCATGGCGGGGTGACAGCAGCAACGCACTCCACCCTCTTCCCGCAGGCACCGGACACGGCCGACGCGGTGCTCGACGGGCTCGACCCCGAGCAGCGCGAGGTCGCCACCGCCCTGCACGGTCCGGTGTGCGTGCTGGCAGGCGCCGGCACGGGCAAGACACGAGCGATCACCCACCGCATCGCCTACGGGGTGCGTGCCGGGATCCTCCAGCCCTCCAGTGTGCTCGCCGTCACCTTCACCAACAGGGCCGCGGGCGAGATGCGCGGCCGGCTCCGCCAGCTGGGCGCTGGTGGTGTCCAGGCCCGTACGTTCCACTCCGCCGCGCTGCGCCAACTCCAGTACTTCTGGCCGAAAGCGGTCGGTGGCGGCCTGCCCCGGCTCATCGACCGCAAGATCCAGCTCGTCGCCGACGCGGCAGCCGCCTGCCGCATCCGCCTCGACCGGGGCGAGCTGCGCGATGTCACAGCCGAGATCGAATGGTCCAAGGTCACCCAGACCGTACCGGCCGACTACGCGGCCGTCGCGGCCAAGACCGGCCGTCTCTCGCCCCGCGACCCGGCCGAGATCGCCCAGCTCTACGCCACGTACGAGGACCTCAAGCGCGACCGCGCCGTCATCGACTTCGAGGACGTCCTGCTGCTGACCGTCGCGATCCTCCAGGACCGTCACGACATCGCCGAGCAGGTCCGCTCCCAGTACCAGCACTTCGTGGTCGACGAGTACCAGGACGTCAGCCCCCTCCAGCAGCGACTCCTGGAACTGTGGCTCGGCGAGCGCGACAGCCTCTGCGTCGTCGGCGACGCCAGCCAGACGATCTATTCGTTCACCGGTGCAACTCCCGACCACCTGCTCGACTTCCGCACCCGCCACCCCGGAGCCACCGTCGTCAAGCTCGTCCGCGACTACCGCTCCTCACCCCAAGTGGTGCACCTCGCCAACGGCCTGCTCTCCCAGGCCCGCGGCCGGGCCGCCGACCACCGCCTGGAACTGATCTCCCAGCGTGCCCCGGGCCCCGAGCCCGTCTACGCCGAATACACAGACGAACCCGCCGAGGCCGAGGGTGCCGCCCGCCGCATCCGCGACCTCATCGCCTCCGGCATCCCCGCGGGCGAGATCGCCATCCTCTTCCGCACGAACTCCCAGTCCGAGATCTACGAACAGGCCCTCGCCGACGCCGGAGTGCCCTACCAACTGCGCGGCGCCGAGCGGTTCTTCGACCGCCCTGAGGTGCGCAAAGCAGGCGCCGCCCTGCGCGCGGCCGCCCGCTTCGGCGCCAACGACTCCCTCCTCGACGACGCCGTCGGCCTGCCCTCCCAGGTCCGGGCGGTGCTCTCCGGCGAGGGCTGGACCAGCCAACCCCCGGCCGGATCCGGCGCCGTCAGAGAGCGCTGGGAGTCACTGGCCGCCCTCGTCCATCTCGCCGTGGACTTCGCCGCCGCCAAACAGGGCGCCACCCTCGGTGACCTCGTGGCCGAGCTCGACGAGCGCGCGAGCGCCCAGCACGCCCCGACCGTCCAGGGCGTCACCCTCGCCTCCCTGCACTCCGCCAAGGGACTGGAGTGGGACGTCGTCTTCCTGGTCGGCGTCGCGGAGGGCATGATGCCGATCACCTACGCAAAGACCGACGAGCAGATCGAGGAAGAACGCCGACTCCTCTACGTCGGAGTCACCCGCGCCAGAGAACACCTCCTCGTCTCCTGGGCCCTGTCCCGCTCACCCGGCGGCAGACCCAACCGTCGGCCCAGCCGCTTCCTCGACGGGCTGCGCCCCGGCTCCGTCGCCACCGCTGGCCGCAGCGCCGGCGGCGGTCCAGGAGGCATCGAGCGCGGCATCGGAAGCAGCGGAGGCACGGTCGTACGGCGGACGAGCCGGACCCCGGCCCGCTGCCGGGTCTGCGGGCGCACGCTGACCGACGCCGGCGAGATGAAACTGATGCGTTGTGAGGACTGCCCTTCCGACATGGACGAAGGCCTCTACGAGCGGCTGCGGGAGTGGCGGGCGGTACAGGCGCAGCGCAGTGGGCAGCCCGCGTTCTGCGTCTTCACCGACAAGACACTTATGGCGATCGCCGAGGCCGCGCCGGACGACGAGGGCGAGTTGGCGCGGATCCCCGGGGTCGGCGTGCGCAAGTTCAACCGGTTCGGGGCCGATGTTCTGGCCATCTGCGCTGGTCAAGAGCCCCCGGAGGGCGGCGAGGGCGACTGATGCAAACTCGTCGAAAAAATAGTTTGCGCATGCCCCAGCAATCCCCATAGGTTCTTAACCACGGCAGCAGCGGCCTTCTCCGAGGCCCTGGTTCCGTGCTGTACTTAATAGCCGTCGGACTGGCTCACCCCAGTCCCCCAAGACGCCGAGAGGAGGCGATTCCAGTGATCAGCATCAACATCAGCTCCATCAGCACCGCCAAAATGACCGATCCCTCGGTCGTCTCCACGTGCCTGCTCGGCGTCTCGAACCTGGGTACCGGTCTGTCCGGCATCGCTGCCGTCCGGCCGGCCTCCCCTCTGTCTCTCGCGGTTCTTCCCATCCGTGAGCGCAATGAGCGACCGATGAAGGCACTGGAAGCGGCAGTAGTGGCAGAGGCCCAGGCCTATGCCTTTGCGGCAGCCGGTGCCGGATCCCTGAAGCAGACGAAGCAGCACCACACGATGTGGGCCTTCCGTGGGCCTGAACCCTGGAGTGATCCAGCCTGATCTTCGATCAGGCCGGCGCCTTCAGGGCCGCGGAACCCCATCCGGGATCCGCGGCCCTTCTGTTTGTCCCCGACCGGGGACGGCAGAGCGAAGGGGCCTCGGGACAAGAAAAGAACCCGGTACCAGCCGCCAACCGGCCCACCCGGCCGGCACGACCAGACGAGGAAGACCAACCGTGCAACTCGAAGCGCACGCCCCGTCCGTACCGCCTTCCGAAACGATCCCCCCGCCCGGCCTCACGGAGGACTCCACCTTGATCCCGCTCACTGCGCTCACCGCGCTCGACGACGCCATCGAGAACCTCGGCGTACCCGTCCCCTGCCGCTCCTACGACCCGGAGGTCTTCTTCGCCGAGTCGCCGGCCGACGTCGAGTACGCCAAGTCCCTCTGCCGCACCTGCCCGCTGATCGAGGCTTGCCTCGCCGGTGCCAAGGAGCGGCGCGAGCCCTGGGGTGTCTGGGGCGGCGAGCTCTTCGTCCAGGGTGTTGTCGTGGCCCGCAAGCGGCCGCGTGGCCGCCCGCGCAAGAACCCGGTTGCGGCATGAACACCGTAGGAACGATCGATCGCCCCCTGACGCACGACCCCAAGAAACAGGCCCCGATGAAGCCGTCCACCAGCGAGCCCGCAGGCTCCGCCATCCCAGACTTCACCACCACCGGCGCGAACGACTCGCGTCAGAACAGGACCCGCGAGATGCAACTCATCCCAGAAGCCCTGGCTCGTGCGCATATGCACGAGCGACTGCACGAGGCCGAGCGGGAACGCCTGGCCGTGCGCCTGGCCTCCGCCCGTCGGATGCAGCGTCGGGCCGAGCGCGCCTCCATGCGCGCCCGGCGCGCGCTGGCCATGGCGGTCATGCACTAGCCGAAGGCAGTCGCTGCAGTACCAGTAAGCAGTTCCTCGCGGGGGTCGGTCCGAACGGACCGGCCCCCGCGGTGCGTTGTGCCGGGCGAACCGCCGATCACGGCGTTATCGTCGCCGAGTGACGAGTCTTCCCGGGGACAGTGACAGCACCGGCTCCATGCCGCGGCCCGATACGGCCGAGGCCCGGCACATCGTGTGCGCCCGCTGCGGCACCCCGGCCGACGGCCCTCCGCTGACGTGGACCTGCTCCATGGAGAACGGCACCCGCCACTACTTCTGCGACAACTGCGCCCGCAGCAACCTCAGGGCGATCGAGGGGCGGCTGGACTCGGCCTGGTGGTAGGCCGAGCCCGGGGGCCGAAGGCGGCCCGAGTCATGCTCCGGCCGCGGATCCCTCCTCGTCCAGCAGCTCCGCCGTCGGGTCCTCTCCCGGTACGAACCCCGGCAGCCACTCCTCCAGTTCGTCGCGCAGCCGCACCGTCGCGCCCAGCTGACACAGGACTCCGATAGTGCTCAAAGTCACACGATGTATCAGGAGATACGACGGCGGCAGGTTGAGGAGCCTGCCCAACTGGTGTGCGGGGGAGCGGGGGTCGGCGATGCGGGCGGCCTGACTGCGCATCCAGCCGCGGGTGAACGTGAACTCGTCGGCCTGGGCCGGTTCGATGATCGGCAGGAGATAGTCCAGGACCGCGTCGGGTTCGAGCTCTATGGACTCCTTGACGAAGCCCTCCTCACGCAGCAGCTCGTAGACCGCTTCGGCCTCGTCCTCGAGAGTCATCCGGAGGGAGTAGCCGATCGTCGAGGGCAGACCGCCGGGAAGACGGTCGACCGTGCCGAAGTCCAGGACGCCCAGCCGCCAGCCGGTCTTCTCGTCCGGCAGGAGGCGGAAGTTGCCCGGGTGCGGATCGGCGTGCAGCAGTCCGGTACGGGCGGGACCCGAGAAGAGGAACCGGGCCAGCAACTGGCCCGCGCGGTCCCGCTGCTCCTGGGTGCCCTCGGCGATCACCTCCGACAGCGGTATCCCGTCGATCCACTCGGTCACCAGGACTTGGTCGCACTGGTGGACCACCGCCGGGACGAGCACGTCCGGATCGCCCGCGAACTCCGTGGCATGCGTCTCCTGGGCCTCTGCCTCCAGCGCGTAGTCGAGTTCCTCGGACACCCGGTCGCGCAGCTCCGCGATCAGCGGCTTGATGTCCATGCCGGGGATCAGAGGACCCAGGAGCCTGGCGAATCGGCTGAGCTGGGTCAGGTCGGACAGCAGGGCCTCGCCTGCACCCGGGTACTGCACCTTGACGGCGACCTCGCGTCCGTCGTGCCACACCGCCCGGTGCACCTGGCCGATCGAGGCCGCCGCGGACGGCTTGTCCTCGAACTTCTGGAACAGCTCGGACCAGTCCTCGCCGAGGCGCTCCCGCAGAACGGAGTGCACCGTGCGCGTCGGCATCGGCGGCGCCGCCTCCTGGAGCTTCGTCAGCGCCGCGCGATAGGGTCCCGCGACCTCCTCGGGCAGCGCCGACTCGAAGACGGACAGGGCTTGTCCGAACTTCATGGCACCCCCCTTCAACTCGCCGAGGACCTTGAAGAGCTGCTCCGCCGTGCGCTGCTGCAGCTCGCGGCCGACGATCTCCGCGGACTTCCCGCCGATCCTCTTGCCCAGCCCCCAGGTCGCTCGCCCGGCGAAGCCGAGCGGTAGTGCGGCGAGTTTGGCAGTTCGGGTGACTGCCTTCCGGGGAAGATCAGACATGCGCCCTCCAAGTCCCAGACAGCCGTGCCGCGTGCGGCTGTTGCCCCGCCATTGTCTCGTGCGGCTGCCCGTCCTCGGCGGCGCGCTCCCCCTTCTTACTTTTCTCCGCCGCGCCGCACGGGCATGCGGGATGGGACCACACCGGCTTCGCATGCCAGTCGAAGCCCGGCACGGAGGACTCCCAGCGTGCTCCGGCGCTGGAGGGCAGCCGTCCGTCGAGGAAGGTGAGGGCGTGTCCCGCCGCGAGTCCGGCGACCCCGGTCGCCAGCGCGAGGTCGCAGGCCGGGACCTGGTGCGAGGCGCCGGAGCGCCACTGGGCGATCAGGCGTGGCCAGGTCGGGTCCCGGTCGACGCGCTGCTGATCCAGGCAGCCCGCGCAGCCGGTGTCGCCGGGCAGCACCAAGGGGCCGACGACACCCGTTCCCTCCACGACCCCCGCGTAGAGATGGGGGGTGCCGGAGGTGATCAGGGGCTCGGCGACGGCGGGATCGGGGGCGTGCACCGCCAGGCCGTCCCGGGGCGCGAGGATCACCAGGGAGAGACCGAGCTCCTCGCCTTCGGCAGCGGGCCGTGGTGGCCGATCCGGTGCCGCTCGGCGCACCGCGCGCCGGGCGGCTTCCTCCCGGCGCTCGCCGATGGACGCCGAGGGCAGTCCGCCCGGTGCCACGTCCCAGGGTTCGACGCTGCCGATGTCGCGCACCTCGACCTGGCCGACACCGGCGCCGGCCAGGAGGGAGGCCAGGACGACTCCTACCCGGCCGGCGCCCCTCACCTGCACCCGCAGGGAGCGACGGGCGGCCAGATGCTTCAGGGCGTCGCCCGGCGCGCGGGCGACGAGGGACAGGGACGCGAGGTCGGGGCGGAGCCGGTCCAGGACCGCCTTCTTCTCGCGCAGGGCGTCCGCGGCCCGGCCGCCGCCCGTCGCGTCGTCCAGCAGACCCGAACGGGCCAGCCGCTCCACAAGTGCGTCGACATGACCGTCGGGCAGGCCCATCGCGCGACCCAGGTCGCGAAGGAGCGGCAGCCCGCGTGTTCCGTTGAGCAGGTCGAGAAAGCTGCCTGTCGCCGTGTCCACCGGGCCCAGCACCATCGCGTGCGCGGGCGCCATCCCGAACTGCACCGTGTTGAGATCCCGCCAGCCGCGCCGCAGCGCGGGCTTCACCATCGGATGCATGACCGACCCCCGTACCCGTAGAACATCCCCGTGTGTCGGCGGGGTCCGTCCCGGGCCCGCCGATCGAATGCCAGCATGCCCCGCCCGGCCGAACCGTGCCGAAAGTTGTCCACAGGCGGTGGTGTTCGTCGTATAAATCAAGCGCGCGGTGTGCGGATCGGCATCGAACCGTCCAGGGGACGGGACTTCCCCCATGTGCAGCGGGTAACGTCGGGGCGTGCCCGCCGACCCACTGCACCGCGCCGGAAAGCCACAGCGCAGCACGACGAGCCTGCCGCCAAGCGGCTCGGGGGCGAGCGCGATCGAGGTTCGCAGGAGCGCGCGCCGGCGCAGAACGGTCTCCGCGTACCGCGAGGGCGATCGCACCGTCGTGCTCATCCCCGCCCGGATGTCCGAGGCGGAGGAACAGCGCTGGGTCACCGTCATGCTCGACAAGCTGGCCGCCCAGGAGAGCAAACGGGTGCTCGGCGACGCCGAGCTGACCGAGCGCGCCGCGCGGCTGTCGGAGCAGTACTTCGACGGCCGGGCCCGCCCCGCCTCGGTCCGCTGGGTCACCAATCAGAACACGCGCTGGGGGTCCTGCACCCCGGCTGAGGGCAGTATCCGTCTTTCGCATCGCCTGCAGGGCATGCCCGAGTATGTCGTCGACTACGTCCTCGTCCACGAACTCGCGCACCTTCTGGTGCCCGGTCACGGGCCCCGCTTCTGGCGGCTGCTGGAGGCGTATCCGCGTACGGAGCGTGCCCGCGGCTATCTCGAAGGGGTGGTCGCGGCCGAACGGCTGCCGCATCTGCCCGTGGCGAGCGACGAGTAGCGGGCGCGGGCGGCGGCGGACCGTCCCCGCCCGGGGGTGATTGTGTACCGGGTCTGTACCGGCGGCGTTCACTCCCAGAGTTTCCCGTTAGCCTGACGCGACGCAATCGCACACGGGATGGGGGACGGTCGTTACGCATGGCCAGGGAATTCCAACGCGGCCACAAGGCCAGGATCAGTGACCTCACCGCGGGCACGGATCTGTACGTAGGTGTGCAGATCACCGGTCCCGGACTGACCTTCGACATCAGCTGCTTCGGTCTGGACGCCGACGAAAGGCTTTCGGACGACCGGTACTTCGTCTTCTTCAACCAGCCGAAGACCCCCGAAGAATCCATCCAGCTCCTCGGCGCCCAGTCGGGTGACACGGAGTCCTTCCGCGTCACGCTCGACCGGATCCCGGCGCAGATCCAGAAGCTGTCGTTCACGGCGACGATCGACGGCGCCGGACAGATGTCGCAGATCGCCCCCGGATACCTCCGTGTTGTCGCGGGCGGCGAGGAGGTGGCCCGGTACTCGTTCAGTGGCGCGGAGTTCTCCACCGAGCGTGCCGTGATGCTGGGCGACTTCTACCTGAAGGACGTCTGGCGGTTCGCCGCCGTGGGGCAGGGCTTCGACGGCGGACTCGACGCGCTGCTGAAGAACTTCGGTGGTGAGGTCGCCGACGAGCAGCCCGTCGCGCAGGAGCCGCAGGCCACTGCCGCGCCGTCCTTCGCTCCGCCCGCCCAGGCCACCGCACCCCCCGCGTTCGGTGCCCCGGCTCCGGCTCCCGCGCCGGCGCCCGCCGCGCAGGGGTTCACGCCGTCGCCCGCCCCGGCGCCCTCGGTGCACGCCGCGCCGACCATCATCGCTCCGCTGCACACCCCGCCGGGCGGCACCGTGCCGCCGCCGGGCCCCGCTCCGTACATCCGCCCGCCCGGCCCGCCCGGACCGCCGCCGGGCTACGGACAGCAGCCTCCTGGTCAGACGGCTCCCATGCCGCCCGGTTACGGCCAGCAGGCACCGCCCGCGCCCCCCGGCTACGGGCAGCAGGCCCCGACGGCGCCTCCGGGCTACGGCCAGCAGCCGCCGTACGGCCAGGTTCCGGGCCAGGCGCCGGGCCAGCCCGGCGCGCCGTCCCCGTACGGCGTTCCGCAGGGCGCCCCGCAGGGCGGTGCCGGTGTGGCGGCAGCGCTGGGGGCCTACAAGGAGACGCCCACCGGTCAGCGGTGGACCCAGCAGAACAAGAAGCTCATCCGCGTCGACCTCGGTATCGGCGGCCAGCCCGTGCTGGCCCGCCAGGGCAGCATGGTGCTCTACCAGGGCAAGGTCGACTTCAGCTACAAGGGCGCCGGCTTCGCCGGGCGGATCGTGGGCAACGCGACCGGCCAGGAGATGCAGCTCATGCGCTGTACCGGCCAGGGGCAGGTATTCCTCGCCGAGAACGCCACCCACGTGCATCCCATCGAACTCCAGGGTGACGCGATCTGCGTCTCCGCGGAGAGCGTGCTCGCCTTCGACGAGTCCCTCCAGCACGAGGTCCGGCGTATCGAGGGGCATGGCATCCCCGGAGGCGCGCTGTTCACCATGCAGTTCCAGGGGACCGGAACGATCGTCGTGAAGACGCACGGCGCTCCCGTCGTGCTGCCCGTGACGCCGACGACCTTCGCCGACTGCAACGCCGTCGTCGCCTGGTCCGCGGCCTCCCAGGTGATCGTCTCCAGCCAGGTGCGGATGCGCCGCAACGCCTACCCCGGCGACACCGGGGAGAGCGTGAACCTCCAGTTCCGCGGCGCGCCCGGCAATTTCATCGTCGTCCAGCCGTACGAGGTCTGAGGGAGTCCGTCATGAACCAGCCACTCGCGGGCTTCGCCCCGGCACCTGTCACCGCCCGCATGGAGAACCACGGCAACCACATGCTCAAGGTCGCCATGCAGACCGGAAACGACCTCTTCGCGCGCGTGGGCTCGATGGTCGCCTACGAAGGGTTCGTCCAGTACGAGCCCAACCCGCCCGCCGTACGCCAGATCGCGCGGGACTGGATGACCGGTGAGGGCGCGCCCCTCATGAAGTGCACCGGCGACGGCCTGCTCTACCTGGCCGACTACGGGGCGAACGTCGTCGTCATCAACCTCAACGGGGACGCGATCTCCGTCAACGCCACCAACCTGCTCGCCTTCGACGCCCATCTCCAGTGGGGCGTCGAGCGGGTGAAGGGGCTCGCCAAGTTCGCCGGACAGGGCCTGTGGAACACCAAGATCTCCGGTCAGGGCTGGGTCGCGCTGACCTCGCGCGGCAATCCGATCGTGGTCGACTGCGGCGGCGGTGAGGACGAGACGTACGTCGACCCGGACGCGCTCGTCGCCTGGTCCCCGAACCTCAAGGTGAAGGGCAAGCGCAGCTTCAAGGCGCAGTCGCTGATCGGACGCGGCAGCGGCGAGGCGTACCAGATGGCGTTCTCCGGACAGGGCATCGTCGTCGTCCAGCCCAGCGAGGACAGCACCGACCGCCTCCGGATCCGGGGCTGAGGGGGAGCACCACATCATGCAGAGCCCGCTTTTCGGCTACAACGAGCAGCAGACCCAGGAGCGCTACAGCCTCCAGAACTCGCAGATGCTGCGAGTCGTCATGGAGGGGCACGACGACATCCTGGCTCGCAAGGGCACCATGGTCGCGTACCAGGGGCTTGTGGAGTTCGACGCCGAGTACCAGAACAACAGCCAGCACCGCGCACGTGCGTACACCGGTGAAGGCCTCGACCTGATGCGGTGCCACGGGCAGGGAACGGTCTATCTGGCCAATCTCGCCCAGCACGTGCACGTGGTCGATGTGGAGCAGGACGGGCTGACCGTCGACAGCAGCTACGTCCTGGCGATGGACTCCTCGCTGCACCACGAGGTCATCGCCGTGGACAGCCAGTACGGCATCTCCGGCTCCGGCAAGTACCAGCTCAACATCACCGGCCGTGGCAAGGTCGCCCTGATGACCTCGGGCATGCCGCTGATGATGCAGGTCACGCCGGACAAGTACGTCAACTGTGATGCCGACGCGATCGTCGCCTGGTCCACCGGCCTGCGTGTCCAGATGCAGGCCCAGACGCACTCCTCCGGGGTGTGGCGGCGGCGGGGCAACACCGGTGAGGGCTGGGAGCTCAGCTTCCTGGGCCAGGGCTTCGCGCTCGTCCAGCCCAGCGAACTGCTGCCGCCGCAGAACGCGGTGATCGGCCAGGGGCTGCGCGCCCAGTACGGCATGGGGCAGCAGGGCGCCCGGGCGCAGAACCAGGGCAACGTCTGGAGCTGACCGGCCGATGGTCGGTTGATCGGCCGTACCCGAGGTCGGTTGATCGACCGCCGGTCAGTTGACCGGGTGACGGTCCGGGAAACGAACGTAAGGGGCGATCGCCATGGCGGTCGCCCCTTACACGTGCCCTGGGGCCGCGAGACACGTGCCTCAGGCCGCGAGCCGTTCGCGGGTTGCTTCCAGGAGCCGTACGACCGAGGCGTCCGCCACATCCGCGACCTCCTCGTAGAGGAACCAGCGCAGATCCAGGGACTCGTCGCTGATCGCCGCCACGGCCTCGGCCGGGGCGAGCGCGGCGTACTGGACGTCCAGATGCCAGTTGCACGGCGCCGGGATGGCGTGCCGGTCCAGGGTCACGGGGCCGCCCGGCAGCAGGACCAGACCCTCGATGCCCGACTCCTCGGTCGCCTCGCGCAGCGCGGCCGCCGCCAGCGTCGGATCGCCCGGCTCGCAGTGGCCGCCCATCTGCAGCCACATCCGCAGCTTGCGGTGCAGCGTCAGCAGGACGCGGCCGCCGACCGGGTCGATGACCAGGGCGCTGGCCGTGACATGCCCCGCCGTGCACGCCTTCCACATGCCGTCCGGATGCTCGGACAGATGGTCCAGATAGACCTGGCGCAGCTCTCCCTGGTCCTCGTACTGCTTCAGTACGAGGACGGCGTCGTCGTGAAGGGTCACTCGGTGCCGTCACCCTTGTCGTCGCCCTTGTCGTCGTCCGCGAGAGCGTCGTCCTTCTTCAGGTTCGTCTTCTCGGCGGAGCCGCTCGCCGCCTCGCCGAGCATCTTGTCGAGTTCGGAGAAGTCCAGCTGCTCACGGTGCACGAAGCCGTCCGGGTCGTCGAGGTCGGACGCGGTCGGCAGCATGTCCGGGTGGGCCCACAGGCCGTCGCGGCCGTCGACACCGCGCGCGTCGGTGAGCGAAGCCCACAGGCGCGAGGCGTCCCGCAGCCGGCGCGGGCGCAGCTCCAGGCCGATCAGCGTGGCGAACGTCTGCTCGGCGGGACCGCCCGTGGCGCGGCGTCGGCGCAGCGTCTCGCGCAGCGCGTCCGCGGAGGAAAGACGCGGCTTCGCGGCCGCGTGCACGACCGCGTCCACCCAGCCCTCCACGAGCGCGAGCGCCGTCTCCAGACGGGCCAGCGCGGCCTTCTGCTCCGGCGTGTCCTCCGGCTGGAACATGCCCTGCTGGAGGGCGTCCTGCAGCTGCTCGGGGTTCTGCGGGTCGAGCTGGCCGACCACGTCTTCCAGCTTGGCCGTGTCGACCTTGATCCCGCGCGCGTAACCCTCGACCGCGCCGAACAGGTGCGAGCGCAGCCACGGCACGTGCGAGAAGAGACGCTGGTGGGCGGACTCGCGCAGGGCGAGGTAGAGCCGCACCTCCTCCAGGGGGATGCCCAGGTCCTTGCCGAACGACGCGATGTTCAGCGGCAGCAGCGCGGCCTTGCCGGCCGGGCCGAGCGGCAGGCCGATGTCGGTGGAGCCGACGACCTCGCCCGCGAGCACGCCGACGGCCTGCCCGATCTGCGTACCGAACATGGCGCCGCCCATGGAGCGCATCATGCCGATGAGCGGGCCCGCCATGGCCTGCATCTCCTCCGGCAGGACATCGCCCATGGCCGCGCCGACGCGCTCGGCGACCGGGTCGACGAGCTCCTTCCACACCGGCAGGGTCGCCTCGACCCACTCCGCGCGGCTCCAGGCCACGGCGGAAGCGGCGCCGGAGGGCAGGGACGTCGCGTCGTCCAGCCACAAATCGGCCAGGCGTACGGCATCCTGAACCGCGGTGCGCTCGGCGGGACCGACGCTCGCGTCCTTGGTGCCGTCAGAAGTGCCCTGGGCGACCGTCTGGCGGGCGATCTGCTTGGCCATGTCCCAATTCACCGGGCCGCCCTCGTACGAGAGCATCTGGCCCAGCTGCTGGAACGCGGCACCCAGATCGTTGGGGTTCATGGAACCGAACATCGCTGCGAGCGGATTGTCGGCGCCGGGGCCGCCGGCTCCGGGCGGCCCGAAACCGAACGGTCCCTGTCCACCGCCGCTCTGCTGGTCCTTCTTCTTGCCCTCGTCGCCGTTCTCCGGCTCCTCCGGCGGAAGGCCGAATCCGAATGGGGTGTCACTCACGGGATTCCTCGGCTGGTAAGGCCGCCGGTTCGTTCCGACGGCGACTGCCCGACAACACCACCCAGCGTAGACACCCGAACCCGATCGGGCCTCGGTGCTTCGCCGACTCTTGGCCTGCGGCAGGATGGATGCCACCTGGTACGGACGCGTCACGCGTGTCCGTTACTGAAGACAACCGCTGGAGACGCCCGGTGAGTTCCCCAGATCCACAGGTTCGCGCAGCGCGAAACCACTCAACCAGCCCGCCCTTGCGCGGGCCCGTCGTCGCGGTCACCGGCGCCGCGTCCGGCGTGGGCGCGATGCTGACCGAGCGGCTCGCCGCCAGCGCGGAGATCAAGCAGGTCATCGCCATCGACGAGCGTCGCGGCGAGTGCGAGGGCGCCCAGTGGCAGATCCTCGACGTGCGGGACCCGGCGATCGCCGAGAAGCTGCGCGGCGCGGACGTCGTGGTGCATCTCGCGCTCGACCTCGACCTGGAGACGGACGCGGCGGCGCGCACGGCGTACAACGTCCGGGGGACGCAGACCGTGCTGACGGCCGCCGCCGCGGCCGGGGTGCACCGGGTCGTGCTGTGCACCTCCGCGATGGTCTACGGAGCGCTGCCCGACAACGAACTGCCCCTCTCCGAAGACGCCGAACTGCGGGCGACCGCCGAGGCCACGGGGGTCGGGGACCTGCTGGAGATCGAGCGGCTCGCCCGGCGGGCGCCGCGCGCGCATCCGGGGCTCAATGTCACCGTCGTACGGCCGGGGGTCCTGGTCGGTGGCGGTACCGACACCGCCCTGACCAGGTACTTCGAGTCTCCTCGACTCCTTGTGGTGGCGGGGTCGCGGCCTGCCTGGCAGTTCTGCCACGTCGAGGATCTGTGCAGTGCTCTGGAGTACGCCGTCCTGGAGAAGGTGGAGGGGGAGCTGGCCGTCGGGTGCGACGGGTGGCTGGAGCAGGAGGAGGTCGAGGAGCTCAGCGGGATTCGGCGGATGGAGTTGCCGTCCGCCGTCGCGCTGGGGGCTGCCGCGCGACTTCACCGGATTGGGCTCACTCCTTCGCCCGCCGGGGATCTGGCGTACACGATGTACCCCTGGGTGGTGAGTGGGAGCCGGATGCATGACGCCGGGTGGCGGCCGCAGTGGACCAACGAGGAGGTTCTCGCGGAGCTGCTGGAGGAGGTTGCCGGGCGGCACACCGTGGCTGGGCGGCGGCTGGGGCGGAAGGATGCGACGGCGGCGGGGGCCGCGGGGGCGACGGTTGCTCTTCTGGGTACGGCCGCGTTGGTTCGGCGGGCTCGGAAGGCTCGGCGGCGGATCTGAGTCTTTTTGGGGGGCGGGTGCGGGTGCGGGTGCGTCGTGGCTGGGGGCCGGTGTTCCGCCCCCGCCGCCCCTACCCGTCCCATCCCCCGAACCCCCGGCGGGGCTGCGCCCCTGGACCCCGGCGGGGCTGCGCCCCTGGACCCCGGCGGGGCTGCGCCCCTGGACCCCGGCGGGGCTGCGCCCCTGGACCCCCGGCGGGGCTGCGCCCCTGGACCCCGGCGGGGCTGCGCCCCTGGACCCCCGGCGGGGCTGCGCCCCTGGACCCCGGCGGGGCTGCGCCCCTGGACCCCCGGCGGGGCTCCGCCCCAGGACCTTGGCGGGGCTGCGCCCCTGGACCCCCGGTGAGAGTGCCCCCCCGGCATCTCGGCAGGTTCGTGCCCCCGCTGCCCCCGCTGCCCCCGCTGCCCCCGGGGCTTCGCCCCCGACCCCGGTTGTGGGCTGAAGGGGCTCGTCGTCGGATGGTGGACGGGGCGGGGTGGGTGGGGTGCTGGCTTGTTCGCCCTGTAGGAGGCTCCAAAAGGTCACGCGGGTGTGCGGGGTGAACGGCGTATTTCGTCGGTGCCGTGGGGTGCGGCACGATGGGGCCATGGCACCTACCTTTGAGCATCCGGGTGAGTTGGGGGCGCAGGATCCGATTCGGCTCTTGGCGATTCGGGACGAGCCGCTCTCCTTGGACGAGGTCTTCCGGGCCGTCGGGGACGACGCCGCCGGAGGGACCGCGCTCTTCGTGGGGACCGTGCGCAATCACGACGGGGGCGCCGACGTCGACGGGCTGGGGTATTCGTGTCACCCCAGCGCGGAGACCGAGATGCGGCGGATCGCCGAGAAGGTGGTCGCCGGGTATCCGGTGCGGGCGCTGGCCGCCGTGCACCGGGTCGGTGACCTGGCCGTCGGTGATCTCGCGGTGATCGTCGCCGTGTCGTGTCCGCACCGCGGTGAGGCCTTCGAGGCGTGTCGCAAGCTGATCGACGACCTCAAGCACGAGGTGCCCATCTGGAAGCACCAGAAGTTCTCCGACGGCACGGAGGAGTGGGTCGGAGCCTGTTGAGGGAGTCGGCCGGACGTGTGAGTCCGGCCTCACCGAGTTCTCACCCTTGCTGCGGTTGCGTAACCGACCCCCTGGTATGAGCGTTAACAAGGCGGATGGTTAATCTGCTGATCAGTCAGTTGCGGTCGCTCGTGGGGTTGGGAGGTCGGCATGGCGTCGCTCGCCTGGTTGCTGATTCCGCTTTTGGCTGCGATCGGTGCCGGACTGTGGGGCAGTTGGGCCAGCCGGAACCGCAAGACTGTGGGAGACGGCATCGAGCTCGAGGGGTACGCGCGCTTCCGCGCGGCCATGGAGCGCTCCGAGGCCGTCATGGTGCGGCCCGGTGCCGGGGAGAAGCCGCACCCCGACGCGGTCTGAGGCCAGGGCCCCGCAGAGGCCGCCCGGGCCCCGTACGGACGGCCCCGACAGTGTGCTGACAGCACCGTCCCGTACTGTCGTGGCATGCCACGCCGCACCGCGACGATGCTCGCCTCTACCTTGATCCTGATCGCGCTCCTGTGCGCGGGAGTGTTCATCAAAGTGCCGTACTCGGAGATGTCACCGGGGCCGACGGTGAACACACTGGGCGAGCACGACGGCGAGCCGGTGCTGCAGATCTCCGGACGCAAGACGTACCAGGCCACCGGGCACCTGAACATGACCACGGTCCGGGTCACCAGCGCCGACTACAACATGAACCTCGTAGAGGCCGTGTACGGGTGGCTCGCGCATGACAACAAGGTCGTGCCGCACGACACCCTCTACCCGGACGGCAAGACCGAGCAGCAGTCGACACAGGAGAACGCCGAGGAGTTCAGTCAGTCCCAGGAGAGCGCCAAGGTGGCCGCTCTGAAGGAGCTGGGCATCCCGGTGAAGTCCTGGGTGATCGTGTCGACCGTCGTCAAGGACTCCCCGGCCGAGGGCCGGCTGCACGCCGGTGACGTGATCAAGAGCGTCGACGGTACGGCCGTCAAGGCACCCGAGGACGTCGCCAAGCTGGTCACGAAGCACAAGCCCGGCGAGAAGGTCGTCTTCACGGTGGTGCCCGCCAAGGAGCAGGCCGCCGCCGAGAAGGCGGGCAAGACGGCCACCGCGACCACGGACGTGACCATCACCACGGCGAAGTCCAGCGACAGCGGCGCGTCCCGCGCCATCGTCGGCATCTCGGCCGGGACCGATCACACGTTCCCGTTCAGCATCGACATCAAGCTCGCCGACGTCGGCGGTCCGAGCGCCGGGCTGATGTTCGCGCTGGGCATCGTGGACAAGCTGACCCCCGGCGACCTCACCGGCGGCAAGTTCGTGGCCGGCACCGGCACCATCGACGACAGCGGAACCGTCGGTCCGATCGGCGGCATCGAGTTGAAGACGATCGGAGCGCGCGAGAAGGGCGCCCAGTACTTCCTGACGCCCAAGGACAACTGCGCGGCCGCCGCCAAGGACACCCCCAAGGGGCTCACCCTCGTCAAGGTCAACACCATCGACGACGCGATGAACGCCCTGAAGGACATCAGCTCCGGCAAGACCGCCGACCTGCCGAAGTGCACCACCAAGGGCTGAGGGACCGACCGGCGGCGGTACACATGGGCCGTACGGCGTGATGGGGCGCCCCCGGAAGTCCGGGGGTGCCCCCATCCGCGTACACCAGGACGTCAGTCCGCGAACGTCGCCGACAGCGCCTCCGCCAGGCCCGGCACCAGGCCCGCGCCCGTGAGGACCTCGGTCGGCGCGTCCTTCTCGCGCAGACGCAGTGCTGAGTCGCGGGTGCCGTCGCGCAGGACGCCGACCGTCATACGGACCTCCTGGCGGTCCGGGTGCTCGGCGACCCACTTCGCGAGCTTCTTGTCGCTCAGGCCCTCCGGGACGGAGGCCTCCGCGGACGGCGGCAGCATCAGCCGCTCCACGGTGAGCGCGCAGCCGACCACGGCGTCGGGCCAGGCGATGGTGCCGAGGAACTCGTCCAGCGGCTTGTCGGCAGGGATCTCGTCCTGCTCGATGGGGGTGAGACCGGTGGTCTCGGGCTCGTCCTGGAGGCCGAGCTGGGCCGCGAGACCGGGCTCCTGGGCCCGCAGTCGCGCGGTGTCTACGAGGGCGAAGAGGCGAGCGGGCTGGTCCCAGCCGAGGCTGGAGGCGTACTCGTCGATCTCGAGTACGGCCCGGGTGAGCGGGCTCGCTGCCATGGGAGTGTTGGACATGGTCACAATCCTGCCTCGTTCGTACCCGGATCCGGGAACCGAGTAAAGCGTGAGTAAGTTGCATAGATGAGGCTCCACGATCACGGAGCCTGACGGATGGTCCGCTTCACGGGGACCTGACGGATCAACAGCGAACTTCGAGGTGCGCACCTTGGCTTTCCAGATGCCGGACCGCGGCGGAGGCCCGACGGGGCCACGGATCAGAGTGGGCCGACCGTCCCGGCGGGTCCGGACCCTGCTCATGACACTGGGCGTGCTGGCCGTGCTGGCCATGGCGTTCGTCATGTTCGCGGGGTTCTGGACGGACTGGCTCTGGTACCGGTCGGTTCACTACTCGTCCGTTTTCACGACGACCCTGTGGACCAAGATCGGGCTGTTCTTCGTCTTCGGCCTGATCATGGCGGCCTCGGTCGGCGTGAACATCTGGCTGGCACATCGGCTGCGACCGCCGCTGAGCGCGATGTCGATGGAGCAGCAGAGCCTCGACCGGTATCGGATGGGGATCGCGCCCTACAAGAGGTGGCTGCTGCTCGGCATCACCTCCCTGGTGGGGCTGATCGCCGGCGCGTCGGCGTCGGGCCAGTGGCGTACATGGCTGATGTGGGTGAACGGGGTCCCCTTCCACCAGAAGGACCCCCAGTTCCACCTCGACGTCTCCTTCTATGCCTTCGACCTGCCCTGGTACCGGTTCCTGCTCGGCTTCGGCTTCGCCGCCGCCGTGCTCTCGCTGATCGCCGCCGCGCTCACGCACTACCTCTACGGAGGGCTCAGGATCACCTCCCCGGGGGCGCGCGCCACGGCCGCGGCGACCGGGCACCTGTCGGTGCTGCTGGGCATCTTCGTCGCCCTGAAGGCGGTCGCCTACTGGCTCGACCGCTACGGACTCGCCGTGAAGTCCAGCGACTTCAAGGCGACCGGCAACTGGACGGGTCTCAGGTACGTCGACGCCAACGCGTATCTGCCCGCCAAGACGATCCTGTTCTGCATCGCCGTCATCTGCGCGCTGCTGTTCTTCGCCACCCTGTGGCGGCGCACCTGGCAGCTGCCCGTCATCGGCTTCGGCCTGATGGTGCTCTCGGCGATCCTCATCGGCGGTCTCTACCCGGCCATCGTGCAGAAGTTCCAGGTCCAGCCGAACGAGCAGGCCAAGGAAGCGCCGTACGTCGAGAAGAACCTGAAGGCGACCCGCGAGGCCTACGGCATCGACGGAACCCAGGTCTCGGAGTACGCGGGCAAGAGCGACACCAAGGACAAGACCAAGCAGCGCGACGACGCCGACACCACGGCGAGCATCCGTCTGCTGGACCCGAACATCGTCTCGCCGACGTTCCAGCAGTTGCAGCAGATGAAGAACTACTACGCGTTCCCGACCAACCTGGACGTCGACCGGTACAGCAAGGACGGCAAGGACCAGGACACGGTCATCGGGCTGCGCGAGCTGAACCTGAACGGCATTCCGAAGAACAACTGGATCAACGACCACTTCCGCTACACGCACGGATACGGCGTGGTGGCCGCCAAGGGCACCACGGCGACCTCCGGTGGCCGGCCCGTCTTCACCGAGTCCGACCTGCCGTCCAACGGCGACCTGGGGACGTACGAGCAGCGGGTCTACTACGGCGAGAAGACCTCGCAGTACTCGATCGTCGGCGGTCCCCAGAAGGAGATCGACTACTCCGACGACAGCGGTGAGAAGACCACCAGCTACCAGGGCAAGAGCGGGGTCAGCCTCTCCAGCCCGATCAACCGTGCCGCGTACGCCGTGGCGTTCGGCGAGCCGCAGATCCTCTACTCGGGTGCGATCGGCGAGGGTTCCCGGATCCTCTACAACCGAACCCCCAAGGACCGCGTCGAGGCGGTGGCCCCCTGGCTGACCATCGACGGCGACGCCTACCCGGCCGTGGTCGACGGCAAGATCCAGTGGATCGTCGACGCCTACACCACGACCAACGGCTACCCGTACGCCTCCCGCACCACCCTCGGTGACACGACGGCGGACTCGCTCACCGCGACCAACAACCAGCGCGCGGTGGTGGCCCAGCAGAACCAGGTCAACTACATCCGCAACTCGGTGAAGGCGACCGTCGACGCGTACACCGGTGAGGTCAAGCTCTACCAGTGGGACACCAAGGACCCGGTCCTCAAGACCTGGATGAAGGCGTTCCCGAACACGGTGGAGCCGAAGACGGCCATCTCGCAGTCGCTCATGGACCATCTGCGGTACCCGCAGGACCTGTTCAAGGTCCAGCGCGAGCTGCTCACCCGCTACCACGTGAAGGACGCGCAGACGTTCCTCAGCGGCAGCGAGGTGTGGCAGGTCCCCGACGAGCCGACCAACAAGTCGGGCGACGCGGTGCCGCCGTACTACCTGAGCATGAAGATGCCCGACCAGTCGGCGCAGGCGTTCTCTCTGACGACGACCTTCACGCCCAACGGCCGGGACAACCTCAGCGCGTTCATGGCGGTCGACTCCGAGGCGGGCACGCCCGACTACGGCAAGATCAGAATCCTGAAACTGCCGACCAGCGAACCCGTCGACGGGCCCAAACAGGTCCAGAGCCAGTTCAACTCCCAACAGGACATCGCCGAGTCGATCAGACTTCTGAAGGGCGGGGACTCGGAGGTCGAGTACGGCAATCTGCTGACGGTTCCGCTCGACGGAGGACTGCTCTACGTGGAGCCCGTCTACGTACGCGGTGGCGACCTCAAGTACCCCTTGTTGCGCAAGGTGTTGGTGACCTACGGAGGCAACACCGCCTTCGAGGACACGCTCGACCAGGCGCTCAACAAGATCTTCGGGACGGACAGTACGACCAGTCCGCCGGCCGGCACGGGGACCACCCCACCGCCGACGTCGAGCAACCCGACGGTCCAGCAGGCGCTCACCGACGCCCAGAAGGCCTTCGACGAGGGCCAGGACGCCCTCAAGAAGGGCGACTGGACGGCGTACGGGCAGGCGCAGAAGGATCTTCAGGACGCGCTGAAGCGGGCCGAGGACGCTCAGGCCAAGGCCGACAAGAGCGCCACCGGTGGCAGCGGCAGCAGCAAGAGCAACGACAAGGGCAGCAGCCCGAGCAGTAGTCCGAGCCCGAGTGGCAGCAGCAGTCCGAGCCCCAGCGGCAGTCCCAGCGGCGGTACGACCTAGGGCGGCAGTACGGGCCAGGGCGCCGACCGGTCCGTCGGGCCGGTCGGCGGCTGGTCCGGTTCTTGGCTCAGCCGCTGGTCAGAGGCAGCCTCCGCTGCTGGTCAGAGGCCCCCTCCGCGCCGTGGTACGGTTGCAACACAACGGCGCGGGGTGGAGCAGCTCGGTAGCTCGCTGGGCTCATAACCCAGAGGTCGCAGGTTCAAATCCTGTCCCCGCTACTGAAAAGCGAAGGCCCGGATCCTCACAGGATCCGGGCCTTCGCTGTGTGCGCACACGTGTACTGCACCCGTATGACGACCTGAGTAGGACGCGTGCGCGGGGTGCGTGCGGCGACCATGGGCGACGCGCCGAAGGCTGCGCCATCCGTGGGGAGTTGGGAAAACTGTGTTTGACTTGTCTCTCTGTGGGCATGTCGACAAAACGCTGAAGTGACCTCACTGACTGCGGTATACCAGGTGTACCCGGGTTGCAGGTGGTGCGACGATGGACGTTATGGGGGACAAGGCAACTCTGTTGGATACAGGGCGTTTTGCGCAGCCTTCAGACCGGGACGAAACCGGCGAGGCTGCCGAGGAGGCACGTCAGCGGCTCGCCGCCGAGGCCGGCGACGTCGAGGCGATGAGTGTCCTCGGAGCGATGCTGCTGCGCCGTGGCGATCTCGACGGAGCCGAGCCTCAGTTGCGCGCTGCCACCGCCGCCGGTGACCGTGCCGCCGCCAACAACCTTGGTGTCCTCCTGCATCAGCGCGGGTACGCCGACGACGCCGCCGGGTGGTGGCGGATCGCCGCCGTCGCGGGGTCCGCGGCCGCCGCGCACGCGCTCGGGCGCTATCACCGGGAGCGGGGGGACGAGCCTGCCGCCGAGTACTGGCTGCGCCAGTCCGCCGAGCAGGGGCATGCCCTCGGGGCGTACGCGCTCGCCGATCTCCTGGAGCACCGCAGTGACGTCGGCGCGGAGCAGTGGATGCGGGCGGCCGCTGAGCGGGGGCACCGCGAGGCGGCGTACCGGCTCGCGCGCACGCTCGACCGCAAGGCCGCGGACGCGGGCGAGGGCAGGGGCGACAACGGTGTCATGGGGGTCATAGGAGCCGCCGGTGAAGAGGCCGAGCAGTGGTACCGGCAGGCCGCCGCGCGCGGGCACCGGCGGGCCGCGCTGCACCTCGGGGCGATCCTGGAGAAGCGGGGGCACCTCAAGGAGGCGGGGCGCTGGTATCTGACGTCCGCCAAGGACGGAGAGGCGCGGGCAGCCTGCGCGCTCGGATTCCTGCTGCGGGACGCGGGGGACACGCAGAGCGCGGCCGTGTGGTGGCTGCGGGCGGCGCAGGACGGGGACGGGAACGCCGCGAACGCGCTGGGGGCGCTGCACGCCGAGCGCGGTGAGACGCAGACCGCGGAGCGGTGGTACCGGGCCGCCATGGACGCCGGTGATGTGAACGGCGCGTACAACCTCGGGCTGCTCTGCGCCGAGCAGGGGCGGACCGCGCAGGCCGAGCAGTGGTACCGGCGGGCCGCGTACGCGGGGCACCGTGAGGCCGCGAACGCGCTGGCGATCCTGTTGCTTCAGGTCGGGGACTCGGCCGGGGCCGAGCCGTGGTTCTCCAAGGCCGCGGAGGCCGGGAGTGTGGACGCCGCGTTCAATCTCGGGATCCTGCATGCCGGGCGGGGGAGTGAGGACGACGAGGAGGCGGCGCTGCGGTGGTACGAGCGGGCGGCTTCCGCCGGGCACACCGAGGCGGCGCTGCAGGTCGGGATCGCGCGGCTGCGGGACGGGGACGAGCTGGAGGCGGAGCGGCATCTGAGGTGTGCGGCGGGGGGCGGTAGCGCGGAGGCCGCGTACCGGCTGGCCGCCGTGCTCGACGCTCGGCGGCCGCCGGCGCCCGCGCATGAGCTCGGGGAGCCGACGCAGGAGAAGAGTGAGTGCGAGGAGTGGTACGAGCGGGCGGCATCCCTGGGGCATCGGCGGGCGCAGGTGCGGGTCGGGATGCTCGCCGCGGCGCGGGGTGATGTGGTGGAGGCGGCTCGGTGGTACCGATCGGCCGCGGAGGCCGGGTCTCGGAACGGGGCCTTCAATCTGGGGCTGCTGTTGGCTCGGGAGGGGAGTGAGCCGGAGGCCGCGTTGTGGTGGACCCGGGCGGCGGATGCGGGGCATGGGCGGGCGGCGCTTCGGCTTGCGCTCGTGTATGCGCGGCGGGGGGAGTTGGCGGAGGGGCAGCGGTGGGCTGATCGGGCGGTTGCGCTGGGGCCGGCGGAGGTGGCTGAGCGGGCGGCTCGGTTGCGGGATGCGTTGCGGCAGGAGTTGTCTGCGTGAGGTTGTGGCGGTGGGTGGGGCTGAGCTCGGGTTGCCCTCGCCCCCGCCGCCCCTACCCGACCCATCCCCGGGGCTCCCGCCCTCGTACCCGTGGGTTCCCGTCCCGCCCCCCCCCGTGGGTGCTGCTCTTCTCCTCGTATCCCGGGGGGCGACCTGGAGCTTCCCTCGCCCCTGTTCAAGGGAACGTCTAAGGGATTTGCGCTGGTCCACCTGGTTGACGTAATGTTCAGTTCATCGACGCGGGGTGGAGCAGCTCGGTAGCTCGCTGGGCTCATAACCCAGAGGTCGCAGGTTCAAATCCTGTCCCCGCTACTTGAAGGCGAAGGACCCAGATCATTTAGATCTGGGTCCTTCGGCGTTTGACCGGGGTGTGGGGGCACGGGGAAGCCCCGGCGTCCGTGGAGGCCGGGGCTTCGGGGAAGTCAGGCTGAGGCGCAGTTGGGGCACAGGCCCCGGTATGTCACCTCTACGTCCGAGACCGTGAAGCCGAAGCGCTCCGAGTCGGGGAGGTCGGCGAGCGGGTTGCCGCTCGGGTGGACGTCGCGGATCGAGCCGCACTGGGCGCAGACCAGGTGGTGGTGCGGACGGTGCGCGTTCGGGTCGTAGCGCTTGGCGCGCTTGTCCGTCGCGACTTCCAGCACCTCGCCGAGCGAGACCAGTTCACCCAACGTGTTGTAGACGGTCGCCCGGGAGATCTCGGGCAGCTTGACGACGGCCCGGGCATGCACCTCGTCGGCCGTCAGATGGACGTGATCGCCGTCGAGGACCTCGGCCACGACGCGCCGCTGCGCGGTCATTCGCCATCCGCGTCCGCGCAGTCGTTCCAACAGGTCACTCATGCGGGCCAGCTTAACAGCAAGGTGACCAGATCCTGAATGGGTGTGAATTTGGATGGATGCTTGAGTTAGATATTGTCTAATGTAGGATCGGTTCGGCATCGGGCCATGGGTGGGACCGGGCAGGACCGGTCCGGAATGACGCAGGAGGCGCACGTGACGCAGGGACCGCTTACGACGGAGGCCGGCGCGCCGGTGGCCGACAATCAGAACAGCGAGACCGCGGGTGTCGGTGGCCCGGTGCTCGTTCAGGACCAGTTGCTTCTCGAGAAGCTCGCCCACTTCAACCGTGAGCGCATCCCGGAGCGTGTCGTGCACGCCCGTGGCGCCGCCGCCTACGGCACCTTCACGGTCACCGCGGATGTCACCCAGTACACCCGCGCCGCGTTCCTCTCCGAGGTCGGCAAGCAGACCGAGACCCTTCTTCGGTTCTCGACGGTGGCCGGCAACCTCGGCTCCGCGGACGCGGTCCGTGACCCCCGCGGGTTCGCGCTGAAGTTCTACACCGAGGAGGGCAACTACGACCTCGTCGGCAACAACACCCCGGTGTTCTTCATCAAGGACGCCATCAAGTTCCCCGACTTCATCCACACGCAGAAGCGCGACCCGTACACCGGTTCGCAGGAGGCCGACAACGTGTGGGATTTCTGGGGCCTCAGCCCCGAGAGCACGCACCAGGTGACCTGGCTCTTCGGCGACCGGGGGATCCCTGCCTCCTACCGGCATCTCAACGGGTACGGCTCGCACACATACCAGTGGAACAACGAGGCCGGCGAGGTCTTCTGGGTCAAGTACCACTTCAAGACCGACCAGGGCATCAAGAACCTCACCCAGGCGGAGGCCGGCAAGCTCGCCGGTGAGGACCCCGACTCCCACCAGCGCGACCTGCGCGAGGCCATCGAGCGCGGTGAGTTCCCGTCCTGGACCGTGCAGGTGCAGATCATGCCGGAGGCCGACGCGGCGACCTACCGGTTCAACCCGTTCGACCTCACCAAGGTGTGGCCGCACGAGGACTACCCGCCGATCGAGATCGGCAGGCTGGAGCTCAACCGCAACCCGGAGAACATCTTCGCCGAGGTCGAGCAGTCCATCTTCTCGCCGGCGCACTTCGTGCCGGGTATCGGGCCTTCCCCCGACAAGATGCTTCAGGGGCGGCTCTTCGCCTATGGCGACGCGCACCGTTACCGCGTCGGCATCAACGCCGACCACCTGCCGGTGAACCGTCCGCACGCCGCCGAGGCGCGCACGCACTCCCGTGACGGCTCCCTGTACGACGGTCGCCACAAGGGTGCGAAGAACTACGAGCCGAACAGCTTCGGCGGTCCGTTCCAGACGGACCGGCCGCTGTGGCAGCCGATCACGGTGAACGGTCACACCGGTGAGACCGAGGCGCCGTCCCACTCCGAGGACGACGACTTCGTGCAGGCGGGCAGTCTGTACCGCCTGATGTCGGAGGACGAGCAGGGGCGTCTGATCGCGAACCTGGCGGGTTTCCTCGCCAAGGTCTCCCGTGACGACATCGCCGAGCGCGCGATCAACAACTTCCGTCAGGCTGACGAAGACTTCGGCAAGCGGCTGGAGGCCGCGGTCCAGGCCCTGCGCGGCTGACAACCAGCACTGGATCGCTTGTCGTGGGCGGTGGGCCGGATCCCTCTGAGCGATGGGGGGTCCGGCCCGTCGGCATGTGCGTGGCAGTGATGTCGGGGCCCCTACGCGGGTACCCGCTGCCGCTTCGGAGCCCAGCAGCGGATGATGTCGCGGACCGAGACGATGCCGACCGGGCCGTTGTCGTCGAGCACGATCAGGTGTCGGAAACCGCCGTGTGCCATCGCCGCCGCGGCTTCCTCCAGGGTCCAGACGGGGGCGGCGAAGACGACGTCGGTCGTGGTGTGGGTGCCCGCGGTCTCGGTGTCCGGGTTCTGTCCGAGGGCGATCGAGTTGAGGATGTCGCGTTCGGTGAGGATGCCGAGGCCGGAGGAGTCCTCGTCGTGGACGACGGCCGCGCCTACGCGGCGGGAGGACATCAGGCAGGCCGCCTGACGGAGTGTGTGTGCCGGGCCGATGGTGAGGACCACCGTGCTCATGGCGTCGCGGACGAGCATGGGCTGGAGCCACCTCCTTGGTGAAGCGCCAAGAGAAGCGATTCACAAGTTCACAAGTGGGGGGACTCTCAGAGTCGCAGTTAAAGGGAGGGTCAACAAGGGGGCGTGCGGTGAGTTTCGGGGGCGCCCATGGGTCACAGGGGCGCGCAACCGGCTCTTCAGTAACGCTGGTATTGAACCGTCCTTGCGGCGAGGTGCAATGCTGCCCGGCATCCCCTGTTGAGCTGCCTGGTAGCCGGTGTCATTGGTCGTTGTTGGTCGTCGTGGGCCGCCCTCGGACGGCCCAGCGGTGGATGCCGCCACCGGTGACGAGAGCCCGGTATAAGGTCCCCGAGGAGGGCACTCTGCTGGCAAGCCCAGCCCATGACCCTCGCCTTACAAGTTCGCCCCAACAGTCCAATGACCAGGGGTGCAGCCGTCCAGCCTGGCTTGCAAGGTGCGCGGTTGGTTCTCCCGATACGGCAGGGGCGCTCTGAGGCGCTGCCGGCAACCGAAGGGGTGTCCTGAGGCGCTGCCGATATTCCGTGCCAGTGCGCTGGCGGCAGTCCCTGCCGGGGCATGGGCGCAGAAGCGTGCAAGCAGCTCTACGCTGTCGGACGCCTGCGCTGCAAGAGCAGGAGGTCAAGCCTCCACTTGCCCAGAAAGCTAGCTTGCCCACCTGAGGCAAGCTGAGATATTAGAAAAACTTGCTTATTTTGCTAACTTCACTGAGCCAGTGAAGCGGCGCACTTAGGCAAGTTTGCTTGGTTGAGAGACTTCCTCGTGTGAGGATTCCAGCGTGGACACTGAGGACTACACCCCGGATGCGCTACTGCAGGAAGGACTGCGGCGGCTGGCTGACCTGCTCGGACCCACGTGGAACGTCAGTCTCCGGCCCGTTCATGAGGGGGCACGTGGCGTCGATGCCCTCGTTGAGCTGAAGCCAGAGGGAGACGGCACGTTCACTCAGCTTCTGGTGGAGCTGAAGAGATCGGTCACTCCCCGCATGATTGAAGAGGTCTTGCTGCCGAGGGTTGATCTACTCAGACAGGTCAACCACTACACAAATCTCCTAGTCATGGCGCCTTGGCTCTCGCTAAAGACTCAGCAGATGCTGAGGCAGCACGACATCAGTTACCTGGACCTGACAGGAAACGTGTCACTCCGAGTAACACGCCCAGCCATCGTGATCTATACCGAGGGAGCGACGAGAGCACCTCGCGCGATGACGTCGGGGCAGAGTAGAACAACCCTGGCCGGCCCCAAAGCCGGACGCTTGGTGCGCCTGCTCGCCGAAGTCCGCCCGCCCTACCGTGCAGGCGAGCTTGCCCAGGCATCAGGACTGAGCCTGGCCTACGTGTCTCGACTCCTGGACACCCTGGGTGACCAGCTGCTCATCCGCAGGGATGGACGGACCATCACAGACGTCGACTGGCCCAACCTTCTCCGAGCCAGAGCCGAGCAAGCTGTTCTCCTCAAGAGCAACACTTATACGGGGATGCTGGCCCCCAACGGGGTTGAATCGGTACTAATGCGTCTGCGGACGCTCCCGCCATCCGAGTTCGACGGCGTAGCCGTGACTGGCTCCTACGCCGCCCACGACGTCGCTCCGCTGTCCGCAGGTGGTCAGCTCATGCTCTACGTCGCCCCCAGGCTGGCCGTTGATGATCTTTCCGATGACCTCGGTCTTCTGAGAGTGCAGGAGAATGCTGATGTCCTGCTGCTGCGTCCGCCAGACGACGTCGTCTTTGAAGGCACGAGGGATGTCATGGGCATCCAACACGTGGCCTTGAGCCAGTTGGCGCTGGACTGCCTCTCCGGACCTGGGCGCATGCCGGCCGAAGGGGAAGCGGTGCTGGAGTACATGTCCCGCGATGAGGGTCAATGGCGCGGTTTCGCTATTTCAGACCTGCGACGCAGACCACGCTTCTAGGATCGCCTTCTCAGCAATCACTGACGAACGCGAGGCACCGTGGCAAAGGTCCCAGAAGGCGTCGACCCCACCCAGCTCACCGTGGTGGCCCGACGTGTCCTTCTAGACGGCTTGGACGCTCTGAGCGAGCACCTGCCTGCGTTGACCGTCGTCGGTGCCCAGGCTGTCTATCTACGCACGCCCGACGCAGCGATCAGTAACGCACCGTTCACCTCTGACGGCGATTTGAGTATCGACCCAATGCTGCTGGGAGATCAGCCCCACCTGGATGCGGCCCTGCGTGCGGCTGGTTTCGACTTGAAAGACGAGCGTCAACCCGGCCTATGGGAACGCTCAGAGTCCATCGGCGACAAGATCGTCCCCGTGGAGCTAGACCTCTTGATCCCCAAGCAACTTTCACCCAAGAACGGCAAGCGCAGCGCGAAGGTCCCTCCGCACGGGAACATGTCCGCACGCTGGATTGAGGGGCTTGAGGTGGCTGCTGTAGATCGCTCGCCAATGGTCATCGGCAGCCTCGAATCCACAGACGAGCGAAGCGTCACCGTGAACGTCGCTGGCCCAGCCGCGCTCCTTGTCGCCAAGGTTTTCAAGATCAGCGACCGCCTCAAGCAGGCTGCGACCCACCCGGACCGGCTCACAGACAAGGACGCAGGCGACGTACTGCGCATCATGATGACGACGTCGGCAAGGGATGTGTCTGCCACGTTCGCCAGTCTCCTCGCTGACTCGCGAGTAGGTGGCACCGCTGGTCAAGGACTCGAAAAGCTCCGCGAACTTTTCGGCGCGGCTGCCACTCCTGGAGTGGAGATGGCCGTTAGCGCCCTGCGGGGTGACGTACCCGAAGAGCGCATCCGCGCCCTGGCCCCGGCATTCGTCGGCCGGATGCTGTAGCCAGTTGTCTCCAACTGCCATGCGGTCGAGATCCGTAGGCGCGCGCATCAGCCGGTAGACGGCTGATCCACGCCCCTGATCTAACTCAGGACCACAGCATCCCTGCGCTCTGGCGTATGCGTCTCATGCTGCTCATCGCGTGGAACTTCATCTACTTCTGGCCCCTGTACACGGGCACGGCGATCCCCATAGACCAGTGGCGCTCGCGGATGTGGCTGGACACCTGGGTCTAGCTGGGCAGACACACAACGATGGCGCGGCGGACTGCCGCGCCATCGTGGTTGTTGACGGTCGTTGTCGGCTGCTGTTGGCCACCCTCGTACGGCCCGGAGACGGCCCCAGCTACGCCTCACAGCAGATTTACAGACCGCGTGACGCAACCCACCTGAGCGGGGCTTCTCACCCCTCTGTGGCCCTACGGCGTGTCACAGGGACGGCGGCAACCCGCGCACCCCCTTCAGCTTGGCCCCCTCGAACTTCGCCCCGGCGACCTTGGCCCCGGTGAGGTCCGCGTTCGTGAGGTCCGCATTCGTGAGGTCCGCGCCAGCCAGGTCGGCGTGGGCCAAGTCAGCGCCCTTGAGGTTTGCCCTTGACAGGTGCGCGCCTTTGAGATTCGACTCGCTGAGTGTGGCACCAGCCAGATCCGCACAGGTGTCACTGGCGAAGCCGATTTCCAGGGGAGGGCAGAACATCGTGCTCGTAAGATTCATGCCGAAGAGCGCCGCGTCGGTTAGATTCGCGTTGACTAGGTTTGCGTCGGCCAAGTCTGCGCAGTCTCCCTGTCCGGCTTGGTCGGTTGGTCGAGCCCGACTCAGAAGTGCTGCCACGGAGACCCTCGTCCTCCCTGTGCGGTCTGAAAGAACACTTCGCTGCAGAGAGACGCGCCTGTGAGGTTTGCTCCTTCCAGATCCGCGTCGTTCAAGTGTGAGCCGGACAGGTCTGCGTCTGTGAGGTTCGCGTTCGTCAGATGTGCAAGGTCGAACCGTGATCCGCTCAGCACCGCCCCCGAGAAGTTCGCTTGTACCAACGATGCTTCTCGGAGGTCCGCGTTGGGGAGGGAGGAGTCACGGAGATCTGCTTTTGACAGGTCGGCCCCGCGGAAGGGGATTTCGTTAGGGGCGCGGGAACGTCACCCCACGCAGAGCGGTGCGGCTGAGGTCAATGGGTGCCCCCTGGTCGTGATCGGGGTGGCGGTTACCCAACACGGTCATCACCGCCTGGACGTCAGCTCGGGACGATGGCTTGTCACTCGACTCGGTGGGTGCCTTCTTGGCGCTGCCGACTGGAACGGAAGCGTGTTGCCGTAGATATGCGGACAGGACTGATATGATAGCGGGTTGGTCGCGGGCCGAGTCGTGCATGATCCGTTCCAGCGCGTAGATTCCCCCGAGTCGTATATCCAGGGACGTCGACCCCAGGTTGTTGATCGCGGCGTTGAATCGGTTGGTGATCTGCCCCTGCTCGCTGATCCCCACTTCCTTCCCGGTCTGCGTGACCTGCATCCAGGTGAACAGCAGCGCGAGCAGGGCAGCAAGTCCTGGCAGGCTGGCCGCCACCAGTCCGCCCCAATGGACTCGACCGGTGTTCGGTGGCCCCGGCGCCTGGAGCCGCTGGTGACGGCTTTGCTGACGCCGCCGCGCCGGCCTCCGCCGCGTGGTCCGGCGGAGCCTTCCAGATCCCAGGGTCCGCGCCATCCCTCCTATGGCACCCCACGCAGGCAGGGCCTGCCACCCGGGCGCCCCCAGCTCAACGACATCACGGAGCCCGCCAGCCCGAGTCGGAGGCCATGGAGTGGTTGATCGGGTCGGCGGACGGACGACGCCCATTTGAAGGGCAGCAGATTTACAGTCCCCTCAAGATCGGGCCCTCAAATCCCGCTTGACCACGCCATTTATGGGATGCATGAACGGGGCGCTCGATCCCCGTCCGCATCTCGCCCTGATCTTGAAAATTCGTGCGACCGCGGACGTGGCCGTGATCGCCCATGGGAGCGTTGAGTGTGTCCGCCGGAGACTCGTCAACCGCCGCCTTGTAAGGGCGGCCGTGGTCGACGACGGAGTTCTCCAGGTCACTCCGGCTGTAGCGGCACCCCAGGTGAACGGCGCATCTCGACTGTGGCGAGCCGTCGTTGACCGTGAATGACCGCACCATGTGGCACGGCTATGGCACGGGGACCGCTTCGTCCCGAAGCAACTCTCCTAGGCGCTCGACCTTGGGCTGGTGTGCCTCTCACCTGCTGGGACGGTCCGCAGGCGTCCGCGCTCGTCCGCCGCTGTCTGTCGGCGTTGTCACGCAGTTAGACACTCAGCCGCCCACCCCGACCAGGCGCTTAGAAGATGCGGGCACGCCTTGGTGGGGCAGCCAGACAGCACCCTGCTGCTACCGTGCCGGGCCGCTCAGTGCCGCTGCCGTCTGTTGTCGTTGCCGTCAGCACTGCCGTCACTGCCGTCGAAGGCGACGTCGTGCGTGGGCAGCCCAGAGACGGCCCGGACGCGCGGTAGCGCCTGTCTCTGGTGTTTCGAGCGATGATTCCTCTTTAACTAGGACAGCGTGTGCCGATCTCGCGAATTCGGTGCCCTGATCATTGACGGCTTCAAGTGCATCTCTGAACTTTGGTGCTACGCTCTCTATCTTTTCTTGGTCATCGGCAATGATTGCCTTCTTCCATTGCTTACCCAAATTCAGTAGCTCGCTGAAATTGTCATCTAGCGTGAGGGCCTTGTTTGCTACTTCTCGTGGGCCCTGCAGCAGCACAAGGGCGCAAGCGCCGGTTAAGTCGCTAGTCCGGTCCCGGCATGCCTGCAGTTTTTCGGCGGCTGAATCCAAATCCAATTCCTCAAAGGTATTGGTTATTCCGCTCAGGGTGGCACCCGTGGCCACCGCTGCTCGCATGAAGTCGGTGTAGACCTTCTGGCGTTCTTGCAGATGCCAACGTGCAGTGTCCGCACGCACTTGCGTTCTTGTTTGCTCTCTGGTTCCCCAAGTCGATATCCACCCGGCACCGATTGCGCCTAGGCCACCCGCGACTGCGCCCAACACGGCTGCCACTCCAGCGTCCATGAAGAGGATTTTGCCCCGTAACCGTGTCGCTGTCAGGCGTAACTGGAAAGACGAGGTCGGCGTAGCGACTTTGGCCGGGAGCTGCTTTGGCGCGAGTGATCATGGCCCCGTAAGCTTCCGGCGCGTCGGGCAGTCTGTGGACCTGCCCGGTAAAGCACGACGTTGGGGCCATGATCTTCGAGGCTCGCGCCAAAGTGGCTGGCTAAAGTCGCGGAGCCGACCGCCCCAGCCACAGAGGGTTTCCTACCTTCCGCCCGCATGCACGCAGCGCGTCGCCGGGCGCGGCCAGCCCGGGCGCAGACAGGAGGCAGGCCGCGCCGCAGAGGCGGCGCGCGCCCGCGCCGTGCGCGGGCCTTGATGCAGTAAGGAAAGTTCTACCGCGCCGAGGCAGCGACGGCTTTCAAGACCGGCCGGATTCCCGTGAGGAAGCAGCCCGTGACCTGCAACTTTCGGCTTTCTAGCGGCACCTGCTGTCTCCTGTTGGCCAGAGGATGGCCGTAGAGGTCTCGGATGGACTCTGCTCAACCCAGCGCCCCTCAGGCCAGGCACCCGGCCCTCGAACATGGCCTGTGGGACGCACAGACGCGTTTCGTTGGACGGCAACGTGCAGACATGTTGCCGTCAGGAGCGTCGATGCAAGATCTATGGCGGAGCCGCTGGACGCGTCGGCAAGCGCACCCGTCATTCCCACCTAAAGTGGGGCATTGAGGATCCCGCAAAATGGAACCCCACTCCCGGTAGCAACGAAAGAGGAAAGCATGGCTGGCAAGGCAAGCATCGTGTTTGCCCACGGCTTGTGGGCGGATGGCTCGTGCTTCGCAAAGCTGATCCCCGCACTCCAGGCCGAGGGCCGTGAGGTTTTCGTCTCGCAGCACGGCCTCGACTCTCTTGAGGGCGACGTCGCCTGCGTCACCCGCGCGATCAACCACGTGCCCGGCCCGGTCGTCCTCGTGGGCCACTCCTACGGCGGCACGCTGATCACCAAGGCGGGCGTGCACGACCGGGTAGGCGCTTTGGTATACATCTGTGCGCTCGCCCCGGACGACGACGAGACCTCGACACAGCACCTCGGCGCGTTTCCCAGCTCGCCGATTTTCGAGCACCTCGAGGTCGCCGACAACCGCATCTACCTCAAGGAGTCGGGCATCGGCCACTTCTGCGGCGACCTGTCGCCGGAGGAACAGAAAGTCGTGCTGGCGACCGCTAACCCGCCGATCGCGGACCTCTTCGATCAGCAGGTACCCGGCAACGCCTGGCGACAGAAGCCGAGCTGGTACATCGTGGGCACTCAGGACCGAACGGTGAATCCGGACCGGGAGCGCGCCTCCGCCGAACGGATGAAGGCCACGACCGTCAGCCTCGACAGCAGCCACGTTCCGATGCTCTCTCAGCCCAACGCTGTCCTCGACGTGATCCGCAACGCTGCGAAGAGCCTGGAGTAGGACCGAGGACCACGCGGCACGCTCTCTGGACATCCGTTCGCGCCGCCGCCATCCCGCGGTCGGGTCTGATGCACGATCCTCAAGCCGCGAACCTAAGCCTCTCGGGCGCGGGCGTACGGTCCGCGAATCCGTGATCGGCTGGCTGTGCCGCCCGCTGCGCGAGCCAGCCGGAAACCCGGGGGCCGCCGTTCACCGCTGTGCCCTCGCGGACGGTACGCACGTGCGTGAAGCCGTGCGTGAGGTAGTACCGCTGGAGCCCCTCGTTCGCCGTCCAGGCATCCAGGCGGAGCCACCGTGCGCCCGCACGATGTGCGCGGGCGCCGGCCCAGTCAAGCAGCCGCCCCCCGAGGTCCTGGCCAGCGTATTCACGAGCAATGGTGAGCTTGTTTACGAACATCGACGGTTCGTTCAGTTCGTCGTCCGTCCACAGCCCTTCTTCGGCGTCTGGGGTGAGCGTGATCGTGCCAGCAGTCGTATGCCCGTCTCGGAGCATGAACACAGTGCCCGCTTCGATCGTGGCCAACAGCCTGTCGGCGGGATACGGACGGCTCCACTGGTCGGACCCCAGACCCCGCAACCAGGCTGCCGCCTCGGCCGCGAGCACTGGACCTGTTCTCCTGCGCTGGCGGCGCCGGTACCGGCTACCAGCGGGCAGGGTTCGACGTGGACGGCGCAGACATCGCCGACCGCCCGAACTACCCCTTCCCGTACCACCGGGGTGACGCGCTCGAATATCTCGCCCACCTGATCACCACCGGCGAGATCCGCCGGTACGCGTTCGTCCACGCGTCCCCGCCGTGCCAGGACAAGTGCTCCCTGACCGTGGGCACCAACCGCTCGCGCGGATGGGGCGGCACCCATGAGGACCTCGTGGCGCCCACCCGTGACCTGCTCGAACAGACCGGCCTGCCGTACGTCATCGAGCAGCCCAACGGCCGCGCGAAGATCCGCAAAGACCTGACTCTGTGCGGCGAGATGTTCGGGCTCGGAGTCATCCGCCACCGCAACTTCGAGTTGGGCGGGTGGACCGCCGCCCGGCCGGCGCACGTCCCGAACCGGGGCCGCGTACGCGGCTACCGACACGGCGCCTACTACGACGGCCCGTACGTCGCCGCGTACGGCAACGGCGGGGGCAAGCCAAGCGTCCCCGAGCTGCAAGCGGCGATGGGGATCACGTGGACCGACGTCCGCGAGGAACTCACCGAAGCCATCCCGCCCGCCTACAGCGAGTGGATCGGCCGCGCGTTCCTCGCCTCTCGCGCGCTGGAAGTGGCAGCGTGAGCGAGCACCTGCTGAACGCGGCTCTGGCCGCCGCCGCTCGCGGCTGGCACGTCTTCCCCCTCCGCCCCGGCATCAAGCTGCCGGCACTGCACGGTGAGAGGACGTGCACCCGTACGGGCCCATGCGCGGGAGGACACCGGAAGTGGGAGCAGCGAGCCACGACCGACCCCGACCGCATCCGCGCCGCCTGGACCCGCGCGCCGTTCAACGTCGGCATCGCCACCGGCCCTTCCGGGCTCCTGGTCGTCGACCTGGACACCCCGGAGCACAAGGGCAGTTCGGACACGCCTGACGGCGCGGCAACCTTCGGGGCGCTCTGCGAGCGCGCCGGGCACGCCGTCCCCGACACCTACCGGGTGCGGACCGCGAGCGGTGGAACGCACCTGTACTTCACGACCCCGTCCGGCGCCCGGATGACCAACACGCAGGGCACCGTTGCCGATTCGGTCGACACCCGTGCCTGGGGCGGCTACGTCGTCGCCGCCGGTAGCACCACCCCGGCGGGAGCCTACGAGCCGCTGTGCGGCCCTGTGGTGGCCTGTCTGCCCTCCTGGCTCCAAAGCATCCTGCAACCCGCCCCCAAAACCTCTACGGCGCCGTCAGTGGCCGTAGCGGGGCAATCCCGTCGATATACGGATGTAGCGCTCGCTACAGAGACGCGGAACGTGGCTACGGCCCAAGTCGGCGAACGCGAGGCGAAGTTGTTCCGTGCCGCGCGGGCCCTGGGGCGGTTCGTGGCGTGGGGCGACCTCCCCCGGCACGTGGTTGAACAGGCTCTTCAGGAGGGGGGCGAGGCGTCCGGACTCTCCGCGTCCGAGTGCCGCTCCACCCTCCGCAGCGCCCTCAACTGGTCCATCGCCCACAACCAGCGCCGGCGGGACGCGGCATGACCGCCCCCTCCCGCCCCCCTCTGAAGAGCATCGCCCCCACCACGACCACGCCGCACGCCGCTCCACAGCCTGTGAACACGACGGCCGTGGGCGAACCGAAAGGCGCCGCCCGTCAGGGCGTCGTTTCTGCTCTTCCTCGTTCGAAGCGATTCCCCGCCGACCAGGGACGCCACAACAGCGACAACCCCACGCCGGATCGGCCCGGTATCCGTGTCTACGCCTCGCCGGTCTACCGCTCCCACGACGACGGGGTCCGCTGGTCCAAACGGCACGGCGCCACCCCGAACGCCGCCTACGCCTGCGCCTGCGGCCAGACCCGAACGGCCACCGGAGCCCACGGCGTGGCCGACCTGGTCGCCGACTACGGCGCCCACAAAGCCGCCTGCACCGGAACACCAGCTCCGCTCACCGAAGGGAGGACGGCCGCATGATGAACCGCCCCGCCACTGCAACCGAGACTGAGGAACTGCCCCCGCCCGCCAACCCCCTGGCCGTCGCCCGCCGGCTGCTGCCCGACTGGCAGACCGAGGACGGACGGCTCGTGTGCCGGCGCTGGCGGGCATCGTGGATGCGCTGGAACGGCTCCTGCTGGCGCGAGATGGACGAAGCGCAGATCCGCGCCAGCATGTACACCCGCCTCGAACACGCCGTCTACCAGGCGCCGGGCAAGGACGGGCAGACCGAGGAACGTGACTGGGCACCCACGAAGCAGAAGATCGGCAACCTACTCGATGCGCTCGGGGCGATCACCCTGTTGCCCACCGACACCGACGCGCCGGCGTGGATCGATGGCCAGGGCGCCACGGGGCAGGATGAGGGGCCCATCGTGGCCTGTGAGAACGGGCTGCTCCGGATTCAGGATCGTGCGCTTCTGCCGCACGGTCCGGAGTTTTTCAACCTTGTCTCCGTGCCGTTCGCCTACGACCCCGACGCGAGTGCGCCGACGTGGGAACGGTTCCTCGCGCAGGTCTGGCCCGACGACCCCGACACCATCGCCGCACTTCAGGAATGGTTCGGCTACGTCCTGTCCGGGCGCACCGACCAGCAGAAAATCCTGCTCATCGTCGGCCCCTCCCGCTCCGGCAAGGGCACCATCGCCCGCGTGCTGAAAGCGCTGGTCGGCAAGGAGAATCTGGCCGGCCCGACCCTGGCCGGACTCGGGACGAACTTCGGCCTGTCCACGCTGGTCGGCAAATCCCTCGCGATCATCTCGGACGCCCGGCTGTCCGGCAACGACAACAGCCAGGTCGTGGAACGGCTGTTGACGATCTCCGGTGACGACACGATCGACATCGACCGCAAGTACCGCGAACCGTGGACGGGCAAGCTGCCCTCACGGCTGATGATCCTGTCCAACGAACTGCCGCACTTCGGCGACTCATCCGGCGTCATCGCCAACCGGTTCATCCTGCTCAGCATGCGCGTGTCGTGGCTCGGCAAGGAAGACCCCACCCTCACTGACCGCCTCACCGCGGAAATGCCCGGCATCCTCAACTGGGCCCTGGAAGGACTTGCCCGTCTCCAACGCAACGGCCGCATCACACAGCCGCCGTCCAGCCGCGACGCGATCACCACCATGCAGGACACCGCCTCACCCACCAGCGCATTCATCCGCGAACGCTGCACCACCGGACCCGCATGCAGCGTGCCCGTCGATGCACTGTGGAGCGTCTGGCGCGACTGGGCAGAAGACAACGGCGTCCGCCCCGGCACGAAGCAGGTATTCGGCCGCAACCTGCTCTCCGTCGTCCCCCAGCTCAACCGGACGCGGCCCCGAGACGAGTACGGCCGGCAGGTGGTCACCTACAACGGGATCACCCTCGCCCAGTGCGAACCACATTTGCCTGAGTCGCGACTCATCGCGTCTCAAGACCCCTCTGAGTGCCGATGAGTGCCGATGAGTCGCGACTCAGAGGAATGTATTTCCAACGTGCGGAGGACTCAGTGAGCACGACCGCCACCGTCCGAGCCGACCCCCGCGCCACCCTCCGGAGCGGTCTCCCCGACCGCTACCTCACCCCCGACGACATCGCCGAGATCTTCGAAGTACCGAAAGAGACCGTCTACCAGTGGCGTAAGAAGCGCATCGGCCCGCCCGGATTCCGCATCGGCAAGTACATCCGTTACGACCCCGCCGACGTGCTCGCCCACGTAGCCGAACGCAAGAGCACCCACCGAGACGGGGCCTAGAGCACGCCTAGAGCGCGCCTGACGGGTCGCGTCGTGCAGACCGTCCCCACCGCCAGAGCTGCCATCGCTCCGCCGTCCGTCCCGCCTTCCCAGTCGGCCGCGAAGGCCTTGGGCGGGCCGGGGCAGCGGCCCCGCTCCCGACAGCCATGTCACCCGAATGGCGCAACATGATGTGCCACCCGTATGGGTGAAGATCAAGATGGCTAGTGCCGCAATCGAGGCAATCCGTGAAAGGGGAACCAAATGCGCATTCGACGAATCCTCGCCGCCGTCATCGCCACGGCAGCCTTCGCCGGACTCGGCCTCACAGGCGCCGCCACCGCCACCGCACAGGGTGGTGATCACTACACCACCGCTGCTAAGTGCAGGGAGGGCGGCGGAGAGCCCTATCTGCACAACACCGTCAAATGCTGGGGCGGTAAGTACGACGGGTACGTCATCGACTAAACCCCACAAGGCGCCCCGCAGCCACGCGCCGCGGGGCGCTCCCGCGCGAGCGTAGCCGGGAGAGTCGCAGGGACTGTGCCGACCCGTCGGACACGCCCTAGCCCAACACCCACCACAGACAGCAGGGAGAGCCGCTAACCAGCGGCTCTCCCTGCTGCGTGTTGAGAGGACCACCGCCACATGGCAGGCCACATCCAAGACCGCTGGTTCAAGACCGAGACCAGCTCCGAAGGCAAGACCGTACGTATCAAGAGCGACCGCCACGGAAGCGGCCTGCGCTACAGGGCCCGGTACATCGGCCCCGACGGCACCGAGAAGTCCAAGAGCTTCCCCGACGGACAGAAGCGCCTCGCCGAGAAATGGCTGTCCGGGATCGAAGCGGACATGACGCGAGGGCAGTACATCGACCCGCGGGCCGGCCGTCTCACCGTGCGGCAGCACGCTGAACGGTGGTTGGCCTCCCTCACCATGGACCCCAGTACGTTCGTGAGCACCGAGACGCGCATCCGCCTGCACGCCCTGCCGCATCTGGGCAGCCGATCGCTCGACTCGCTGCGGCCGATCCACATCCGTGAGTGGCTGCGGAAGCTCGATGACGGGGGACTGGCCCCTGCCTATCAGCGGGTCATCTTCGCGAACCTCAGCGCGATGTTGGCGGCTGCCGTCGACGACCGCCTGATCCCGCACAACCCATGCCGATCGTCGTCCGTAAAGGCGCCCAAGCCGGAACCTCGCCGGATCAAGCCATGGCGGCCTGAGCGAGTGCTGGCGGTGCGCTCGGCACTGCCAGAGCGGTACCGCGCCACGGTGGACCTGGCCGGTGGGTGCGGCATGCGCCAGGGCGAAGTGCTTGGCCTGGCCGTTGACGATGTGGACTTCGTCGAAGGAGTCGTTCACGTCGTCCGGCAGGTCAAACTCATCGCCGGGCGGCAGGTATTCGCGCTGCCGAAGGGCGGTAAGACGCGCACCATCCCGTTGCCGGGGAGCGTCGCTCGCGCGCTTGAGGCGCACATCGTGCAATACCCGCCCGCGGCCATCACACTGCCGTGGCGGACGGTCGACGGCTCACCGGTCGCGGCTCCGGTGCTCTTCCGCAATGCCGAGGGACGCGCGGTACACCGCATTGCCTTCAACGAGAAGGCGTGGCGGCCCGCTCTCGACAGGGCGGACGTCCCGCGTGGCAGGGAGAACGGGATGCACGCGCTAAGGCACTTCTACGCGTCCGTTCTGCTGGACGCGGGGGAGAGTATCAAGGCTCTGTCGGAGTACCTGGGGCACCATGACCCGGGCTTCACCCTACGGACGTACACGCACCTGATGCCGAGCAGCGAGAAGCGGACGCGTGAGGCGGTGAACCGGGCCTTTGAGGGCGGCCCGGACTCCGATGACGGCCCCACGACGGCCCAGGGGGTCTGAGACCAGGGGAAACGTGCTGGTCAAGCCGCAAGTGCCCTCAGTAACGCTGGTTCAGATAACCCAGCAGCTCGTCGTGGAGAACGCCGTTCGACGCGGCCGCGTTGCCGCTGTGCGGGCCCGGGCGGCCGTCGAGACCCGTGAAGGATCCGCCCGCCTCGGTCACCACGATCGCGTTCGCCGCCATGTCCCACAGCGACAGCTCGGGCTCCGCGCAGATGTCCACCGAGCCCTCCGCCACCATCATGTACGGCCAGAAGTCGCCGTACCCGCGCGTGCGCCAGACCGCCTTCGTCAGGTCCAGGAAGCCGTCGAGGCGGCCCTGGTCCTCCCAGCCGGACAGCGAGGAGTACGCGAAGGACGCGTCGGCCATCCGCGAGACCTGGGAGACCTTCAGACGCGTGGCCGAGGACAGGCTGCGGCCGGTGAACGCGCCGTGCCCCTTCGCCGCCCACCAGCGGCGGCCCAGCGCGGGCGCGGAGACCACTCCGACCACCGGCTGGTAGCCGCCCTCGCCCGCTTCCATCAGGGAGATCAGCGTGGCCCAGACGGGCACCCCGCGGACGTAGTTCTTGGTGCCGTCGATCGGGTCGATCACCCAGCGGCGCGGGCCGGTGCCCTCGATGCCGTACTCCTCGCCGAGGATCGCGTCGCGTGGCCGTGCCCGCTGGAGGTGGCCGCGGATCAGCTCCTCGGCGGCCTTGTCCGCCTCGCTGACCGGTGTCATGTCCGGCTTGGTCTCGACCTTGAGGTCGAGCGCCTTGAACCGGTCCATCGTCGCCGCGTCGGCGGCGTCCGCCAGGACATGGGCCAGGCGCAGGTCATCGCGATAGTCGGGCATGACTGCACCGTATATGGCCCACTCGGGCCACAGCCATACGGCCCGGGGGATCATCGGGCACGGTCATGGGGCTCGGGGCGCCTCGGGGCGCGGGCCGCACGGCCGGATTGATCATCACGGCGTGCGGGGGTGGCGTACGCCCCTCGACGCCGCCGCGAACCCTTGACAGTGCCCCTGTGCGCGTCAAATCTGAGCTGCAGTGCCGCCCGCTCGCCCCCAGGGAGGCGAAAAGATGCCTGCAGCGCGGGAATCCCTTCTGGATGCCGCCTATACGGCGCTCGCACACCGCCCGTGGTCCACGGTGCGGATGGTCGACGTCGCCGCCGTGGCCGGTGTGTCCCGCCAGACGCTCTACAACGAGTTCGGAAGCAAGGAGGGGCTCGCACGCGCCCTCGTACGGAGGGAGGCCGACGGCTATCTCGCCGGTGTCGAGCGCGCGCTGGCCGCCCACGCGGACGCGCGCGAGCGGTTGGTCGCGACCGCCGAGTGGACCACGTCGGCGGCTCGGGGCAACGCGCTCGTACGGGCCATGCTGACCGGGTGCTGGAGTGAGCGGCTGCCGTCGCCGACGCTCTCGGCGGTGCCGTCGTCGTCCGCGGTGCCCGCGCAGCGCAGGGCGGACGGGCCGTTGCCCTCGCCGGCGGACTTCGTGGCGCTCGTACGGGATCGGGCCGTCGCGGCGTTGTCCGGGCCCGGGGCGATGCGGGGGGACGTGGGGGAGTTGACGGGGGCCTGTGAGTTGGTGGTGCGGTTGTCGTTGTCGTGTGTGGCGGCTCCGCCGGGGGAGGGGGGAGTGACGGAGCTGGTGCGGGGCGTGCTGCCGCGGCAGTGGAGATGACTCGCCTGCTGGGGTGCCGGGGAGCGTGCGTCGGCGGGTGCGGCGTCGTTGTGACTGGTCGCGCAGTTCCCCGCGTCCCTCAGCCCGCGTCCCTCAGGGGGCGCCTCAGTGGGCGGAGCCCGAGAGTTGGAGGCCGATGACGCCGATGATGACGAAGCTGATGGAGACGATCTTGAGCGTCGACACCAGGTCGCCGAGGAAGATCATGCCGTAGACGGCGGTGCCGGCCGCGCCGATGCCGGTCCACACCGCGTACGCCGGACCGACGTCGAGTTTGCGCAGGGCGAGAGTCAGGAGACCGAAGCTGCCCAGCGCGAAGACGCAGAAGGCGACCGTCGGCCAGAGTCTGGTGAAGCCGTGCGAGAGCTTCAGGCAGACGGCGAAGCCGGTTTCGAGCAGTCCCGCCACAACGACCAGCAGCCACGCCATGTGTCGTCCTCCCGTGTCCGCACGTCGACTGCTTCGCCTGGCCTGGGTCCGGCTTGGTGCGATTATGCATTTGCCGACCGGCTAAGCACTTACCGACGGGCCGCCCACGCAAACAACGCGGAGGTCACAAGGGGGCTCAGGGGACTCAGTCGCCCTCCGTGCGTTCCCGCGTCGCCAGCAGCCGGCGCAGGGAGTAGAGCCGTTGCGGGTCCGCGTGGCCGTCCGCCACCCACTGGTCCAGCGCGCAGTCCGGCTCGTCGTGACTGCACGCGCGCGGACAGCCCTCGGTCCCGGGTTCGAGGTCGGGGAAGGCGTGGATGACCCGGGACGGGTTGACGTGGTGCAGGCCGAAGGAGCGGACGCCGGGAGTGTCGATGACCCAGCCCTCACTGCCCGGCAGCGGGATCGCGCGTGCCGAGGTCGTGGTGTGCCGGCCCCGGCCCGTGACGGCGTTCACGTGGCCGGTGCTGCGCCGGCGCTCCTGCGAGACCAGCGCGTTGACCAGGGTCGTCTTGCCGACGCCGGAGTGCCCGACGAACGCCGTGATCTTGCCGTCCAGTTGCTTGCGCACCCGGTCCACCGCCGCGCCGCTCTCCAGCTCCGCACGGCTCGTCACGACGTAGGGGACGCCCAAAGCCCCGTACAGCTCGAGGAGTTCGTCGGGCGGGGCGAGGTCCGACTTGGTCAGTACCAGGAGGGGCTCCAGACCGGCGTCGTACGCCGCGACCAGGCAGCGGTCGATCAGGCGCGGGCGCGGCTCGGGGTCGGCGAGGGCGGTGACGATGGCGAGCTGGTCGGCGTTGGCGACGACCACGCGCTCGTAGGGATCGTCGTCGTCGGCCGTGCGGCGCAGTACCGAGCTGCGCGGCTCGATGCGGACGATGCGGGCGAGGGTGTCCTTCTCGCCGGACAGGTCACCGACGATCGCGACGCGGTCACCGACGACGGCGGCCTTGCGGCCCAGCTCGCGGGCCTTCATCGCCATCACGAGGCGGTCCTCGACGAGGCAGGTCAGACGGCCTCGGTCGACGGTGACGACCATGCCCTCGACCGCCTCCTCGTGCTTGGGGCGGATGTTCGTACGCGGACGGTTGCCCTTGCGATTGGGGCGCTGGCGGATGTCGTCCTCGTCGGTGTGCTTGCCGTAGCGGCGCATGATCCCGGTCCGCCCGTCAGTTCCCGAGCATTCCGGTCCACAGATCGGGGAAGTCCGGCAGGGTCTTCGCTGTCGTCGCCACGTTCTCGATCTGTACGCCCTCCACCGCCAGCCCGATGATCGCGCCGGCGGTCGCCATGCGGTGGTCGTCGTAGGTGTGGAAGATGCCGCCGTGCAGTCGACGCGGGCGGATGTGCAGGCCGTCGGCGGTCTCGGTGACGTCACCGCCGAGTTCGTTGATCTCCTTGGTGAGCGCGGCCAGCCGGTCCGTCTCGTGCAGGCGCAGATGGGCCACCCCCCGCAGGGTGGACGGGGAGTCGGCGAGGGCCGCGACCGCCGCGATGCCCGGGGTCAGCTCACCGACCTCGCTCAGGTCCACGTCGATGCCGTGGATCGCACCCGAACCGGTGAACTCCAGACCGCTGTCGTTCAGTTCACAGGAACCACCCATCTCGGTGAAGATCTCCCGCAGCCGGTCACCGGGCTGGGTGGTGTGCGCGGGCCAGTCGGGGACGACGACCGTGCCGCCGGTCACCAGGGCCGCCGCCAGGAACGGCTGGGCGTTCGACAGGTCCGGCTCGATGATCAGGTCGCGGCCGAGCAGCGCGCCGGGTGTGACCCGCCAGACGTTGGGCTCGCCGCCCGACTCCGGGGTGTCCACCTGCGCGCCGACCGCGCGCAGCATGTCGACCGTCATCCGGATGTGCGGCATCGAGGGCAGCGTCGAGCCGATGTGGCGGACCTCCACGCCCTGGTTGAAGCGTGGGCCGGACAGGAGGAGGGCGCTCACGAACTGGGACGACGAGGACGCGTCGATCTCCACCGGGCCGCCGTCCAGGGCGCCGCCGCCGTGCACGGTCAGCGGCAGTGCGCCGCGGCCGTCGTCGTCGATGCGGGCGCCGAGCAGACGCAGCGCGTCGATCACGCCGTTCAGCGGGCGCTCGTACGACCGGGGGTCGCCGTCGAAGCGGATGGGGCCGTCAGCGAGGGCGGCGACCGGGGGCAGGAAGCGCATCACGGTGCCGGCGTTGCCGACGTCGACCGTGGCCGGGCCCTGGAGCCCCGAGGGGATGACCCGCCAGGCCTCGCCGGAGGCGTCCGGGCCCGCGGCGACCGTGGAGCTGGACGCCACCGTCTCCTCGATGCCGACGCCCATCGCGCGCAGCGCGCCCGCCATCAGCAGCGTGTCGCGCGAGCGCAGCGGGCGGCGCAGCCAGCCCGGCTCCGAGGCGAGCGCGGCGAGGACGAGGGCGCGGTTGGTGACCGACTTGGACCCCGGCACGTGGACCGTCGCGTCGACGGCTCCGCTCGCGTGCGGGGCGGGCCAGAGGGCGGTGTGGGCGGGGTTCGCGGTCATGCGCCCACTTTAGTGGGTGAGGGTGGGGGTAGATCTTGATCAAAAGTGACGGAATGTGAGCGAAAGATTCAGGGACGCCTCGACGCCCCAGCACTCGACGCCCCAGCACTCGACGCCCCAGCACTCGACGTCCCAGCACTCGACGTCCCAGCACTCGACGTTCCGGCACTCGGTGTCCCCGTACTCGACGTCCCCGTACTCGACGTTCCGGCAGCCGGCACTCAAAGCCCGAGCAGCCAGCGGCCGCCGCCCAGCAGAGAGCACAGGGACACCGCGTGGAACAGGAACAGCCACAGCCCCGCCGGGACATGGGTGAGCCGGGACAGCTGGTCGGCGTCGGAGTCGCCGGCGCCGCCGCGGCTGCGCTTGGCCTGGAGCTCGAAGGCCGGACGGACGCCGCCGAGCAGCAGGAACCACACCACGGCGTACGCGAAGGCCGCCTGTACCTGGGGTCCGGCGAGCCACGAGACCACCAGGAACGTACCGCCGGTGAGGACCACCGTGAGCGCCCCGTAGGCGTTGCGGATCATCACCAGCATCGCGACGAGCAGGCCGGTGGCCAGCCACAGCAGGAGGGTGATGCGGCCCAGGCCCAGCAGCGCGGCGCCGCCGAGGCCGAGCAGCGGGGGAGCGGTGTAGCCGGCCGCCGCGGTGAGGATCATGCCGAGGCCGGTGGGCTTGCCGCGGCTGACGGTGAGGCCGCTGGTGTCGGAGTGCAGCCGGATACCACTGAGGCTCCGCCCGGTCAGCAGCGCCACCAGCCCGTGGCCGCCCTCGTGCGCGATGGTGATGGCGTTGCGCGAGACGCGCCATACGCCGTGCGGGACGATCACCGCGAGAGCGGCGACGATGGTGGCTATCACCACCCACAGATCGGGGTCCGGCTGGGTGCCGGAGACCTGGTCCCAGAGCGAGGCCAGCGAGGTGGATGCGGTGCTGTCCATTGGCTGTGGTGGCTCCCTCTGGTGTCGCGGAATCTGGCAGTGTGGCACGTATGTGCGGACGGTATGCAGCGAGTCGTAGGCCCGAGGATCTCGCAGGAATCTTTGAGGTCGAGAAGTGGGAGCCCGAGGAGACCTTGGACCCCGACTACAACGTGGCCCCGACCAAGGACGTCTATGCCGTCCTCGACCGCCCCCTTAAGGACGCGGAGAGCCCGAAGCCGGTTCGCCAGCTGCGCAGGCTCAAGTGGGGTCTCGTCCCGTCCTGGGCCAAGACGCCCGAGGGTGGCGCCCGGATGATCAACGCCCGCGCGGAGACCGTGCACGAGAAGCCCTCGTACCGCCGTGCCTTCGCCGCCCGGCGCTGCATCGTCCCCGCCGACGGCTACTACGAGTGGGTCACCGGGTCCACCGAGCGCGATCTCGAGGTCGAGGGCAAGAAGAAGCGGCCGCGCAAGCAGCCGTACTTCGTGCTCCCGGCGGACGGCTCGGTCTTCGCGATGGCAGGGCTGTACGAGTTCTGGCGCGACCGGACGCTCCCCGACGACCACCCCCGGGCCTGGTGGGTGACGTGCTCGGTGATCACGACCGAGGCGGAGACCTCGCCGCTCGCGGTCGCGCCCGCCGAGGGGCCGTACGCCCTCGCCGACATCCACCCCCGGATGCCTCTGATGCTCACCCCGGACCGCTGGGACGCCTGGCTCGACCCGGCCCGTACGGACGTCGACGGCCTGCGCGAGCTGCTCGCGCCGCCGCCCGCCGGGCTGATGCGCGCCTATCCCGTCTCCACGGCCGTCAGCAACGTCCGCAACAACGGGCCGGAGCTGCTGAAGGAGCTGGAGGGCCCCGAAGAGGGCACACTCTTCTGACGTGACGGAGATCATGGACGCGATCGAGACGATCGAGACGGACGCCGGTACAGCCCGCGTCACCTGGCACCGGGCCAAGAAGCCACACCTTGTGCTCGCTGTGAGTCACGGCGCGGGTGGCGGTATCGAGGCGCGCGATCTCCAGGCGCTGGCCGCGGTGCTGCCCGGGCACGGCGTGAGCGTCGCGCTCATCGAACAGCCCTGGCGGGTGGCGGGGAAGAAAGTGGCGCCCGCGCCCAAGACCCTGGACGTGGGATGGCGGGGCCTGTGGCCCACGGTCGCGAAGCCCGGACTGCCGGTGGTCGCGGGCGGACGCAGCGCCGGAGCCCGCGTCGCGTGCCGTACGGCGACGGAACTCGGCGCCGCCGCCGTCCTCGCCCTCAGTTTCCCGCTGCACCCGCCCGGCAAGCCCGAGAAGTCCCGCGCCGGCGAACTCCTCGGCGCCGGGGTGCCCACCCTCGTCGTCCAGGGCGGCAACGACCCGTTCGGCAAGCCGGCGGAGTTCCCGAAGGGCTCGCACGAGCTGATCGAGGTGCCGTACGGAGATCATGGCTTCGCCGTGCCGAAACGGGCACCGATCGACCAGGACGAGGCCCTGGAGATCATCACCGACGGCGTTGTGAGGTGGATCGCGTCACTCGGGTGACGCACGGGAATGTCGGGCGGCGGACCACTGTTGTGCCGAGCAGACAGCACGGAGCGTGCTGAACCGTTCGAACGAGAGGAAGTCCGCCGCATGGGTTCGACCATCTGCCCGAACCGCAGCAGTAGCCCTGAGCTGGACTGGACGGTGCTGCACGCGGCGAAGACCGCCCCCGTTCGAGCGGCGGCGGGTGTGGATGTTCGTCTATCCTCCGATTCGAGTGGGACCGGTTTCGGTCCTGCCACGTCGCTGGAGGAGGTGGGTCCGGTCACTGGGACCGACGCAGGGACCGATCACGGCCAGGCGGAGCAGCCCGAGGGCCAGGGCACGAGCACGGAGTCGTCCGCCGAGCGCACCGCGCGCTTCGAGCGGGACGCGCTCGAATTCCTCGACCAGATGTACTCGGCCGCCCTGCGCATGACGCGCAACCCGGCCGACGCCGAGGATCTGGTGCAGGAGACGTACGCGAAGGCGTACGCGTCCTTCCACCAGTTCCGCGAGGGCACCAACCTCAAGGCTTGGCTGTATCGCATTCTCACCAACACCTTCATCAACTCGTACCGCAAGAAGCAGCGCGAACCCCAGCGCAGTGCGGCCGAGGAGATCGAGGACTGGCAGCTCGCGCGTGCCGAGTCGCACATGTCGACCGGTCTGCGCTCCGCGGAGTCGCAGGCGCTCGACCACCTGCCCGACTCGGACGTCAAGGCTGCGCTGCAGGCGATCCCCGAGGAATTCCGCATCGCGGTCTATCTCGCTGATGTAGAAGGCTTTGCGTACAAGGAGATCGCGGACATTATGGGGACACCCATCGGTACGGTGATGTCCCGGCTGCACCGGGGCCGTCGCCAACTGCGCGGCATGCTCGAGGACTACGCCCGTGACCGCGGGCTGGTCCCGGCCGGCGCCGGAGAGTCGAACGAAGCGAAAGGCTCGGGCTCATGAGCTGCGGAGAGCCGCACGAGACGGATTGCAGTGAGGTACTCGACCACCTGTACGAGTTCCTCGACCATGAGATGCCGGACTCGGACTGCACCAAGTTCGAGGTGCACTTCGAGGAGTGCTCCCCGTGTCTGGAGAAGTACGGACTCGAGCAGGCCGTGAAGAAGCTGGTCAAGCGGTGCTGTGGCCAGGACGACGTGCCGACCGATCTGCGCGCCAAGGTCATGGGCCGCATCGACCTGATCCGCTCCGGTCAGACCGTGCCCGAGCACGACGTCACCGCGACACCCCAGGAGTCCTGAACTCCCCGGGGAGATCGTCCGGTTATCACCCGAACGTGCTAATCCGCGGGCCTGGAGCCCGCGGATTCGGCTATTGCCGCCCCCGTACCGTCCCCACCGCCCTAGGCTCCGGAGCCTGATCGGGGCAGGGGACGTCCGGGGGAGGGAACGAGGCGATGGGGTCGATTCCGACGTGGGCCCGTGTCTACGTCGTCTGTGTCGTCCTGGCCGCCGTGACCTGCCTGGCTCCGCTGCCCGCCGTTCACGCTCCCTGGTGGATCGTCGCCCTGCTCGCCGCGCTGTACGCCGGCTGCGAGCGGATCCCCTTCCCGCACAGCCCCAAGGGCGCCGCCGCCCGCGTCGCCGAGCGGGGCGCCCCCAGAGGGCTGGGCACCTTCCTGCCCGTGCTGCTCGCCGGGGCCTTTCTGCTGCCGCCGTCGGCCGCCGCGCTCGTGGCGCTGCCGGGCGCGCTGCTCGCCCGTGTGGAGCAGCGGCCGCGCTGGCTGCGCCGGATCTGGCGCGCGGCCCAGCTCGCCGTCGCGGTCTGGGCGGCGTCCCGGGTGCACTGGGCGCTGGGCGGCCGGGACGCGGTGGCCCTGCCGCACTTCCCCTACGCGCTCGTGCCCGCCGGGGCCGCGGTGCTCACCTTCTGCGTGGTGCTGACCGCGCTCGACGGCGGGATCCTGGCGCTCGCCGAGCGGGTGCCCGTACGGGGTGCCTGGCGGGGGCTCTTCTCGCGCTCCCTCGCCTCCGTCGCCGTGCACGGGCTCGCCGGGCTGATGATGGCGGTGCTGTGGCGCAGTCCGTACGGTCCCGTCGCCGCGTTGCTCGTCCTGCTGCCGATGTACGTGTCCTGCTGGGCGTTCGCGCAGTACCACCGGGAGCGGGCCGCCCACCAGGCCACCATCCGGGCCCTCGTGCAGGCCGTCGACATCAAGGACGGGTACACGCGCGGGCACAGTGAGCGGGTCGGGCAGGCGTCCATGATGATCGCCCGTGAGCTGGGCATGGACGACGAGCGCGTCGAAGTACTGCGCTTCGCCGGGATCCTGCACGACGTGGGGAAACTGGGCGTGCCCACGCGGCTCCTGCGCAAGGACGGGCCGCTGACGCCGGAGGAACGGCGGATCATCGAGCTGCATCCCGAGTACGGGCACGAGATGGTGCGTGGCATCGGCTTCCTCGGGGAGGCGCGGTCGGCGATCCTGCACCACCATGAGCGGATCGACGGGAGCGGGTACCCGTACGGGCTGGTGGGACGCCAGATCCCGGAGTTCGCACGCGTGGTGGCCGTGGCCGACGCGTTCGACGCGATGACGTCGACCCGGTCCTACCGGCGGGCCCGACCGGTGCCGGTGGCGCTGGAGGAACTGGAGCGGTGCGCGGGGGCGCAGTTCGATCCGGGGATGGTACGGGCCCTGGTGCGAGCGCTGAACCGACACGGGTGGCATCCTGCGGTGACAGCGGGGGTCTGCCCGCCCGGCACAACCGGGTCCTCGGCGAGTACGGACGGCTGCTCGACGGGCGCCGACGGGCCGTCGACCGGCGCGGACCGGGACCCGACGGGCGTCGACCCTCCGTCGAGCGGCGTCGTCGGGCGGGGGCGGTCATGAGTGCCGTCGGGGTGGAGATTCCCGGGTACGGGATCGTCGGTCGAGCCCCGTTCACCCTCACCCTCGTGCACGCGGTCGCTCTGCTCCTCGCCGTTGTCTCGCTGGCCGTCGTCCTCTGGCACGGTCTCGACGAACGAGGCGTCGCGGTCGCCTTCGGGATCCTCATCGCCGTGGGGGAGCTGACCCGCTGGAGCGGGGCCGAGGAGCGGGAGTCGGCGCCCCTCGCCGCAGCCGGCGCCCTCGCGTACGCGCTGCTCGGCGAGAACGCCGGACACCGCGCCGCCCACGGCGTCCTCGAGATCGTCGCCGTCGTCGTGGCCGCGGCCCTCATCGGCTGCGTACCGCACGTCGCCCAGGGCCGCGGGCCCACCGCCGACCACCTCACCCGGCGCGTCCTCACCGTCGGGTTCGCCGCCGTCTGCTTCCAACCCCTCTACAACCAGGGCAGGTTGATGGGCTGGGGCGGCCCCTCGTACGCCCTGCTGCTGGTCTCCCTGCTGGTGCTCACCGCGCTGTGCGACGCCGTGCTCGCGGCGGCGATGGCACACGCCCGGACCCGCTGGCCCTTCGGACCGCTGCTGCGGGACGAGCTGCGGGCCACACTCGGCATCGGGTCGGCGGTCTGCGCGACCGGGGCCGTGATGTCGCTCGCGGTGGCGGTCGTCGGGCTGTGGGCGCTGCCCGTGTTCTCGCTGCCCCTGTTGCTCACTCAACTCTCCGTCCGGCGGTACGCCGCCGTGCGCGTCACCTATCGGCAGACGATCGCCTCACTCGCGCGGGCGACCGAGATCGCCGGGTACACCCCCACCGGGCATGCCCGGCGGGTCGCCGCGCTCAGCCGGGCCGTCGGCCGTGAGCTGGGCCTGTCCGAGCCCGATCTGACCGTCCTGGAGTACGCGGCGCTCATGCACGACATCGGACAGCTCAGCCTTGTCGACCCGGTGCCGGCCGGAGCCACCTCCGTGCTCTCTGCCGACGAGCAGCGGCGCATCGCTCTCCTCGGCGGCGCCGTCGTACGTCAGACCGGCGTGGACGCCGAGGTCGCCGTGGTCGTGGAGCGGCAGGCCGATCCGTACCGGGAGCAGCCGGTCACGGCACGGATCGTGCGGGCCGTCAACGCGTTCGAGGAGATGGCCAGGGAAGCAGGCCCGGGAGGGCCCCTCACCGCCCTGGAGAAGCTGCGCCTGGCCACGGCCCGCGACTATCAGCCCGAGGTGGTGGAGTCGCTGGCCAGGGTCCTGTTGCGGGGCACCCTTACCCTGCCCCAGGCTGGGTAACCCATGGGTAATGAGCGCCCGTCCAACGGTCCGTGGTTGGATGCGAGGAAGAGGGTGTTCGGGGGCACGGGCCAGCCCGGGGCTGCGCTGTCTTCAAGAAACTCTTCAAGGGACCGGCAGGCGGGAAACGCAAGGAACTGGCAGGCGGGAATCGTGAGGATCTTCGGCAAGGGACGGCACCGGCCCTCCGCCTCATGGCGGCAGGCCACCGATCGCGCGTTCACGCTGATCGGCGACGGCCGGTACGAGGACGCGGGAGCGCTGTTGACGCGTGCCGCGGACCTGGAGCCCTGGCTGTCGGAGTCCTGGTTCAACCTGGCCCTGCTGCACAAGTTCCGGCACGACTGGGAGCAGGCGCGGGCCGCGGGCCTCCGGGCCGTCGCGCTTCTCGAACGGGAGGCGGGCGCCCCCGACTGGTGGAACGTCGGGATCGCCGCCACCGCCCTGCAGGACTGGCCGCTGGCCCGTCGTGCCTGGCAGGCGTACGGGCTGCGGGTGCCCGGCGGGGCCGCCGTCTCCGGCGAACCGGTGGGCATGGACCTCGGCAGTGCGGCCGTACGGCTGTCGCCGGAGGGCGAGGCCGAGGTCGTGTGGGGGCGCAGGCTCGATCCGGCCCGGGTGGAGGTCCTGTCTATTCCGCTGCCGTCCTCGGGGCGGCGCTGGGGCGAGGTCGTCCTGCACGACGGTGTCCCGCACGGGGAGCGGACGACCGCCGCCGGGCACGCCTATCCCGTCTTCGACGAGATCGAGCTGTGGGCGCCGTCCCCGGTGCCCACCTGGGTGGTCCTCCTGGAGGCCGCCACCGAGGAGGACCGGGACGCCCTGGAGCAGCTCGCGGCGGACGCCGGCTTCGCCGCGGAGGACTGGTCCTCGTCCGTACGGCTGTTGTGCCGGATGTGTTCCGAGTCGCGGATGCCGTCCGACGAGGGCGACGGTGAGCATCTCGACCCGCACGACCACAGCGAGCCCGGGCATCCGGGGCCGCTCGGTCACCGCACCGACGGGCAGCTGTGGGTGCCGGAGCGGGAGTGCGGGGTGGCCGCGCCGGCTCCGCTGGTCAGGGGACTGCTGGACGGGTGGGTCGCGGACAGCCCCGACTCCCGGGACTGGCGGGATCTCGAAGAGGTCTGCTGAGCGCTGCGGGTTCGCCGCGGGCCGGTGGGGGCTTGTCGCGCAATTCCCCGCGCCCCTGAAGGGGCGCCTGTCCCCGTACTCTGTAACAGCACCACACTCCCAAGCACTCAGGAAGGCGTACGTCGGTCATGGCGCAGCAGGACACCGAGCAGCAGCACTCTGGAGTGCTCCCCGTGGACGACGAGGGCTTCGTCAACGACACCGAGGACGGTGAGGAGCGCGAGGCGGCCTACCGTGAGCGCGGTACCTCGCGGCCGATCACGGTCGTCGGCAACCCGGTGCTGCACAAGGAGTGCAAGGACGTCACCGAGTTCGGGCCCGAGCTCGACCAGCTGGTCGCCGACATGTTCGCCAGCCAGCGCACCGCCGAGGGCGTGGGCCTGGCGGCCAACCAGATCGGCGTCGACCTGAAGGTCTTCGTCTACGACTGCCAGGACGACGAGGGCAAGCGGCACGTCGGTGTCGTCTGCAACCCCGTCCTCGTCGAGCTGCCCGCCGAGCAGCGCCGCCTCGACGACAGCAACGAGGGCTGCCTCTCGGTGCCGACCGCGTACGCGCCGCTGGCCCGCCCCGACTACGCGGAGGTCACCGGGCAGGACGAGAAGGGCAACCCGATCAAGGTGCGCGGCACCGGCTACTTCGCGCGCTGCCTCCAGCACGAGACCGACCATCTGTACGGCTACCTCTACATCGACCGGCTCTCCAAGCGCGAGCGCAAGGAAGCCCTGCGGCAGATGGCCGAGAACGAGCCCCGCTACCCGATCGTCGCGAACGACTGAGTCGCGGCAGGACAGTTGGGGCCCGCGCGCACGCGCGGGTCGGCCCGAGCGGCGGGGGGGGGGGGGGGGGCCCCCCCCCCACCCCCCCCCCCCCGGGGTGTGCGGAGTGGGTATACAATGGGTTCAAAAGGTCTGAGGAATAACTAAAAACACCAGGGTTGGAGGGGGCGGG
>NZ_JBIWFN010000015.1:0-275524 GCF_044763085.1 Streptomyces sp. NPDC096311
GAACGACAGCGGCCCCACCGCGGTCGTACCCCCGCGCTCCTGACTGCGGGACACCGTCTCGTCCGCACTCGCCACCGCGAAATACGGCGTCCACGTGGCCATCCTCGCCCCGATGCCGGACATCGCCGAGACGCCGGCGACCGGCACCCCGTTGGCCCGGGCGAACCGGTAGTCCCTGCCCAGCCTGCCCGTGTGCCACTCCCAGCCCAGCACGGCGTGGTAGAACTCCTGCGCGGCCCGCAGATCGCGTGTGGCCAGGCTGACCCAGCAGGGCGCTCCGAACACCGAGTGGCTGGAGACAACCGCGCGGTCGAGTGTTCCGTCGCTCTTCATCGCTGTACCGTCCTGACCTCACTGGCCGGCAGCGGCTGGAGACGAGCACTCCCGGATGTCGGTGGCGTACGGCACGCGACCGGCACCCGCCCAGCCCGGGGAGGCCTTCCGCACCGGAAGGCCTCCGACGGCTCAGGAGTACCCGCGAATCCGCTGTCTCATCAGCTCCAGCATCCCCCGCCTCGGCCTCCTACGCACCATACAGCGACATAAACAGGCATAAACGGATCTATCCCAGGGGTCGCTCGAAGGTCAGGAGCAGCCCCTCCACCGCGCCGGGACCTATGCGGCCCTTGACGTCGGCGGACGTGATCGCCTTGAGCGCCCAGCCGTCCCCGGCGTGCTTGTTCAGAACCTTCTCCAGCTTGTCGCTGTCCAGCGCGTCGCCGATGAGCGACTCCCGGAAGGTGACGACCTTGTACTCGTACGTGTAAGCGTTGCTCATGACTGCGGGGTTCTCCTGCGGTTCGAACGGTATGGCCGCGCCCACCCAATCACTGTTCGATGCCGTGGCACAGGGGAGGGGCCGGTCCGTACGGATACCTTTGGCGAAGCTTCATGAAGGGTCGGTCCGGGCATGGGGTAGGACCGGCCGGGCGGAGGGAACTCATGGACAAGGCACCGGGCAACGGCCACATACGCGCGACCGAAAAGCCTTCCGGAGGCACGGCCGCCGGCGAAGGGGACGCGGACGGCTTCGCCGGGCTGCGGGTGCGCGACTTCGGCTACCTCGACGAGGGCGGCCACACCTACCTCGACCACACGGGCGCCGGGCTTCCGCCACGCTCGCTCGTCGCGGGGAGTGCCGAACGCATCACCAGCGGGTTATTCGGCAACCCGCACTCCGAGAGCCCGGCCTCCCGTGCCTCGGGAGTGCTGCTCGCGGAGGCCCGCCGCGCGGTGCTCCGGCACTTCGGCGCGGACCCCGCCGAGTACGCCGTGATCTTCACGCCCAACGCCACGGGCGCGCTGCGCCTGGTCGGCGAGGCGTATCCGTTCGCGCGCGGCAGCAGGCTGGTGATGTCGCTGGACAACCACAACTCGGTCAACGGTCTGCGCGAGTACGCGCGGGCCAGAGGCGCCGCGACGGCGTACGTCCCCGTGAGTGGGCCCGGGCTGCGGATCGACGAGGAACGGCTGTGGGACGCGCTCACCGCGCGCAGAGGCGGTCCCGGGCGTCAACTGAGCCGCCTGAGCCGCCTGAGCCGTCTGGGGCGGCGCGGTGGCGGGGGGCCGCGCGGGCTGCTGGCCTACCCGGCCCAGAGCAACTTCACCGGCGTCCAGCATCCGCTGGAGTGGATCGCGCGGGCGCAGGAGCAGGGCTACGACGTCCTGCTGGACGCGGCCGCCTTCGTGCCGACGAACCCGCTCGACCTCGGCCGGTTCCACCCGGACTTCACCGTGGTCAGCTGGTACAAGGTCTTCGGCCACCCCACCGGCATCGGCAGTCTGATCGCCCGCCGGGAGGCCCTCGCCAAGCTGCGCCGGCCCTGGTTCTCGGGTGGCACGATCTACGCGGTCAGCGCGCAGGCCCAGTGGCACGTCCTCGCCGACGACGAGGCGGCCTTCGAGGACGGCACGGTGAACTTCCTGTCCGTCCCGGACGTCACCGCCGGGCTGGAGTGGATCGACCGCGTCGGCATGGACCGGGTGCACGCCCACGTCACCGCCCTCACCGGCCAACTCCTTGCCGGGCTGGGCGCGTTGCGCCACAGCGACGGTTCCCCGATGGCCCGCGTGTACGGCCCTTCGGACGCCGGGGCGGCCCGTGGCGGCACGGTCGCGCTCAACCTGTTGGGTGCGGACGGCCGGATCGTCGACGAACGCGTCGTCACCCGGGACAGCGCCGCGCGCGGCATCTCCCTGCGGACCGGCTGCTTCTGCAACCCGGGTGCCGGCGAGGCGGCGTTCGCACTGCCGCTGCGCCGGCTGCGCTCGGCAGCGGGCAGGCAACTCGGTTCGATGGAGGAGTACTTGGACCTGCTGCGGCTGCCTTCGGCGGGTGCCGTCCGCATCTCCCTGGGTGTGTCGTCCCAACCCAGGGACATCGAGACGTTCCTGAAGTTCGTGACCCAGACCTACCGCGACCGGGTGCCGGGGGTGACGGGGCTGGCGGCTCGGGTGGGGTGCTGAGGGTCTGGCTGGGGTGACAGTCGTCGTGGACCTGGTCGCGCCCCGCGGACGCCGCTGCCGGGTCACCGAAACCGCCCGTGGCCGCCGGGCCCCGGCGCTCAGCGGCCCGCCCGGCTCCGTACCGCGCCGTCCCGGCACTTGCGCACCAGGACCGCCCACGTCGCCGCGAGGAACAGCACCGCGAACCCCGCGAGGATCAACCAGCCGCGGCTCGCCGGATGACCGAACGAGTCCCCGTACGAGTCCAGCAGCGGCGGTCCCAGGGGCGACGCGCCCGTGCGCCACAGCGACTCCAGGCCGACCCCGCTGCCCAGTGCCTCGAACGCCCACCGGTTGGTCATCGCCCAGCTGATCGCCTCCCCGGCACCGGTCATCCGCGGCACCGGCACGAACGCCCCCGAGAACAGCACCTGCGGGAAGCACAGCAGCGGCAGCATCAGCGTCGCCTGGCCCGGCTCCGTCACCGCGGCCGAGGCCAGCAGGCCCAGTGCGAGGGCCGCCGCCGAGGCCAGCACGCTCGACACGAACAGCGAACCGTACGTGCCCCATCCCGCCGCGGGCAGTCGGTCCAGCGCCCGCAGCACCACCAGCAGCAGTACGTCGGCGACCGCGAGCACCGGCAGCATGGTGGTCAGCTTCGACGCGACGTAGGGACCGATCCGCAGCCCCGCCAGCCATTCCCGGCGCAGCACGGGCAACTCCGTGCAGATCTGCAGCAGCCCGTACGTCAGGCCGAAGAAGAACGCGCCGAACGCGATCCAGAACATGATCATCGCGGTCGATCCGGGGTCGGGTGCCGCGCGATCGAAAGCGCCCGCCCGGAACAACACCGCGAACATCGCCACGATCATCACCGGCGAACCGGCAAGGACGGCGACGGAGAGCCGGTTGTGCAGGAGGAGCGCGGTGCCGCGACGGGTGAGCAGCGCCCATTGGCGCAGGGCACCGACACGCCGGACGGGAACCGGAGGTGACGGTGTGTCGGCTCGGCGTACGTCGTCCGGCGGCGCGGCGCGTTCGACGCGTACGCCCTGGGCCACCTCCTCGTACACCTCCTCCACCGTGCCCACCCCGAACGCCCCGCACAGCGAACCCGGTTCACCGGCGTACGCGACCTCGCCGTCGGGGGAGAGGAACACCACCTGGTCGCCGCGGAGCAGATCCGCGAGCGTGTGAGTGGTGAGGATGACGGTGGTGCCGTCCTCGGCCAGCGCGCGCAGGGTCCGCAGCAGGGCGGCACCGGTCACCGGGTCGAGCCCGGAGGTGGGCTCGTCGAGGAAGAGCACACGGGGGCGGGTGAGCAACTCGACGGCGATACTGGCCCGTTTGCGCTCCCCGCCGCTCAGCGCGCGCACGGGCGTCGCCGCCCGGGAGGAGAGACCGAGCGCCTCCAGGACCCGGTCCACGCCCGCCGCGACGGACTCGGGCGTCGTGCCCGGCTGCATGCGCAGACCCGCCGCGTACACCAGCGTCCGGCGCAGCGGCAGCTCGCGGTGGATGATGTCCTCCTGCGGCACGAACCCGAACTCCGGCCCCGGCGAGCCGGGTTGCGTCCCGTCGTGCAGGACCGTCCCCTCCGTCGGCGCGCGCAGCCCGGCGAGCGTCTGCAAGAGGATCGTCTTGCCCGCCCCGCTGCTCCCGGCGATCACGGTGAGCCGCCCGGGCGCGACGTCGAGGGACACGTCGTGCAGGACGTTCCCGGTGCCGTGTATGCGCTGTCCCACCGAACGTGCCTGTATGCGCAGGCCGTTGACCGAGGCGGCGGAGGTTTCGGTGGAACTGGACGGCTGTATGGGCGTCGGCATGGGTGCAGCATGCCAGGGGTGGCGCACCGCGCGGCCCCACCATACGCGCACGCCCCCGCAGGACGCGGCGTCGCGCGCGGCCTACCCCGGCGTCGCGAACCCCGGCGACCGGGCCGGCTCCGGGCGATGGACGCCGCGTGGCCGGTACGCGAGCCGGTCCGCCACACCCACCAGATCCGCGAGCAGCCATACGATCGCGAGCCACATCTCGGTGCCCTGGAGCCCCGGCTCGCGGCCCGGACCCCCTCCGCCCTCGCCCGCGGGACCGAAACCGAATCCGGCGCCGTCCCGCCACCGCCCCAGCGCACGCGTCAGCTGTTCCTCGGCCCACGCCCGCACCTCGGCCGTCCGATGCCCGCCGCGCCGTCCCGCGAGCCACAGGGGGTGGGCCACGTCCAGCACGTTGCAGGCGTTCTCGCGGCCGGCCGCGAACCAGCGCTGATCGCGGCCATGAGCCAGTACGGTGTCCACGACCCGCTCCGCGTACGGCACATCGAGCCCGAACTGGGCGTAGGAGCCCCGGGTGAGCCGGTAGTAACCGTTGACCAGCTGCAACCGGCCCGCGGCGGGCGACCCGGCGGTACCCCACATCCCCGTCCACGGGTCCACCCGTGTGGTGAGCCAGCCGAACAGCGCTTCCAGCGTCCCTGGCTCCCCGTCCTCGACGCCGAGCTCCAGATTGCGATGGGCGCCGGTCGCCCAGCAGTCCACCCACGCGCCGGCGGACCAGGTCCGCGTCCGCCACGGCAGTGACTTCAGCCGCGCGAGCAGCTGACTGACCGTCATGCGCCGTACCACGTGCACTGGTTGGGCGAGGCGGGAGCCCAGCAGGTCCAAGGCGTAGCCCACGGCCAGCACGTGGTACTCGGCGGTGCCGTCATCGATCCAGCCGTCGGCGGCCGGGTCGGGAAGCACCCCCGCACCGCCGTCCGGAGCGAACTCGGGCACCAGCCCACTGCCCGGATCCTGAAGGGCGCGCAGCCGCGCGGCGTGTTCGTCGGCGGCGAACTGCTCCGGAGGGGAGCCCAGCAGCAGGTCGGCGATCTCGACGGCGTCGCAGTGTGCTCGAACGGTCGCGTGAGTGCCCGGCCGGTCGGCGTAGCGGCCGGTGTCGGGGTTCCAGCACCGGGCGACGAGATCGGCGGCCTGCGCCCGGGCCCGGTCCGCGAACCGGACGACGGCGTCCCCCAAGTCGCCCGACGGGCGCCCCGGGCGGTTGCCTGACAGGCCGTCCGAGAGTCCGCCCGGTAGGTCGCCCGAGGCCGGTCGATCCCGTCGTGGTCCGCCCTGGGCGCGGCGATCGCGCAGGGGGCGGGCCGGGTTGCCCGCCGCGACCGTCCACGGCGCGAGATCCTTGGTGACGACCGCGCCCGCGCCCACGACGCAGTGGTCGCCGATCGTCACCCCGTCCAGTACGACGACGTGCGAGCCGATCCACACGTCGTCGCCGACGGTGATGCCCTTGCTGGTGAGGGGCTGCCGGTGCACCGGCCGGTCGGGGGCGAAGCCGTGGTTGAAGCCGAGCAGCGAACTGTGCGCGCCGATCCGGACCCCGTCGCCGAGGGTGATCCGGCCCCGGACCGTGGCGTACGGGTTGACCGTGCAGTCGTCGCCCGCGGTCACCTCACCGGTGACGTAGGCGTGCCCGGCGATGTAGGAGTCGGTGCCCAGGCGGAGTGTGTCGGTGAAGACGCCGGCGGCCGGAGAGACGTAACAACGCGGCCCGAGGCGCGCGCCTGCTTCCGCCAGCCGTCGCTGGTGCGCGTCCTGCGCGGCCCGCTGCCCGGCGGAGGCACGGCCGACGAAGTCCCAGGGGCAGTAGTCGAAGTAGGCGTCATCGAGAGCGGTTTCCGCGTTCATCGCACGGGAGTCTAGAGAGCGCTTGCTGTCCGGGCAACGACAGCCGATGTCGCCTCAGCGCGCTGCCGACTCCGCGCGACGCGGCTCTTCCGTGAGCTGCGGCTCTTGGGCGAGTTGCGGCTCCTGCGCGCGACGCGGCCGACGTCGGCGGGAATCGGCCCGGGCTGCGACCGCACACCCCGTGATGGTGTACCGCCGCAGCCCGGAACATTCCGTGGGACCCGCGTCGGAGCACACGCGGGCTCCCCCGTCCCCGCGGCGTGACGACCGGTCCGCACGTCGTGTCGTGATCCTGCAATCCCCGGCCATTCATGTCAACTGCTCTAGCCGAGTACGGCTATTGGGGTATCTTCCGCTCTGGCTGGCCGGGCCCGGCAGCGGCTAGAGTCTCGGAAGTCAACGTGCAGTTCACCCCGTCCGACACCAGGAGACCCGCCGGTGAGAGAAACGCGCCGAGCGCTCGCCGAGACCCTCAGGCGGATCGGCTCCCTCATCGGGGACGGGCAAAGCCGCGACGACGTGCTCGACGTGGAACAGCTCTCGAACGAAAGCGGCGTCCCGCGAGACGTCGTCCGGATGCTCCTGGACGGCGAGGAACCACCAGCCGAGGACATCACCGACCGGATCGTCCGCCGCATCGTCCACCTGCGCGAGACACGCCTGCGCCCCGACGGGACCCGTCACTCCTACGACGAGATCGCCGCCTCCTACGGGGCCTCCCGGGCATCCCTGTCGAACCTCGTCAACAGCCGCCGGAAGACACCCTCGTCGCGGATGCCTTCGCGGCAATCGCTCTCACAGCAGTTGCCCTCGGAACAGGTGTCCTGGCAACAGACGGGGGAGCGGCGCCCGGCCCGCTCCGGTGGCCCGTTGGCGTCCACCCAGGCCGGCATCGAGACGTTCTTCTTCGGCCAGCCCAACGGCTGGCTCTCCGCCGAACCGCAGGCCTCGCTCGACAACGCTCTCCAGTCCGTCCTGCGCGGCCTGGAGGGAGAGGCGGCCGATCCGATGGCTCGGCTGCGCAGTACGCACGGACTGAGGGAGTTGGCTGCGCGCGCCCCGCAATTGGCCGAAGAAGAACTTCAGTTGGTGACTGACTGGATCGACACCATCCTGCAGCGCAGAAACGCTCAGCGGATACGGGGTTCGGAATCGGACAGTGCGCACACCGAAGGGCACTGATCGTGGGGGCGCCCGGTCGTACGCAGGCACGTCGCCGCCCGGGGCGGGAAGCCCACGCCGCGCCGTCCGCCGGGCGCGGCCACCGGCAGGCGTCCTGCGCGCGGGCCGGAGCGCGTCCGGAACGCATCGGACGCGCCAGTCCCGGATGCGCGTGTATCCCGTTTGATCAGTATTTGATCCCCCGCAGCTTGCTGCACACCGCAGACCCTGGCGTGGCCGACAAGGCACCTTGTTTGGCATATTGACAGGCCGAGTTGGGCGTACCTTCGGCCGGGGGGTGCAGGCAGGGTGGGATCGGCGGGCGTCGTGCGACGGTGCCCCATGCTGAAGTAGTTCGCGGGGGAGAGCGGTGCGCACAGGCAGAGCCAAGGAGATGCGGAACCTGATCGGCCAGTTGGCCGACGGAGTGAGCCTGCCCGTACCCGCCGCTCCTGACGCGCTGTTCGACGCGCTCATCGCCGTGGTCGCCGGCATCAGGGGGCGTGAGGTCGTCCTGCTCAAAGAGGAGTTCCCGCACCGCACCGCCACGGGACTGTGGCTCGACATGCCGGACCACGACATCGTCCTCGTCGACAAGCGGGCAGCGCCCGTCCATCAACTGGCCATCCTCTGCCACGAGATCTGGCACATGATCAAGGGCGATTGCGGCCACCACGCCGCCGGGATCCCCGTCGCCGCACGCGTGCTGAGCGACCGGGCCGATGTGCAGCGGACGGTGAGGGCCGTGGCCGCGCGGACCGAGTTCCACGAACGGTCGGAGCAGGAAGCCGAGACCTTCGCCCTGCGGGCGGTGACGCAGCTGCGGATCTGGCTGGAAGGGGAACCGGACAGCCTCGCCACGGACCGGTCCCAGATCGCCGGCCGGATCGGCGCCTCACTGGGACACCGCCGGTCCCAGGTCTGAGCCGTGAACGCCTCGCGCTACTACATACCCGCGCTGGCCCTGTGGGCCGGCCTCGGAGTGAAACTGCCGGATCTGATCCGGACCTGGCGCGACCCCCTGGTCCGTTCGGTCTGCTGGGTGATCTTCCTCGGCGGCGCCGGATTCCTCTTCGCGGCCCCGCCCACCGTCGCCGCCGTGAACAGGGCGAGCGGCATTCCGAACCTCGCCGCCCCGCTGGACTACGTCATCGTCAGCGCCTACAGCGCCGCCTGCCTGCTGCTGATCCTTCACTGGCGCGGCGGGCCGGCCGACCACGTACGCCGCCTCGCCCGACGCTGGCAGATCGGCTACAGCGTGCTGATCACCTTGATCGTCGTCCTCTTCGTGGCCGGGGACGCCCCCGTCGAGCGCCGTACGGACCTCGACACCTACTACGCCACCACGCCCTGGATCGGGCAGATGATCGCGCTGTACCTGCTCGGTCACATCACCGCGGCGGTGGCCACCACGGCGCTGTGCTGGCGCTGGGCGCTGGAGGTGCGCGGATGGCTGCGGGCCGGACTGCGGCTCCTCGTGGCCGGATGGCTGCTGAACCTGTCCTTCAGCACCCTGAAGCTGACCGCGGTGGCGGCGCGGTGGGCCGGCGGGGACTGGGACGTGCTGAGCACCAGCCTGGCGCCCGGCACGGCGAGCCTGGCCGCCACCGTCGCCACCGTCGGCTTCACGGTGCCGCTGTTCGGGCCGCGGCTGGGCCTGCTCCGGCGCACCGTGGTGACCTGGCGGCGGCTCGGCCCGCTGTGGCACGAACTCGGCGGTGCCTCCCCCGGGAGTCCGCTCGCCGCTCCGATCCCCTGGTATTCGTCGTACGCCGTGCGGCTCACCCGGCGTGAGGCCGGCATTCAGGACGGACTGAACCTCCTTCGCCCGCATCTCGACGACCGGATCCGGGCCCGGGCGCAGTCAGCGGCTCGGTCGGCGGGACACGGCGACGAGGAAGCCTCCCGCATCGGCCTCGCCGCGATGATCGCCGCCGCCGTTCGGGTCCACCCCGACGGCGGGTCCGCCGAAACCGCCGTACTCGACCACTCCGCGGGCCTCATGGCGCGCGCCACCTTGATGGGCGTGGCGCATGCGTTGCGTACGTCCCCCATCGTCGCGGCGGCCCGCGCGGCCGCCGCGGCCCCCGCTGACGAAAGAACCCCGTCATGAGCCCGCACGGCGTGCCTCCGCGCAGGCCCGTCCCGCCACCGGACACGTCACGGTGGGCCACGGCGCCCTTTCCACCGTCCGATCGACCGGTTCCACGTACATCACCGGAAGGCAGGCAGGCCTAGTGGACAGCGGCATCGTCTTCTACATACCCGGCGTTCTTCTCCTGGTCGCCGCGGGACTGAAGCTGTCGGCGGGCACGGGCCTGTGGCGGGATTCCCTGGTCGCGCCGAGCAACGCGATCCTGCTGGTCGGCTCCGCCGTGTGTGTGCTGTCCGCTCCGCCCACGATCCGGTACGTCAACGACGCGACCGGCGTCGCGAACTTCAGCGCCCCGCTGGTGTACGCCGGCATGACGGCGCTCAGTGCGGGCTACCTCGTCCTCATGATCCGGTGGAAGGGCGGGCCCCCTGAGACGCAACAGCGCGCCGCCCGGCTCGTACGGGGCGTCTACGCACTGGTCATCGCGGGAATCTGGGTCCTGTTCGCCCTGGCCGAGGTCCCCGTGGAACGGACCCAGGACCTGGACACGTACTACGCCAACACGCCCTGCATGCGGGAAATGATCGTGCTGTACATGGTCGCGCACACGGCCGCCACCATCGCTCTCGCCGTCATGAGCGTGAGCTGGCTGCGCGAGGTGCGCGGCGTGACCCGCGTCGGTCTGATCCTGCTCATCGTCGGCCTGACGTTCGACGCGGGATACCAGATCGTCAAGTACATGGCGATGGCCGCCCGCTGGAACGGCGTGGACTGGGATTTCCTCTCCACCGACGTGTCCCCACCGCTCGTCATGCTCGCCGGCGTCACCACCGCCGCCGGCTTCGCCGTCCCCCGGGTCGGGCCGCCGGCGGTCGACAACCTGCGCGCGTGGAAGCGCTACCGGCTCCTGAAGCCCCTCTGGGCGGAGCTGCAGACGCTGCGCGCGCCGACCGAGGGGATCATCCGCTGGTGGGATCCGCCGGTCGTGCGCCTGGCGCGCCAGGAGATCGCCATCTGGGACGGCGTTCTGGCCTGCGCGCCCTGTCTCGATGACCAGGTGCGCGCGACCGCGTACACCGAGGCCGTGGCGTCGATCGCCGCCGATGGCGCCTCCGGAGTCCGATCACCGCACCAGGCCACGGTGGTGGCCGAGGCGGCCATGCTGGCCGCGGCCCGTGTACAGGTCCTCCAAGACGGTCGCGCGGAGGTACCGGCGAGAGCGGGAACCCTGGAGTCCATTTCCAGACCGCAGCGGATGGTTCTGCTGTCGCGCGCGCTGTCCTCGTCCCCGATCGTCGCCCAAGCGCGACGGCAGGCCGCCGCCCGTACGGCCGCCGGCCGTGACTGAGACTCCCGCTCCCCGCAACAGAAAAGAGTGCATCCTATGTCGTCGTCTGCCAGAACTGCCTCCCGCCGTACCGCGGTGGTCGTCGGAGGGGGCATGACGGGCATGCTCGCCGCGGCCGTGCTCGCCGACTTCGCAGACGTGCGGATCATCGAACGCGATGTGTTGCCCGACGGGCCACACCCCCGTAAGGGACTGCCGCAGGCCCGCCATGCCCACGTGCTCTGGTCCGGCGGCGTGAAGGCCCTCGATGACCTCCTGCCCGGCATCGTCGACCAACTCGTCGACCAAGGCGCCCACACACCGCGCATCATGGCCGACCTGGTGTCCAAGGCCCCCTCGGGGCAGTGGTTCCGCAGATTCACCCACGCGCGCCACACCAACCTCCTGTGCAGCCGTGACCTCCTCGACGCGGTGATCCGCACCAGGGTTCTGCGGGACCACCGCATCACCCTCCTCCAGGAGACCGAACTGCTCGCTCTGCTGGGCGACGGGGACCGGGTGACGGGCGTCCGTGTACGTGCGGATCAGTCCGAGACATCCCTCCCGGCCGACCTGGTGATCGACGCGAGCGGACGCGCCAGCCGTGCCGCCGTCTGGCTGCGGGAACTCGGACTCCCCGAGGTCCAGGAGCGTACGGTCGACGCCGGTATCGGCTACGCCAGCAGGATCTACCGCGCACCCGGCAGCGCCGCGGACGGCTTTCCCATCGTCAACGTCCAGGCCGATCCCCGGCGGATCCCCGGCCGGGGCGGTGTCATCGTGCCCATAGAGGGCGGCCGATGGGTCGTGACGCTCTGTGGATCCCGCGGCGGGCAGCCCAGCAGCGACAACGACGCGTTCGTGCCCTTCGCCCTGAGCCTGCCGCACCCCGTCATCGGTGAACTGCTCGCGAACGCCAAACCCGAGACCGACGTGATCACCACGCGTAGTACCGCCAACAAGCGGCGGTACTACGAGAGAGCCGCCCGCTGGCCCGAAGGATTCGCCGTGCTCGGCGACGCCGTCGCCGGCTACAACCCCGTCTACGGCCACGGGCTGAGCGCCGCCGCGCAGAGCGTGATCGCCCTGCGCCGCGTCCTGCGGCAACAGGACCTCGGCGCACCCGGTACCGCCCGGCGCGTCCAAAAGGCCGCGGCACGGCCGGTCGAGAATGCCTGGAGTCTGGCCGTGGGCCAGGACGTGTTCTACCCGGACGCCAGCGACCAGCCGCCCACCCGGCTCGAACGGACCCTCGCCGCCTTCGTCGACAAGGCCGTCGACGCCGGCTCCCGCAACCCCCACGCCCTGCGCATCCTCCTGGACGTGATGAGCATGGAAAAGTCACCCGCTCGACTGCTCATGCCCGACATGCTCGCGCTGGTCTACCTCGGCCGGAAGACGCCGCCCCTGGAAGGCCCGCCCCTGACACCGTACGAGCGCGAAGCCGCCTCGTGACGTGTCGGCCGCTTCCTGCGCGGGATGGCCCGCGCAGGCGACGACCGGCTCAAGGCGATGTCAGGAGCCGACGGCGAGCCATGGCATCGGGTCGGTGTACGTTCCGTCGACGAGTACCTCGAAGTGGAGGTGTGGGCCGGTCGACAGGCCGGTCGAGCCGACGAAACCGATCACCGTTCCGGAGTCGACGCTCTGGCCCGAGGTGACCTGAAGGGCCGACAGATGGTTGTACGTCGTCTCCAGCCGTTTCCCGCCGATGGTGCCGTGATCGATCACGATGCGGTTGCCGTAGGCCTTGGTCATCGCCGCGAACACGACCTGTCCCTGCCGTGCGGCGGATATCGGAGCCCCCTGGGCCGCCGCGAAGTCGACGCCCGTGTGCAGCTTGGTCACACCGGTGAGCGGGTGCTGGCGTGTGCCGAAGGGTGAGGTGACCACGAGAGAGGTGAGCGGCGGTGCCAGCACCGCCCTCGCCGTCCCGCTGCCGGAACTCCCGCTCTCCACCCGGTCGTACGTCTTGTAGCGCGGGAACAGCGCCTTGACCTCGGTGACGTAGGTCCGTGCCTTCGTGGGGACGTGCCCCGCCCGGGTCACCTCGTCCGTGCCCACCGTGTAGGCGGCGAGGGTGAGATCGAGGGGCTCGCCGGTGACCGTTCCATGGGTTTTGAGACGGGTGACCTTCTTGGCCAGAGCGCAGTCCTCGCGGGCGAGCGCCACGATGGCGTCCACCGGGTCGCGGGGCGAGGAGTGTTTGTTGCCGTCCTCGTCCTTGCCCCAGGTCCGCCACTGCGCGTCGGTGAACCCGGCGATCCCCGTCTCACCCGAGAGCGTGGCGAAGTCCGTGTCCCAGCTGGAGCGTTGTTCGATCTGGGCCGCGAGGACGGACGGCTTCAGGACCGTGCACGTCCTGGCCGCCGCACGCAGCCAAGGGACGTAGGCATCCTCGACGTGCTCGGCGACCGCGCCGTCCGCGACCACCGCGCTGTTCGTCCTCGGGTCCGGCGACAGAAGAGTGGTCAACCGGCCCGTCGCCGTCATGAACACGGCGACCCCCAACACGGCGGTCAGCCCTGGCAGGACCAGCAGCGTGAACGGTCCGGGGCGGCGTCTGCGCCGGGTGCGCGCGGCCCCGGGCTCGGGTGGCGACTCGGGGGTCCTGATACTCACCAGGGGACGCTAGCGTTTCGTCCGCCGGACTTCAGGAGGAGCAGAGGCAAGGTCACGTGCCCGTTCGGGCAGACCGCGACGGGCGACGAAACCCGTCGCGGCGCTCATGTGGTCCTTCCTCGGCCCGGAGCGAGCGCGTCGATCCACGCGCGCACGGCCCGGGCCGTCGTCGGGGCGTTCTCCTCCAGCACACCGAGATGGCTGCCGGGGGCGTCCACCGTGTCGTGGGGGAGCGGCCAGGACGACCGCCACCGTTCCGGCATGTCCGGCAGTGGCTCCAAGGCGCGCACCAAGAGGGTGGGAACCTGCGTGGGTCGAGGGTCCCAGCCGCGGAACATACGGGTGTACGCGCCCAGCGCCAGCAAGGTCAGATCGTCCACCGCGCTGTCGAACCGCTCGCCGACGGCCGCGGGGATCCGGGCGGGCATCGCCAGCAGCCAGGGCTCGGCTTCCAGTTCGGGGGTGACGTGGTACGAGTCCACCAGCACGAGTCCGGCCGGGGGCGCGCCGTCGGCTGCCAGCCGGGCGGTGAGCGCGTGGGCGGCCGAACCGCCCATGGAGTGGCCCACGACGACGTAGGGGCGATCGCCGAGGTGCCGTCGGACGGTCGTGGCGTGCAGTGCGGCCAGCGTCTCCAGGTCCCGCGCCACGGCGACTCCGGTGTCGACGCCGGGGTGGCGCAGTTCGAAGACGTCCCGCTCGCCGTCGAAGGGGGCGGCGAGCCCCCCGTACCAGGGCCGACCGAGGTTGGTGGCGAAGCCGGGAACGCAGACGAGTGCCGGACCGTCCGCTCCCGAGGCCAGTCGCAGCGGCGGTATCGCGTGCAGGGCACTCTCGTCGTGGCCGAAGGTGGGTGCGGCGAGGGACGCGCTCACGAGGAGGTGCATCGCGGAGACGACGTCGCCCGTCTCGCAGACCCGCCGGTAGAGGGTCGGCAGCGACCTGCCGGTTGCGCGCCGGCGCTCAACCGTCGGGACGTCGGGGCGGGTCGGTTCATGACGCCGATCGCCCTCCGGCGGCCCGGCGGCAGCGGCGTCGTCGGCCAGGGCGCCACTCAGTTCGGCGTACACGTGATCCGCGAGCCGCTCCGCGCTCGGCCAGTCGTACGCGACGGTGGCCGCCAGCGGGATCCCGGCGAGCAGGCTCAGCCGGTTGCGCAGCAGGACGCTCATCAGCGAGTCGAGACCCAGCTCCGGGAAGTCCCGGTCGACGGCCTCGACCTGCGCATGCCCGAGCACCGTGGCGACCTCGGCCCGGACCAGTTCCACCAGGGCGGGCGCCCGCTCGGACGACGGCAGTGCCGCGAGGCGCTCCCGCCAGGCCCCGGCGACACCCTCCGACTCCACCACCCCCTCTTCCCTCCCGCTCACCACTCCGTCAACCGCCGCGGACGAGGCCGTCGGCCGGGCAGGGCGCAGCAGCCCCCGCAGCGGCGGCGGAACCGGTGTCCCGGCGGGCAGCGCTGCCGGCGAGCGGTCCAGCGGCAGCGGTGCGAGGACCGGCTCCGGGCCGCCGAGCGCTGCGTCGAACAGTGCCAGTGCCTGTTCCGGGGAGACCGCGCGCACCGCCCCGCCGTGTACCCGGCTCGCGCGCGCCGCCATCCCGTCGTCGTCGGCCCAAGGGCCCCAGGCCAGGGACTGCGCGGGCAGGCCGAGGGCGGTGCGGTGACGGGCGAGTGCGTCCAGGAAGGAGTTCGCCGCCGCGTAGTTGGCCTGGCCGGGATTGCCCAGCAGCCCGGCGGCCGAGGAGAACAGGACGAACTGCGACAGCGGCAGATCCTTCGTGAGCTCGTGCAGCTGCCAGGCCGCGTCGGCCTTCGGCCGCAGTACGGCCGCCAGCCGCTCGGGGGTCATCGCTTCCAGCACGCCGTCGTCCAGGACCCCGGCCGCATGCACCACGGTGCTGAGGTCGGGCCCGAACCCCTTGATGAGGGAGGTCAGTTGATTCCGCTCGGTGATGTCACAGGCCACCAGGTCCACCCGCGCCCCGGCGCCTTCGAGCGCAGAGCGCAGCGCCTGCGCCCCCCGCGCCCGCTCTCCCTGTCGGCTGACGAGCACGAGATGCCGTACGCCGTGCCGATCGACCAGATGCCGGGCCAGCAGCGCGCCCAGGGAGCCGGTGCCGCCCGTGATCAAGACGGTGCCCCGGCCGAGGGAGCCGTCCGCCGCCGACCCGGGAGTGGTCACGAGCCGAGGGACACTCAGCAAGCCGTCCCGGATGGCCAGTTGGGGTTCGCCCGTGCCGAGGGCGGCAGGCAGCAACCGTAGCGACTCGGGCCGGCCGTCCACATCCACGAGCGTGAGGCGACCGGGGTACTCGGCCTGCGCGGCCCGCAGCAACCCCCAGACCGTCGCGACGGGCAGGTCCGGCGCCGCATCGGCGGCGCCACGCGTGACCACGGCCAGCCGCCCGGAACCGGCGAGCCGCGCACGCAGCGGATCCAGTGCCCGTACGGCCAGCGCGTGGGCCGCGGCAGCGGGGTCGGTCCCCTCGTCGGCGCGGGCGGACAAGGACATCACGACCACCTCCGGAGGGTCCGCAGACCGGGACGTCGTGTCCCGCTGCGGCAGGAACGCGGCCAGCCCCAGGTCGTCGGGTTCCTCCACCGCGACGGCCGGTCCCTCACCGACAGCCGGAACGCCGGTCCACCGCAGCCTGTACAGCTTTCCGACCGGGGCGACACCCGCCTTCGGCACGGGTCGGGTCGTCATCGACTCCAGCCGGGCCACGGGTGCACCCGAGGGCGTGGCGAGGTCGAGGCCGACCGTGTCCGGGCCGGTGGTCCTGATGCGCACGCGCAGCGCCGTGGCCCCGGCCGCGTGCAGCGTCAGGCCCTGCCAGGCGAACGGGAGCCGGGCCGGTCCGCGGGGCGGCTCGGCAAGCAGTCCCGCATGCAGGGCGGCGTCCAGCAGCGCCGGGTGGAGGGCGTGACGCCTGGCCTCCGGGAGCGACACCGGGCCGACTTCGGCGAACAGCTCCTCGCCTCGCCGCCACAGGGCCGTGACTCCACGGAACGCCGACCCGTACGCGAGACCGGTGGCGGCCAGCCGTTCGTAGGCGCCGGTGAGATCCACGGGCGTGGCATCGGGCGGCGGCCACACGCCGAGCGGGGCCGGCCGCTCCAGCGCACCCGGAACCGCGGGTCCGAGCCGACCGGTCGCATGGTGCGTCCAGGCGCCGAGCGCACCGGACTCCTCCGGCCGCGCGTACACGTCCGCCGTGCGCCGCCCGGCACCGTCCGGCTCTCCCAGGGCCACCTGGACCTGGATCCCCTCGTCGTCGGCGACGGGGAGGAAGAGCGGGGTGAGAAGGGCGAGATCCTCCAGTACGGCGACACCGCACGCGTCACCGGCGTGGAGCACCAGGTCGGCGAACGCGGCCCCGGGCACCAGGGCGTGGCCGCCCACGACATGGTCGCGCAACCACGGCTGGGCCGCGCCGGACAGCCGGCCAGCGCACAGCACACGCTCCGTGCCCGGCACGGTCACCGGCTGGGTGAGCAGCGGATGGCCCGCACCGGCTGCCGCGTCGGTGGTGGGCTCGGACAGCCAGTAGCGCTGCCGCTGGAAGGGGTAGGTCGGCAGGTCCACCCACCGGGCGCCGCTGTGCGCGTACACCCGTCGCCAGTCCACCGGCACACCGTGGACATGGAGTCGACCGAGCGCGTCGAACAGCGTCCGCGGCTCCGGGGCGCCCCGCCGGGCGGCGGCCGTGAACAGCGGGTCCTTGCCGCTCTCGGCCAGAGCCGTGGTGGCCTGGGTCGTGAGGTGCGCGTCCGGCCCGATCTCGGCGAACGCGGTCACCCGCCCGTCGTACGCCAGCCGGCGCAGGGCGTCCCCGAACCGCACGGCCTCGCGGGCGTGCCGTACCCAGTACTCGGCCGACCGCAACTCCTCTCCGGCGGCCGGGCGTCCCGTCAGCCCCGACACCACCGGAATGCGGGCCTGACCGTACGTCAATCCGCCGACGACACGGCCGAATTCGGCGAGCATCGGGTCCATCAGCGGGGAGTGGAAGGCATGGCTGACCCGCAGCCGGACCGTGCGGCGCCCGAGCGCGGCGAAGCGCCGGGCGAGCGCGAGGACGGGCTCCTCCACGCCGGAGACCACGACCGCCCGCGGGCCGTTCACCGCAGCGATGGCGGTCCCGCCGGTCAGCTCGCCGGTCACCTCCGCCTCGGTGGCGTCGAGCGCCACCATGGCTCCGCCCTCAGGCAGCTCCCGCATCAACCGACCGCGGGCCGAGACCAGTTCGACGGCGTCCCGCTCCGACAGGATGCCCGCGGCGTGTGCCGCCGCCACCTCGCCGATCGAGTGACCGGCCAGGAAGTCCGGCCGTACGCCCCAGGACTCCAGCAGTCGGAAGGCGGACACCTCGAAGGTGAACAGGGCCGCCTGGGCGAAGTCCGTACGATCCAGCAGCGCGCTCTCGGCGGTGTCCCAGAGGACCGAGCGCAACGGGCGTTCCAGATGCGCGTCGAAGAGGCCGCACAAGGCGTTGAAGCTGTCGGCGAAGACCGGGAAGGCCTCACACAACTCCCGGCCCATTCCTGGGTGTTGGGCTCCCTGACCGGTGAACAGCAGGGCCGACCGGCCGGCGGAGTCCGTCGGCCGGGACGCGGCGGTCGCCGCCAGGGCGTCCAGGGCACTCAGCGTCCCCGCGCGGTCGTCGGTGGCGACGGCGGCTCGGTGGGGGAGTGCGGCCCGGGCGGTGGCATGGGTGAACGCCACGTCGACCAGGGCGAGTTCGGGGCGCTCTCGCAGTACGGCCGCGGTCCGTGCGGCCTGCGCCCGCAGCGCGGCCGCATTCGCGCCGGTCAGGAGCAGCGGCGGTGTCGCCGCGCCGCGCCGGGAGGGTGCTGCGGCGACCGTGCCCGCCTCGGGCTCCTCCAGGATCACGTGCGCGTTGGTCCCGCCGATGCCGAACGCCGACACCGCCGCCCGTCGGGGCCGCCCGGGCTCGGGCCGCCACTCCTCGTCCCGGGTCAGCAGCCGTACGGCGCCCGACGACCAGTCCACCCGTGGCGACGGTTCGTCGGCGTGCAGCGTGCGCGGGAGCCGCTCGTGGTGCATCGCCAGTACGGTCTTGATGACCCCGCCCACCCCGGCCGCCGCCTGGGTGTGTCCGACGTTCGACTTCAACGAGCCCAGCCACAGCGGACGTTGGGCGGCCCGGTGCTGCCCGTACGTGGCCAGCAGCGCCTGCGCCTCGATCGGATCGCCGAGCGCGGTGCCCGTGCCGTGCGCCTCCACCGTGTCCACGTCCGCCGGAGACAGTCCCGCGTCGGCGAGGGCCGCGTGGATCACCCTTTGCTGCGCGGGCCCGTTGGGGGCGGTCAGCCCGTTGGACGCACCGTCGGAGTTGACGGCCGAGCCGCGCAGCACGGCCAGGACCGGATGACCGTTGCGTCGCGCGTCGGACAGCCGTTCCAGCAGCACCAGCCCCACACCCTCGCCCCAGGCGGTGCCGTCGGCCGCCGCGGAGAAGGGTTTGCAGCGCCCGTCCGGTGCCAGCCCGCGCAGCCTGCTGAACGCGATGAACGGGCCGGGCGAGGCCATGACCGTGACCCCGCCCGCGACGGCCAGTGAGCACTCGCCGTCGCGCAGGGACCGTACGGCCGTGTGCATCGCCACCAGCGACGACGAACACGCGGTGTCCACCGTCACGGCGGGCCCGCGCAGCCCCAGCGTGTAGGCGATCCGGCCGGAGGCGACGCTGCCCGCCGAACCGAGGGCGAGATGGGCCTCCAGTTCGTGTCCGCCGCGCTGCAGGAGGCGGCGGCCGTAGTCGGCGTGCATCACGCCGATGAAGACACCGGTGTCGCTGCCGCGCAGCCCGGACGGGTCGAGGCCCGCCCGTTCCAGCAGCTCCCAGCCGGTCTCCAGCAGCAGCCGTTGCTGAGGGTCGGTGGCCAGTGCCTCGCGCGGCGACATGGTGAAGAAGGCCGCGTCGAAGTCGGCCGCCCGGTGCAGGAAGCCGCCCCTGCGGGTGAGGGAGGTGCCGGGCCGGTCGGGGTCGGGATCGTACAGGTCGGCCGTGTTCCAGCCACGGTCGGTGGGGAAGTCCGAGGTCGCGTCGGTGCCGTCCGCGACGAGCCGCCACAGGTCCTCCGGGGACTCCACGCCCCCCGGATAGCGGCACGCCATGGCCACGACGGCGATGGGCTCCCTGGGTTCCCCGGGCCGGACGCGGGGTCCGCCGCCGGATGTGCGCGCGGCGGCGGACCTGCGGTCGCCGTGCAGCTTGTTGCGCACCAAGGCCGCCGCGGCAGCCGGCGTGGGATGGTCGAACACCAGGGTCGCCGGCAGCTCGAGACCGGTCGCCGTGCCCAGCCGGTCGCGCAACAGCACACCGCCGAGCGAGGTGAGTCCCTGTGCCGTGAAGGGCAGTGCGGGATCGAGCGACTGCGCGGGGACGTCGAGGGCGCGGGCGGTCTCGTCGAGTACCAGGTCCAGTACGGCGTCGGACGCGGCCGTCAGCCGCTCACGCAGCGTCGAGGACGCGGCCGCGCGTTCGGTGGCGAGCCGCTCCGTCAACTGCTCGGCGAGCGCCGGCCGGAGGATCTTGCCGGAGGGCGTACGGGGGATGACGGGGGTCGGGTAGATCTCGTCCGGCACCTTGAATCCGGACAGCCGCTCCCGGCAGTCGGCGAGCGCCCGCGCCGTGTCGAACCCGTCCGGTCCCGGGACGACGAAGGCGACGGGCACCTCGCCCAGCACGTCGTGCCGTCGGCCGACGACAGCGGCGTCGGCGATGTCGGGACGGGCCAGCAGCACATGTTCGACCTCGGACGGGTTGATGTTCTCCCCGCCCCGGATGATGAGTTCCTTGACCCGGCCGGTGACATGGAGATGGCCGTTGGCGCCGAGCCGGCCCAGGTCCCCGGTGCGGTACCAACCGTCGGAGAACGCCTTCGCCGTCGCGTCCGGACGATGGTGATAGCCCGTCATCAGTCCGGGGCCGCGGACCCAGATCTCCCCGTCGGTCCCGTCGGTGACCTCGGCACCGGTGGACGGATCGGTCAGCCGCACCGAAAGCCCCGGCAGCGGAGGTCCGCTGGAGGCGTCGTCACGGGGTCCGTCGAGCCGCTGGACCGCGATCTTCCCGCAGGTCTCCGTGGAGCCGTAACCGTCGAGCAGGGGAGCGGCCAGGACACGGCCGACCTCCGCCTTCAGCTCAGGGGGACAGGGTGCGCCCCCGGTGACGCACAGGCGCAGCGACGAGGACACCGGGGCCGCCGTCTCCCGCAGCGACTCCAGCAGAAGGCGATAGGTGGCGGGCACCCCGGCCAGAAGGGTGAACGGCTCGGCGGCCAGCGCCTGGGCGACGCTCGCACCCGGGGCGAGGAGGCGCGCGCTCGCACCGACCGCGATCACTCCCATCAGGCACAGCGAGTGCGCGAAGGCGTGGAACATGGGCAGGGGCCACAGCAGTCGGTCCTCCTCCCGCAGCCCGTGCGCCGGCACGTAGGCCGCCGTCACCGACCACAGGGCGGCCCGCTGGGTGGAGACCACGCCCTTGCTCTCCCCGGTCGTGCCCGAGGTGTAGAGAATCCACGCCGGATCGTCGAGACCGAGGTCGTCCCGGGGCGCCACACCCGGATCCGTCCCGGCCAGGTCCTCGAAGGCGAGCGCGTCGGCGGGCAGGTCCTCGATGGCGAACGGGTCGACGGGCAGATCGCCCGTGCCGACGACGGCCACCCGTAACTCGGGCCGCCCGGCCGCCAGTCGGGAGACCCGGGGGGTGAGCGACTCCTCGGTGATCACCAGGACCGCGCCGCTGTCGTCGAGGAAATACCCCAGCTCCTCGCTCGACGCACCGGGGTTCAGCAGCACGCCGATGGCCCCGGCCCGCAGCACCCCGAGACAGCTCTCCACGAGCTCCACCCGATTGCCCAGATGGATCGCGACCCGCTCCCCGCGCCGCACCCCGAGCCGCGCCAGATGCCCTGCCAGCCGACCGGTGCGCTCCTCCAACTCCCGGTAGGTGACGGCGCGGCGGCCGTCCTCGTAGGCGGTCCTGCCTCCCCGCCGAGCCGAGTGCTCCCTCAGAGTGCCGGCCAACGCACGCATCAACTCGCCCTGGAACTCGGTCATTTCCCACCCCCAGGACTTCGACCGCAGACCACTCGCCGTAACCGTACGTCAGCCGAACCCCCGTTCAGCAGCGCTGCGATCTGGCGGCGCGTCGGCCGCCGCTCCACACCATCCCGCCTCCGACGTTCTGGAGGCGGAGCCTTCTTGTTCAGTCCGAGCCCGGACCGGCGATGCGTTCGACACGCGGCTCGGCGAGCCTGGCGTAGTCCGCCCCGGACATGGCCAGCGAACGATCAAGGCGGGCGGCGTTGAAGTAGAGGCACGGAAGCGCGACGACGTCGGGATCCGCGACGAGTTCGAGTGCGGGGTCGAAGCTGAAGGGCAGAACGGTGCCGGGGACGGCATGGGCCAGTCGCTCCGCCGTGGCGGCGTCGCAGAATCCGACGTAGCGGGCCGCGAACAGCGTGCGGATGGCGTCGAGGTCCACACGCCGGTCCCCGGGGACGACCGCGAGCACGTGGCGAGTGACCCGCCGGTCGATCTTGACCATCAGGACGAGGCACTTGGCGGCTTCGGACACCGGGTGCCCGCGCAGTGCGCTGACTGTCTCGGTGGTGCCTTCCGGTTCGTGGTCCATGAGTTCGTACGAGGTCGCGGTGCTGTCGAGCAGGCTGATCAGACGCTCGTAGGTGCCGTTGTCCGGCATGGGGACTCCTCGATGTGAGTGGTGCGGTGGGTACGTTCGATGTGCTGTCCCCAGTACGTTCCGGTGACCATGAGCGCGGCGCCGAGGGCGGCGAGGACGGTGAACCCCTCGCCGCCGAGGCAGACGCCCACCACGACCGCCCAGACCGGTTCGGTGCCCAGCAGCAGACTGGCCCGGCTGGCAGAGCTCTTCTGCACCGCCCAGGTCTGGGCGAGGAAGGCGAACACGCTGCAGAACAGGGCGAGATACACGAGCTGGCCCCAGACCGCGGCATCGACCCGAGTCAGCGTCGGCAGGGCGCTCGCGGCGGGCACGACGAACAGCGCTGAGCCGACACCCGTCTGGACGGCCGTGAGCTGCAACGGCCGCACGACGCGGCCCTTCGTGAGCCGCCCCACGAGCGCGACATGCGCCGCGCGCACCACCGCGGCGGCGAGCATCAGCAGGTCGCCGGTCCCGGGAGTGTGGAAGCCGCTGCCGGACATGAGCAGGGTGACGGCCATCAGGCACACACCCGTGGCGGCGAAGAAGCGCGGAGGCAGCCGTCCGTTGTCCGTCGTGCGGTCCAGCAGCGGGGTGAGCACGATGGTGAGGCTGATGATCAGTCCGGCGTTGGCCGCGCTGGTGTGCGCGACACCGTACGTCTCCAGAACCAGGACGGCGGCCTGAGTGGTCCCCAGCACAGTCCCGACACGTACTTCGTCGCGCGTGCAGCGCTCCTTCCGACGGCGGGCGGCGACGAGGGCGAGGCAGGCGATCGCGGAGATCGCGTACCGCGCGAACAGCACCACCAGGACCGGCAGGGCATGGGTGGCGGTCTTCGCGGCCAGGTAGCTGGAGCCCCAGACGATGGCGACAAGGAGAAGCACTGCGTCAGTGCGGCGGGTGTGGAACACGCCCCTACGCTGCACTGTTCCCACCCTGAAGCCAAGAGCGATGTTCTTCAGCGAACCTGAAGCATCACTACACTGAGCACGTGAATGAGCGGCAGTTGCAGATCTTGCGGGAGCTCGGCGAGTCGGGAAGCGTCACCGCCACCGCCGAGGCGCTCTTGATGACCCCTTCGGCCGTCTCCCAGCAGTTGCGGCTGCTGCAACGCTCGATCCGGGTCCCTCTCACCGAACGTGACGGCCGACGGCTGGTGCTCACCGATGCCGGGCAAGCCCTGGCCCGTGCCGCGATCGAGGTGGAGACCGCGATGGCCACGGCACGGCACGCGATCGACGAGTTCGTCGACCAGCCGGACGCAGGCGTATCGGTGGCGGCCTTCCACAGCGCGGCCTCCGCGTTCTTCCCGCTCCTGCTGCTCGGCCAGGCAGGACCTGGACGCCCGCGGCTCTCGCTCGCCGACGAGGACGTCGCGCAGGACCACTTCCCCGGACTGACCCGGGACTACGACCTCGTGCTCGCCCACCGTCTCGACCAGGCGCCGCCGTGGCCGGACACGGTCACCGCCGACACGCTGTTGCGTGAACCACTGGACGTCGCCCTGCCGGCCGGCCACCCCCTGACCACCAAACGACGTCTGACCCCGCGCGACGTCGCGGACCAACCCTGGATCACCGTTCACGACGGGTTCCCGCTCATGGCCACCATCGACGCCATAGCGAGCGCCGCGAACCGACGGCTCGACATCGTCCATCGCATCAACGAATTCTCCGTGGTCGCCGAGGTCGTCGCCGCCGGAGGTGGCCTGGCCCTCATGCCCCGCTGGACCACGCGCCCACACCCCGCACTCGTCCTCAGACCTCTCAGCGGCGTGCACACCCGGCGCCACATCGACGTGCTCCACCGCCCCGAACGCGCGGCGCGAAGAGCCGTACGCACGGTGCTCACCGAACTCCACCGGGCAGCGGCGACGATCCAGCGGCGGGACGGCAGCGCGGTTCCGGCGTGAAAGCGACGCCCGCGACCGGACCGGTCAGGATTCGAGAAGCGCCGACGGGCGAGCCGCGGCTAGCGTGACGGCCAGGTCGGCAGCGACCGCCACCGCGAACGCTCCGACGCGGGAAAGTGCAGACGTTACCCTCGGAGCTGGCCAGATCCAGCCAGGCGACGCCGGCGGAGTCCGCGAAGGCGGCCCCACTCGACAGATGGAGACATGATGAGCATGGCCCCGAGGGCGGACACGCAGTCGCCTGCGCCGCACGTTGCCGACAGCCACGATCTGATCCGCGTGCACGGCGCGCGCGAGAACAATCTCAAGGACGTCAGCATCGAGATCCCCAAGCGCCGGCTGACGGTGTTCACCGGCGTGTCCGGCTCGGGCAAGAGCTCGCTGGTGTTCGACACGATCGCCGCGGAGTCGCAGCGACTGATCAACGAGACGTACAGCGCCTTCGTGCAGGGCTTCATGCCGACGCTGGCGCGGCCTGAGGTCGACGTCCTCGACGGACTGACCACCGTGATCACCGTCGACCAGCAGCGGCTCGGCGCCGACCCCCGCTCCACGGTCGGCACCGCCACCGACGCCAACGCGATGCTGCGCATCCTCTTCAGCCGACTCGGCAAGCCGCACATCGGCTCGCCCAAGGCGTTCTCCTTCAACGTCGCCTCGATCAGCGGAGCCGGCGCGGTCACCATGGAGCGCGGCGGACAGACCGTGAAGGAGCGCCGCAGCTTCAGCATCACCGGCGGCATGTGCCCGCGCTGCGAGGGCCGTGGCTCGGTCTCCGACCTCGACCTCACCCAGCTCTACGACGACTCCAAGACGCTCTCCGAGGGCGCGATCACCGTCCCCGGCTACACGGGGGGCGGCTGGAACTCACGGCTCTACAGCGAGTCGGGCTTCTTCGACCCGGACAAGCCGATCCGCAAGTTCACCAAGAAGGAACTGCACGACTTCCTGTACCGCGAGCCGACCCGGATGAAGATCGCGGGCATCAACATGACCTACGAGGGGCTGATCCCGCGGATCCAGAGGTCGATGCTCGCCAAGGACAGGGAGGGCATGCAGCCGCACATCCGGGAGTTCGTGGACCGGGCGGTCACCTTCACCACCTGCCCCGAGTGCGACGGTACCCGGCTCAACGAAGGGGCCCGGTCGTCGAAGATCAAGCGGATCAGCATCGCCGACGCCTGCGCGATGCAGATCAGCGACCTGGCCGAGTGGGTCCGCGGTCTCGACGAGCCGTCGGTGGCGCCGCTGCTCACCGCGCTGCAGCAGACCCTCGACTCGTTCGTGGAGATCGGGCTCGGCTATCTTTCGCTCGACCGGCCGGCGGGCACGCTGTCCGGCGGCGAGGCGCAGCGCGTCAAGATGATCCGCCACCTCGGCTCCTCGCTCACCGACGTCACCTACGTCTTCGACGAGCCCACCATCGGCCTGCACCCGCATGACATCCAGCGGATGAACGACCTGCTGCTGCGGCTGCGGGACAAGGGCAACACGGTGCTCGTCGTGGAGCACAAGCCGGAGACGATCGCGATCGCCGACCATGTCGTCGACCTCGGCCCCGGCGCCGGTACGGCGGGCGGCACCGTCTGCTTCGAAGGCACCGTCGAGGGGCTGCGGACCGGTGGCACCATCACCGGCCGCCACTTCGACGACCGGGCGGCCGTCAAGGAGACGGTGCGCAAGCCCACCGGCACGCTGGAGATCCGCGGCGCGCGGACGCACAACCTGCAGGGCGTCGACGTCGACATCCCGCTCGGGGTGCTCGCCGTCGTCACCGGCGTCGCCGGATCCGGGAAAAGCTCGCTCGTGCACGGCTCGATCCCGGCCGGCGAGGGCGTGGTGTCGGTCGACCAGGCCGCGATCCGCGGCTCCAGGCGCAGCAACCCGGCGACGTACACCGGTCTGCTCGACCCGATCCGCAAGGCGTTCGCCAAGACCAACGATGTGAAGCCGGCCCTGTTCAGCGCCAACTCCGAGGGCGCCTGCCCCACCTGCAACGGCGCCGGCGTCATCTACACCGACCTGGCGATGATGGCCGGCGTCGCGACCACCTGTGAGGAGTGCGAGGGGAAGCGGTTCCAGGCGTCGGTGCTCGACTACCACCTGGGCGGCCGCGACATCAGCGAGGTGCTCGCGATGTCGGTGACCGAGGCCGAGGAGTTCTTCGGCGCCGGTGAGGCGGCGACACCGGCCGCGCACAGGATCCTGACCCGGCTCGCCGACGTCGGCCTCGGCTACCTGACCCTCGGCCAGCCCCTCACCACCCTCTCCGGCGGCGAGCGCCAGCGCCTCAAGCTGGCCACGCACATGGCGGAGAAGGGTGGCGTCTACGTCCTCGACGAGCCCACCGCCGGCCTCCACCTCGCCGACGTCGAGCAGCTGCTCGGCCTGCTCGACCGGCTCGTCGACGCCGGCAAGTCGGTCATCGTCGTCGAGCACCACCAGGCGGTCATGGCGCACGCCGACTGGATCATCGACCTCGGCCCCGGCGCCGGCCACGACGGCGGCCGCCTCGTCTTCGAGGGCACCCCCGCCGACCTCGTCGCAGCCCGCTCCACCCTCACCGGCGAACACCTGGCGACCTACGTCGGCCCCTGACACACGCCCTCGCTCGACGGTGCTTTCGACACCAGCCCCTGATCACGCAGAAGGGATGCCCGGCTGGATCGGCGAAGACCCGCCATCTGTCCCCACCCGGCTGGTACTCCGGCTTGGACACGCCCCACTGCGACAGCGGGGCCTCCGTAGGGATCAACTCCCCTCTCCGCGACGCTACGGGCCGCCCCTGACGGCTCGCCTCGGTCACCTCTTCAACAGAAGGCATTTCGGTGCCGCTGGTGGGGCCTGGGCCCCGCACCAGTGGGTGGCCTGCGTGAGTCCGCGCGGCGGCGGGACTACCGTGGGCGGCGTAAGGGTGTCATCACATGACGGCCGACCCCCGGGTGGCGCGATGTGTTGGAGTGCGACGGCCGACCTGGCCGCCGGTGCCGGGATCGGCGCGGTCGGGGTGGCCTGTGTGGCGCGGGTGCGGCGGGTCCGTGATCTGCCGCTGGCCGCGCTGCCGTTGATCCTCGGGGCGCATCAGATCGTGGAGTCCGTGGTCTGGGACTCCGGCGGGGGTACGGGCCCGGCGACCGTGGCCTGGGCCGTCATCGCGCTGCCTCTGCTCGCGGTGTGGGTCCCGGCCGGTGTCATGTGCGCGGCGCCCCCGCATGCCCGGCTCAGGCTGACGGTCCCCCTGGCGATCGGCCTCGTGACGGGCGCCGCACTCGCGTACGCCCTCGTGACCCGTCCCGTGCGAGCGGAGGTCCGCGGCCACACCCTCGGCTACTTCGTGCACCTGAACCAGCCCGAACTGCTCGTCGCCGGCTATCTCCTGGCCACCGTCGGCTCCCTTCTGCTCTCAGGTGACCGTGGACTTCTGCTGCTCGGGGCGCTGATGGGCACGGGGGCGCTGATCTGCTGGGTGCTGTGGGAGCTGGAGTTCGTGTCGACCTGGTGCGCGTTCGCGGCGGTGGGTTCGGTGGCGCTGTTCGCCTGGGTGCGTCGGCGCCCGGTCGGGCCGGACGCGGGGCGCTGACGGGCACGTCGTGCGCGGCCCGCACGGCCGTCGGCGTCGTTCAACCGATCGGTTGAACGCGGGTTCCACCGCCCGCGCGTCCTGCGCTGCGTACGGATGACGCGCGGCCTCACCCCACGGCGCCAGAATCGCCACTGACCATGGCGCCGCGTTCGACCCGCCGAGGTCCTCACCCCCATCAGAGAGGCCCCACAGAGTGTCCAGTTTCCTCAGCAGACGACGTGTACTTGCCACCGGAGCCGGTGCCGCGGCCCTCGGCCTCGGAGCGTTCGGCGCCGCGGCCGGCCCCGCTGCCGCTGCCTCGTCCACCGGGTCCCGGCGGGGCGGCGGGCCCGAGGAGACCAGGACGCTCGACGAGCTGTACCGGGCCGCCCTGGCGGACGGCGGCAAGCTCGTCATCTACGCCGGCGGAGACACCCCGACACAGCAGGACGGCACCAAGGCCGCCTTCCTCAAGCGCTTCCCGGACATCGACCTGAAGCTCATCGTGGACTACAGCAAGTACCACGACGTCCGCGTCGACAACCAGTTCGCCACCGACACCCTGGTCCCCGACGTCGTACAACTGCAGACGCTCCAGGACTTCACCCGCTGGAAGGAGCAGGGCCGCCTGCTGTCGTACAAGCCGGCCGGATTCTCCCGGGTGTACGACGGCTTCAAGGACCCGCACGGCGCCTGGGTCGCCATCGGCGCGATCGGCTTCAGCTTCCTGTACGACGTCGCCGAGGCCGGCGCGGATGCCCCGAAGACCCCGCTCGACCTGATCGATCCGAAGTGGAAGGGGAAGATGGCCTCGTCGTACCCGCACGACGACGACGCGGTCCTCTACCTCTACAGCCTGTACGCGCAGAAGTACGGATGGGACTGGGTGGCCGCGCTCGCCCGGCAGGACGTGCGGTTCGCCCGGGGCAGCAACTCCCCGGGAGACGCGGTCTTCGGCAAGCAGAAGACGATCGGTATCGGCACGGCGGGCACGCTGACCTCCCCGGCCACCTCTCCCGCGAAGTGGGTCGTCGCCGACGGACACCCCTTCATGGCCTGGGGTCAGCGCGCCGCCATCCTCAAGCAGGCCAGGAACACGACGGCCGCCAAGCTGTACCTCAACTGGCAGCTGTCCACCACCCAGCAGCAGGCGTCCTTCAACGGCTGGTCGGTACGGACCGACGTCACGCCCGCGGCCGGCCTGAAGCCGATCTGGGAGTACCCCGACGCCCATATCGACGGCTTCCCCCGCTTCATGGCCGACCGTACGGCCGTCGAGCGCTGGAAGCAGACCTTCGCCCTCTACTTCGGCGAGGTGAAGGGCGACCCCACGCCGGGCTGGCCCGGCCTGCACCCGGGGGCGTAACCGCTGGTGGGGTCGCTGGTCTCCGTACGCCGCTCCGAACGGAGACCGGCGGCTCCGCTCTTCACATGGGCCCTACAGGCGGCGGATAGACTCGGGCGCCCTGTCCGACTGGATCAGTCCGCCCCAAGGGGATCTGCCGTGCCCGACCGCGCTCCACCGACCGCCCGCGGCAACCGGCCCACCCTGGAACACGTTTCGCACCTCGCCTTCTTCCTCGTCGTCGGCGCCGGACTCGTGCGCCTCGCCCAGCTCGAGATCCCCCTGTGCTGGTACATCGTGACCGTCAGCGGGCTGCTGGCCGTGACGTACGCGGGCGGGCTCGCTCACTGGGACCGGCTCGGCCCGCTCGGCCGGCACCTCTGGATCCCCCTGCTGATCCTGCTGTGGACCGCCCTCGTCTTCCTCGCGCCGTCACCGCTGACGACGGCCTACGTCTGGTGTGCCGTCCCACTCGCCTGTGCGGCCCTGCGCGCGCTCGGCCGCCGCTCCGCGATGGCCACGGTCGGCGTGATCACCTTCGTGCTCGTCGACGCACTCGTCCAGTCCACGGGCCGGTTCGACCCGGAGGTCGTCCTCGTCCCGGTGGCGGCCGTCTGGGGAACCGTCGCCCTCTATCGCGGCCAGCAGCGGGACGCCGCGATCCGCCAGCGCCTCGTCGAGGAACTGCGGGACACCCGCGACACGCTCGCGCGGCAGCAACGCCAGGCGGGCGTACTGGCGGAACGCACCCGCATCGCCCGCGATCTGCACGACACCCTGGCCCAGGAACTCGCCGGCAGCCTGATGCTGCTCCAGGCGGCCGAGCGCGATTGGGACGCGCGGCCGGAGGTGACACGGACCCGTGTCCGTGCCGTGGCCGACGGCCTGGGCAGCAACCTCGCCGAGACCCGCCGGATGATCCGGGACCTGACCCCGTCCACCGTCGCCGAGGCCGGCCTCGAAGGCGCGCTGCGGCTGCTGTGCGCCCGTTCCCGTCAGGAAGGTGCCGCCGCCCGGGTACGGTTCCGCTCGCTCGGAACGCATCAGCCCGCCCTCGACGACCAGGCCGCCACCACCCTGTTCCGCATCGCCCAGAACGCCCTGGCGAACGTACGCGAACACGCCCACGCGGTGAACGTACTGGTCACCTTCCACCGGCACCCCGATCGCGTCGAACTCGAAGTGAGCGACGACGGAGTCGGTTTCGACCCGGCCGCCACGTTCGCGGGCGAGCGCTCGCCGGGCGCCGTCCGGACGGACCGCGGATTCGGCCTCCCGGCAGCTCGGGCACGCTTGCGTGAGTGCGGGGGCGACCTCGACGTCAGCAGCGCACCCGGCCGGGGTACCAGGATCCGGGCCTCGGTGTCCGCGCGGTCCCGGCCGCGGCCGGTCGAGCCGTCGTTCACACCGGCGACCGCCCGATGACGGCCGCACCGCTGCGCGTGCTGATCGCCGACGACCACACGGTCGTACGCGCCGGACTGCGGGCCCTGCTGGAAGGTGAACCCGACCTCGACGTGATCGCCGAGGCGGGCAGTGGCGAGGAGGCAGTTCGTCTGGGAGCCGGGTTGACCCCGGACGTCGTGCTGATGGATCTGCGGTTCGCCGGACCGGGCCAGGGGATCGACGGCGTCGAGGCGGCCCGTCGGCTCGGCGCCCGGGCGCCCGGCGTGGCGGTGGTGATGCTGACCAGCTACGCCGGACGGGCCGATGTCGTCCGCGCGTTGGAAGCGGGTGCGCGCGGCTACGTACTCAAGGCGGGGCCGCCGGAGGAACTGTTCCAGGCGGTCCGGACCGCGGCTGCGGGCTCCATGGGACTCGCCGCGGCGATCGTCGGCGAACTCGTCGGCCAAGTGGTCGATCCGGACCAGGACTTGAGCCACCGCGAGATCGAGGTCGTCCGGCTGCTGGCCGAGGGGCGCAGCAACCGGGCCATCGCCGAGGCGCTGTACCTCAGCGAGGCCACGGTCAAGACCCACCTCGTGCGCGTCTATCGCAAACTCAGGGTCGACAACCGGGCGGCGGCCGTCTCGGAGGCCGTGCGCAGGGGACTGCTCGAACTCACCTGACACACAAGGCGTTCGACGCGACCGAGGCATCCTCTCCGCGCCCGCGCGGACCGTCATGGGCGGGCGTGGAGAGGGATGGCGCGGTAGGGCTAGGAGCCGGTCCCGGTGGTCACGTCGGACACCGTCCACCGTTGGTTGGAGCCGGAGTTCGGCGTCCAGATCGTGACGGCGGATCCGTCGGCGGTGGCCTGGCCGCCCACCTCCAGGAGCCTTCCGGTGGCGGCGTTGACGAGGGTCCAGGTGCCGTCACCGGTCGTTGACATGATCCACTGTGTGGCCGTGTCACGAGGTCCTGTGTCCGCCTCCAGGACCGGGGCGCCGTCGCGCACGGCCAGTCGCTTGCCCTCCACCGGGTTGGTGAACACGTACCGCTGCCGGTTGCCGGTCTGGCCGCTGACCTGTCGCAGCTGCCACCGCTGGCCGGTGATCGTGGCCGCGTCCGTGCTCGCCGTCTTGATGACGAGCTTGCCGCCGTCGTCCGCGACGGTGAGCGCCTTGCCGCTCTGCACGCCGGTCAGTGAGTAGGTGTGGCCCTTCTTCAGCAGAGCGGCGTCCTTGGCCACGCCCGACACACCCTTGACGACGAAGGAGGTCACGGACTGGGCAGGCACGGTGAAGGTGGCCCGGCGGTCGGTGACCGTGACGGGGGTCTGGCGTGCCAGCTTGCCGTCGGCGCTGGTCACCACGGGAGTCACCGTCGCGCCCCGCGCGATGTGGCCGAACTTGGACAGGTCGATGGTGACCATACGCGCGCTGGTGGTGCTGTTGACGTGGACGACGGTCGCCCCGTTGCCACTCTTGGAGACCGCGGCGGCGCTGGATGTGTCGTCGGTCTTGATCAGCCGGTCGCCCGGCTTGATGTAGTGGGTGAAGTTGCGGGCGGTGTCGAACTTCGTGTTCGTGTAGATGGGGCAGGTCGCCAGGGTGTCCGCGGAGGTGCAGCTGAACGGGAGCTGGATGCTGCCCCAGTTGCCGCCCTTGGCGGACTCACCGCCCGGCTTCATGTTGTCGTAGTCCTCGACCGGCTGCCAGAACACCCAGGCCTTGGGCTCGAGTTCGCGCAGGTCGTCGACCATCTGCTGGGCCAGGCCCAGCCCCGGCCGCATGTCCGTGAAGCTCTGGCCGTCGCCCCAGTCGCCCTCGACCTCGCTCATCCACAGCGGCTTGTCCGCCGCCTTGGCCAGGTCGCGCACGCTGGTACGGCCACCGGTGCCGTAGGTGTGGACGTTCATCTGGCCGACGAGGTCCCGGACGTCCTGGGGGTAGGTGTTCCAGTTCTGCGTGAAGATGCTGGGGTTGGTCTCGTCCATCGCGGAGATCTTCGTGCCGGTCTTCGCCTTCTCGAGGGCGGGGGCCAGCGCGCGGATCACCTGCTGCTGGAGCTCGGGGCCGATGTGCGCCCCCTCCTGGCGGCCGCCGACCGGCTGCCCGTCCGCGCCCAGGCGCGTACCCCAGTAGCTCGTGTTCGGCTCGTTGAACGGGTCGAGGGTGTCGACCTTGATGCCGTGTGCCTTCTCCAGCCGCTTGGTCGCGCCCGCCAGATAGGCGGCGAAGTCGTCGACGGAGTCGGCCTTGAGCTGGTCGGCGGAGGAGTTGAAGCCGCCGGAGACATAGCCGCTGTTGGTCATGAACCAGGGCGGCGAGTTGCTGAACGTCTCCCAGTGGGTGATGTCCTTCTTGATCCTGTCCACCCACCAGCGCTGGGTGGCGTCGGCGTTCGGGTTCCAGTCGGCCGCGTCGTCGGCGCTCCACCAGTCGGTGTCCGTACGGGTGGTGCCGTCCGGGGCCTTCCACCAGCCCTCGACCGCTCCGCCGGCCCGCAGGTAGTTCTTGACGTCGGGGGCGTTGCCGCCGCCGATGTTGTAGCGGGCGATGTTCAGGTTGAGGCCGTCGTCGCCGAACAGGAGCTTGGCGAGCTTCTCGCGGATCGGTGCCGGGTAGTTGCCGGTGGCGTTGGCGAACCAGACCAGGCTGGTGCCCCAGCCCTCGAAGCTCTGCTCCTTGTACGAGGGATCCGGCCGGACGGTCACGGACGCGGTCGCCGCCGGCGCGGTCTCCGCGCTCGTGGGCGGGGCGGTGACCAGGGCTGCCCCGGTGGCCAGTGCGGTGCCTGCGATGGTTCCCAGAAGCCGTCTTGTGCGGGTACGGCGTGCCAACGTGTGCTCCCAACTCGTGTGTGGTCGCTGCGATGGACCGGCGTGCCCCCGAGCGGGGGCACGCCGGCTAACCCTCGAACGGGGGCCGTGCTCGCTGTTCGAGGGCTGTCAGAGGGCGGGCTGCCGCAGTACGGCGACGTCCCGGGGGGCGAGGACGACGGTGCCGTCGTCGTCCGTCCGGCCGACCAGCAGGTCTCCGGAGACCCCGGTCAGCGGCACCGTCTCGTCGGTCCGGTTGACCAGGAAGAGATAGCGGCTGTCCGCGCTCCGGCGCACGATCAGTTCGACGCTTCCCCGCGCGCCGTCCGGCAGTTCACTGTGCACACCGGCCGGGGCGAGCAGCTTCGGCAGCAGCGTGGTGAGACCGTCCGTGCCGAGCCGGGTGGAGACGTACGCGGCCGAGCCCTGGCCCGTCGGGCGCCGGGTGACGGCGGGGCGGTCGGCGTAGGTGCCGCCGCGGTAGTGCGCCAGCACCTCCACCGCCGGGTCGGTGACGCTGATCCGGTCGGTCCACAAGGTGCCCGTGGCGGTGCCGTCCACGCCGTCCAGGTCGACGTCGGCCGTCTCGCCGTCGAGCAGCGGGCCGAACTCCTCGATGCGGATGCCGAGCAGCTCGCGCAGGGCGCCCGGGTAGCCGCCGAGCCAGATGTGGTCGTTCTCGTCGACGACACCGGAGAAGTACGTGGTGATCAGGTGGCCGCCGTTCTCGGCGTACCGGGTGAGCTCCTTGGCGAGCGGGGCCGGCATGACGTGCAGCACCGGCGTGATCAGGACCTGGTAGCGGTCGAGTTCGGTCTGCGTGGTGACGACGTCGGCCCGGACGCCGAGGGCGAGGAGCGCGGAGTACCAGTCCAGCACCTCTTGCCGGTAGCTGAGCTGGGCGGTGGGGTGGGAGTCCTGCTCGCTCGCCCACCACGAGTCCCAGTCGAAGACGATGCCGACCCGGGCCGGCTCACGCTCGGTCCCGGCGACCGGAGCGAGGGTCTTGAGGGTCTGTCCGAGGCCGGCCACCGCACGGAACAGCTCGCTGTCGGCTCCGGCGTGCGGGACCATCGCCGAGTGGTACTTCTCGGCGCCGGCCGCCGACTGGCGCCACTGGAAGAAGCACACCGCGTCGGCGCCGTGGGCGACGTGCACCAGCGAGTCACGGGCGAGGTCGCCCGGCCGCTTGGCCACGTTGATCGGCTGCCAGTTGACGGCGCTGGTGGAGTGCTCCATGAGGAACCACGGACGGCCGCCGGCGATGCCGCTGACGAGGTTGGCGGAGAAGGACAGCTCGTCGCGGTCCTGCGGGCCGGGCACCACGTAGTGGTCGTTGGAGACGAAGTCGATCTCGGCGGCCCAGTCCGCGTAGTTCATGCCCTTGGTGTTGCCCATCACCATGAAGTTGGTGGTCACCGGAACATCGGGCGTGAGCTCGCGCAGGACGTCCCGCTCCGCGCGCAGATAGTCCTTCAGCACGTCGGAGGAGAAACGCTTGAAGTCCAGCTGCTGGGTGGGGTTCGGGTGGGAGGCGGCCAGCCGGGGCGGCAGGATCTGCTCCCAGTCGCTGTAGCGCTGGGACCAGAACGCCGTGCCCCAGGCGTGGTTGAGGGCGTCGAGCGTCGTGTAGCGGGCGCGGAGCCAGTCGCGGAATGCGCGGGCGGCGTCGTCGGAGTAGTCGTAGACGTTGTGGCAGCCCAGCTCGTTGGAGACGTGCCAGGCGACCAGCGCGGGATGGTTCGCGTACCGCTCGGCCATCTTGCGCACCAGGCGCAGCGCGTGCTCGCGGAAGACGGGAGAGGTGGGACGCCAGTGCTGGCGCGCCCCGGGCCACAGTGTCTCGCCGGAGGCGGTGACCGGAAGGATCTCCGGGTGCGCCGTGCTGAGCCAGGGCGGCGGGGAGGCGGTGGCGGTGGCCAGGTCGACCCCGATGCCTCCCGCGTGCAGCAGGTCCATGACCTCGTCGAGCCAGCCGAAGTCCCACTCGTTCTCGGCGGGCTGGATGCGGGCCCAGGAGAAGATCGCCACGGAGACGATGTTGACGCCCGCCTCCTGCATGAGCCGGATGTCCTCCTCCCACACCTCGCGAGGCCACTGCTCCGGGTTGTAGTCGGCGCCGTAGGCGAGGCGGGGGGTGGGATCACCGTCCGGCCCGTGCCGCAACTGGGACAGGAGGGTGGAGATCATGGTGGTCCTTCCGGTTACTGCACGAGGTGGCGCGAGGTGCGTGGTTGCTTCCCGGCGGCCGCCGCTGAGCGCCTGCTGCTCAGCGGCGGCTCCCGAGGGGAATGCCGGCTACTTCGAGACGGTGAAGCCCTGCTCGTTGCCGTACTTGATGGAGGCGTCCTGCCAGCTCTTCAGGCCGTCGGCCAGCTTGGTGCCGGAGATGTAGGCCTTGCCGACGGTGTCGTTGAAGATCGAGTTGGCGTACTGCTGGAAGGGCAGGTAGGACCAGTCGCTGGCGACGTTGGCGGCGGAGTCGGCGAAGATCTTGTTGGCTTCCTGGCCGCCGAAGTAGTCGAACTTGGTGTTCTGGAACTCGGTGGACTGGAGCTCAGCCTTGGTCGCCGGGAAGGCGCCCTGCTTGATGCGGGTCTGCACGCCGTCGCCGGAGTTGGCGTACTGGACGAACGCGTAGGCGAGTTCCTTGTTCTTGCCCAGCGCGGGCAGGGCGAGGGAGCTGCCGCCGTTCTCCGCGCTGGCCTTGTCGCCCTTGGTCCACTGCGGCATCGGGGCCGCGCGCCAGTCACCGGAGGCGTTCGGCACGCCGGAGACGAAGTTGGCGGGCATCCAGGCGCCGGTGGTCAGGGTGGCGATGGTGCCGTCACCGAGGCCCTTGTACCAGTCGTCGGTCCAGCCGTTGATGGGCGCGACGAGCTTCTCGTCGATGAGCTTCTGCCAGGTGTCGGTGTACTTCTTGGCGCCCGCGTCCTCGAAGTTGACCGTCACCTTGGTGCCGTCGACCTTGTAGGGGCGCGAACCGGCCTGCCACAGCATGCTGGTGGTGAAGCCCGCGTCACCGGCGTCGTTGGCGATGTAGACCTTGGGGTCGGCCTTGTGCAGCTTGCGGGCCGCGTCGACGTACTCGTCCCAGGTGGTCGGGACGGCGATCTTGTACTTGTCGAAGACCTTCTTGTTGTAGAACATCGCCATGGGGCCGGAGTCCATCGGCAGGCCGTAGACCTTGTCACCCTCGCTCACGGCGTTCCACGGACCCGGGGTGTACTTGGCGGCGAGCTTGTCGGCGCCGTAGGGGGCCAGGTCACTGAGGCCCTTGGTGAGGGCGTACTGGCTCAGCGCGAAGTATTCGACCTGTGCGACGTCGGGGACGCCCTTGCCGGCCGCGATGGCGTTCGACAGAGCGGTGTAGTGCTTGTCACCGGACCGGTCGCTGACGAGGTTGATCTTGACCTTGGGGTACTTCTTCTGGAAGTCGGCGGCGACCGTCTTCAGCGTGGGCTCCCAGGCCCAGACCGTGACCGAGCCGCCCTTCTTGAGGGCAGCCTGGATGTCCGCGTCGGAGACCGCCTTCGTGCCCGAGCTGCTGTCGTCGGAGCCGCCGCAGGCGGTAGCCCCCAGGGCGAGGACGGAGAGGAGAGCGAAGCCGCGCAGCAGGCGGCCGGTGGTTCTGCGCATGGAGGTGCTTCCACTTCTTCGTGGGTGGGACTTCTTCATGGGTGGGACAGGGTGAGGGTGAAAGAGGTGAGGCTGCGGGGGGTGGGGGCCTGAGGGCGGGCTATTCCTTGACGCTTCCGGCGGCGAGCCCGGACTGCCAGTACTTCTGCAGCAGCAGGAACGCGGCGATCAGCGGCACGATGGTGAGCAGCGAACCGGTGATCACCAGGTTGAAGATCACGTCGCCACCGATCGTCTGGGCCTGGGAGTTCCAGGCGTCCAGACCCAGGGTCAGCGGGTACCAGTTCGGGTCCTTGAGCATGATCAGCGGCAGGAAGTAGTTGTTCCAGGTCGCGACCGTGGTGAACAGCAGGACAGTCACGGTGCCAGGCGCGAGCAGCGGCATGGCGACCTGGAAGAAGGTGCGGATCTCGCCCGCTCCGTCGATCCGGGCGGCCTCCATCAGCTCTGTGGGGATGGCCTCGCTGGCGAAGACCCACATCAGATACAGGCCGAAGGGCGAGACGAGTGAGGGGATGATCACCGCCCACGGTGTGTCCGTCAGCCCCATCTTGCTGAACATCAGGAAGGTGGGTACCGCCAGGGCGGTGCCCGGTACGGCGACGGCACCGATGACCACGGCGAAGACGGCGCGCTTCCCGGGGAAGTTGAACTTCGCCAGCGCGTAGCCGCCCAGGATCGCCAGGAGGGTCGCGCCACCGGCGCCGAGCACGACGTACAGCAGGGTGTTCAGCAGCCAGCGGACGAAGATGCCGTCGTGGTACGTGAACGTGTCGTGGATGTTTTCCCAGAGGGCGAACTTGTGGCTGAACCACAGGCCGGACGAGGTGGCGAGCCCGTCCTGGGTCTTGGTGGCGCTGATGACCAGCCACACCAGGGGCACCACGGTGTAGAGCATGATCAGGCCGGTGAGCACGGTCAGCAGGACGCTGCGCTTGGGGCGTCCGGAAGAGTGCTTGCGCCGTGTGCGCAGTCGGGGCGTGTTCTTGGAACCGCCGGACTCGGCGGACGGGGGCGGGGAGGCGGTGGTGACGGGGCTGCTCGTGCTGCTCATCGGGTCACGCTCCCTTGCGCATGCCGCGGAGCTGCACGACATAGGCGATGACCATGGTGATCAGCCCCATGATGATGGCGACCGCCGCGGAGTAGTTGTGCTGCTGTCCGTTGAAGGACAGTGAGTACGTGTAGTAGTTCGGGGTGTAGTCCGTCGTGATGGCGTTGCGCGCCAGCGGCCGCAGGATGCTCGGCTCGTTGAAGAGCTGGAAGCTGCCGATGATCGAGAAGATCGTCGCGATGACCAGGGCACCGCGGATGGCGGGGAGCTTGATGGCCGAGATGATGCGGATCTGCCCGGCGCCGTCGATCTCCGCGGCCTCGTACAGCGAGTTCGGGATGACCCGCAGCGCGGAGTAGAAGATCAGCATGTTGTAGCCCACGAACTCCCAGGTGACGATGTTGCCGATCGACGCCAGGACCAGGTCCGCGGAGAGCGGGTCGGGCAGGGTGACGTCGAAGGCGCTGTTGATGTCACCCACCAGACCGAACCGGGTGCCGTACATGAAGCCCCACATCAGAGTGGCGACCACGGCGGGCACCGCGTACGGCAGGAAGATCGAGATCCGGAAGAAGTTCCTGCCGTACAGACGGCCGCTGTCCAGCGCGAGTGCGACGAGCAGGGCGATCCCCAGCATGATCGGCACCTGGATCAGCAGGAACAGCGAGACCCGCTCCAAGGAGGACCAGAACTGGTCGTCCTGGAGAGCCTGCTTGTAGTTGTCCAGGCCGACGAAGGACGTGCCCCCGATGAGCTTGTCACGGAAGAGGCTGAGGTAGATCGAATAGGCGATCGGAGCCAGGAAGACGAAGGCGAAGACCACCGCGAAGGGGCCGATGAACCCCCATCCTGTCCAGGAGCGGCGGTCCCTTTTCGGAGGCCGGTCCGGGCGCCGTGCCACGCCCGCAGGGGGTTGAAGCGTCGTCATGTCGTTCCTCGCTCGTCCTTCTCGGAACCGGCGTCTCACGCCGTCGCGATGTTTACGTAAACATGCCGTCCCCCTTCGCGTCGAGGGCTGTTATGTTTACGTAAACATCTGATGGCGGCATGTCTACACTGCGCCAATGTCGGTGGTCAAGGGTCGTCTGACGAAACGGCGACCCGGGTAACAAAGGAGACGGGTGGACACTGCGGACAGTGCCTCGACGGGGACGGAACGGTCCCGCGGGCGCAAGGGAAAACGGGCGGTGGGTCGCACGCAGACCGCGTCCATGGCGGATGTCGCACGCCTGGCCGGGGTCTCCTCGCAGACGGTTTCCCGCGTGTCCAACGGTTACGCGGGTGTGAACGAGGAGACCCGTGAACAGGTGCTGGCGGCAATGAAGGAACTGGGCTACCGGCCCAACAGCGCCGCCCGGGCCCTCAAGCGCGGTGAGTTCCGCACCATCGGCGTCATCACCTTCAACCTCTCCACCACGGGCAACATGCGCACCCTGGAGGCGATCGCCACCTCCGCGGCGCAGGAGGGCTACGCCGTCACCCTGCTCCCGGTCGCCGTGCCCACCCAGGACGAGGTGCGCGGCGCCTTCTCCCGGCTCGGGGAACTCGCCGTCGACGCTGTCATCGCCATCATGGAGGTGCATCTGCTTGACGCGGCGACCATCTCCCTGCCCCCGCATGTGCAGGTCGTCGTCGCCGACTCGGACGCGGGCGACCGTTACGCGGTGGTCGACACCGACCAGGCCGGGGGAGCGCGGGCCGCCGTACGCCACCTTCTGGACCTCGGCCACAGCACGGTCTGGCATCTGGCCGGCCCCGAGGAGTCCTTCGCGGCACAGCGCCGCACCGATGCCTGGCACGCCGCCCTGAGCGAGGCGGGCCGCGTCCCGCCGCCCCTCGTACGTGGCGACTGGTCGGCGGAGTCCGGCTACCGCGCGGGCCTGCGGCTCGCCGACGAGCGCGACTGTACGGCGGTGTTCGCCGCCAACGACCAGATGGCACTGGGCCTCCTGCGGGCCCTGCACGAGCGCGGCCGGAAGATCCCCGACGACGTCAGCGTCATCGGCTTCGACGACATCCCCGAGGCGGGCTCCTTCCTGCCGCCGCTGACCACGGTCCACCAGGACTTCGCCGAGGTGGGACGCCTGTGCGTCGAGGGTGTCCTGCGGCGGATGCGCCACGGCGGGCCGGAACACGGCACCACACTCGTTCCCACGAAGCTGGTGGTGCGGGGGAGCACGGCTCCGCCGGCCGGGGATGCGTGAGGTTCCCGTGCCGAGAGCCGAGCGGGAAGGAGCGGCACTGAGCGGCAGGAATGCCGCGGCCGCTTCAGCGTTGCGCTAGCGCGGTGTGAGGGCTTTGACCCAGTCTTCGACGGTGACGACATCCGCCCATTGCGGGAACAGCTTCTCGGTGAGGATCCGGTGCACCTCGGGGTCGGTGTCGAGGCAGGCATCCGCCAGGACGGTGAGATCGAAGTCCAGGTCGATGGCGCGGCACAGGGTGGACAGCACCACACCGCTGGTGGCGATGCCGGTGAGAACCAGGCTGTCGATGTCACGAGCCCTGAGCACCAGGTCGAAGTCGCTGCCCGAGAACGCGCTCCCTCGCCTCTTGGTGACCACGATGTCGCCCTGCTGGGGCGCGACGTCGTGGTGGATCTCGGTGCCGGGGTCATCCTCGGTGAACAGGCCGGCCCGTACGGCGGCGGTGAGCACCCTGTTGCGGGGGCTGACTTCCGGATGGCCCGGCCGTAACTCGATGACCACGTAGATCACGGGGATGCCCGCCGCGCGGGCACCGTCGATCGCATGGCGCAGGCGCGGCAGATATCCGGAGCCGTCGTCGGCGATGCCCACGATGTCCCGTTGGACGTCCATCACGAGGAGCGCGCTGTTCGCCATACTTGCCGTCCCTTCGTCACGGGGAAACAAGAGCAAGTCTGGAGGATCGACCGAGTCGCGTGGGGAAAACGCGGACATCCTCACGCGGGGCTGACGCCGTCGACTCGACCAGAAGGTGACGGGGGCCGCGCAGACCGGGGCTCGCGCGGTAGGGCGGTGGGTCGGCGACGAGTCGGGGGTTCTGCAGCCGGTGCGCCAGCTGGGTGAGAGCGATCTGTGTCTCGGGACGGGCCAACGGGGCACCGAAGCAGTAGTGGAGGCCGCCGTCGAATGGGCTGTGCCTACCTGCTGACGCCGGCTGAACGGGTCGAGTGGGATCGGCACGCGTTGCTGCTTCCCACCCGCACAGTCACCTGATCCCTGGCCGCACGGCCTGCGTCCAGACCGGCCGGATCACGGCTCGGCGGGGTTCTTTCCCCAGACGAAGACCTCGGTGCTCGGAAGGCGTTCGGAGAATCGGCCCGACGGGGACACCTCCCGCAGCAGGAGGCGCACGTCCGCCTCGAAGGCGTCACGGCGCGCGCCGAACAGGTGCGGAGCCGAGAACGACATCGAGAACACCCCCGCGACGACGTCATCGCGCGTGCGCTCAAGCGCCTGCCCACCGGGGACGACATGACGCCGCGGACCGGAGAATCCCGCGCGCGCGAGCACCGTGGCCTCGCCGCCGGGCGTGCCCTGGGGCAGCACCCCGCGCCCGGCGCGTCGTACCGGTCCGAGGTAGTGCCTGACCAACTCGTCCATCGCCGCGTAGGGCACCGCCGGATACGGAAGGCCGTCGACGGACCGACGCTCGGTCTTCAGATCCGAGATGTGCACGAACGCCCCGCCGGGCACGAGCATGTCCCTGATGGTCGCCGCCACCAGATCCCGATCCATCCAGTGGAAGGACTGGGCGAAGGCCGCCACGGTGAACGTCCCGAGATCTGCGGGCAGGTCCTCGGCCCGGACCCGCACCCACCGCGACTTGCCGCTCACCCCCGCCTCGACGGCTCCGCGCGCCGCTTCGGAGAGCATCCCGCTGTCCGGGTCCACACCGACGATGTCACCGAACAGGTGCGCCAGACTCAGTGCCAGGGTGCCCGGCCCGCATCCCACGTCGATCAGGCGCCCCCGACCGTCAAGTCGCAGCACCTCGGCGAGCACATCCGCGAGACCGGGTGCGTACGGGAGCCTTCCGCGCTGGTAGTAGGGGGCCGTCCCCGAGAACAACGTGTCGTCCCACTCCCAGCCGACGACCACCGCCACCCGCCACCCTTCACACAAGGTTGCCCGACGGCGGTCGCCGCACTGGTCAAGATAGCGAACGCACGGATTGCCGGATCGCGAATCTCGTGCGCAGGACCACGTCGTCGTCACCGGTCGGGCGCTCCTCGCACACCAGGGCAGGCGTACGGCGTCGGATCGGCGGCGAAGGGGGACGTCGCCGGGGATGTCCAACTCCTGGGCGTACTCGACCCCGTGGACACGCAACACGCCCTGACCTGCTCGGCCGCGGACCCCCTCTAGGGGCGTCGGCCAATGCTGTCGACCACAGCGATCTGCTGGAGGCCCTTCGTTTCGAAATATGGGTTGGTGTCCCGCCACTGACCGTGCACCAGTTTGGTTGTGCAGCCTTTCAACCGCATGCCCAGATAGACATAGGTGTTGCGGTCGAAGAGGAAAGTGAAGTCGATGCCCGGGTAGGACACCCCGACTCCGGGTCGGCCGAGGATGTCCACCTCATCTCGGTCGACGCGCACCCGCGGGATGTCGGCGAGTGCCTCGAACGCAGCAGTCTGAAGCCCTGGCGGCATCACCCGCGGTCCCTGCATGAGCAGACACGCGTCGAGAAACGCGGATTGGTCCGTCTGCGGACTGCTCTTCTGCCCGTGGCGGAGCATTTCGAGGAGTGCGGCAGGTTCTGTGGGCAGCTTCTTGAGCTTGGCGTAGATGGTGGGCGGCCACTGCACTTCATGCTGACCGAGCGGCGGGTCGTGGTGGACTTTCCCGTACTCATGCCGGAGAGAGGGCTTGGAGCCGTCGACCGACATCCAGCTCTCGTCCGTCCAGGTACGCGTCCTGCCGCCCTTCTGGGGTGTCCGTTCGATGTAGGTCCTGGTGTAGAAGTACTGGTCGTCGCGCGGGATGGGCAGCCGGCTGTGGTCGGCTCTCGAGGCGTCCGCAGCCTTCTGGAGGATCTGGGCCGCGCTGAGCGTGGTGAGGTTCGGCGTGCTCGCGTTGTCGCCGTCTCGCGTGACCGCGACGGCGATACCTGCCGCGGCTGCGGTGGCGGTGCCGACGAAGGCGCCGCGCAGAACGAGGCGCCGGGACAGTCGGCCTCTCGTGCTCTGGCGCGTTTCATGGTCGATGGCGCGGAAAAGGCGGGCCCGAGCCGCAGTGCGGGCCTGTGGGGTGAGCTGGAGGTCGTCGGCTTCCCATTCCCGCAGCTCAGTCAGGTCATCCATGATCGTGCTCCTTTTGGAGTGCAGCCGCGGAGGGGACATCCTGGGCGCCCATCGTTCTGCGTAGTTGGGCACGTACCCGGTGCAGGCGTGAGCGCACGGTGCCGATGGGAACGCCCAAGGACTCCGCGGTCTCCGCGTAGTCGAGGTCACCCCAGGCGACGAGGAGCAGCACGTCACGGTGACGGGCGGGCAACTTGGCGAGCGCGCCCGCCAGCACTCCCGAGAAGCGCTCGGCGCTGACTCTCTCGGCGACTCGGTCCTCCATGGGCTCGCCTTCGTCGCTCTGCCCGCTGGATGCCAGGGAGGCCGCACGTGACATCGCACGCAAGCGCCGGGCCTCGGCTCGCCGGTGACGTCCGACGAGGTTGGTCGCTATGCCGTACAGCCATGGACGGGCTTGGGCCTGAGAGAGGTCGTAGCGACGGCGCTGCTGGAACGCGATCACAAACGTCTCGGCCATCAGGTCATCGGCCGCATCGACACCCAGCCGTCTGGCCACGTAGCGGTGGATGTCGCCGGCGTGGCGGTCGAACAGTACGGCGAAGACGTCCGGCGTCTCCCAGGACTCCTCGACGACCGAGGCGTCGGAGGCGGGCTCGTTGTCATCCCGGGCGCCGTGCCGGACACCGATGCCCGGCGAGAGCGTCACCGGTTGTCTCTTCGGTTCATGTGCTTCCCTTGAAGTCGTTCGCGTGGACAACAGTGGTTCGCCGATGACGTCGTACGAGTTCCACATCCGCGATGTGATGTGAGCCACATGCGACTGGCGCCGTCCGCCTGGTTCGTCCTCGCTCTGACCGTCGTCCACGGGCCTACGTAAAGTCCGAGTACGCGAGGTGAGTTGCGCAGACGCGGCATCGGAAGAGGTAGGCCGTGGGCCGGCCGTCCTTGTCCAGAGCGCTGAGGTGTTGCTCCACTTCGTCCGGAGGCCATCCCCAGCCGCCGGCCTCCTGTCGGAGCGTCTCGATCGCGTCGGGACGGGCGGCGAGTTCGGCGGCTCCGACCGCGCCGAGGAACGCCGCGCCGTCACCGCAGTGGACATACCACCGAGGTTCCTGCCATCCGGGAAAGCCCGGCGTACGGCCGGTCACCGCCACGAAGACCTCGATCGGTACGTCGTCGCCGACAGCGCCTCCCGTAAAGGTGGCCTCGTAGCGGCCGGCAGCCGTTCCGTCGGCGATGCACCATGGGCAGAGCCGATCGGCGAGGTCGTCGACGGAGTAGGCGGGGCCCGCGTAGATGTATCCGCGTGCCTGCCCGCAACACACGCACGTCCTGTCGGACGATACGACCGCGCCCGTGGTGATGGGATCGGGATGGTAGGGGAATTCCGGCAGCGGCTCTGTCACAACCGGGGACGGTAACAGCTGCCGCGGCCACCCGGGCAGAAGGCAAAGCCCAAGCTCAGCCGGGGGTTTGAGCGGTCGACCGCCGAATTCGCTGGGTAAGTCCAGGGACGCGCCCGTATGTTGGCGCCATCACGAATGAGGCAGAGCGGGAGGACTTCGTGAACCGTCGGAGCGATGCATCGAGCCCGGAGCCGAACAGGGAGCCGAATCCGAACCCGGCTGGACGTGAGTCCTACCGGGACATCTGCCGCTGCTTCGACCAAATCCGCTCCCACCCGCGCGCTCGCGTCGGCTTCCACACCGAACGGCAGGACACCTCGGCGCCCGGCTGGCGGCATCTGCTCGCGCTCATCGACGAGGCGGCCGCCGACGGCCGGGAGGAGTTCCGTCCGCTCATCGAGCTCACCCCCCAGGAACGGCGGCAGATCGTCACTCTGCCGCCGACCATCGCCAAGCTGACGGCGGTCAAGCACCTCATGCTCTACGGCAGCAACCTCGTCCGCATCCCACCCGAGATCGGGGCGATGACCAGCCTGGAGGAGTTCACCCCGTACACCTCCTACCGACTGCACTGGTTCCCGTACGAGATCACCAGATGCACGAGGCTCACCGAGAGTACGGTGAGTACGCGCACTCTGTTCGGCAACTACAAGCTGCGGCCCCCCTTTCCGCGGCTTCAGCCTGCCGAGAGTTCGGTCGCCGGACTCGATACCGGCGACCTGGACCCACGCCGATGGGGCACGACAGCGATCTCCTCATGCAGCGTCTGCGACCGAGCCGTCGAACTCGGCGGGCTCCACCCGGTCTGGATCTCCCTGCGGGTGGCCACGGACGTTCTGCCCCTGCTGGTCAACGCGTGTTCGGCGCAGTGCGTGGCCGCACTTCCCCCGCCACCCGAGGGTTACGGCCGGTCCGCGCACGCAGGCGGTCCGGTCGGCCAACCCTCGGCTGACGGGGACTGACCGGCACAGGGCCCGGTCAGCCGATCCGTGCCTCGCCGTACGGCACCAGTCGCACCGGCCCGAGCAGCCCGTACGCCTGACGCGCCGTCCCGCCGTAGACCGCGGGGTCGCTGACCCGCAGCCGGTTGGAGAGCGGGGTGGCGACCTCGACCTCGATGACATTGACCCCCCGTCTGAGCACGTCGCCCAGGTCCACCACCGGATGGATCTGGTCCACGGGGTCGAGGCGGTGGCCGTTCACGGTGACCCGGCAGGTGTCGGTCACGGTGCCCAGTTCCAGGCGGGCACCGTGGCCGCCGGTCCACCCGTCGTCGAGGGTGACCGTGGTGCGGTAGCGGCCGATTCCGGCGACGTCCGCGAGCTCGGTGATCTGCGACCAGGGCAGCAGTGCGTCGAGGGTGAGGTCGTGCTCGACGACGGTGGTGCGGTAGGGCGTGTCGCCGGGCCGCCAGTCCTGGACGTGCAGCTGCCAGGAGCCGAGGTCGATCGGCGCGGGGACAGTCTTGAGTGTCGTCCGCACGGTGCGGCCTGACGACAGGACGGTGCTGTACGTGCCTGCCGTGGTCGCCCGGACGGTGAGTCCGGCGTCGGTGAGGCGCACCTCGTCCGCCTCGCTGTCGACCGCGTGCGTCCGGCCGCCGGCACGGTCGCCGAAGAGCCCGGGGCGGCCGAGGGCCAGGATCAGGGTCTCGGCGGGCTGGAGGGTGACGCGAGCGGTGACGGTGTCGCCGTCCTCGGTGTAGCGGGCGAGGCGCTCGGCCTTTCCGGTCCACGGGTCGAGGAGGTAGGGCACGGCGCCCGCGGTCGTGCGGCGCAGGGTGACCTCGTGGTCGATCGCGGCCACCGGCGGTTTGACGGTCTCGGCGTGCTTGCCGTTGCAGAGGTAGTAGTAGTCGACGCCGTCGGCCACGCGGTGGGCGTTGAGCAGGGTGGAGGAGGTCGCGTACCGGACGTCGGGTGCCACCCCGAGGTCGGCGAGAGCGGTCGGCACGGCCGACTTGTCGGTGACCTGGCGGACCAGCGGCTGGGCCAGCAACTCGGCTACCACGGAACGCAGTTCGTCGCTCTCGCCGCTGTCCGGGACGCCGGATGGCACCACGGTGTCCCAGGCGCCGAGCAGCACGACCGGCAGTCCGGCGCGGGCGAGGCGCAGCAGGGCGCGGGCGTCGGACAGCGCGAGGGTGACCGTGGAGCCGTAGAAGAAGTCGCCCTCGACGAACAGGGCCTTGTACGCCGGGCCTTCGGGTGCGAGGCGCCCGTGGCGCACGGTGGCGGCGGGCAGGTCGAGCAGCGGCCCGCTGAGGAACTGGTGAGTCCAGCCCAGGGGGATGCCCGTCGCGGTGAACCAGGAGGCGCCGATGCCGGTGGCGGTGTACCCGGTCTGCCGGAACACCGCGACGTCGACGCGCGGGCGGCCGGTCTGCAACACCTGGTGAACCCGGCCCAGGTACCCCGACACGTCCGCGACGTGCCGCCAGGTCGGATGCCGCGGGCCCCAGGACTCTCCATAGCCGACCGTCCCCTTGTACGGGGTGAAGGCGGCGTATCCGGGCCAGTTCACGCCCGGCAGCTCGGCGTAGGAGAAGCCGTGGACGACCGTCTGGTTGACCCCTGCCGCATAGGCGCCGCCCATGGTGCGCAGGAACTTCTGCCAGGTGGTGTTGTAGGCCCCGCCGGCGTAGGCGCCCGCCTCGCAGGACAGCACGGTGTGCCCCGCCATGTCCCGGCCGCCCGCCAGGCAGCGGTAGTCGTCGAGGTTCTTGAAACCGAGGGACTCGCCCTCGGCGATGTCCAGGAGCGCGGCCGAGGCGATCGCGTCGGTCTGCAGCCCATAGGGCTGGGAACGCAGTTCGAGGCCGAGGGAATGGGCCCAGGTGCGCAGGGCCGTCACATGGTGCCGGTTGAAGAGGACGGACACCGTTTCCCAGAAGTCGTGCCGGATCTGCCGGGTGACGGCGGCCTCGAACGCGAAGACCTGGCTGCCGTGGTTGAGGATCACGGCGGGCAGCAGCGGTAGCAGGGAGCGGCCGGTGTGGGCGAGGAACGCGTCCGGGAGGCCGGGCGTCCACTGGAGGCCGTCGGTCTCCAGCTCGATGGAGTCCTCGAAGAGCGCCCCGCCGGAGACTTCGAGCAGGCGCCGGACGGTGGGGGAGAGGAGATGGGCCTCCCAGAAGTCGGTCACCGCGCGTGTGCCGGCCGCGCTGAAGTGGTCGACCACGTACGCGGCCGGGGCGGTGTGCGGGCCGCCTTCCGGTGTCTGCCCGGAACCGCGGACCCAGTAGGACACGATCACCCAGCTGCCGTCGTCGGGCGCGGTCCAGGTGAGCGTGCCGTCGGTGACGGCGCCGGTGAGGTCCCGGACCGAGTCCAGGTCGAGCCCCGTCTCCTTGCGGGTGGAGTTCGCCGTGTTCACCCGGGCCGCCTGGACCACGAGCAACTGCTGCCGGGTCACGCCCGAGGCGGCGGCGTAGACCGGGGGCGGCACCGGACCGGAGTAGGCGGATCCCGCCGTCAACGTGGCCGTTCCGTAGGAGAGTTCCTTGACCGCCGCCTCGCTGTCCGGTGTGATGCCGGGGACCGCTGCCGGCCAGCTGGGGCCGATGGTCAGATCGACGGTGAGGCCGCGCCGGGCCGCCTGGCCGAGTGCCGCCTCCACTCCCGCCACCCACGCGGCGCTGCCCCAGCCGTGCCGCGCGGTGTCCAGGACCGAGGAGTCCGTGACGCTGTGATGGACCGCGGCTATCTCGGCCCCGCCGAAACCGGCGTCGGCGATCTGGTCGATCTCGCGTCGGATCTCGTCGGGCTGCACGAGGCCGTCGGGCCACCACCAGCGGAACTTCGGCCGCACGGCGCGCCCGGGCGTCGCGAAGGGCGGCCCGACGGCGGTCGAGGCCCCCGCCACCGCGGGCAGGCTCCAGTCGAACGCACCGGCCGCGGCCGTGGCGACGGCGGCTCCGAGGAGAGCGCGGCGGGGAAGCCCCGAGCGGTGGGCCGGGGTGACGTTGCTCATGGATCTCGTCCACTCTCTCGGAGGGCAGCACGAACAGGACCCCTTCGGGGCCCACGCTTTTGAATCGTTTAAATCCTCCGGGAAGCTACGGCCCCGGATCGGAGAGCGTCAAGATCCGTGCACACCTTCGACCTCAGTCGTGTCAGGTGGCGTGCGTGAGCTTCGCAGGCGGAGATCAGGAAGTTGTCAGGGTGTGGGAAGACCCTCTCTCCTCCCTTTTTCCCGGGCGCAGGCGCTTACCATCGGCCACGTGTGCGCACATGTGCTGGTCGCGGAGGACGACGAGAAACAGGCGGAGTTGATACGCCGCTCACTGCTTCAGGAGGGACACACCGCGACCGTGGTCCACGACGGCGGGGCCGCGCTCGACGAAGTACGGAGGCACAAGCCCGACCTCGTCGTCCTCGACCTGATGCTGCCCGTGATCGACGGCTTCGGCGTATGCCGGGTACTGCGCCGGGACGACGACATCCCCGTCCTCATGCTCACCGCCCGCTCCGCCGAGGAAGACATCCTGCTCGGCCTGGAACTCGGCGCCGACGACTACATGACCAAGCCGTACAGCCCGCGCGAGCTGATGGCCCGTATCCGCACGGTCCTGCGGCGCAGCGGGCGCCCGGCCGATGAGCAGGACCGGGCCGTACGGGCCGCCGGAATCACCGTCGACCCGGTCCGGCACGAGGTGCACTGCGACGGCGCGCGCGTGGAGTGCACCCCCGGCGAGTACGAGATCCTGCGCGCCATGACCGCGGAACCCGAACGGGTCTTCTCCCGGCGGCAGTTGCTCCAGTGCACCCGCGGTATCGACCGGGCCTCCACCGAACGGGCCATCGACGTGCACATCATGAACCTGCGCAAGAAGATCGAGCCCGATCCCCGCCGGCCGGTGCGGCTGCTGACCGTGTTCGGCGTCGGCTACAAGCTCAGCGGTGAGCGCGGGTGAGCTCCGGCATACCGCTGCGCAAGAGGCTGCTCGTACGGCTGATGATCACCTCGGTGCTCATCGCCCTCTGCTCGGTGGCGGCGACGGCGTGGCTGGCGGTGCAGACGACGACCCGCGCCATCCAGGAGGAGCAGGGACAGGTCCTCGCCGACGACACGGACATCCTCCGGCAGCTCAGCGGATACGCCGCCACCCACCCGAGCTGGGCGGGCGTCCAGGACACCCTGCTCCGGCTGTCGGCCGCCAAGGGGCGACGGATCGCGCTGACGACGGCGGACCGTACGCCGATCGCCGACTCCGCCAAGTCCCGCACCGCCCTGCCGCCCGGGGCCGCCGCCACCGTCGACCCCCTGCACACCGACACCTACTCGGAGCCAGGGGCCCAGCTCAGCGGTGTCGACCCGCGCGCCGTGGGGCCCTACCGGCTGACGCCCCTGGAACGCGCACGGCTGGGCAAGCTGGCGACTGTGCGGCAGAAGTGCGCCGCGCGCAACGGCGTCGACACCACGATCACCTGGACGCCGAGCGGTAGGCCCGTCCTCTCGGACGAGAACGGGATCCTCCCGAACTCGACCGTGCCCGACGTGTGCGCGGACGGACAGCTCAATACCCTGACCCAAACCGAGGAGACGGCGCTGGCCAGGCTGACGACCCTCGCCGAGGCGTGCCTGCGGCGCCAGGACGTCGCTGTGCCCGCGAAGGGGTTCCTCTCGCTGGAGTTCTCCAGCCAGGCCCCGCAGCCGCAGTTCGCCCTGGACAGGGGGAACCCGGTAGGGCATCCCACGGCGATCGGGGCGAAGGGGAGCGAGTGCGTCGCCGAAGCGCGTCGCGAGCAGCTCGACCCCGATGTCGCGCCCGTCGCCGAGCTGTTCCTGGGCACGGGGGACAGCGCCCTCCCGCACTTCGACATGTCGAACGCCAACAAGGCCAAGATCGTCGGAGTCACCGGTCTCGTCCTGGCCCTCACCGTGGCCGTGACCGCGCTGGTCGCCACCCGTCTCGTCCGCCCGCTGCGCGCGCTCACGCAGGCCGCCCAGCAGCCGTTGGAGCAGCATGTACGGGTGCCCGTCACCACCCGCGACGAGACGGGCATCCTGGCGGTCGCCTTCAATGAGCTGACCGAGCGCCGGGAGCGGATGGAGGCCCAGCGCAAGGCGATGGTCAGCGACATCGCGCATGAACTGCGTTCCCCGCTCACCAACATCCGCGGCTGGCTGGAGGTGACCCGCGACGGCATCGTCGACCCCGACCGGGAACTGCTTGCCTCCCTGCACGAGGAGGCGGTACTGCTCCAGCGGGTCATCGACGATCTCCAGGACCTCGCGGCGGCCGACGCGGGCACACTCGGGCTGCACCGCGAGGCCGTCCGTGCCGACGAGCTGCTCGCACAGGTCGCCGCGGCGCACCGGGTGGGAGCGGAGGCCGCGGGCATCGGGCTGCGGACGGGGACGGACGGGACGTCCGCGCCGACGGGGAGCGGGTCTGCGTGGATCGACGCGGATCCGGTCCGGATGCGGCAGGCACTCGGCAATCTGGTGTCCAACGCGATCCGGCACACACCGGACGGCGGCACGATCACTCTCTCCGCCCGGGAGGAGGACGACCAGGTCGTCCTCGAGGTGGCCGACACCGGCAGTGGTATCGCCGCGGAGGATCTGCCCAGCGTCTTCGACCGGTTCTGGCGGGCCGAGAAGTCCCGCAGCCGGCGCACCGGCGGCAGTGGGCTCGGCCTGTCCATCGTCCGCCAGCTTGTTGCCGCCCACGGGGGTGGCGTCGCGGTGGCGAGTGAACTCGGCGCCGGTTCGGTCTTCACCCTGAGGCTGCCCGCCACTGACCCGCCGGTTGACGCGGACGAGGTCCGCTGACCTGCGCAGGGTGGTGCTGGCGGTACCAGGATCCGCGTTCCCCCGTACAGGAGGGATCTGGTTGCCCCGGCGTCCTGGGAGCACTGTGGTCACATGAACACCACCAGGATGCCGGGGGCCAGAATTCGTGTCACGCCCCTGCGGTCGCTCGCGGGACGCACCTATGTCCCGCGCCGCGGAGGAAGTGGCAGAGGCGCAGAGAGGTCACGAGGGTCGGAAAGTCAGGTTCCAGCCGTCCAGGTGGCCGGGGTCGACGGTGAGGATGCCGGGGGCGTTGTCCATGACGCAGGGCCTCCAAGAGCCGTCGGCGGGGGGTGCCGAGGCGTCGATGGTGCAGGTCGCGCGCGGCTCCGCGCCGATCTCCCAGGCGGAGTCCTTCACCAGGGCCCCTCCGGCGGATCAGGCTGATGACCTGGGCGCCGAAGAAGTCGTGGACGAGGGCGACGCGCAATGGGCCACTTTCCGACCGTGGGAAGTGGCCCGTGCGGAGTTCCTCACCGGAATACGTTGTCGGAATCGTCCCAGATCGAGGGCTCGCTCGGCGTGTACTCCCGCGGGACCCTCGACGAGGTCTGGTACATCGCGTCGATCTCGGCGGCGAAACGCCGTGAGATGGCGTCCCGGCGCAGCTTCATCGACGGGGTCAGCAGGCCGTTGGTCTGGTCGAAGGGTTCGGGGAGAACACGGAACACCCGGATCGACTCGGAGCGGGACACGGTGCTGTTGGCCGCGGCCACGGCGCGTCTGACCTCCTCCCGCAGCTCGTTCTCCTCCCGTGCGTCCCGTGCCGACGCGCCTCCCTTGGACCAGGCTCCGCGCCAGTGCGCGAGGAAGTCGGGATCAAGGGTGATGAGGGCACCCACACACGGCCGGTTGTCGCCCACGACGACCGCCTGATGGATCAACGGGTGCACGCGCAGCCGCTCTTCGAGGGCCGTGGGAGCCACGCTCTTGCCGCCGCTCGTGATGATGATGTCCTTCTTGCGGCCGGTGATGGCCAGGTACCCCTCGGCGTCGAGGTGCCCGAGGTCGCCCGTCGCCAGCCAGCCGTCCTGGAACGCGGCGTACGTGGACGGGGGATCGTTGACGTAGCCCTGGAACACCGAGGGCCCCCACACCAGAATCTCCCCGTCCTCGGCCACCCGGATGTCCGTACCGGGCAGGGCGCGGCCGACCGTTCCGAACTTCTCGCGCCCCACAGGGTTGGCCGTGATGCCGCCGCTCGTCTCGGTGAGCCCGTACCCGTCGTGGACGAAGATCCCGATGCCCGCGTAGAAGAGGGCGAGTTCACGGTTGAGCGGGGAGCCGCCCGACACCGCACCGCACACGCGTCCCCCCAGGGAGGCCCGCAGCTTCCGGTAGACGGTCTTCTCGTAGAGGGTGTGCTGCAGGCGCAGATCGAAGCCGGGGCCCGAGCCCGTGCCCAGTCGTTGGCGTTCGGTGGCCGCGGCGAAGTCCTTCGCCGTCTGGACGGCACGCTCGAACAGGGCTCCGCGGCCCGTCTGTTGTGCGGTACGCAGGAAGTTCTTGTAGATCTTCTCGAAGACGAACGGGACGGCGTAGAGATAGGTCGGGCGGAAGGAGAGAAGCGCCGCGGAGAGTGTCTCCGCACTGAGGTCGGGCTCATGCCCCAACAGGATGCCGCCCCGCAGACAGAGCCCTTGGACCATGAGGCCGTACACGTGCGAGAAGGGCAGGAAAGCGAGGATGGCGGGCTGCTCACCAGGGGGAGCAGCCGTGTGTCTCCAGCCCGCGAGGAGGGTGTCGCAGGGGCTGGCGAGGTTACGGTGGGTGAGGGCACAGCCCTTGGGGTGCCCCGTCGTACCGGAGGTGTAGGCGATGACCGCGGTCGAGTCGGGCAGCACGATGCGGCGCAGCGAGTCCACCGTGGTCGTCGGGATCGCCCGGCCCCGCTCGACCAGCTGTGCCAGGGCCCCGGTGTCCAACTGCCAGACGTGGCGCAGCGACGGGAGCGACGCGCATGCCGAGCCGACCGTCATGATCCCCTGCTCGTCCTCGACGACCACGGCGACACAGCCCGCGTCCTGGAGGATCCACGCGACCTGCTCGTGCGACGAGGTCGGGTAGATCGGCACGACCTCGGCGCCGACCGCCCACAGCGCGTAACTGAGGACGGTCCACTCGTAGCGTGTACGTGCCATGACGGCGACCCGGTTCCCCGGACGCAGGCCGGACACGACCAACCCCCGGGCCAGATCGACCACTTCGTCCCACAGCTCGGCCGCGGTCACCGTCGTCCAGATGCCGGGATCGTCGTCGAGACGGCGTGCGATCTGCGGCAGATCCGGCTCGCGGCGAGCCGTTTCGAAGAGACTGTCGGCGAGTCCACCCTGCATCACTGTCGCAGCCGGTGAAGGATTTTCGAACGCGTGCATCGCCGCTCCAGAATTCTCCCCGGCGCGACCCCACCGAGAGGCTCCGGTGCCGAGGATTCACGAATCTAGCCCAGACCGGCCACGACTGTGTCGGATTCAGGCAGCAGTTCGTCTACCGATGAGGTTACGGTCGCAGCAGGGACCTCCCACGCTCGGGAGTCGGTCATGGACGAACTCGGTGCGCGGTCGGGCAGGGGGTGGTCGTGCGGTGGCGCGCGCCCCCCGGTCGGGAAGGTCAGGACGGCGCGGACGAGTCGCTCGCGGCGGCGGCAACGCCCGCAACAGCCCCGACAGCGGCTGCGATCCGGCCGCCCAGGAGACGAGCAGCCGAGCGCTCCCCGTGGCGACGGTGCTTGCACCGGATCACCCGGTGCCACCCGAACGGATCCGCCGCCTTCACCTCCGCGCCCACCACTGGTCCGCGAGCCACCGAGCAGGGACGGCTTCCGGTCATGCGCGACTCAGGAGTGTCTCCCGGGAGATGAGGGCCGTCGAGCCCGGTGCCGTACACGCGTGGGCACCCGCGATCGCCCCGAGCCGGGCGCACTCCCGTACGTCCCGGCCGGCGAGCCTGCCGTACAGGAAGCCGCACACGTACGCGTCGCCCGCGCCGTTGGAGTCCACCACCGGAGCGGACGGGACGGTTGCCGGAATGTGCCGTGGATCGGGGCCGCCGTCTCTGGTGAGGACGTAGGAGCCGTCCGCGCCCGCCGTGGCGACCACCGTGTGTGCCCGCCCGGCGCGGAGGATCTCCCGCATCAGCGCGGGGGCTTCGGCGCCCACGCCCGCCGCGCTGAAGAAGACGAGATCGGAGCGGAGGGCGAACTCCCGATGGTGGTCCGCGAGTCCGTCCCAGTCGTGCAGATCGGTGGAGACGGGGACGCCGAGGTCCTCGATGTCGTCGTAGAGGAAGCGCCCGAAGTTCATGATGGAGAGGTGGACGTGGCGGGTGCGCCGCAGCCGCGGCAGGTAGAAGTCCCGGGGCATCCGCAGATCCGCCGGGTCACGGCCGTCGTAGAAGGACATCCGACGGCCGGAGGCGTCCACCAGGTTGACCGCCCGCCGCGTTCCGGCGGGGGAGATCAGCGGGAGGAACTCGACACCACCCTGGGACATCCGCTCGCGCACCTGTGCGCCGATCCAGTCGTCACCGATGCAGTCGAGCAACCCGACCTTGAGGCCCAGCGCCCGTGTGCCGAGGGCGACGTTCCCTCCGGTGTGACCGGGCCACTCCTCGATCGGGCCGACATGGACGGAGTCGGCGAGCGGGACCGGCAGGGAGTCGACGCGGACGATGGTGTCCACGCCGGTGCCGCCGATCACCAGGACGTCGTATTTCCCGTACTGGTCGTATGCGCTGTACGGGTCGAGGTCGTGGTCGCCGGTCTGGTTGTTTTCCGCGTGCTGTGGGATCACAGATCCATCTGCCCTCTCCTTCCCCGCCGCCCCCAGTATGGCGGGCCATCCCACAACGTGGTGGACGGCCGGTCGGTTCATGCCGCGGCGGGAACCGGCAGGAGGCCGGCCCGACGGGTGGGGTTTCCCTGAATGAGGGTCGGTCAAGTTGCGTACCTGCCGTGGGTGGCATCTGTACAGGTCGGAGCGCTGGTCTCGGCTGGTACAGCGGGGGGTTGGCGCATGTGCACGATGCGGTGCGCTGTCAGCGGCCGCATGGGGCGTGGTGCACCGCCGCCTCCGCATTGCTCGCGCAGAGGAGATCGGTCATGACCCCAGGCATGCGTGAGCGGCTCAGGGCCGGCCTGAGCCGACACGCGTCAGTGCGTGCTCTCAGAGGTCGACCGGCGACGCGTCGTCGCCGAGGCGGGGTTGGACCCGGGTCAGCAGCCGCTCCTCCAGGACGGTCGCGTAGATGGCGGCTTGCGTGGTGGCGGGGTGGTTCGGCGGCCAGATCCCGCGGCGGAAGACGCAGCGACGGCCACGGAAGAGCACTACCGCGGTGGCGACGACCACGTTGTCTGCGGCATCGGACACGGCTTCGCCGGTGAGTGACTCGAACTCGCCGCCCCGTCGGTCGCAGAGATCCAGTACAGCCTGGCGGGCGGACCGCAGGAACATGTCCGTGTATTCCTGCGGCCCGCCCCAGTCGGCGTGGTGGTCAGTCACCGCAGTTGTGCATCGCGCTGTCGGTGGAGGCCAGGACGACCTCACCGCCGCCGGCGGGAAGGACGAGGTGGACGCCGTTGACCTTGAGGCCGGAGTCGGCGCCGGTCGAGAGCAGTTGTTCGTTCACGATGAGCCGGCCACCTCCGACGAGCGGGATCTCCGTGTTCGGATCACCCGACAGCGTAACCGGAACTCCCGCGATCTTCAGGGTGAGCGTGGTGCTGCCCGTGGCCTTGCCGCATTCGCTGTGGGAGGTCGCGGTGAGCCCGGACACCTCGATGACCGGCACACCGGGTAGTCCGATGCGGGCCTGCGTCACCGTCGAGGTCGCCGTGACCTTGCCGGGGGCGAGCGTCGTGGTGACCTTGGGGCACAGCTTCTGCACCGACAGCAGGAGCGAACTGTACTCGGCCGAGCATGGGGTGTCGGTTGCGCTCGCGTTCGCCGTACGGACGGTTCCGGTGTCGGGCTGCGGCTCGATCTCCAGGAGCGGTACGCCGATGAGAGCGACGTGCGCCGAGAGGCTGTAGGCGCGGCCCGTCGCGTACTGGAGCTTCAGCTGTGCGGAGGTCTCGGAGGCCAGGTAGCCGGCGTCACCTGCGAAGGCCGCTCGCAGCGGGACGATGGCGGAGTCGTTCAGCGGCTGGTCCACCGACGCGACCGTGCAGGTGGCGGTCCCCGTGGCGCTCGTCGTTCCACTGCACGTCTGTTGGTCTCCACCGGTACCGAGGACGAAGCGCACGCTGCGCCCAGGCACCGCGTCTCCCTGGAAGTCGGTGAGCTTGGCGGCCAGCTGGGCCGGAGTGCCGTTGGCGAGGTGCGTCACGCCGGTGTAGTCGAGTGTGGTCGGTGAGGTCAGGCCCAGTTCGGCGGATGTGCTGGACGGGTTGTAGTCGTCGTCGCCGCCGAAGGTGGCGGTCACGGGCACCGCGTTCGACGCCCCCTGCGGCTGGTCGACCGAGGCGATGGTGCAAGTGGCCGTGCCCGACGCTGTGGTGGTGTTGGTGCACGTCTGCTGCGTGGCTCCCGTACCCAGGGACAACCGCACGGCCCGCCCCTCGACCGGCGTCCCGAAGTCATTGGTGAGCTTGGCCGAGAGGCTGACCGGGGATCCGTTCACCGCTGTGCCGCCACCGGTGTAGGTGAGGGCCGTGTCCACCTTGTGGGGCTGTTCGGGACCCGTGCAGTCGGCGGCCTGGAAGCAGGGCAGGAAGTAGTAGGCGGTGATGATCCCGAACGGCCTGCCGTCGCCCGAGCGCGGATCGTTGTGGGTGACGTACACGACGACGAGGCTGGCGTCCGTGTTCGTACAGATCACCCGGTTGTCCGGGGCGGGCACGCAAAAGCCCTCGGTGCCGACGGTCTCCTGGATGTCGTCGTGGTCAGGCACCACCCCGTGTTCCAGGATGTGCCGCCTGCCGAAGCCGTCCACGGGTGGGTTGCACTGAGGCGTCTTGCAGTCGCTCTGTCCCTCACGCAACGGGATGTCGTTGCCCGCCGTCCCCCGGAAGGAGTCGACGACGGTCCAGTCGATCATGTTCGGATTCGGGTCACCAGGATCGGCGGACGCGGTGGCGGGCACCACCAGTGCGCCTAACAGCCCCAGCAACAGGACGAGTACGGCGGATGACAGACGTCGGCGTGCCCGGCCGCGTGCTGGGGCACGCATGAGTGTGCGCCGGGGGTCATGAAGAACCGGCACGGAATCCCCTCCTTGTGACCGGGCCGCCCCATGACGGTCCGGCGTCCCCGCGACATCCTGAGCGCCACGGGGGCACTACCTTGCCGCCAAGTAAGGGACATGACAAATGGTTGTCGCGCGACGGCGAGTCCCGTCCGTGCGGGGTAGCCGTTACATGTGTGTGGAGGCCAGCGGTCAGGCTCCGCTTTCACCACGGAATCCCTGATCGGCCGCAGCGGGGCAGCCTCCCCCGTGGCGGGTGGTCCATCGACGGTGCACCAGTTTCAACGCCGTGTGTCCGATGACCGCGGGTATGCCTGAAGTTGATCGGCGGGGATGATCTTGTCGGCCGTGCACCTGCCCTGCCCATCGCCGGCGGCGAGACCCGCGATGAGCATGCGGCCAAGCTCCTGGCCGTGACGAAGGTGGCCGAGTCGGCGGTTGCTTCCTTGGGGATGTCCCCGGTCCTCCTCCAACCCCTCATGGTTTTCGCGGGGCACCGCGTCGATGCTGGGTTCGGCAGGATCCGGCTACTGGGGGAGCATGAGCCAGTTCTGCTGTCGGAGCGCAGTCGATTTCGCGCCGAATCCGTACGTGCCATCGCCGATCGCCTGGAGCGGGTCTTCCCTGAGTACGAGGGATCGTCCGCACCACCGACGGCACCGTCCCCGCCTCAGGCGCAGCCCCAAGGAGACCTCGCATGGTGTTCACGGCGATCCGTGGGCCAGATTCGCGAACGTGCAGGTCCAAGAACGATTGGCTGCCTCGCGGTGGGCAGCCCCCGCGAGTACCCCTGGGAGAGGCCGACCAAGATCTTCTCCCAGATTGAGGGCCTGATCCTCACTGAGGATCAGGCACCTGACCTGGTACGACCCCTTCGTCCTGTGGAAGGGGGTGGGTGAACAAGGTGACTGCGGCAGCGGATGGTGGGGGGCGGCATCAAATGTGCCGCCCCCCACGTATTGGCCAGACGGCGGACAGGGTTGCGCTCGCCTACGTGCCGTGACCGACGCAGTGGCCGCCGACCGCCCTGCGCAGCCCTTGACTTCACAAGACCACCGCGCGACATTCCTGACTCCGCATCAGAACCGGGATGCAGAAGACCCGTTGCTTCCCGGGGCACAGCACGCTCGCCCATTCCTTCGCCCGGCTGGAGCGCCCTGCCATGTCCACGAACGCGGACCCCGTGAGACGTACCGAAGCCTCCTCTGCGGACTCCACCGCATCCTCCGGTCCAGGCCCGTCGCGTCGCCGGGTGCTCGGTGCGGCGACGGGAGCCGGGCTCGCGCTCGCGGCCGGTCTGCCAGGTGCCGCGGACGCGGCCGACCTGCCTCTCCTCGGCACGTACGACGTGGTGGTGATCGGCTCCGGAGCGGCGGGGATGACCGCCGCGCTGACGGCTGCGAAACAGGGGCTGAGCTGCGTCGTCGTCGAGAAGGCGCCCACGTTCGGGGGTTCGGCGGCGCGTTCCGGCGCGGGCGTCTGGATCCCGAACAACCCGGTGATCCTCGCCGCGGGGGTACCGGACACCCCGGCGAAGGCCGCCACCTACCTCGCGGCGGTGGTCGGTCCCGACGTCTCCGCCGCACGCCGGCAGGCCTTCCTCGGCAGCGGCCCCGCCATGATCTCCTTCGTCATGGCGAACAGCCCGCTCCGTTTCCGCTGGATGGAGGGGTACAGCGACTACTACCCCGAACTCCCCGGCGGACTGCCCGGTGGCCGCTCCATCGAACCCGACCAGCTCGACGGCAACATCCTCGGTGCCGAACTCGCCCATCTGAACCCGTCGTACATGACCGTACCGACCGGCATGGTCGTCTTCAGCTCCGACTACAAGTGGCTCACGCTCGCCGCGGTCAGCGCGAAGGGTGCCGCCGTCGCCGCCACCTGCCTGGCCCGCGGCACTCAGGCGGCCCTCCTCGGCCAGAAGCCCCTCACCATGGGCCAGTCGCTGGCGGCAGGTCTGCGTGCCGGACTGCTCGCGGCCCAGGTTCCGGTGTGGCTGAACACCCCGCTCTCCGACCTGTACCTGGAGAACGGAACCGCCACGGGAGCCGTGGTCACCAGGAACGGCACCCCGGGCCTCATCAGAGCCCGGCACGGGGTGATCGTCGGATCCGGCGGCTTCGAGCACAACGCGGCCATGCGCGACCAGTACCAGCGACAGCCCATCGGCACCGAGTGGACGGTCGGCGCCAAGGAGAACACCGGCGACGGCATCCAGGCGGGGCAGCGGGCCGGCGCGGCGCTCGACCTGATGGACGACGCATGGTGGGGCCCGGCGATCCCGCTGCCCGACCAGCCGTATTTCTGCCTCGCCGAACGCACCCTGCCCGGCGGGCTCCTCGTCAACGCGGCCGGCGCGCGCTTCGTCAACGAAGCGGCCCCCTACAGCGACGTCGTGCACATCATGTACGACCGTGACAGCGGCGCGCCCGACATCCCGGCGTGGCTGATCGTCGACCAGAACTACCGCAACCGCTACCTCTTCAAGGACGTGCTGCCCACCTTCACGTTCCCCGACACGTGGTACACGTCCGGCGCCGCCCACAAGGCGTGGACCCTCGACGCCCTTGCGGCACAGATCGGCATGCCCGCCGCCGCGCTCCGCAGCAGCGTCAACCGCTTCAACAGCCTTGCCCTGAACGGCAACGACACCGACTTCCACCGCGGCGACAGCGCCTACGACCACTACTACACCGACCCCGCGATCCTCCCCAACTCCTGCCTGGCGCCTCTGTGGCTCGCCCCCTTCTACGCCTTCAAGATCGTTCCGGGTGATCTGGGCACGAAGGGCGGCCTGCGAACGGACGCCCGGGCGCGGGTACTGCGGCCGGACGGATCCGTCATCCCGGGCCTGTACGCCGCCGGAAACGCCAGCGCGGCCGTTATGGGCCACAGCTACGCGGGAGCGGGTTCGACGATCGGCCCGGCGATGACCTTCGGCTACGTCGCGGCGTTGGACATCGCGGCCGGCGCGGGCGCCTGACGGATGTGCGGGGCTCCCACAGACCGCGGGGTGCCCGACCGTGGTCGTGTGATGCTGGGGTCATGACTGATCAAAGCGAGACGGTCGTCGTCCGTAGGCCAGGTCAGGACGGTCCCGTCGACGAGGGGTTGGCCGCATTGTTGGCGGACTACCATCTGCAGACCCAGGCCGAGAAGGGCGAGGCCGTTACCGATGTCAACGGGCTGCCGGACCGCTACCGCGCGGAAGTCCTGGGCCCGCGGGCCGCGTTCGTCGACGATGTCGTGCTGGTGGCGGTGAGCGGGGAGACCGCGGTGGGCTGCCTGGTGGTGACCGCCCCTGTCGCCGGGCGGTCGGAGGTCAAGAGGCTCTGGACGGACCCGGCCTTCCGGGGCCGCGGCATCGCGTCCGATCTGGTCGGAGCGGCTCTGGCGCACGCCAGGGAAAGCGGAGTCAGCACGGTGCGGCTGTCGGTGTGGAAGTGGCGGTCGGGAGCCATCGCCCTCTACGAAAGGCTCGGTTTCACCGTGGCCGAGTCATGGGACGAGCGGGAGCAGTTGGTCTGCATGGAGCGCGCCCTGGGAGCCGACGCCGCCGCCTGAGCGGAACTCGCGGGATCCCACGGGAACTCGGGTGCCAGGCAGCCTTTGCGCGCGCAGTGGCGTTTCTTGGGCATGACGGGACACGCGAGTCCGCTTCCGTACATGTTGCGCGGCTCCTATGTCGGTGCATGGTTCGCAGGTTTCACATGCTCCGCACTGTCAGATCAGAGGAGAACGACCCGTGTTCCGACGTCCCGCCCGTCCCGTCACCGCGGCCGTCGCCGCGCTCGCAGCCGTCGGCGGCCTCACCGCCACCGCGACCGCCGCCACACCCGACGCCACATCCACCTCCGCGCACTCGCCCGCGCATGTCGCGCGCCATGTCCTGCTGTTGTCGATCGACGGCCTGCACCAGGCCGACCTGGCCTGGTACGTCGCACGTCACCCGAGGTCCGCGCTCGCGCGGCTCGCCACCGGTGGGGTCGAGTACACGCACGCGAGGACCACCGACCCCTCCGACTCGTTCCCCGGCCTGGTCGGCCAGCTCACCGGCGGGAACCCTGGCACCACGGGCATCTACTACGACGACGGCTACAGCTCCGCACTCCTCCCGGCCGGAACGACCCACTGCGCGGGTGCCAAGCCCGGCGCCGAGGTCGACTTCACCGAGGACCTCGACCGCAACAAGGACTCCATCGACGCCGGCCAGGGGCTCGCAGGCCTGCCCGACAGCATCCTCAAGATGACGGGTGCCGCCCGCGGCCTCATCGACCCGTCGAAGCTGCCGGTCGACCCCAAGACCTGCAAGCCGGTGTACCCGCACGCGTATCTGAAGGTGAACACGGTCTTCAACGTGGTCAGAAAGGCCGGGCTGCGGACCGCCTGGTCCGACAAGCATGTCGCCTACGAGATCCTCAACGGCCCCTCCGGCAACGGCGTCCAAGACCTTTTCGCCCCCGAGATCAACAGCCAGGCGATCGGCTACCCGGCAGGCACGGACTGGACGAAGGACAACGCGGCGACGGAGCAGTACGACGGATACAAGGTGAAGGCCGTCCTCAACGAGATCGACGGCTACGACCACGGCCGCACCCACAGGACCGGCACCCCGGCGGTCTTCGGCATGAACTTCCAGTCCGTCTCGACCGCCCAGAAGCTGCCCGCCTCCGAGGGGCTGACGGGCGGCTACGCGGCGAAGGGTGTCCCCGGTCCGCTGCTGGCCAAGAACCTGGCCTTCGTGGACCAGGAGGTCGGAGCGTTCCTCACCGAACTGCGCAAGCAGCACCTGGACGGCAACACGACTGTCATCCTCTCCTCCAAGCACGGCCAGTCACCGACCGACCCCAAGGCCCTGACCCGTATCGACGACGGCCCCCTGCTCGACGGCCTCAACGCCGCATGGAAGAAGGCCCACCCGGGCGCCGGTGACCTGGTCGCCCACTTCGTGGACGACGACGCCATGCTCATCTGGCTCAACGACCGCTCGCAGGCCGCCACCGCCTTCGCCAAGGCGTACCTGCTCGCCCAGTCCGGCACCGGCAACGACATCGCCGGCCAGGCCAAACCCTTCACCGCGAGCGGCCTGAAGAACTTGTACGCCGGTGCGGAGGCCGCGCGGTACTTCCACGTCGACGCGGGCGACTCGCGCGTGCCGGACCTGTTCGGCATCGCCCAGTACGGCGTCGTCTACACCGGCGGCAAGAGCAAGATCGCCGAGCACGGCGGAGCCCACGCCGACGACCTCGACGTCCCGCTCGTCGTCTCGGGCGCCGCCACCCCGCACGGCGTGCGCGTCAGCGGCCCGGTCGAGACCACGCAGATCGCCCCGACGATCCTGCGACTGCTCGGCCTCGACCCCCGGTCCCTGGACGCCGTACGCGTCGAGCACACCGCGATCCTGCCGGTGCGCTGACGCCACCCCGACGCTCCACCGACGGGACCGCCGCCATGACGACGGTCCCGTCACCGGGTTCCGGGCCCATGGGACTGTCAGTGGTGGCTGCGAGACTGTGGGACATGATCGAGTCGAATGCGAAGGCGGATCTTCTCCGCTCCCTGCAAGCCGCCCGCGACGCCCTGCTCTGGAAGCTCGACGGGCTGTCGGAGTACGACGTCCGCCGTCCGCTGACGCCGACCGGAACGAATCTGTTGGGGCTGGTCAAGCACGTCACCGGAGTGGAGCTGGGGTACTTCGGCGACACCTTCGAGCGGCCGTTCTTCGAAGAGCCGCCGCTCTGGTTCACGGCCGACGCCGAGCTCAACGCGGACATGTGGGCCGACGCCGATGAGTCGGGCGAACAGATCGTCGGACTCTACCGCCAGGCCTGGAAGCACTCGGACACCACGATCGAGACCTTCGCGCTCGACGCGATCGGTCGTGTGGCGTGGTGGCCCGAGGACCGAAGAGAGGTGACGCTGCACCAGGTCCTGGTGCGCGTGATCGCCGACACCCACCGGCACGCGGGCCACGCCGACATTCTCCGGGAGTCCATCGACGGGGCTGCCGGGATGTGGGAAGGGAACGACGCCATGCCCTCGGGCGATCGGTCATGGTGGGAGAGCCATCGAAGCCGACTGGAGCGTGTGGCGCGGGAAGCCGGCCGCGACTGACGCCGCCCCACTGAGCCGGAACGCGCCTTGATCTCGGAAGTCAGTTCCACAGGGGAAGGTCGAGCCATTGCCCGAATCCGTCCGGCTTCCCCTTGGTGTAGACGAGGCTCAGCTGGGTGTAGTGCGACAGATCAGGGTGCTTCTTCCAAGGCTGCGGGGCGTTGAGCCGCACGATCACCGGGTACGAATGGAATGTGCCCCCGGCGCAGTTCGGCCTGCAGTCGTTCACCACGTTGAAGCCCTCGGCCACCGCGGAGTCCTGGTGCCACTGAGACCAGCGGAGCGAGGTGAGGCGGCTGTTGCCGTCACCGCACGCGAGAATGAAATCGGTGGGGCGCACCTGCGCGTGCCAGAAGCAGTCGACCATCACGGGCCGTCCCGCCGCCGACTGCACGGTGGGCGTGGACGCCGGTGACGGAGACGGGTCGGAGGAGGCTGTTCCCGTGATTGCTGCGAGCGACACAGCGGCACAGAACGTCACCGCTGCCCTCACTGTGCGTCTTGGCATGTTCGCTCCCAGTCGCAATCTCTTTCGACCAGCAGGCCCGGCGCCCGGTCCGCCCCTTTTTGCGGCGGTCGGCTCCTCTATCGACGCTACGACGCTGTCGGAGGATGCACCACTCGCACGGAGTAACGCGTGCTCCCTCCCAGCGACGGACCCTGAAGGAGAGACAGCATGAGGACGACCAATCCACGCAGGCGGGCCGCCATGTTCGTCGGAGACGACGACGATCCCCGGCTCGATGCTCCCTCGACCGGCGAAGAGCGAGCCATGCTCATCGGATTCCTCCGGGCCCAGCGGACGACACTGGAGCTGAAGTGCGCTGGTCTGGAGAGGGAGTTGGCCCGACGCTCCGTCGAGCCCTCCACGCTCTCGCTGCTCGGACTCGTACGCCATCTCGCCGACGTGGAGCGCCGATGGTTCCGTCAGGTTCTCGCCGGTCAGGACGAGCCACCACGCTTCTCGTCGCCGGTGGAACCAGACGGTGACTTCGACGGCGCGGTTCCCGATCCCGACCTTGTGACCGAAGCGTGGCAGGCATGGCGCGCCGAGGTCGCGTTCGCCGACGCCTTCACCGGGGAAGCGCCCCACCTCGACATCGCGGGCGAGGATGCATGGCGTGGGACGGTGTCGCTGCGCTGGGTGCTCATCCACATGATCGAGGAATACGCCCGTCACAACGGACACGCCGATCTCCTCCGTGAACGCATCGATGGGGCGATCGGCGTCTGAGGAGGTGATTTCGGGGCTTGATCCACCCACCAGGCCGGCCGTTGCGCTGAGCGTGTCGTCAGCCCAGTGGTCGTGTGGCAGCGTGTCCGCCGTGGGGGAGATGGTGGAGCGCGTGGACGAGCAGGACCACACCGTGGGAGTGGTGGATCGAGGCGAGGCCATCCGTCGAAGGTGGCTGCACCGGGTTGCCACCACGGTCTGCCGCGACCCTGACGGTCGGATCCTCGTCCACCGGCGCCCCGATCACGTTTCCCGCTTCCCAGGCCAGTACAACTGGCTGGTCGGTGGTGCCGTGGGCGTGGGCGAGACCTACCCGGCAGCAGCCTCTCGCGAACTCGCCGAAGAACTCGGGGTCCACACCCCGACGCGGTTCCTCTTCAAGTACCTGTGCCGGGGTGTCATCAGTCCGTACTGGCTCGGCCTGCACGAGGCGGTCCTCAACCAGCCGGTTGTACCGGATGCCTCGGAAGTCGCCTGGCACGACTGGCTCACCCCGGTAGAGCTGCGCGCTGCGATGTACGACACGACGTTCGTCCCCGACGCCCGCGAGGCGTTCGATCGGTACCTGGCGGAAGAGGCGGGTCCACGCGGCTCCTCGCCACGGCGCGCGGCGCTCCCACGGCGCATGGAACGTTCACGCTGACCGCTCCCCACTCGGCCTGTGCCGGCGTCGGCTCCTCTGATCCGCCATCAGCCCGCGGCAGGGACCGCAGGTCTGAGCGGCGTGCGGTTGTGGTGCCAGGGTTGCCATGACGGCTACGGCGACCGTCGCGAGCCACACCGGGTACAGCACTACCGCGAGGCACACGGGCAGTACGGGCACCGCGAGCGGATGTCGTGGCGCGTATGCGGTGCAGTAGTCGCTGTCGCTCACCAGCCGTCACTTATGCGGGGCCGCAGCTCGACCGCACGGATCCCCGTACGCGGCACTACGACGCCGTCGGTGCGGTCGGGAGGGTGATGCGCGCGGACAGCGCCGCATGGTCGGAGAGGAACGACCTTGTCCCACCGCCGAGCTGTACCGGGTCCGTGAACAGCACGCGGGGTTCGGTCACCGGGTACTGTTCGGCATCGCCCGCGACCAGTAGATAGTCGACGCGGTGCGCCGAGGCGCCCGGCGGCAGCAGCTCGGTATGGAACGTGGGGCGACCGACCGCGCGGAACGGGTCCCGCCACGCTCCTCCGTCCACCACCCGTGCGTAAAGGGGGCTGCTGTCCGGGATGTTCAGATCACCGCCGACGATCACCAGTTCCGTATCGCCCCGGCGAGCTTTCTGCAGGGCCTGATGGAACATGGCCAACTGCCTCCGCTGGAAGCGGTGGTGGCGGTTGTCCACCGACCAGTCGCCGTCCTTGTTCGCGGTGAGGTGGACGTTGCCCACCAGCGTGCGGCGTCCCGCCAACTCGAAGGTCAGCACGCCCTGTAGACGCCCCCACAGGGCGCTGGATCCGCGGAACAGCGGGCCGGATTTCTCGGGCTGGGAACCACGGAACGACTCGTACGACACCGACCGCAACGGCAGCCGCGAAAAGGAGGCCAGGCCCCCGGCCGGCTGACCGGCCATTCCGGTGGCGCGGGCGACGAAGGGATAGGACGGCAGCTGCATGCGGATGGTTCTGAACAGCGCGGCCGTCCAGACCTCCTGGAAGTTGACCACGTCGACACCTGAGTCCTCGATTCTCCGGCAGAACTCGACCGCACGTTCCTTCGGCGGAGGCAACGTCGACGAAAACCCGCAGCAGACGTTCATCGACGTCAGTCCGATCGTGGCCGGTCCGCCGTCCATGCTGCACCTCCCCGATCAAGCCCGCTCCCGAGAGTGTCGGGGGCCGACCGTACTGCACGGGCCATTCCCGAGAGGGACATGACTCCAACGGTGAACCGCGGTGAACGGCGGTGAGCCGCTACCGATGATCGTGGCCGTGAACAAAAGGTGTTGGATCTCGATCGCCGAGCAGGGACAATCCGGGGTGAAGGGCGGGGGAGGACGCATGGCCGTGTTCGTGTGTGCGTCGTGCCGCGCCGCGCTGACCGCCCACTTGTCGCAGGTGGCGCTTCCCGTCCACACCCACCACAAGTACGGGCACGAACTGCTGCCCGCGCTCATGGAACCAGGCACATATGCCGTGGACCCGGAACCCTCCGGACCGCCATGGCGGCAGTGGAGTGAGATCGGGGCGGACGAAGCGGAAGCCCGGGGCGTGTTCGCGCCGGTTCCCGCCCTGTCCTTCGGTGCGCCGGGAGCGATCGTCGTCGCGCCGGGTGACACCCGCGGCACCGTCCTGATCCCCGGGCGATGCGACGGCTACTGCATGGGGCTGGACGGGAGGGACGGCCCCAACCTGGCCTGCGCGCAATGCGGGCGGGCCGTGGCCACCCGCATCGACGACTGTTCCTATTGGCAGGCGTTGTGGCTCGACCCGCGGGCCGTGGATCGACTCCCCGACGAACGTCCCGTGCACCGGACGGTCGACTGGGAGACGCTGGTCGAGGATGGCCAAGGCACGCCGCCGGTCGAACCGCCCGGAGTGTGGAGCCCACGGTGGGAGGCGGCGGTCGGGGCTGCGCTGGCCCACCTGTTGGCGGCCTCGACGGGCAGGCCCGTGGCCGTCCCGCACGGCCTCCTCGCCGACACTTTCGGCCGCGCGCTCGACGCGCTGCTGCCGCCGGGACCGCCGGTGAGGAACGTGGTCCTGGCCGGCCCAGGGCTGCCTGATCCTGAACCCGTCTCCGACATCGCCCTTGTGCCTCGACACCCGCAGACGGGGGCGTCGTGGCAACCGTCAGCCATCGTGGACACCGTGCCATTGACTGCCGACGTGTGGATGCATCTGGCCTACCCGCACGACCGGTTGCCCGTACCCGCGACAGGCGGAATGCCCGAGGGTGTCTTCCGTGATGATCCGCTGCCGATGCATCCATGGGGGCCGTTCCGGCCTGACACGAGAGTATTCCTCCACACGCTGGCGCGACTGCCCGCCGTCCGTCAGCCGTGGCTGCGCGGGATCCACGACCGCGTGAGCAACCGCCCCTACGCTCGCCCGTTCTAGCCAGGACCTGATCCTCGCACGCAGCGGGTTCAGGACGGGTGGGGCTGGTCGGCCAGTGGAGTCAGGAGACCGCGGGCGGCATCGACAGACCGACCGACCCACTCCTGACAAGGTCGCGCGGCAGTACCTCGAGTACGTCGAGCAACGGCAGTCAAGACAAGGCCGGGGCGGTCTTCAGTGACGGGACGAGGCCACGTCACCGCACTCGCGCCGATAATCTAATTCTCGTATAGTGGAGCGCAATTCTCTCACCTGTACGGTCAGATGCAGAACGACCGATGTGGGCAGCTACCCGGGGGTGCCGTGACCTTGCAGCGGGTCGAAGTCGGGCTGGTCAGCGCCGACGAAGCCTTGGTGGAGTTCTTTGCCGCCGTTTTCGAACTGGAACGGCTCCCGGCGGTCAGATCTGGCTCTGGAGTCGTACACCGGCTCGAGGCACCCGGCACACGGATCAAGGTGATGGTTCCTTCGCGGCGGCCTGCCTCCGCCGAACCGGCCGAGGCTTTCTTTCACTTGACCGGCGTGCGCTATCTGACCATGTACGCCGAGGATCTCGACGGGATCATCGAACGCAGTGTGGCCCACGGCGGACATGTGCAGCACGGTCCCATGGACGTGGGTCCCGGAGTGCGCATCGCCGGCCTCCAGGATCCCGATGGCAACGCCATGGAAGTGGTCGCCGCTGCTCCGTGAGCCCAACCGGTCAGCGACTCGTCACCGGGTACCGACCCGCAGGTCCCGGGTGTATCGGGCGTACCGTGTGTCGTCCTTCGTGCGTATCTGCTGGTCGGGGATGAACCCTGGCCGGGAGCCACATCCTCCCCCTCGAAACGCAGGTCGATCGTCCCCGCGAATGCCTCGCCGGCGCCCGACCGGATACCGAAGGCGCGGAGTGGTCCGGCGGTGTCCCACTGTTCCCGGCAGTGGCGGATGTACGCCGCGACGCCTTCGCGTGTGCTGCGACCGCCGTTGTGCCAGCCGCTTCGCACCATCGGATTCCGTGGGCCCGCACGGACCTGCGGTACGGACGCGACCTCCAGCGCGAAAGCCCGCAATCCCGACCCGCCGTCGCATGACGGCAGTGATGCCACTACATTTGGTGTCATGACTGCCATCACTCTGCGGATTCCCGACGCCATGGACAAGGCGCTGCGCGACGCCGCAGCCGGCGCCCCCTCCCTGAACGACTACATCCTGCGAGCCGTGCGTCGGCAGATGACGCTGGACGCCGCCCGTCGGCTCGCCCGGATCGAGCCCCTCGATCTGGGCGGCGAGGGCGACGCCCTGTGACGATCCAGAAGGGCGATGTCTGGGACGTCGACACCGGCAAGGGAAACCGCACGGTCCTCGTCGTCAGCCTTGACGGGCTGGCCGATGCGTACGGCGCCGTGGTCGCCCTCGTGCTGCACGCCCCGGCAGTGCACCCCGACACGGCGATGAGCGTGCGCCTGACCACCCCGGTCGACGCCTCGGTCGTCGCCGTCAATCTCCTCCAGCTTTCCGCGGCGCGTTTCGAGACGGCCACCCTGCTCGGCACCATCGGGCCCGAGCAGCAAGCGCTCATCGACAACGCACTCCGGGCGGTCCTCGACCTGTGACCGAAACCCTTCCGGGGGTAGCGGACCTGGCCGGCCACGCCCTGCGCGTCCAGGTGCGGGGCCCAGGCCTCCATGTCCGCTCGCCAGCGATCAACGGCACCGGCACCTACCTCACCCATCTCCTGGAACACGCCGGGGACCCGACCATGGTCGGTAGCGTGCTCGCTGACGACCGCGGCCCGGCGGCCCCAGCCCCCCGTGCTTCCGCTGGACCTCATGGACGGCCCTGCTCGGGTATACGATCAGATGGTGCGCGGTGAGCAGGGCGGATTGCCTGTGCGGCGTCTTCCTGAAGGGCTGCGCGCCTGGGAAATGGGAGCCATCGCCTCTGGCGCAGGCCCTGGCGTCCGCCGGGAACCCCGGCCCTGATGAGCGCCGCGCAAGGAGTGCTCATGACCAGTCCACACGAGATCGATCCGCGCGCTCTCGATGATCCGCGCAACGTCTATCCGACCGACGAAGAGTTCTACAGGAGCGGGCGCCCGGCCGACGCCGCACTGCCGGAGGACCGGCCCCGTGGAGGAGCGCCCTCGACGCCGCTGAAGCGGCGGGGGACGTGGGCGACCGTTGCGCTCGTCGCCGGCATCATCCTGCTGATCCTCGTCGGGATCGCACTGTTCCCGTGAGTGATCGGGAGTGGCCGAAAGTCACCGTCACAAGGTAGTCCCGGAAGGGGCGGGAGCCGGACACTCGGACCGGCTCCCGCCCCGGAAAGGGACCGCTCAGGTGCGGTAGGCGTAGTACGCCGCGTTCGGGTACGACGCGATGATGCTCGCCACCGACCTGTTGTAGGTGTTGGTGGAGTGGTACGTCACGTACGGCACGCCCTGCGGGCTGCGGTAGGTGACGATCATGCTGTGGTCCTTGGACCCGTCCTTGTTGAAGTCCATCTGCAGGACGTCACCCACGTCCAACTGGTAGACGTTGGCGAGGCTGGTGACCCGCTTGGAGGACAGGGCGAACCACGAGAACTCGTTGACGCCGACGAACGAGTCCGACTGGATGTCGGAGTTGCCGAACCACTTGTGGAAGTCGTCCGTGTAGCCGGGGACGTGCTTCCAGCCGCCTGCTTTCAGGGACTGGCTGACGAAGTTGGTGCAGTCGCCGCCGGCACCCTGCCCGTTGAAGTTCGGGTAGGCCGAGTTGTAGTTGTTCCAGTACTTGGCCGCGTACGCCGCCATCGCCTTGTAGTCGTAGCCGGAGGCCGAGAAGTTCTTCGGCTTGGCCGGCGCGGGCAACGTGGTGACGGAGCGGGTCGCCGTGGGCGGAGCGTCGTCGGCAGCCGTCTTCGGCGCGGCGACGAACGTGGTGGCGGCGACCTGGTTGACCGCGACGCCGTCGTCGGTGTCACGGATGCCGGTCAACTGCCAGTCGCCCTTGCGATCGGCCTTGAACGTCAGCTCGTGGTGCGCCTGGAAGCCGGTGGTCTTGGGCTCGTTGCCCTTGACCTTCTCGTAGGTCAGCGTCGTCGTCTCGGTGACGTTGACCGTGGCGTGACGGCCCTTCAGCCGCGTACGGTCCAGCGAGACGCTCGTGTTGGCCGAGCTGTACTTCTCGCCGAGCGACTCCAGACGCGATTTGCGGCCCCGCAGTTGCGACAGCGCGGACTTCTCCTCGCTCGAAAGCGTGGAGGACACCCGCACGTCGCCGGAGAACCGCGACGACAGTGACGTGTTCCGACTGGTCTTGCCGCTGTCCACCAGGGCGTCCGTACGGTCGGTGAAGACCGCGTCCGCCAGCCGTTGGAAGGTGGCTTTGGTCGACGGATCCACGGCAGGGTCGGCGACAGTCGACGCGCCCGCGGTCCAGTTGGGCAGCAGCGCGGCGCCGGCGACGACCGAGGCGGCCGCTGCCGTGACTATGGTCGCCCGTCGCCGCTTACGGCTCAGTTTCCTTGATCTCAATGATGTTCCCCTCTACGCCGGTACTCGATACCGGGAGCCGCATCCTCGCACGGCATGTGTGGCTCCTGTGAAGGGGGTTGCCGAAGTGGCCCAACCGCAACACGCGATCCGTCGAGGGGGCCGTCGCCCCCCTGTCTGCCCCGACGTGGCGCCGCGCGTTTTCGTCCTCATGCCGCTCACCCACACCGGGGCGAAGTCGGCTAAATCGCTGCCCCGCGAGGGCGGCGCCCCGCCGCCACTTCGACCCGGTGGTCTCCGGCTCCGCGTTCCGTTCGCCGACCTCCGCAATGTGCCGTACGGCGAAGGGCTGTTAGCGACGGCGGGGACACGCGGGCCGTGCGTCTCAGGAGGTGACGCGTGCGAGGAAGTCGCGGATGTACCCGGCGATTTCCTCCAGGTGACTCTCCAGGGCGAAGTGCCCGGATTCAAGGAGATGGATCTCGGCGTCGGGCAGGTCGCGTTGGAAGGCGCGGGCTCCGTCCGGGCCGAAGATTTCGTCGTTGGCCCCCCATACGGCCAGGAGCGGCACCTGGCTGTCGCGGAAGTACTGCTGCAACTGGGGGTAGAGCGCGACGTTGGTCGGATAGTTCCGGAACAGTGCGAGCTGGATGGCGTCGTTGCCGGGGCGGTCGAGCAGCGCCTGGTCGATGGTCCAGCCGTCCGGGCTGACGAGGCTCGGATCCGCGACCCCGTTCAGGTATTGCCATCGGGTCAGTTCGAGGGTCAGGGCCCCGCGGAGGGGGGCTTCGTTCTCGGGCGTCGGGTTCTCGGCGTAGGCGAACAGCCCGTCCCAGAACGCCTTGACGAATCCGTCGGTGTAGCCGTTGCCGTTCTGCGTGATGATCGCGGTGATGCGCTGCGGAGACCGCGTGGCGAGCCGCCAGGCGAGGGGCGCCCCGTAGTCCTGCGCGTAGACCGCGAACCGGTCGACGCCGAGCTGTTCCAGCAGACCGGCGGTCACATCGGTCAGAGTGGCGAAGGTGTAGTCGAACTCGTCGACCGTCGGCATGGCCGACTGTCCGAATCCGATCATGTCGGGCGCGATGACGCGGTAGGTGTCGGCGAGTGCCGGGATGAGGTTCCGGAACATGTGCGAGCTCGTCGGGAAGCCGTGCAGCAGCACGAGCGCCGGTGACCGCGGGTCTCCGGCCTCTCGGTAGAAGACATCCATGCCGTTGACGGTGGCGGTGCGGTGATGCACGACGCTGCTCATGTCAACCTCCAAGGTTGCTTTGAACGGTTAGCCGCAGTCCAGCATGGAGGTCCTAACCTGTCAAGTCATCTTTGATGGTTAGATTCGCTGAGGCGGCAGCCCCGAAATCCTGGAGCCCCCGCCGTGGGGCTCACAGATCCAGCAGGACGTCAGTGGTCGGGATGCTGCAACACGGCAGCACTTCACCCGAGGCGGGATCCTCCAGAGGCTGCGTCGTGTACTCGACCTGACCGGTGAGCAGGGGAGTGGCGCAGGTATGGCACACCCCTGTACGGCAGGACCAGCGCGTGGGGACCTCGCATGCCTCCGCCAGCTCCAGCAGCGTCGCGTACCGTTCCGACCAGCCGGTGGACAGACCGCTGCGGGCGAAGGTCACCAAGGGCCCTGTGCCCCGGGGGCCGGGTGGCTGGTGAGGAGGTCCGGAACCCGTCTGGGTGATGCCGGGGTTGATGGCCGCGAGTGCCCCGAAGACTTCGGTGTGGATGTTCGAACTGCTCAGCCCCGCCCGCTGGAGCGCGGATGTCACCGTCGACATGAAGCCCTCGGGGCCGCACAGATAGGCGTGCGCATCCGCAGGGATGCCGAGCTCCCGGATTCCGTCGCTGGTCATGCGCCCGTGAGTGATGCCCGGCCCCACGGCGATCTCGAGATCCGGAGCGGTGTAGTAGATGAAGGCGCGGGCGTGCGGCAGGCGGGCCAGGAGTCGCCGGGCCTCTTCCGCGAAGGGTTGCTGTCCCGGATCGCGCGCGGTGTGCACCCACCACACGGCGCGGGAGCTGTGTTCGAGGGCCAGTTGGTGCAGCATCGCCAGAACAGGCGTGACGCCGATGCCCGCCGAGAACAGTGCCACGGGCGTGTGGTCATCGGCCAGCACGAACGTCCCGCGAGGGGCTGCCGCTTCGATGACGTCGCCCGCGTTCACGTGGGTGTGAAGGTAGGTGCTGACCTTGCCGCGGTCTTCGCGTTTGACGCTGATCCGGTACTCGGCGGCACCGGGGGCGGAGGACAGTGAATAGGAACGCACCAGGCCGGGCCGGCCCTCTTCGGGGATCCGCACGGTCAGGTACTGGCCGGGCGCGGCCGGGGGCAGCGTCTGCGAGTCGGTGGGGCGCAGGACGAAAGAGGACACCGTGGGGGTCTCCGGTACGACCTGGGTCACGCGCAGCCGCTTGAAGCCCCTCCAGCCCGGCGCGGCGGGTGCGGGCGGCTGGTCGGGTCGGTCGCTCATCTCCTGGAAGGACTGCTGCCATCCGGGGCTGAGCGCCTCGATGGTCAAGGCGGCATGCAATTTGGCCGGGTCGGGGTCCCGAAGATAGAGCAGGGCGTCGGTGTCGGCGACGGTGAGGGCGCCCGGGCCGGTGCGGGTCCGGGTGATCGGGTCTCCGGCCCGGACCCGGCCCTCGGCGATGACGCGGAGGTAGAAGCCGGGGCGGTGGTGGGCGACGAGCAGGGAGGCCATGCGCGGTTCGTTCAGGCGCATACCGACGCGATAGCAGGTCACGCGTGGCTGGGTGACCTCGAACTCGGCTTCGCCGATGCGGTACCGGTCGCCGATGCATACCTCGTCGTCCGCCAGACCATCGACGGTGAAGTTCTCCCCGAACTGGCCGAACTCCAGATCGTCGCGCTCGAGGACCTTGCGCCAGTACGCGTAGGACTGCGTCTGATAGACGAGGACGGCCCGCTGCTCCCCGCCGTGGCCCTGGAGGTCACCCTGGCCGTCACCGTCGATATTGAGGCGGCGCACCATCCGGGGGCCGTCGACGGGATGCTTCCACGCTCCCGTGTGTACCGTCCTGTCGCGCCAGCGCACGTCCTTCGGCCGTCCCACGTTGACGGAGAGCAGAGTCGCCATCTCGTCCTCCCGGTGCGGCGCCGCCGCACGGCGAAGCCGGTCGCCTCAGCATGCCGCTCAGTGATTCGGCCGATCGGAACCCGGCTTCGTGGGTCATGGGCACGTTTTCCTCCTGCGCGGGAGGCGAAGAAGCCTATAAAAAGGTACAAAAGTAGTGTGAGCAAGAATCCTGAAACCCCGCAAGACATGGATAAATGGGCTGACCGGATCCGGACGGTCTCCTCGACTTCCGATCCTCAGGCCGCCCGCAAGCTGGCCGGTGACATCTACCGTGCCGCACAGGAAGATCTCGACGCCGAACGTGCCCGGGCGGAGTACGAACGCGAGGAATGAGCCTGTCCGTCCCGTCGGCACATCACGCCTCACGGTGAGGGGGCGACCTTCGCCGTGAGGCGACGCTCGGGGCCTGCGCCAACCCGGCCTGCTCGATGCTCCTCCTCGCCGAGAACAAGCGGCGCAAGTGGTGTATCAGCAACATCTGCGGCAACCGCGCACGGGTCGCCCGCCACTACGAACGGACCCACACGGACGGAGTCGGCGGCATCTGACACGCGGAGCGGCCGCCGCGAGGGGCGGGCACGGCCGACACGGACGTACGCGACCCGACAGGAGGGACGACGAGCCCCAGCGGACACGCACCGGCCGGATGCCGCCGCGTGCCCACGCCGTGAACTTCTCGCCCCGTAACCCCGAACTCGCCGCACGGCGGGGGCGACGCCAGGCCACGGCCTTCCGGCCACGACCGGCCCGGCGCCCAGTTGTGCGCTGGTCGGCTTATGCGCCGGTCGGTGCCGCCTGCTGCACGACCTCGAAGGACCACAGCGTGGACCCGCTGGCCGCCGGCTTGGGCCGCTCCCCGCTCGCCGCGTCACCGCCCTGGTGGGCCGCCTTCATGGGGCCCTCCATCCAGGCCTGGAAGGACTCCTCGTCACGCCACCGCGTGTACACGAGGTAGCTGTCGGTGCCTTCGACGGGCCGGAGGAGTTCGAACCATTCGAATCCGTCGGAGTTCTCCACGGCATGGGCACGCGAGGCGAAGCGCTTCTCCAGCGTCTCCCGCTGCTCGGCCGGGACGGTCAGTACGTTGATCTTGACTACGCTCATGGCCCCATCCTGCCGCACGGCGCTCCTGGGAGCCGACCGGCTTCGCGTGTGTCAACGTCCCGGCCGTTGGTGGCGGATGCGCTGGGCGACCTCGCTGTTCTCGGTCTCCCACCAGGGACGGACGAGTTCCGATGTCTGTGCCGCTCCCGGCGCGGGCGTCGCCGGGACCAACTCCGCCTCCAGACGGCGGTCCAGTACGACGGTCTCGGCGCGTTCGGTACGGGCCCACTGCACCAGGATCGCGAGGAGGAAGGGCAGCGCCACCAACTCGGCGATGCTGATCATCGCGCCACCGCCCAGCTGCTGGTCATGGAGCACATCCGGCGCCCAGGACGGCGCGTGACGCAGGTACCAGGCCCCGGCGATGAGCGTGCCGTGGGTCATCACGACGATGCCCGGTACGGCGTCGATGATCCCGTCGAGGAACACCAGTGCCGCCCGGACCGGATGGGTACACCACCTCGGCAGCGCTGCCTCGCGGGTGAGCATCGGCATGACGAACAGGCTGCCGGCGAGCAGCAGGTGCAGATACATCACCTCGTGCAGCCAGTCGTCGCGCAGGGCTGTCTCGAAGTACGGCGTGAAGTACACCGTCAGTTCCGTCGCGAGCACCAGAGCCGTGCTGACCAGCGGGAAGGTGAGCAGGCGTACCAGCCGTCCGGTCAGCGCCCGCTGCAGACGCCCGGCGGCACGCTCGGGCAGGGAACGGAGGGCCAGCCGCAGCGGATCGCCCAGGGCCAGCCCGAGCGGTGCGATCAGGTCGAGGAGGACGTTCTGGACGGCGGCCGGCCAGAACAGCACGTGGTCGTACACCGCCAGGGCGGACATCGTGGCCACGATGAGGGTGCCCAGGCCGAGCAGCGCGAAGGCGCCGACGCGCGGCAGGGGCCAGTGCTCGCCCCGGCGCTTCAGACGCAGGACGCCCCAGCCGTACAGCGCGCCCAGGATGACGACCACCAGCAGCGCGGGCACGTCCAGTTGCCATGAGGTGAGGAGTCGCCCCACGGTGAGCTGTGGTGGATTCCCCATCGCGTTCTACCTCCACGGCATGCCAGATCTGCCGAGGCACTCTATGCCGCGCACGACCGGCCCCGGTCGCGCACGCACCGGACTCGCCCGCGGTCACACCGAGCTCATACCCGGCTCATACCAAGCACGACGGACATCTTTCGACCTGCGCCGATGCACGTCGACGTGCCTCGACGTCCGACCACTGTGCGCTCGTGTGTGGTCCGGACGGTCCGGACCGTCCGGAACACACACGTCGCCAGAGGCAGCGGCGGGCGGGCCTACCTGGCGAGTTCGGCCGGTTCATCGAGTCGTGTCAGTTTCCGCGGGTTCGCGATCGCGTGGATCCGGGTGACTTTCCCGTCTTCCACCACGAGGCTCACCGCGGCCACTCGGCCGTCGATCTCGATCCGGCCCGCAGGCGCGCCGTTGAGCCACACGGCCGACACCACCCGGCCCGGGAGAGCGAGCATGCTCGCCACCACTGCGGCCCCGTGGATCGGAGCCGGAGCGGCGCCCGCAAGCCCGCCGCCGTCGGCGATCAGAACCACGTCCGGTGCCATGACGTCCAGCAGTTCCTGCAACCGGCCGGTGCGCAGCGCGGCGAGGAACCGCTCCACCACGGCCTGCTGCTCCGACCGGCTCACCGGTACCCGCGGCCGCCGGGCCGCCACGTGCTCGCGTGCTCGCCGCGCGATCTGGCGCACCGCTGCCGCGGACTTCCCGACGGCCTCGGCGATCTCGCCGTACGGCACCTCGAAGACCTCGCGGAGCACGAACACCGCGCGCTCCGTCGGCCCGAGCGTTTCGAGCACAGTCAGCATCGCGATCGACACGTTCTCCGCGAGCTCGATGTCCTCGGCGACGTCGGGGCTGGTCAGCAGCGGCTCGGGCAGCCACTCGCCGACGTACTCCTCGCGGCTGCGCGACAAGGTCCGCAGACGGTTGAGCGCCTGCCGTGTGACGGTTCGTACGAGGTAGGCACGCGGGTCACGCACCTGTGTGCGGTCGACGTCGGCCCACCGGAGCCAGGACTCCTGGAGCACGTCCTCGGCGTCGGCCGACGAGCCGAGCATCTCGTAGGCGACCGTGAACAGGAGGCTGCGATGGACGACGAACGGGTCTTCGGTCATGCCGTCGACGCTACGCCGAGGTTCTGCGGACGCGCGGCCAGCGGAATCTCGCAGGCGTCGGAGTAGCCCTGCGACGTGATCCCGTGCGCCGTGTTGCACCTGGTGGCCAGGTTGGCGAAGCCGATGAACACGGTGAGTTCGACCATCGCCGCCGGGCCGAGCCGGTCGAGCAGCCGCGCGGACAACTCGTCGGTGACGGTCGTCGGTGTGTTCGTCATGGCCTCGGCGTACTCCATCACGTCCCGCTCCAGCGGCGTGAACACCTCCGACTGCCGCCAGCGCGGCACCTGGCTCGCCTTGGTCAGATCCAGGTGCTGGTTCAGCGCGTGGAAGTAGTTGATGTCGAGGCACCAACTGCAGCCGACCTGTGCCGCGACGGCCATGTGCGCGAACGTCTTGAGGCTCGCGTCGGCCGCGTCCCACGTGGCCACCTTGGCCGAGAACTCCTGGTTGTCTCGGGCGAGTTCGGGGTTGTTCCACAGCACCTCGACGGGCTCGGGCACGGTACCGAGTTGCTTGATCATGATTTCGCGGAGCTCGGCGGGGAGCTCGGCCTTCGGGATGCGCAACGTCATGGTGTTCTCCTTGTACGTGTGCCTGTTGGACCGTTCGCCATGAAGACACCGCCGGACCCAGGCATGTGACAACGGGGCTGAAGGCCCGGCTTCGGGTTTTCCCCACCACGGGCGGGGCTGGGCACCACCCTTGGGCCGGGTGGTAGGGCCATGGGGCCTGGGTTCGGGATCCGATTGGCTGGTCAGCGTCAGCAGGCGGTGGTCCAGCAGCCCGAACCGGAGGTTCGAACCATGCGTTCTCTTGAGGCCGGTACGAAGCGCACAACAACCAAGGCCGGTAAGAAAAAGACGTCAGCCGCCGCCCTCGCGGCAGCCGCGCTGGTCGCCGCCGTGCTGCTGCCGGAGGCGGCCTCCGCGGCCTCCGGGCACCGCGCCGCACGCGCCGAATACACCCGGGCCGAGCTCGGCCGCGACGTGGCCGCCGTACGGAAAGCGGGTGGCGGGGACGTGAATGTGCTGGCCAGGGTCGACGGCCTGCCCGGAGGACGGGTACAGGCCCGCCTCGGCACTGTGTCGGCCGGTTCCCGTGCCCCCGTGCCGTGGGACTCGCACTTCCGGACGGCCTCCACCACCAAGGCGTTCGTGGCCACCGTGGTGCTGCAACTCGCCGCCGAGAAGCAGCTCTCGCTGGACGACACCGTCGAGCACTGGCTGCCCGGCGTGGTCTCCGGCAACGGCAACGACGGCTCCCGGATCACCGTGCGCGACGTGCTCCGCCAGACCAGCGGGCTGTTCGACTACATGGACGACCCGGCCATGCAGCAGAAGCTCCGCGAGCACTTCGACGAGAACCGTTACAACGACACCTCCGCTCACGACCTGGTGGTGTCGGCCTTGGCCCACAAGCCGCTGTTCGTGCCGGAGGCCGGCCGCACCCGCTGGGCATACTCCAACACCAACTACCTGCTGGCCGGGATGATCGCCGAAAAGGCAAGCGGCACCGGCTGGAGGGAGTTGGTCGAGCACCGCATCATCGCCGGACTGGGCCTGCGCCAGACCTCGGTGCCCGGTCTCGACCCGTTCCTGCCCACGCCGTACGTGAGCACCTATCTGACCGGCACCGACGGCAAAAGGCTCGACGTCACCACGAACAGCTACCTGCACACCGCCGACTCCGGAGTGGTGAGTACCACCGCGGACCTCAACACCTTCTTCCGTTCGCTGGCCGACGGCCGCCTGCTGCCGGCCGAACAGTGGCGGGAGATGCGGCAGACCGTACAGCGCACCGACGACCCGGACGATGTCGCGGAGCTGCCCCAGGGTACCTACGGCCTGGGCCTGCGCGAGATTCCGCTGTCCTGCGGCGGCCACTACTACATGCATGAGGGCGACGGGTTCGGCACCTACACCCGCCCCGCAGTCAGCTCGGACGGGCGGCGTGCGGTCACCATCTCCGTCACCACCACCTCCGGGATGCCGGACCTGCCTACGCTCAACCGGGCCACCGGCACCCTGATCGACCACGCGCTGTGCGCCGCCGGACGGTAGGCACGGCGGGCGCCGCGCGACGGCACCACGCCGACCGGCCCCATCGAAGTGATGCGCCGTCAGCTCGACGGCCGTCGGCGCTGGTCGTCAGATCCGTCGTCCTGTTTCCATGACCCGCCGGGTCGGCCGCTCACGCGGCGCACGCGGAGTTCGACCCTGCCCGCGGTGCCCTCGAACCTCACTTCGGCGTGTTCGTCGGGCCCCGCGTCGGCGCGTTCGACGCCGAAACCCTGGGCGGGGGCCCACGACCCCAGCCGCACCACCGCGCCGTCGCACTCGGCGATGACCGTCCCGCCCGGAGTGGAGACCACGTCCTTGAGCGTGGTGGCGGAGGGACCTCCCGTGGACGGTGAGGGCGTCGGAGTCGGTGCGTGCGACGCCGTGCTCGGGCCGGCGGATGGTGAAGCCGTCGCCGCGGCGAGTTGCCGCTCGTCGTGAAGCCGTTCACCGCCGCCCGACTCGAGGCGCGGCGCCCGCACCCCGGCGGAGACGGCCTTGGCCGTCCGCGCCGAGGTTCTCGCCGCACTGGGCCGACCGTACGGACCAGGTCCGCAGGCTCATGGGCTGGTCACCCCGCCGCGTCGAGGGCCAGCCACACCCGGTCGCGAGTGAGCGGGAGTTCGGTGAAGCGCAGGCCCGTCGCGTCGCGCAGGGCGTTGGCGAAGGCCGGGGCGACCGGGTTGAAGGGGCTCTCGCTCATCGACTTGGCGCCGAGGGGGCCGATGGCGTCGGCGGTCTCCATGAAGTGGACCTCCGTGCGCGGGATGTCGGCGTACTGAGGGAGGCGGTAGCGGCGGAAGGCGGCCGTCTCGACCTCGCCGCGGGCGTCGACGCGCACGTTCTCGAAGAGCGTGGCGCCCAGCGCCTGGGCCACACCGCCCTCCACCTGGCCGCGGCACTGCATGGGATTCATCACCTTGCCCGCGTCGGCGGCATGCACACTGCGCAGGATGCGGATCTCGCCGGTGCCGGGATCGACCGCGAGCCGGAACCACTGCGCGTTGAAGGCGACCGAGCGCGGGGTGCCACCGAAGTGCCCGTCGGCGGCACAGGTGACACCGACCGCCCTGGCCGCCTCGTACAGCTCCTTCAAGGCCAGGCGGCCGCCCGGATACGCCACCGCCTCCTCCACGAGCCGGCAGTCCGCGCGCGGGACGCGCAGGGTGGCGGCGGCGAAGTCCAGCAGCATGTCCGCGAGGGCACGGGAGGCGCGCAGGGTGGCCTTGCCCGCGACCACCACGCCGGTGGAGGCGAAGGCACCGGTGTCGTGCTTCACGACGTCCGTGTCGGACTGGCGGACGGTGATGCGCTCGACGGTGGTGGCGAGTTCACCGGCCGCGATCTGGCGGTGCACCGTGGTCGTGCCATTGCCGAACTCGGCCGTGCCGACGGCCAGGTCGAAGGTGCCGTCGGGCAGCAGCGCGGCCCTGGCATCGGCGATGTGGCCACCCGGCGGACCCGTCGCGATCATCGCGAGCGCGGCGCCCTCGCCGAGCAGCCAGCCGTCCGGGACGGGCTCGGACACAGGCTCTTCCTGGGCACGGCGGACGATGCCGATGCACTGGTCGAGACCGTAACTGGCGATGTGCAGGTCCTCCTCCTCGCCGTCGGCGGTGATCATCGGCTCCCCGGGTCCGATGATGTTCCTCGCCTTGAACTCCAGCGGGTCCAGGCCCACCCGGCGGGCGAGTTCGTCGAGGGCCGACTCGACCGCGAACATGACCTGCCCGAGTCCGTAGCCGCGGAAGGCACCGGCCGGGACGGTGTGGGTGTAGACCGAGAAGGCGTCGACCTTCTTGTGCGGGGCGCGATAGACCGCCATCGACTCGCCGACGCTGTGGAACATCACCGCGGGACCGTGATTGCCGTACGCGCCCGTGTTGGAGACGACCCGTAGTTGCAGCGCGGTCAGGGTGCCGTCGCGGCGGGCTCCCGCCTTCACATGGATCGTGAACGGGTGCCGGGTGGTCGCCCCGTAGAACTGCTCGGCCCGCGTGTACTCCAGCTTCACCGGGCGGCGCAGCCGCAGCACCGCGAGGGCCACGATGTCCTCGACGAGCATCTCCTGCTTGCCGCCGAAACCACCGCCGACCCGGCCCGCGACCACCCGCACCTGCTCCGCGGGGAGGTCGTACAACGCGCACAGGGCGCGCCGCGTCAGGAACGGGGTCTGCGAACTGGTGCGTACGGTCAGCCGGCCGTCCTCGTCGAACCAGGCGACGGCTCCGTGTGTCTCCAGGCTCGCGTGCTGGACACGCTGGGTGCGGTAGGTGTCCTCGTAGACGGTGTCGGCCTCGGCGAACCCCGCCTCGACGTCACCGATCTCGCCGTGCGCCTCACCGACGACGTTCTCCTGGGGACGGGAGATCCGAGCCGTCGCCGCGTCCTTGTCGTGCACGACCGGTGCGCCCGGCCGCATCGCCTCCTCCGGGTCGACGACCGCGGGCAGCACGTCGTACGTCACCTCGACGAGGCGGCAGCCCTCCTCCGCCGCCCGCTCGCTGTCCGCGACGACGGCCGCGACGCGCTGGCCGATGTAGCGGACGGTGTCGTCGAGGACGCGGGTGTCGTCCGGATCTTCTTCCGGGTGCTCGTGACGGGCGGTGGAGAAGTGCCGTTCCGGCGCGTCGTAGTGGGTGAGGACGGCGTGCACGCCTGGTACGCGCAGGGCGGCGGAGGTGTCGATGGCGAGGATGCGGGCGTGGGCGTGCGGGGAGCGCAGCAGTTTCATGTGGAGCATGCCGGGGATGTCGACGTCGAAGGTGTAGCGGGCGGTGCCCGTGACGACCTGCGGTCCGGCGGGGGCCGGAAGGTTGCGGCCCACGGCCTCGCCGGCCGAGGGAGCCTCGGCGTGACACACCCCTCGTACGGCGTCCTCGATGGCCCGGTAGCCGGTGCAGCGGCACAGATTGCCCTTGAACGCCCGGGGAAGATCGGCCAGTTGATCGGCGTCGAGCGCCGCGGTCGTCATCAGGAACCCGGCCGTGCAGAAGCCGCACTGGAATCCCTGCGCGTCCAGGAACTTCCGCTGTACGGGGTGGAGTTCGCCGTCCTCGGAGGCCAGGCCCTCGACCGTGGTGACCTCGCGGCCGTCGGCCCGGAAGGCGGGGAAGAGGCAGCTGTGTACGGGCTCGCCGTCCACGTGGACCGTGCACGCGCCGCAGTCGCCCGCGTCGCAGCCCTTCTTCACGCCGAACCAGCCGCGCTCACGCAGATAGGTCCGTAGGCACTGGCCGGGGCGTGGCTCCTGTGTGAACGGCCGGCCGTTCACCTCGATCCCGAACGTCACTGCGGCTCCTCACCGTGGGACAGCTCGCGGCGGATGTCCTCCGCGTACCGGAACGTCATGTGCCGCCGCCATGCGGGAAGCCCATGGATGTCGTCGAACCACTCGTCGTCGGCGACGGCCGCGTCGATCGCCGCACGCAGTCCGTCCGCCGTCGGCGGCAGCGGGAACCACAGCCGGACCGGGCGGACGGTCGAGGCGGTGATCGTGATCGCGAGGGAGTGGTCGACCGGGTCCAGGGTGCCGATGACCAGTGCGCCGGAGCGGCCGAGCCCGTACAGGGACGCCTGCCGGAACGCCGTACGGCAGGCGAGGGCGCGGGCGGGCAGGGTGACGGACCGCAGCAGCTCGCCCTCGGCCAGGACCTTGCGGCCCGCGCCGGTCACGAAGTCCACGACGCGGACCCGGCGGCGTACACCGTCCTGGGCGTGCAGCAGGCACTCTCCGTCGAGGGCGGCGGTGAGGGAGATCATCGGGCCGGCCGGGAGGGAGTTGCAGAGGTTCCCGCCGACCGTGGCCATGTTCCAGATCTTGAAGGAGGCGAGGAACGCGCGGCAGCACTGCTCGAACAGGGGTGCCGCCTCGCCCCGAGTCTCCCTCGCGAACCGGGACAGCTGGGCGATCGTGCAGGTAGCGGCGATCTCCAGCGAGCCGTCCGGGTGCGGTTGCACCGGTGTCCAACCGGTCCGGCTGAGGTCCACCAGCCGCCGCAGATGCGGCTGCGGCTCGGAGAACAGGTACGTCCCGCCGCCGAGCCAGGCGTCGCCCGGCCGCCAGGGCGCGGGATGCCGTGCGTCCCGTATCTCCACCACGGTGTTCAGGTCCATGAGCGCCAGTGAAGCAACGCGAGCGGGCTCCGGACGACTGGTTCACGACACGGAAACGCCGAGTTTTCCGGCGGGTGTCCTGGAGGATCAACCAAGAGGCATACCGTTCGTCCCGCCTTGCACTTACGATGCGATCACTCGCATGCACCTGGTGAATGTGAGATGCCGGGCACGCGCCCTCGTGCCCGGCTGCCGCACAAGGAGCCAGAGCACATGCACGTCGACCACCTCCTCAAGGACGAGTCCCTGGGCCTGCGCCTGCTGTGGGCCGAGGAACCACAGCTGACGCGGGAGATCAGTGGGGTGACCGCCACCGACCTGGAGGACCCCGCCCGTTTCGTGCGACCCGGCGAGGTCGTGCTCAGCGGACTGGTGTGGTGGACGGCCGAGGGCGGGCGGGACAAGGCGGAGCGGTTCGTGGCCGCGCTGCGCACGGCGGGCGCCGCTGTACTGCTGGCGGGCGAGGAGACCCACGGCTCCGTGCCCGACGATCTCATCGAGGCGTGCGCGCGGCACGGCGTCCCGCTGGCGGCGGTCCCGGCCCACATCATGTTCCGCGCGATCACCGACACCGTGTACTTCCAGCAGTGGGGCGAGCTGAACCGCCTCCACGCGCTGCCCGAGAACGTACGCGTCCGGCTGAGCCGACTCGTCGCCCAGGACGCGGGCCCCGACGTGGTCGTCGCGTCCGCCTTCGCCCACGTCGACCGGGCGACCGCGTATGTCTTCACACCCGCCGGGCGGACCGTCGCGGCCACCGAGAGCGCGCGGCCGGTTCCGGCGCGGGAGGCCGTCGCGCTGCTGGCCAACGGCGCGGGGATCACGGTGTCCGTCGACTCCGACGCCGTCTCGCCGTACGAGCGCTGGCACCTGTATCTGCTCGAGCCCGGTGGTATCCCGCCGCGCATGCTGCACGAGATCGCCGCGATCCTGGCCCGCTGCCAGGAGTCGCGAGCCCGGCGCCGGGCCGCCGAACACCAGGCGGCGGACGAGCTCGGCACCCTGCTCTCCGTACCCGGCGCCGAGGCCGCCGCCGTGGAAGGAGCGCTGCGGACCTGCGGGCTCCCGGCCCAGGGCCCCTACCGGGTGATCGTCGCCGAGACGGGATCGCAACGGGCGGGACCGGCGGAGGGGGCGCTGACGGAGGCGGTCGCCCATGCGGGGCCGGGGCGCGCGTCCGTGGGGCGGCTGCCGGACGGCACGGCGTTCGCGGTCGTACCGGAGACGGAAGACGCCGCAGGGGGATGCGCGGAGTTCTGGCCGCTTGTCGCCGCCTGTGAGCCGTCCCTACCGCTGCACGGCGGTATCGGCTCGCCCGCCGCCGGGCCGCAGGAACTCAACGAGGCGCTGGCCGAGGCCCGTTACGCCCTGGCCTCGGCCCGCACCACCGCCCCCGACTCCTCGTCAATCGTCGACTCCTCGTCCCTCACCGGACTCGACACCCTGCTGACCGGGATACCCGCCGAGGTCCGCACCGCCTACAGCCGCACCGTCCTGGGCCCCCTCCTGGACACCCGGAACGCCTCAGCCGCCGCACTGCTGAAGACCCTGGAGACCTTCCTTGCCCACGACGGCTCATGGGCCCGCACGGCGGAGGTCCTGCATCTGCACGTCAACACCGTGCACTACCGGATCCAGCGCATCGAGCACTTCACCGGCCGCGACCTGTCCCGTCTCTACGACCGTCTCGATCTCTGGGCCGCTCTGCTGTGCCGTACGCCATCGGCTACGAGCGATCCACGTGCACGCTCGTCGACTTCACCCGCGCGGTGACCGTGACACCGACCGCGAGGTCCAGCTCGTCGACCGCCTCCCGGGTCACGAGCGACACCACCCGGTGCGGCCCTGACTGGATCTCCACCTGCGCCACGACGTCGTCGGCCGTCAGCGCCGTGACGATGCCCGTGAACGCGTTGCGCACCGACGTGGGCGGGCCGCCGCCGGTGCCGCGTTCGTCCTCGACCGCACGCTCCCGCGCGAACCGGGCCAGCCCGACGCCGTCGATCACCCGGTTCCCCGAACCGTCCCGCCCCATGGGAAGCCGGCCCCCGTCCGCCCAACGGCGCACGGTCTCCGGACTCACCCTCAGCAGGCGCGCGGCCTGGCCGATGCTGTACGACGGCACACCGGCACCCTAACCGTGTCACGGCCCGAGCCCCCGCGCTCCTCGGATCCTCGCCGACGGCCGGGCCGAACGTCGGCCCGAGGGCGCGGTGAGTGTCTACATGCGCAGCATCCGCTGTGTGATCTCCCGGTACTGCCTCAGCGCGTGCCGGAGTTCTTCCGGCTGTGTCCCGGGGTCCTGGTCCTGCCAGGTCGCGTGGAGAACGCGCCGCCGTTCCGCGAGGGTGCTCATGAGCTGGGCGGTGACCGCGTCGAACGCGGTCTCGGCCTCCTCCAACGCCTCACGTGGGCTGTCGGCGAAGGTGTTGAGGGCGTGTTGGAGGCGATGGGTGAGCTTGTCCCGTTCGTCCGACGGGATCAGCGGCTCGGGGCCCGGCGTGCGACGCCCGGCCGTACCGGGCTGTTTGTCCGGGGGCTGCTGGGCGCGTGACTGGTCGTACATCATCGAGTGCCACTTTCCTGTACGTCGTACCGGCCGCGTCGGTTTCGTCGCCCTGGGCGGGGCCGCGCTCCGCACCGTGCTGTCAGTCAACGCCGGGCAACCGGCGGTGTCAACGTGATGTCCACAGGGGCGAGTTCCGGCGGCTGGGCAGCGGTCGAGGGGGAGGAGGAAACCGGGGCGGCCCAGCCGTGACCGCGGTCGTTCACAAGACGCGGCCCGCGGCCCCGAGTGCGGTCGCGCCGCCCGGGACGGGAGTGAGAAGAGCGCCGCCCGTGATCTGACGGGATAATGGCGAGCACCATGGCTGGGATCGAGGAGAGCGGCCAGGGGTCGACCGTCGACTGGGTCGATCCCATGGGCGACCCGTTTCTGCGCACGCGGTTCGCCCCGCCGGCGAGGCCCGTCACCTTCCTGCGGCGGGAGCGGCTGGTCGAACACCTGGACCAGGCGCTGCTGACCCCGCTGACGGTCGTCAACGGAGCGGCCGGGGCGGGGAAGACCCTGCTGGTCGCCGAGTGGGTCACCGGGCTGGCGCAGCCCGTCGCCTGGTTCACCGCCGACACTGCGGATCAGCAGCCCGGGATGTTCTGGGCGTACGTGCTCCAGGCCCTGCGGTCCTCGGGCGTGCCGATCCCCGGCGACATCCGCTGTCCCGCCGACGGGAGCCGGGTGGACCGCACACTGCTGGCACGGCTCGCCGCCGAGCTGAGCGGACGCGACCGGCCGGCGATCGTCGTGCTCGACGAATACGACCGCGTGAGTGCGCCGGAGATCGCGGAGCAGCTGGAATTCGTCCTGCACCATGCCGGACCGGGGATGCGCCTCGTCCTCGTCACCCGCACCGAGCCGCTGCTGCCGGTGCACCGTTACCGGGCGGCCGGTGACCTGACGGAGATCCGGAACGCGGAGCTGGCCTTCACACCCGAGGAGGCGGCCGTGCTCCTGGAACGGCACGGCCTGCGCCTGCCCGCGCACGCGGTGGGGGCGCTCGTGGACCGCACCGGCGGATGGGCGGCCGGCCTGCGGCTGTGCGCCCTGGCCGCGCGGGAGAGCCAGGATCCGGAGAGATACCTGAAGGAATTCGAGGCCGGGCGCAGTACCGTCGCCGACTACCTCCTGGCCGAGGTGCTCAAGCGGCGCACCGCCGAGACCCAGGACCTCCTGCTGCGGGTCAGCATCCTGGAGCGCCTCTGCCCCGATCTGGCCAACGCGCTGACGCAGCGCACCGACGCCGAGCCCCTTCTGGCCGAGCTGCACCGCGAGAACGCGTTCGTCGAGGACCTCGGACACTCGTGGTACCGGCTCCACCCGCTGTTCGGGGAGATCCTCCGGGCGCATCTGCGGGAGCGCTGCCCTGGACTGGAGCCCGAACTCCACCGGCGGGCCGCCCGGTGGCTGCTGCGCTCCGGATTCCTCCCCGAGACGATCGCCCATGGCGCCGCCGCGGGCGACTGGGAGTTCACCGCCGGCGCCTTCGTCGACGGCCTGGCGATCGGACAGCTCTTCACCGGTCTGCGCCGTGACGAGCTGGCCGAGCTGTTCTCCCGGATGGGACCCGAGGCCACGAGTCCCGCGACGGACGTCGTCCGAGCGGCCCGGGACCTCTCCCAGTGCGACCTCGACCGCGGTCTGGCCCGTCTGCACCACGCCGAGGCGAGCCTGGCCGCGGACGTGCCCGACGCGGCCACCGACGTGCCCGGCCCGGCGGCGGCACGGCTGAGCTGCGCGCTGCTGGAGGCGCTGGCGGCCCGTCTGGCCGGGTCCCCGCTCCAGGCGGAGAGGGCCGCGGAGGCGGCCGAGGAACTGAGACAGGCGGTTCCCGCCCACCTCTTGGGGCAGCATCCCGAACTCCTCGCTCTGCTGCTGACCCACTTGGGCTCGACGCGCCTGTGGGCCGGGCGTTTCGAGGACGCCCGCACCGCGCTGTCCGCAGCGGCGGGCTGTCCTGGCGGGGCCTCGACGGCGCTTCCGCGAGAGGAGTCCCTGGGGCACCTGGCGCTGATCGACTACCTGAACGGCTGGCTCGGCCGGGCGGAGCGCAAGGCACTGGCGGCGACGACCGACTCGGAGCGCTTCGGTCTGTGCGGGTCGTCCGGCTCGGACATCGGGCGGATGGTCCTGGCCGCCGTGGCCGTCGACCGGCACGAACTGGATCACGCCCAAGCCCTCCTCGACGAGGCGGTCGGCTCGCGTCCGGCGACACGGGACCCGGTGCCCGCCACGGGCCGGTCCCTCGTGACGGCACGTCTGCTGCTGGCCCGAGGCAAGTTCCGAGCCGCCCTGGCGGCGGTGGACCCGGCGGTCTCCACGGACGTGGCATCGCCCTGGGCGCAGGCTCATGCCGCCCTGGTCGCCTCCGCCGCCCACCTGGCCGAGGGCCGGCCGGACGTGGCCGCCGAGGTACTGCGACAGGTGCCGGACGACCAGCCGGCCTGTGTGGTGGAGGCCGCGCGGGCCCAGCTGGCGGCGGGCCGCCCCGCCGCCGCGCTCGACCTGCTCGACCGACTGCGCGCCGAGGGTCCGGCCGGTCCGGCCGTGACCGTGCGGGCCACGCTGACCCGGGCGCAGGCCGCACTCGAGGCGGGTGACTCCGCCGCCGCGCGCAAGCTCGTGGGCCAGGCGCTCCTGGAGGCCCGGCGCGAGCGGCTGCGGCGACCTTTCCTGGAGGCCGGACCGTGGATCCGACGTCTCCTGGGCACGGCGCCACTGCAGCCACTGGCCGCGGGCTGGTTGACGACAGGCGACGCGCCCCGGCTCGAAACGCCCGCACCACTCGTCGTGCAGGAGCTGAGCGAACGCGAACGCGACGTTCTCCGGCGACTGGCCCAGATGATGTCGACGGAAGAGATCGCGGCCGACCTCTGCGTGTCGGTGAACACGGTCAAGACCCACCTCAAGAGCGTCTACCGGAAACTGGCGGTGAACCGGCGCAACGAAGCGGTCCGCCGGGCGCGCGAGCTGCGACTGCTGTGAACCCGTACCGGTGACCACCCTCGCCCGCCACGGGTGAGGCGCGGGACGAGCCGTTCGGATGCGATGGGAGGAGCGGCACCACGCACCTCCCGACCGGGCGGGGCGCCCGGAGCATCCCGAATCCGGCGATGCGGCCGATGCCCCTCGTTCCGGTGCGCCGAATCGGAGAGAAGGCCTTGATGTCCCGGACCGAACCCGCCGTACCCTCAGCGGCCGACGCCGACCACCGGGAGCAAGCCGACTACACCGGTGGTGTCTACGGGTCCATGCTCGCCGCATCGGTGGTGATCGGCACCGGCACGCTGGGCTCCTTCCCGCACGTGGAGCTGGCGGTGTTGCTCCTGGGCACCGGCGTGGCGTTCTGGATCGCGCACGTGCACGCCCAGCTGTTCGGGGCGCGTCTGGCCCGGCAGGCCCTGGACCGGAGGACCGTCGTCGAGGTGTGCCGCGCGGAGTGGCCGATCGTCAAGGCCGCCGTCCCGCCGACCGTGGCCGTGGCCGTCAGCCCGCTCCTGGGCCTCGGCCTCCAAGGCACCTTCTGGCTGGCGCTCGCCGTCGCCGTGGCCGGGCAGGTGGGCTGGTCGGCGGCAGCGGCACGCCGCGCGGGCGCTTCCTGGCGCCTCACGGCCCTCACTGCCTCGATCAATCTGCTGCTCGGCCTGCTGATCATCTCGTTCAAGCTCGTCCTGACGCATTGAAAGGTCGTTCAGAGCCCATGCGCTACGAGATCCGTATCGAGGGGCACATGACGGAGACGCTGACCAAGGCGTTTCCGGAGATGGATCACGTGGTGATGTCCGGTCAGACCGTCCTGTTCGGCCCCGTCGTCGACGAGGCGCACCTGTACGGGCTGCTGGCCCGCTGCCAGTCGCTGGGACTGCACGTCATAGAGATGCGCCGGCTACCGGAGTGACTGGGCGTGAGCCGTCCCGGGGGCAGGGACGATCACCCGCCGGGGGTGACCCGGCAGCGGGCGGCGCGCGGGACGCTGACCCGGTGAAATCCGCGCACACCGTCCCGTCGGCGGTCCGGCGACAACCCGTTCGGCTGCGTCAGGACTCGACCGCGTGAGGAGGAGCCATGACCGAATCGCGTGGTCAGGCGCCGCGTACAGAGCCCGGGCCCAGGCCCGAAGAGACGGCCTCGCCACCGTCCGCCGACCCCGAGGAACTGCTGGCGGGACTCGGCCGCTCCTGGACCTGGATTCTGGGTTCGGCGATCTCGACGCTGGTGCCGGGCATCCTGGTGCTGGTGTGGCCGGACGAGACCCTGCACATCCTGGCGGTACTCATCGGTCTCTATCTGGTCGTGACCGGGGTGTTCCGCTTCGTGGCGGTCTTCGGCCGCGAGGAGCACGGCGAGCGGCTCCCCGGACTCCTGCTCTCGGTGCTGTTCGTCCTGGCCGGGGTGCTGTGCCTGAGGAACCCGCTGCAGACCATCGCCGCGCTCTCGCTGATCGTCGGCGTCGTCTGGCTCGCCTCCGGCATGCTGACCGCCTACACGGCCATCGCCATGAAGGCCCTCCCGCACCGTGGCGTCGTCTTCTGCGCCGCGGCGCTCGGCATCGTCGCGGGAGTCGTGGTGCTCGCCCTGCCGACCGAGTCCGCCCGCGCCCTGACCCGGCTGCTCGGCCTGTGGCTCGTACTGCTCGGCCTGATCGAACTCGTCCTCGCCTTCGCCTGGCGGGCCGCACTGCGCCGCGCACGCGCCGCGGACCCGTACGGCTCCCCTCAGTCGCCCTGAGACTCCGCGGGGACGTTCACCCGTCCCGGGTGAGGCCGGACGAACCTTGCCGTGCGCATGCTGAATCAGGTGGGACGACTGCCGGGCGAACGCCCGGGATGGAGGAGCGACATGAGCACACAGATGTACCTCGCGTACGACTACCCGCTGCTGAGCGTCTTCTGGAGCATGCTCTGGTTCTTCCTGTGGATCATGTGGTTCATCCTGCTCTTCCGGATCATCATCGACATCTTCCGCGACGACGAACTGGGTGGTTGGGCCAAGGCCGGCTGGCTCCTGTTCGTCATCCTCCTGCCCTTCCTGGGCGTCCTCGTCTACGTGATCGCCCGCGGCAAGAACATGGGGCGCCGAGAGGTGCATCAGGCCCGCGCGCAGCAGGAGGCCTTCGACTCCTACATCCGGCAGGCGGCGGGCGGCGGCACCAGCAGCGTCGACGAACTCGCCAAGCTGTCCGAGATCCGTGCCCGTGGCGACATCACGGACGAGGAGTTCCGCAGGGCGAAGGAACTCGTCCTGAGCGGTCAGGGCCCGGCCGGCGGCTCGGGCACCGCCGCCTCCGGCCAGTGAGCGCCGGACGAGGCGACGCCAGGCAGCACGATGTCACCAGGTAGCACGATGACGGCGGGACCGCTCACAGGTGGAGGGTGAACCAGGTGGTCTTGCCGTCGTCGGTGGGTCGTACGCCCCAGTCGTCGGCGAGCGCGCGGACGAGGACCAGTCCGCGCCCGGATTCGTCGTCCTCGGCCGCGAAGCGGGGCTGGGGCAACCGCGGGCTGTGGTCGCCGACTTCGACCGTCAGGTCCAGGGCGGTCCGGCACAGGTGCAGTCCGATGGGGCCCTGGGCGTGCTGAACGGCGTTGGTGAGGACTTCTGAGAGCAGCAGCCGCGCGTCGTCGGCCTTTGTGGCGCAGCCCCACGAGGTGAGGGCCTTGCTGAGGAAGGCTCGGCCCTCGGGGACGGAGTCGGGGACCGCCGGGAGGTCGAGGGAGACGGCGTCGAGCGGTGCGTCGGGCAGCCGGGTCAGCAGCAGGGTGACATCGTCGTTGTGGCCCTCGGCGTCGGGCAGCAAGGTGGTCAGGACGTGGTCGGCGGCCACCTCAAGGTCGGGGGCGGTGGCGAACAGGTCGCTCAGCGTGCCGGTGAGCTGGGAGAGCTGGTCCTCGATGTCGCTGCCGGGGGTTTCGATCAGTCCGTCGGTGTAGAGCACGAGGGTGGCGCCGGGCGGGATGACCGCACTGCACTGCTGGTAGAGGACGTCACCCACGCCGAGGGGCGCGTTGACGGGCGCGGGCAGCGCACGGGCGCCCTCGCCCGGGGTGGCCACCAGGGTGGGCAGATGTCCGGCGGAGCAGATCGTCACCGCGCCCGCGTCGGCCGCGATCACCAGGTAGCAGCAGGTGACCAGTTGGTCCGGGACGTCGAGGTCGGCGACGGCGGCGTCGAGGGCCTGCATGAGCTGGCGGGGCTGCATACCGGTCTTGGCCAGGGCGTGCGCGGCGGAACGCAACTGGCCCATGACGGCGGCGGCTTCCAGTCCGCGTCCCATCACGTCGCCGATCAGGACGCCGACGCGGCCGGCGCCCAGCGGGACCAGGTCGAACCAGTCGCCGCCCACCCCGGCCCCCTGGGTGGCGGGACGGTAGCGGCTGGCGGTCGTGAGACCGGGGATGGCGGGCGGAGTGCCCATCAGACTGCGCTGGAGGGTCAGCGCGATGTGCCGCTGTTGTTCGTAGAGCACGGTCAGCTCGGCTTCGGCCCGCTTGCGATCACTGATGTCGCGGACGATGGCACAGGCGCCGATGACCTCGCCGTCGGGGGAACGGGTCGGCCACAGGGTGATGTCGACGTCGAGGAGATCGCCGTGACGGGTGACCCGCAGTGTTTCGAAGTGCTCGATCCTTTCCCCGTTGCGCAACCGGTCCATGAGGAGGTCGATCTCGTGGCCGTGGTCGGGCGGGGCCAGCAGGGACACGTGCCGGCCCATGACCTGGGCGCGTGTGTACCCGTAGAGGCGCTGGGCGGCGGCGTTCCAGTAGGTGATGTGTCCGTCGAGGGTCTTGGCGAGGATCGCGTCCTGGGAGGACTCGACGAGCGCGGCCAGCTCGTTGATGCGTTCCTCGGCTGCCTTGCGGTCGCTGACGTCGCGGACGGCGGCGGAGACGAGGAGGCCGTCGGTGGTCTCCAGGGGGCTGAGGCTGATCTCGACAGGGAACTCGGTGCCGTCCTTGCGCAGGCCGTGCAGTTCGAGCCCGGCGCCCATGGGCCGCACCTGACGGTTGTCGGTGTAGCCGGTCCGGTGCGCGGTGTGGTGGGTTCGGAAGCGGTCGGGTACGAGCAAGTCCACTGTTCGGCCGAGGAGTTCCTCGCGGCCGTAGCCGAAGAGCGCTTCCGTTTGGGCGTTGACGAGTCTGATCGTTCCGGTGTCGTCCACGATCACCATGGCGTCCGGCGCCGCCTCCAGCAAGCCCCGGAACCGGTCCTCGGCCGCCTTGCGGTCGCTGACGTCGCGGACGGCGGCGGAGACGAGCAGGCCGTCGGTGGTCTCCAGGGGGCTGAGGCTGATCTCGACGGGGAACTCGGTGCCGTCCTTGCGCAGGCCGTGCAGTTCGAGCCCGGCGCCCATGGGCCGCACCTGACGATTTTCGGCGTAGCTGGAGCGGTGCAGTGAGTGGTGGGTTCGGAAGCGGTCGGGTACGAGCAAGTCCACTGATCGGCCGAGGAGTTCCTCGCGGCGGTAGCCGAAGAGCGCTTCGGTCTGGGCGTTGACGAGTGTGATCGTTCCGGTGTCGTCCACGATGATCATGGCGTCGGGCGCCGCTTCCAGGAGCCCCCGAAACCTGTCCTCGGCGCCTCCCGAACGGGCACCGCACTCCCCGCCACACAAGGTTGACGCCGTGCAGCCGGACGCCGAGTCCGGTGCGGCCGAAGCCGAACTGATCGTTTCTCCCACGTTCGCCCCCACGGACCCTTCGCCCCTCACGGACCCACCGCATGCGGTCGTTCGGGCCATCTCAGCGCACTTGGATCACGATCACTGGGGTATGTCTCATTCTGGCCATACCGCGGTCGATCGTGTCTGCGGTGAGCGCGGGCTACGTCCGTCTGCCGACATGTTCGGTCGTGAGTGGGCCCTGTCGGACCAGCGACCCCCGGGTCCGGCCGGGCGACGGTGGATCGGCCGTGCGCCGGGACGACCGTCGGGCGATGCTGAAGGGGGTGACGAAGGGAGCCCCATGTCCGAGCGCTCGGATGCGGCCGCCGGGGCGGGCCGACGCGATCTCGTGCGGCGGGCGGCTCCCGGCGTCGCCGTACTGGCCGGCTACCACCGTTCGTGGCTGCGCGGCGACCTGCTGGCCGGAGTGACCGTCGCGGCCTATCTCGTTCCGCAGGTCATGGCCTATGCGGGCCTCGCGGGACTGCCGCCGGTCGCGGGGCTGTGGGCGATCCTGCCCGCCCTGCTGCTGTACACCCCGCTGGGCTCGTCCCGGCTGCTGTCCGTGGGGCCCGAGTCGACCACCGCGCTGATGACCGCCACCGTGGTGGGGCCCCTCGCCGCGGGCGCCCCGGACCGGTACGCCGTACTCGCCGCCGGGCTCGCGGTCGTGGTCGGGGCGATGTTCCTGGTGGCGTGGGTGGCGCGACTGGGCTTCCTCGCCGACCTCCTGTCACGGCCGATCCTGGTCGGCTACCTGACCGGCGTGGCGCTCATCATCATCGTCGACCAGCTCCCCAAGCTGACCGGTGTCCGCACCTCGGGATCCGAGTTCTTTCCCCAACTGCTCTCCTTCGTGAGGAACCTGGGAGAAGCCCATCCCGCCACGGTGATCTTCTCCGTCGCGGCGATCGCGTTCCTTTTCGCGGTCGCGCGGTTCCTCCCCGGTGTCCCGGGCCCCCTGCTGGCCCTGGTGCTCGGCACGGCGGCCGTCGCGGTCTTCGGACTCGAGGACCACGGCATCGCCGTCATCGGCGCGGTACCGGCCGGGCTGCCGAGCCCCGGCCTGCCGACGCCGGGAGACCTGCCGCAACTGGTACTGCCGGCACTCGGCATGCTCCTGGTCGGCTATACCGACGTCATCCTGACCGCGCGCGCCTTCTCGGATCGCGGCGACGAACTCGACCCCAACCAGGAACTGTTGGCCCTGGGAGCCGCGAACCTGGGCGCGGGCGTGCTGCACGGCTTCCCAGTGAGCAGCAGCGCCAGCCGTACCGCGCTTGCGCACTCGGCCGGGGGCCGCAGCCAGGCGTACTCGCTCGTCGCCGGCGCGGTGGTCCTCGCCGTGTTGCTGTTCCTCAGCCCGCTCCTCGCGCACACGCCGTCGACCGTGCTGGGCGCCCTGGTCGTCTATGCCGGGGTCCGCATGATGGATCTGGCCGGGTTCCGGCGGCTGGCCGCCTTCCGACGCCGGGAGTTGCTCCTGGCCCTGGGCTGTCTGGCCGGAGTGCTGGCCCTGGACATCCTCTACGGCGTGATCGTGGCGGTCGGGCTCTCCGTCGCGGAGCTGCTCACCCGGGTGGCCCGCCCGCACGACGCGATCGAGGGTCTGGTGCCGGGACTGGCAGGCATGCACGACGTCGACGACTATCCACAGGCCCGCACGGTCCCCGGCCTGCTTGTCTACCGCTACGACTCGCCCCTGTTCTTCGCCAACGCCGAGGACTTCAAGAGACGGGCGCTGGCGGCGGTCGACCGACACGCAGGTCCTGTCGACTGGTTCGTCCTCAACACCGAGGCCAACGTCGAGGTGGACATCACCGCGCTCGACGCGGTCGACGCCCTGCGTCAGGAACTCCAGCAGCGTCACATCGTCTTCGCGCTCGCCCGCGTCAAACAGGACCTGCGCGACGACCTCGACGCCTTCGGGCTGACCGAGGCCATCGGCACCGACCGGATCTTCCCGACCCTGCCCACGGCCCTGGCCGCCTACCGGGAGTGGCTCCGGCGCGGCGGCCGCAACCTGGAGAGAGAGACGTAGTCGGCTTCCTCGAAGAGGCGTCGGGTAGCGCCGGTGCCCTTCGGCGTGGTCGTGCGGGACGAGCCCAACAGCCCCTGCGGACAGGGCCGCCCTCCCACGCTCGCCCCGCGGGTCCATAGGGCCGATCGGCCCCTTCCGGGGACCTGCGGCCCCTGCACCGCGAACCCCCACGACACGACGCTGGAAGAGGGATCGAGCGATCCCGGTCCAGGAGGTGGAGATCATGCCCCGCACCGTCACCGTAGGCCTCGACGGCTCGCCCGAGAGCCGTGTCGCCGCCGACTGGGCGGCCAGGGAGGCGAAGCTGCGCGGGCTGCCGTTGAAGCTGGTCAGCGTCTGGGAGCCCGCTCCGACCCCCATCGCCCAGGCCCCCCTGCTCGGCCCCGAGACCCACCAGCAGTGGAGCGAACGGATACCGCGTGAAGCGGCCGGGGAACTGCGGGCGGCCCACCCGGAGCTCGAGGTGCTCGTCGAGCAGGTCACCGGGCGGCCGGCCGAGGTGCTGACCGACGCCGCGAAGGACGCCGAACCGCTGGTCCTCGGATCCCGTGGCCTGAGCGGGATGGGCGGTTTCGTGGTCGGCTCCGTAGGCCTGGCCGTCGTGGCCCACGCCGAGGGTCCGGTCGTCCTCGTCCGGGCCGAAGGAGACACCTCGGACACCGACTCCGGCGTACCGGCCCCGCGACCCGTCGTGCTCGGGCTCGACACCACGGCCCCCGACGGCACCCTGATCGGCTTCGCCTTCGAGGCGGCCGTCCTGCGCGGTGCCTCCCTGCGTGTCGTCCACGGCTGGAACGAGCCGCCCTACATCGCGTACGGCATGCCCCCGGACCTGGAACTGAACGCCCAGATCGGAGCGGAGGAGGCCGTCGCCGTGAGCGAGGTGCTGCGGCCGTGGCGGCAGAAGTTCCCGACGGTGGACGTCGTCGAGGACTCCCTGTCCGGGAAGGCGGCCAACCACCTCGTGGATGCCTCCGCGGAGGCCTCCCTGGTCGTCGTCGGCCGCCGTATCCGCCGTTCGGCGCTCGGCGCCCACATCGGGCCGGTCACCCATGCCGTACTGCACCACGCCCGCGCCCCCGTCGCCGTGGTCCCGCACGACTGAGGCCCGGCATGACCGATCACCCGACGACACAGCCGATCAACCGACACGACTCACCATCAGGCGCGCCTCACCATCCGAGGAGAGACGCCCGTGAACGCGGCAGTCGTACGAGCGTGGAGGGAGACTTGTCGTGGTGGCGGTGCCCGCGCACGGGGCCATCCGGGTCATCCGCGAGTCCCGGCCCCTCGTCTCCGGCGAAGGACGGTGAGGACGGTGGAGCTGCCCCTGGTCGTGGGAGTCGACGGCTCGGAGCCCAGCCTGCGCGCCGTGGACTGGGCGACGGACGACGCCGCGCTGCGCGGCGCACCGCTGCGCCTGGTGTACGCGTCGCTGTGGGAGCGCTACGAGGGCGCCGCGCTCGCCGAGGGCCTCGACAGGTCCCCGGAGCAGGTGATGGCCGACAACATCGTCGAGGCCGCCGCGCGCCGGGCCCACCTCCGGGCCCCCGAGGTGACGGTCACCACCGACGTCCTGCCCGACGACGCGGCGAGCGTGCTGCTGAACGAGGCGCACACCGCCGCGGCGCTGGTCCTCGGGTCGCGCGGGCGCAGCGGCCTCGCCGAGCTGCTGCTCGGCTCGGTCAGCCTCACGGTCGCCGGCCGCGCCTCCTGCCCGGTGATCGTGCTGCGCGGCGACCAGGACTACCAGGCAGGGGCCAAGACGCACCGGCGTGTGGTCCTCGGAGTCGGCGAGGGACCACACGGCACGGCGGCCACCCGGTTCGCCTTCGAGGAGGCCGAGGTCCGCAAGGCCACCCTGGACGCCGTACGGGCCTGGCGCTGCCCGGCGTACGAGAGCGCCGACGAACCTCTGCTCGAGGGTGAACCGGCCCGTTTGCACGAGCAGCGGGCCGCGGAGATCATGGAGTCGGCGCTGAGCAAGGCCGCGGATGAGCATCCCGCGGTGGATCAGCACCGCAGGACCGCCGAGGGCAGCGCTCGCCGGATCCTGCTGGACGCCTCGGACGACGCCGACCTGCTGGTCGTCGGAGTCCGGCGCCACCACGGACTCCCCGGACTCCAGCTCGGCCGGGTCGCCCACAGGCTCCTGCACCATTCCACCTGCCCGGTCGCCGTCGTACCGCAACGGGGATGAGCGACTCAGAGGGTCGCCGCGTGGTCGGGGACATACGTCTGCAGATCGCGCGGCGGGCGCACATAGCCCGTCGACGGCGGCCGGGGCGGCAGTTCGAGAACCGGTGGCTTCACCTCGTGGTACGGAACGGAGCCGAGCAGGTGGGCGATCATGTTCAGGCGGGCCCGGCGCTTGTCGTCGCTCTCCACGATGTACCACGGCGCCTCCGAGACGTCCGTGTGCACCAGCATCTCGTCCTTGGCCCGGGAGTACGCCTCCCAGCGGGTGATCGACTCCAGGTCCATCGGGGACAGCTTCCAGCGCCGCGTGGGATCCTTCAGGCGGCGCCGGAACCGCTTCTGCTGCTCCGCGTCGCTCACCGAGAACCAGTACTTGCGCAGCAGGATCCCCTCCTCGACGAGCATCCGCTCGAAGATCGGGCACTGGCGAAGAAAGAGCTGGTGCTCCTCCTTCGTGCAGAAGCCCATCACCTGCTCGACGCCGGCGCGGTTGTACCAGCTCCGGTCGAACAGCACGATCTCCCCGGCGGCGGGCAGATGCTCGACATACCGCTGGAAGTACCACTGGGTGCGCTGGCGCTCGGTCGGCTTGGGCAGCGCCACGGTCCGTGCGATGCGCGGGTTGAGAAGCTCCGACACCCGCTTGATCGTGCCGCCCTTGCCCGCCGCGTCCCGGCCCTCGAAGACCACCACGAGCCGGGCGCCCTCGGTGCGCACCCACTCCTGAAGCTTCACCAGCTCCGTCTGCAGGCGCAGCAGCTCCCGCTCGTACGCCGCGACAGGCACCTTCGCCGCCTTCTCACCAGCCATGCCGCCTCCTCCGCTCGATCACGCACACCGATGCCACGCACCGCGACACGCCCTGCGACACGCCTCGTGACGCACCTCGATGACTTACGGAGTCACCATGCCCAAGGCCGAACCACCCAAGGTCGAACACCAGGACAGCACCGTACTGACCGACGAGGAACTGCGCACCCTGGACGCCCACTGGCGAGCCGCCAACTACCTTGCCGTGGGCCAGATCTACCTGCTCGCCAACCCGTTGCTGACCGAACCCCTGACCCCCGCGCACATCAAGCCGCGGCTGCTCGGCCACTGGGGCACCTCGCCCGGCCTCAACCTGGTGCACACGCACCTCAACCGGGTGATCAAGGCCCGTGGTCTGGAATCGCTGTGCGTGTGGGGGCCCGGACACGGCGGGCCCGCGGTCCTCGCCAACTCCTGGCTTGAGGGGACCTACAGCGAGACGTATCCGAGCGTCTCGCGGGACGCGGCCGGCATGGAGCGGCTGTTCCGGCAGTTCTCGTTCCCCGGCGGGGTGCCCAGCCATGTCGCGCCCGAGACCCCGGGCTCGATCCACGAGGGCGGTGAACTCGGCTACTCGCTGGCGCACGCCTACGGGGCCGCCTTCGACAACCCGGACCTGCTGGTCGCCTGCGTCATCGGTGACGGCGAGGCGGAGACGGGGCCGCTGGCCGCGTCCTGGCACTCCAACAAGTTCCTCGACCCGGTCCACGACGGCGCCGTGCTGCCGATCCTGCACCTCAACGGCTACAAGATCGCCAACCCGACCGTCCTGTCCCGGATCCCGGAGGCCGAACTCGACGAGCTGCTGCGCGGCTACGGCCACGACCCGATCCACGTCGCCGGCGACGACCCGCACGAGGTCCACCGTGCGATGGCGGACGCCTTCGACCGGGCTCTGGACAGCATCGCGCTGATGCAACGCACCGCCCGCGCGGACGGCGTGCCCGAGCGGGTGCGCTGGCCCATGATCGTGCTGCGCACCCCGAAGGGCTGGACGGGACCGGCGGCGGTCGACGGCGTCCCCGTCGAGGGCACCTGGCGCGCCCACCAGGTACCACTGGCCGCGGTCCGCGAGAACCCGGAACACCTGCGGCAGTTGGAGACCTGGCTGCGCTCGTACCGTCCCGAGGAACTCTTCGACGCCGAGGGGCGCCCCGTCGCCGACGTCCTCGCCGGCGTACCCGACGGCTCGAAGCGGCTCGGCGCCACCCCGCACGCCAACGGCGGCCTGCTCGTCCGTGATCTGCCCCTCCCGTCCCTCGACCGCTACGCCGTTCCCGTCGACAAGCCGGGCGCCACCCTGCACGAGCCCACCCGGGTTCTCGGCGACCTCCTCGAACAGGTCATGAAGGACACCTCCCGACGCCGGGACTTCCGGCTGGTGGGCCCCGACGAGACCGCCTCCAACCGGCTGGGAGCCGTCTTCGGCGCCACCGGCAAGGCCTGGCAGGCCCAGACCCTCCAGGTGGACGAGCACCTGGACCGGCACGGCCGGGTGATGGAGATCCTCTCCGAACACCTCTGCCAGGGCTGGCTGGAGGGCTACACGCTGACCGGCCGACACGGGTTGTTCTCCTGCTACGAGGCGTTCGTGCACATCGTCGACTCGATGGTCAACCAGCACATCAAGTGGCTGAAGACGTCGAGGGAGCTGGCGTGGCGCGCCCCGATCGCTTCCCTCAACTACCTGCTCACCTCGCACGTCTGGCGCCAGGACCACAACGGCTTCTCGCACCAGGACCCCGGCTTCGTCGACCACGTCCTCAACAAGAGCCCCGAGGTCGTACGGGTCTATCTGCCGCCGGACGCCAACACCCTGCTGTCGGTGGCGGACCACGTGCTGCGCAGCCGCGACTACGTCAACGTCGTCGTCGCGGGCAAGCAGCCCTGCTTCGACTGGCTCTCCATGGACCAGGCCCGCGACCACTGCGCCCGCGGCGCCGGGATCTGGGAGTGGGCGGGCTCGGCGAACGGGGACCGTGAACCGGACGTCGTCCTCGCCTGCGCGGGTGACGTCCCCACCCAGGAGATCCTGGCCGCCTCCGACCTGCTCCGACGCCATCTGCCCGAGCTGGCCGTCCGTGTCGTCAACGTCGTCGACATGACCCGGCTGCTGCCGCGCGATGAACACCCGCACGGGATGCGCGACTTCGAGTACGACGGGCTGTTCACCACCGGCACACCGGTGATCTTCGCCTACCACGGCTACCCCTGGCTGATCCACCGGCTCGCCTACCGCCGCGCCGGCCACGCCCACCTGCACGTACGCGGCTACAAGGAGATGGGCACCACCACGACCCCGTTCGACATGGTCGTCCGCAACGACATGGACCGCTACCGGCTCGTCATGGACGTGATCGACCGCGTCCCCGGCCTCGGCGTCCGCGCCGCCGCCGTCCGTCAGCAGATGGCCGACGTCCGCAGCCGCCACCGCACCTGGATCCGCGAGCACGGCACCGACCTGCCCGAAGTCGCCGACTGGACCTGGAGCGGCTGAGCCCCCACCCCGCACCGGCCGGCATTCCGCACCGGCCGTTATCCCGCACCCCGTAAGGGAGTTCAACACCATGACCGTACGCATCGGCATCGACACGATGACGGCCGACGACCGATGAGCGCGGAGCCGAACGGCATGGCCCGCGTACCTCGCGCGCTGCGCGGGACGCGGGCCGTGGTCCTCGACACCGACGGCGTCGTCACGGACTCCGCGCGGCTGCACGCCGCCGCGTGGAAGACGGCCTTCGACGCCTTCCTGCGTCCACGCGGCGAGCGCCCCTTCGACCCGCACGAGGACTATCTGCGCCACGTCGACGGCAAGTCACGCCTGGACGGAACCGCGGCCTTCCTCGAAGCCCGGGGGCTGCGGCCCTCCGACGCGGAGATCCGGGCCGTCGCCGCCCACAAGGAACGGCTGTTCACCGAGCAACTGCGCGCCGGGCGCGTCGATGCCTACCCGGGCACGGTCCGCCTGCTGCGGGCGTTGCGGTCCACCGGGATCCCGCTGGCCGCGGCCTCCGCCTCCCGGCACGCGGGCGAACTCCTCGAACGGGCGGGAGTACGCGGTCTCTTCGACGTTCTCGTGGACGGAGGGGAGGCGGCCCGGCTCGGTCTGCCCGGCAAGCCCGACCCCGCTCTCTTCCTGGAAGCGGCCCGCCGCCTCGGGGTCCCCGCCGAACAGGCCGCCGTCGTCGAGGACGCCCTCGCCGGAGTCGAGGCCGGGCGACGCGGCGGATTCGGACTCGTCGTGGGCGTCGACCGCGCCCGCACCCCGGCCACCCGGACCGCCCTGTTGGAACACGGCGCGGACCTGGTGGTCGAGGACCTCGCGGAGCTGCTCACACAGAAGGAGGACTGAGGGTGTCCGACTGGACCTGGGCGTACGAAGGCTACGAGCCCGCGCAGGAGCGGCTGCGCGAGGCGCTGTGCACCCTCGGCAACGGCTACTTCGCCACCCGGGGCGCGGCTCCCGAGTGCGCGGCGGACCCCGTCCACTACCCGGGCACGTACGCGGCGGGCTGCTACAACCGCCTCACCTCGGACGTGGCCGGACACCGGGTCGAGAACGAGGACATGGTCAACCTCCCCAACTGGCTGCCACTTCGCGTGCGCACCCCCTCCGGGAACTGGCTCACGCCGGACACCCACCAGCTCCTCGACCACCGCCAGACCCTGGATCTGCACGCGGGCACGCTGGAACGCTCACTGCGCTACGAGTACGTCGAGGACGGTGTGAGCCGGCACCTCACCGTGCGGCAGGTGCGCCTTGTCCACATGGCCGACCCTCATCTGGCCCTGCTGCGCACGGAGTTGACGGCTCAGGGCTGGTCCGGGCAGATCGAGGTCGAGACGGCGCTCGACGGGAGGGTCGCCAACACCGGAGTGGAGCGCTACCGCTCCCTCGCCTCCCGGCACCTCACGGACGTCCGGACCGGCACCGCGGCGCCGGACACGATCTGGCTGGAGTGCCGGACCAGCACCTCCGACATCAGGATCGGCCTGGCGGCCCGCACGGTCACCGACGTACCCGCCCGGACCGTGGACGCACACGAGGACGCGCGGGCGGCTCGGCTGCTGCGGCTCACCCTGGCCGACGGCCGGACGGTCACGGTCGACAAGACCGTCGCCCTGCACACCTCCCACGACCCGGCCATCGAGGAGCCGGCGCACGCCGCCCTCGACCGGGTCGGCCGCGCCCCGGACTTCGCGGCCCTGCTGGACTCCCATCGCACGGCCTGGCAACAGCTGTGGCGCAACGCCGAGTTGGACGTGCCGAACAGTGCGGGCCCGGTGCTGCGACTGCACCTCTTCCACCTGCTCCAGACGCTCTCCCCGCACACCGCGGAGCTGGACGTCGGCGTGCCGGCGCGCGGTCTGCACGGCGAGGCCTACCGCGGACACGTCTTCTGGGACGAGCTGTTCGTCCTGCCGTACCTCAACCTGCACTTCCCCGAGGTCTCGCGCGCCCTGCTCACCTACCGCCACCGCCGCCTCGAGCAGGCCTGCCGGGCCGCCGTCGACGCCGGGCACACCGGCGCGATGTACCCGTGGCAGAGCGGCAGCGACGGCCGGGAGGAGACCCAGCAACTGCACCTCAACCCGCGCTCGGGGCGCTGGCTGCCCGACCACTCGCGGCTCCAGCACCACGTCGGCTCGGCGATCGCGTACAACGTGTGGCAGTACTGCGAGGCGAGCGGCGACACCGAGTTCCTGCACACCAAGGGCATCGAGATGCTCGTGCAGATCGCCCGCTTCTGGGCCGGCCTCGCGGCGTACGACGGGACGCTCGGCCGGTACCGGATCCGTGGCGTCGTCGGGCCCGACGAGTACCACGACGCCTACCCCGGCGCCGAGCGGCCGGGACTCGACGACAACGCGTACACCAACGTCACCGCGGCCTGGGTGATCGCCCGCACCCTCGATGTCCTCTACGACCTGCCCGAACTGCCGCGCCGGGACCTCTGCGAGCGCACCGGCCTCGACGCGGCCGAACTCGACGGCTGGCAGGAGGTCTCCCGGAAGCTGTACGTGCCCTTCCACGCCGGGGTGATCAGCCAGTTCGAGGGCTTCGGCGCGCTGGAGGAGCTGGACTGGGACGGCTACCGGACCCGCTACGGCGACATCCGGCGGCTCGACCGGATCCTGGAGGCCGAGGGCGACAGCGTCAACCGCTACCAGGCGTCCAAGCAGGCGGACGTCCTGATGCTGGGCTACCTCTTCTCGCCCGCCGAGCTCGGCGGGCTCTTCCGCAGGCTGGGGCACGAGGTGGACGACACCGTCTGGCGGCGCACCGTCGACCACTACCTGCGCCGCACGAGTCACGGCTCGACGTTGAGCAGCCTGGTGCACGGGTGGGTGCTGGCCCGCGCACGGCGCGCGGAGGCGTGGACGTTCGTACACGAGGCCCTGGCCGGGGACGTCGCCGATCTGCAGGGCGGCACCACGGGGGAGGGCATCCACCTTGGTGCCATGGCCGGCACCCTCGATCTCGTCCAGCGCTGCCTGACCGGTCTGGAGACCCGGGGCGGCGCGCTGCGGTTCGATCCGGTGCCGCTGCCGGAGTTCTCCGAGTACGGCTTCGCCATCCGCTACCGGGGCCATCGTGGCGTACAACTGCACCTGACCGCAGACCAGTTGATGCTGGCAGTGCCCGCCTCCGACCAGGACCCGATCGACGTCGCCCTCGCGGGCCGCACCGTGTCCGTAGCGCCCGGGGAGTCCTGCACTCTCACCCTGCCGGACCAGTGACCGGACGGTCCTGCGGGTCGCCAGGCAGTACGGTGAGGGCAGGCGGACTGGTGTGCGGCCTCTTGTCCGCCGAATGGGCCGGAGGAAGCGATGGGCGCGGACACACGCGGGGGATCCGAGCAGCATCTGCCCAAGCTTCGGCTCGACGAGCTGCTGGGCGAGCTGCAGGTGCGCATCGACGCCGTCCGCGGCACTCGGGACCGCCTGCACAGCCTGTTGGAGGCCGTCCTGTCGGTCGGACGGGAGCTGGACCTGCCCCAGGTACTGCGCGGCATCGTCGAGGCCGCCGTCGTCCTGGTGGACGCCGAGTACGGGGCGCTGGGCGTGATCGGTGGCGACCGGAAGCTGTCCGCGTTCATCACCGTCGGCATCGACGACGAGCGGCGGTCCGAGATCGGGGCGCTGCCCAGCGGGCACGGACTCCTCGGCGAGCTGATCCGGCACCCGGTGCCCCTGAGGCTGCCGGAGCTCTCCGAGCACCCCGAGTCGTACGGCCTCCCCGCCCACCATCCGCCGATGCACACCTTCCTCGGCGTACCGATCCGGGTGCGGGACGAGGTGTTCGGGAACCTGTACCTCACCGAGAAGCGCGACGGGCGGGAGTTCGACGCGGAGGACGAGTCCGTCCTGGCGACGCTGGCCGTGGCCGCCGGCGTCGCCATCGAGAACGCGCGGCTGTACGAGGAGACCAGGCTCCGCGAACGATGGCAGCGGGCCAGCGGGAAGGTCACCAGCGTCCTGCTGACCGGCGCGCCGGGCGCGGAGGTGCTGGAGCTGATCGTCGACGAGGCGCGGAAGATCGTCTCCGCGGACATGGGGCTGATCGCGGAGCGCGTGGCGGGCGAAGAGGAGCTACGGCCGGCGCTGGCCGTGGGGCTCGGCGCGGCGGAGCGCGGTGGTCTGGTGATGTCGGCCAGGGGCGGTTTCGTCGGAGCCGCGCTCAGCTCCGCGGAGCCGGTGGTCAGCGCCGACATCGAACACGATCCCCGTGTGGGCGAGGGCGAAGCCCAGTGGGCCGGGCTCGGACCCGTCGTCGCGGTGCCGCTCGGTACCAGTGGCAAGGCGCGGGGCGTGCTGCTGCTGGGGCGGTTGCGGGGCGGCACACCGTTCGGCGACGCGGACACCGGACCGCTGCTCGGGTTCGCCGACCAGGCGGCACTGGCGCTGGAGCTGGCCGAGCGACGGCGGGACGCGGAGCAGATCGCGTTGCTCCAGGACCGCGACCGCATCGCCCGGGACCTGCACGACCTCGCCATCCAGCGGCTCTTCGCGGCAGGCATGACACTGCAGAGCGCCCAGCGCTTCATGGAGCATGCCGAGGGCATGGAGAGGCTGACACGGACTGTCGACGACCTCGACGACACCATCAAGATCATCCGGTCCACGATCTTCGGCCTGCGGACGCACGGCGGGGCCGGCCGGGACGGCAACCGTCTGCGCGGCCGGGTCTCCGAGGCGGTCACGGCCTCGGCCACGTCGTTCGGGTTCGCGCCCGCGCTGCGGATCGAGGGGCTCGTCGAGACCGAAGTCCCCGGCGACATCGCCGACCACGCTGTCGCGGTGCTCGGCGAGGCGCTGAGCAACGCGGCCCGGCACTCCGGGGCGCACGCCGTGGACGTCCGGCTCCAGTGCGCCGGTGGCGAGTTGACGCTCACCGTGACGGACGACGGCTGTGGAGTGCCGGCCGACGTGCGGCGCAGCGGCCTGAAGAACATGGAGGACCGGGCCACCGCCCTCGGGGGCGTACTGACGCTCGGCGAACGGCCCGGGGGCGGTGGTACACGGCTGGTGTGGCGGGTACCGGTGAGCGCACCCGGCGCGGACCCGCGGGGCGGTCCCGCGCATGGCTGAGACTGCCGGCGACCTGTGCGTCCGGTGTTCTGCGGCTGCGGCTGCGGCTGCGGGTGAGGGTGCTGGGGGCCGGCCGCGCCGTTCCCTGCGGCGCTGAAGAGGTGTTCCCTGGGGTCAGCGGCTCTGGTGGCTGGCGGTGCCGGGGTGCTCCAGCTGGCTGGCCAGGACCGCCGCCTGCACCCTGCGCTGGACGCCGAGTTTGGCCAGCAGCCGGGAGATGTGGTTCTTCACCGTCTTCTCGGACAAGTACAGCTTCTGGCCGATCTCACGGTTGGTGAGCCCGTCCCCGATCAGCGCGAGGATGTCGCGCTCGCGGGGCGAGAGGCCGGCGAGTTCGGGAGCGAGGGCCGGGGCCTCGGTGGGGTCCGCGCGCAACGACCGCATCAGCCGGGCGGTCGTCGTGGGGTCCAGCATCGACTGACCGGAAGCCACGGTGCGTACCGCCGAGACCAGATCCGAGCCCTTGATCTGCTTGAGCACATAGCCCGACGCTCCGGCCATGATCGCGTCGAGCAGGGCCTCCTCGTCGTCGAACGACGTCAGCATCAGACAGGCCAGCTCCGGCATCTGGCTGCGCAGCTCCCGGCAGACGCTGATCCCGTCCCCGTCCGGCAGGCGTACGTCCAGGACGGCCACGTGCGGTCGCAGCGCCGGGCCGCGCACCAGCGCGTGCTCGACGCTGCCCGCGTCGCCGACCACCGAGATGTCCGGCTCGGCGTCCAGGAGATCGGTCAGACCGCGGCGCACCACCTCGTGGTCGTCCAGCAGGAAGACCCGGATCGGGTTCTGTTCCGTGAAGGTGCGCGCCTCGGCCATGACGACCCCTTGTTCGGTTTCAGTACCGGACTGTGGACCACGAGCCCGCTGTGACGACGATCATCACCCTCCGGGGCCGAAGTCACTAGGGCCGACCGGCCCAACTCGACCGCGGCCGTCGCATCGGCCCCGGGTCACCGCGCAGGTCCGCGGGCCGGTCCCGTGACCTCGAACTCCACGTCCACCACCCCTTCGACGGCCCGCACCAGGCGCGCCGCCACGGGCACCAACGAGGTGTCCCGGACACGCCCGGCGAGAGTGACGACCCCGTCGTGCACCTGTACCCGCACCGGTGACGACGGCGCACGGAACAGATACGACACCACCTCGCGGCGCACTTCCTCGGCGATGTCCTCGTCGTCCCGCAGGAACACCTTCAGAAGGTCGCCGCGGCTGACGACTCCTTCGAGCAGGCCCCTGTCGTCGACGACGGGCAACCGCTTGACCTTGGCGTGCGCCATCGTCCGTGCGGCCTGCGCGAGAGTCGCGTTCGCCCGGACGGTGAATGCCGGGGCCGTCATCAGGTCCTCGGCGGTCACGGCGCCGGCCTTGGCGAGATCGGAGAGCCGCCGCAGCTGCGTGTACCGGTCCGGATCGCTGTCGCGGAACTCCTCCTTGGGGAGCAGATCGGCCTCGGAGACCACTCCGATCACCCGGCCCTCGCCCTCCAGGACGGGCAGGGCACTGACCTTCCACTGTTCCATCAACCGCACGATCTCCTTGAAGTTCGCCTTACGGCCGACGGCGGCGACGGTGTGGGTCATCACGTCGCTGACGACGTGCGGGCTGCCGTGCACGGTGACTCCTCGGTGGTTGGCGACGTGGTCAGCGAACACTTCCGCTGCCGTAGGGCGCGTACATGTCCAACAGCCGGGTCCTGGCCGACCGCAGCCGGCGGGCGACCGTGTCTCCCACCCACTGGCTCACGGCCATGCCCAGCGCCGGATCGGCCAGGCACATGGCGCGTACGACTTCGGCGTCGAACTCGTACGCGCGCACCGGACTCGTCGCCTCGGCACCCAGATGCCAGGTGTGCGGTCCGAACAGCCAGGACCAGCCGACGAGTTCGTTGTGCCCGACGGTCTCGATCACGACCGCGCGGCGGCCCGGCACGCGCATGTCGAGGGCCACCGTGCCGGTCCGGACGATCCAGAACCGGTCCGCTCGCCGTCCCTCCTCGAAGAGGCGGGTTCCCAGCGGGAACGACACCTCCCGGGCGCTGTGCATCAGTCGTTCGCCGTGCTCGGCGGGCAACGCCCGCAGCATGCTGGAAGCGGTGGAAGCGTTCATGATCGTTTCCTCTTCCTCGAGCTCCTCTTCCAGGAGCGCGACCAGGCCACCTCCAATCTCTTTCCCGGGCCCCGCTTCCACCATGGGCCGAAGGGCCCCTCGGCAGGGCCTGCCCGGCCCCTGCGCCCGGGTCGGCCCGGTACCAGACTTGAGGGGAGAAGGGGAATCCACCGGCATGCGCGCAGGAAGGTGCGGACCATGCTTCGACACGTCGCCGCGGGGATCGACGGTTCTCCCGAAGGCCTGGCCGCCGCGCACTGGGCGGCCAGAGAAGCCCTGCGCCGAGGAACGGCGCTGCGCCTGGTGCACGCCTGGGAGTGGCAGCCGCGGCCGGCCCCGACCGTGCCCGCGGACGTGTCGCAGCGGTCCTGGGCCGAGGACATGCTGGCGCAGGCGTCGGACAGCATGCGTGCCGCGCACGGCGGCCTGCAGATCATCACCCACTCGGTCGCCGACGCACCGGTCGAAGCCCTGCTCGCGGCGGCCGCGGAGGCAGATCTGCTGGTCCTCGGCTCCCACGGGATCAGCGGCGTCGCGGGCTTCCTGACCGGGTCGGTGTCCCAGCGGGTGGTCGCAAGGTCACCGCGTCCCGTGGTGCTGGTGCGGGCGGGGGAGTGCACCGCCGACGAGCACTTCTCGGCGGTGGACGGAATCTCCCCCGACGAGATACCCGAGACCCCGTACCGCGATGTCGTGCTCGGCCTCGACACGGACCGGCCCTGCGACGAACTGATCGGGTTCGCCTTCGACGCCGCCCGACGCCGTGCCGCCCCGCTCCGCGTGGTCCATGTCTTCAGTGGTCCGTCCCCCTACGCGGCGATCGACAGGCTCGCCCCCGAGAACGACCCCGGGCTGCGCGCCGAGCACGAGCGTGCCGTGGTCGTGACGCTTCGCCCCTGGCGCGAGAAGTTCCCCGCGGTCGCCGTGACCGAGACCGTCACCGAGGGGCGCGCGGCCGGCGAGCTGATCCACGCCTCGGCCGGCGCGGCCCTCCTCGTGGTGGGACGCCGGGTGCGCGAGACCCGGCTCGGCACCCACCTCGGCCCCGTCGCGCACGCCGTACTGCATCACGTTCCCTGCCCCGTCGCCGTGGTCCCGCACGCCTGAACAGCCCCGGAGGACGAGTGAGAGATGACCGGGCGAGCTGTGTCTCACGTGGTCTTGCGTCGCCACTGCGGTCCGGCCTGGTCCCATTCACGACCCCACTGGTCGTAGCGCCGCTGGTCGAGCCGCCACCGTGCGACGCGCCCGGCGGCGAAGGCCAGGCCGCCGAAGGCGACCCCGGCCGCGGCGCCGAGCGAGGCTGCCTCGACGTCAGCTGCCGAGGCGGTCGGCGGCTGCGTGGTGGGCTGCTCCTTGCTGTTCAGCCAGACGACGACCTTCGATCCGACCCGGTGGCCGTAGTCCACCAGGGCCTTGCCGGTATGGGTCGAGCCGTCCGCCGCCGTCCAGCGGACCGTCGCCCGGACGCGGTCGTAGGGCGTATCCGCCCCGATCCCCACCGTCCGGGCCGTGCTCGAGACGAGGACGGCCTGCACCGCGTGCCGCTCGTGCCGAAGCCGCGCGAAGGACGCGTCGGCGGCATGAGCCGTCAGCAGCCCGGTCAGGGTGCCGCCGATCGCGATGACCAGCCACACGGCCAGCACGAGCCAGGCCTCGACGACGTCGTCGTGCCGGCGCAGGGGGTTGTTCCGCCAGCGCCACAGCAGCTGCCTCATACGCTCGGTTCTGCGCATCCGACCGCACCTCCTCGTCGTCATGGACTGGACGGTCGCGTCGGGGAATGCGCGGCGGCAGAGGCCGAGCGGGCGCCGTCGCGGCCCCGCCCGGTCCCGCGATGGGGACCGACCGGCCCAAGCGGACAGCGACGGTCACGTTCAGGCTGGACATACGAGGTCGATCCATGCGCGAACAGGCCGTCGAGCGGCGTACCACCATCGTCGGAGTCGACGACTTCGACGGCAAGCGCTGGTGGCGCGGCAAGGGGCGCCCGCTCGCCGTAGTGCCCCGCGACCGGCATCCGCAAGAGCCAGGAAGGGATCGTCATGAAAGCACTCGTGTTCCACGGTTCCGGAGAGTCCGCGTGGGAGAAGGTCACGGACCCCGGAATCCAGGATGCCACCGACGCGATCGTCCGCGTCGACGCCGTCACGATCTGCGGGACCGACCTGCACATCCTCAAGGGTGACGTACCGGAGGTGCGCCCCGGCACGGTACTCGGACACGAAGCCGTCGGGGAGATCGTCGACGCGGGCGGCGACGTCCGTACGGTCCGCCCAGGTGACCGTGTCCTGGTCTCGTGCATCACGGCGTGCGGCCGCTGCCGCTACTGCCGGGAAGGCATGTACGGGCAGTGCCGCGGTGGCGGGGGATGGATCCTCGGCCACTTGATCGACGGCACACAGGCCGAGTACGTCCGCGTACCGCATGCGGACCTGTCGACGTATCTGCTGCCGGGCGCGGTGGACAGCAAGGACGCCGTGCTGCTGGCCGACATCTTCCCCACCGCCTACGAGGTGGGCGTGCTGAACGGGCGGGTACGGCCCGCGGACACGCTCGTCGTGGTCGGAGCGGGGCCGATCGGGCTCGCCGCGATCGCCACGGCCCGGCTGTACAGCCCGGGGAAGATCATCGCCGTGGACCTGGTCCCGGCCCGGCTGGACGCCGCCAAGCGCCTCGGCGCCGACGCGGTGGCCGCGGCGGGGGAGGAGGCGGAGCAGTTGGTCGCCGACCTCACCGAGGGCCTGGGTGCCGATGTGGTCATCGAGGCGGTGGGGGTGCCCGCGAGCTTCGAGGCGTGTACGCGCATGGTGCGGCCCGGCGGGCACGTGGCCAACGTCGGCGTGCACGGCAAGCCCGTGACACTCCACCTCGAAGACCTGTGGAGCAAGAACGTGACGATCACCACCGGCCTGGTCGACACGTACTCCACGCCCACCCTGCTGCGCATGACGGCCGCCGGGCAACTGCCCACGTCGTCACTGGTCACCCACGCCTTCCCGTTGGACGCGATGGAGGAGGCGTACGACGTCTTCTCGCGGGCCGCCGACACAGGCGCGCTCAAGGTCGTCCTCGGCGCACCGCAGCACGACGCCCTGACGGTCAGGACGCCCTGACAGGAGGAAGTGACGGCCATGAGTGAACAGACATCCCCGAACGCCGTGTCGGCCACCGCGGACAGCGCGGACAGCGCGCGGGGCGACATCGGTCGCCGTATCGCCCGACGGCGTGAAGAACTCGGCCTGACCCGGGAGGAGACCGCCTACAGGGCGGGCACGGCTCCCGGCTACGTCCGGTACCTGGAGGAACAGTCCACCGCCACTCCGGGCCCAGGAGTTCTCATCAGGCTCGCCGACGTCCTCGAGACGAGCGTCGCGGCCCTGCGCGGTGGTGAGGCGGACCTGCCACCCGGGACCGGCCGAGCCGCCCACCACGCGCGGCTGATCGAATTGAGCGCGGAGGAGTGCTGGGCGCGGCTGTCGACACACGGCGTGGGAAGACTGGCGACAGAGACCGCCGAAGGGCCGCAGATCGTCCCCCTGAACTACAGCGTCGTCGACGGTGCGATCGCTTTCCGGACGGCACCGGGTACGACTTCCGCCCAGGCCGTCGGGACCGACGTGGCCTTCGAGGTGGACCACATCGACGAAGCGCTCAGCCAGGGCTGGAGCGTTCTCGTGCGGGGCCGCGCGAGGGCCGTGACGGACGCCGACGCGGCGCGCCGGCTGGAGGAACGCGCGTACAGCGATCCGTGGGCGGGCGGCGAGCGGTCCCTGTGGGTGAGCGTCGATCCGGTCGACATCACCGGGCGCCGGATCGATGTGCCCTGACCGCCGGAGTCGAGGGGCGTCGCTCTTGAGCCGTCCCGTGCCGGTGGGCCCTCTTCCCGGCGCCCGTCGCCCCACACGCTGAGACGCGTACCGCTGTACCCCGTGAAGGTTGGACCCGGCGATGAACGCCAACGACGGCTTCCGTGAACTCGACCGCGAGGAATGCCTGCGTCTGCTGGAGCGGGCACCGATCGGTCGGGTCGTGCACACGCGCCACGCGCTGCCCGCGGTGCTGCCGGTCAACTTCTGCCTGGACGTCGACTCCGCGGTACTGATGCGTACGTCCGCCGACTCGGAACTGGCCGCCGCGGTCGACGGCGTGGTGATCGCCTTCGAAGCGGACGAGGTGGATGCGACGGCGCCCTCCGGCTGGAGTGTCGTGGTCACCGGCCGTGCGACGGTGGTGACCGATCCCGTGGAGCAGGGCCGGCTGGCCCGGACCGGTCCGCGCTCATGGGTGGCCTCACCCAAGGAGGTCTTCATCCGCATCGAGCCCGAGTTGGTGACCGGCCGTCAACTCGTCGCAGGGCTCGCCGCGTACTGAGAGGCCGGCCGGCGTGTGTTCCGGCACCGCGAGCTCGGTGTGGCTCGCCGCCGACGACGAGTTCGGCCCCGGACGCCTCGCCCAGTCGGTGCGCAGGGTCAGCATTTCGCTCGGGTGGCTCCTGTCGGAGACGGCACAACGCCGCGTCTCATTTCCGCGAGCTCGCGCACCGAGCCCTCACGCCACTGACCGGATCGTTCCGGTGCCGGCCTGGATCAGGCCTGCGGATCCGGTATCCGGCCAGGTCAGAATGGGAGGCATGAACCGAGCGCTGATCGTGATCGATGTCCAGGAATCCTTCCGAGCCCGCGCGCTGTGGGAGCAGATCGCCAATCCGAAGATCGCGGAACCGGTCAACCGTCTGGTGCGACTCGCCCGCGCCAACGGCGACCTGGTCGTCTGGGTCCTCCACACGGAGCCCGGCAGCGGCGGCGTCTTCGACCCGGCTGAGGGGCACGTCCGCCTGCTGGACGAACTGGAGCAGCCGCAGTCCGGTGAGCCAGTCCTGTACAAGACCTCCCACAACGCCTTCACCACCACCCATCTGCAACAACTGCTCACCGAGGCGGGCGTGCGCGAGCTGACGGTCTGCGGCATCCGTACCGAGCAGTGCGTGGAAACCACCACCCGGGTGGGAAGCGACCTCGGATACCGGATGGTCTTCGTCACCGACGCCACGACCACCAATCCGATCGGTGACCTGAGCGCCGACGCGATCATCGAGCGCACGGAGGCCGTCCTGCGCGACCGGTTCGCCCGGATCTCCACGGTGGCCGAACGGGAGGCGGAGCTGGGAGCATCCCAGGCGTGAGCCATGTCGTCTTCGTCCTCGTACCCGGCGTCCACCTGCTCGACCTCGCCGGACCGGCCCAGGTCTTCAGCATGGCGGGGGACTTCGGACAGCCCTACCGGCTGAGCTACGTCGCCGACCAGGAACAGGTGTGCAGCGCCCAGGGACTGCCGTTGGCCGCCCACACCCAGTGGCCGGAGCTGAGCGCCGACGACCTGGTGGTGGTGCCGGGGTGGAGGGCGTCCACACTGCGCGGCGGCCCCGAGCTGGGCCCGTCCGTGCTGGAGCGGCTGCGCGCCCACCACACCGCCGGGGGCGCTGTCGCCAGCGTGTGTGCCGGGGCCGAGGCCCTCGGCCGCGCTGGGCTGCTGGACGGGCGCAGGTGCACCACGCACCACCACCTCCAGGACGAGCTGGCGGCCCGCCACCCCCGGGCGATCGTGGTGCGGGATGTGCTGTTCACCACCGACGACCGCGTGGTGACGTCGGCCGGCATCGCCAGCGGCATCGACCTGGCGCTGCATCTGCTGGCCGTCCGCCACGGTCCCGCACTCGCCGCCCAGGTGGCGCGGGACATGGTCGTCTACGCCCGCCGCAACGGCCACGAGCCGCAGGCCAGCGCCATGCTCCGGCACCGGTCCCACCTCGACGACGCCGTCCATCGCGCTCAGGACCTCATCGACGCGCGATTCGCCGAACCACTGCCGCTCGCCTACGTGGCCGCCAGCGTCGGCGTCAGCGAACGCACGCTGACCCGGATGTTTCACCGTGCCACGGGCGGCCTGACGCCGCTGCGCTACCAGCAGACCCTGAGAGTGGAACGCGCGGAGCACCTGATCGGCCACGGCACGACGGTGGATGCCGCGGCCCGCGAGGTGGGCTTCCAGGACGTTCGGATGCTCCGCCGGCTGCGTTCCCGCGCGCCTTCCGAGGCGACGAGGTGAGCCGTTCCGGCTTGGCACGGCCTCGCATGACCTAGGTGTATTGACCCGCAGGGTTGTTGACTCATGACGTTGTCGACGGCGGGGTGGTGGCGGTCGCCCGGTCGGAGTCGGATGGGGAGGGTTGCGTGCGGACCACGGCTTGATCGCCTCGCGGTCCGAACAGGTGCAGGATTTCGACGGCGCTGGTGTTCGCCGGACCGAACCAGTGCGGTTCTCTGGTGTCGAACTCGGCCACTTCGCCCGGGTGGAGTGTGCAGTCCCGCTCTCCGAGGATGAGGCGCAGTTCGCCCGCGAGGACGTAGAGCCACTCATAACCGTCATGGGTCACCAACACCGGCTCGCGGGGAGCCAGTACCTGCTTGAACACCTGCACCCGACCCGGGTACTGCGTCAGAGGCACAAGGACGCTGCCGTGACCCTTGCGCAAGGGCTTGAGATGCACCCGAGGATCACCGGTGGCCGGCGCGGCCACCAGCTGGTCGAGTGCGACGCGGTGCGTACGCGCGAGCGGGATGAGCAAGTCCAGAGTCGGGCGCCGCTTGCCCGACTCGAGACGCGACAGCGTGCTCACCGACATTCCGGTCGTCGCCGCGAGCGCCTCCAGCGTGAGCCCGCGGTCCCGGCGCAGCGTGCGCAGCCGGGGGCCTATGCCGTCGATGATCTGTTCCAGCTCCGCGTCCATGGGGTCCAGTTTGCAGCCTTCGCAAATTTGATGGGCGGCGGGTGCGGTCCGGCCTGAGCCTTGCCGGACAGCCCCTTCCGGACGTGAGAGGTACCAGGTGACCGCGACCACCCATCCCCTTCAGCCACTTGACCCCGTTCAGCCCGTTCTGAGCGCACGCAGGCGCTGGACGGTGCTGGCCGTCTGCTGCCTGAGCATGTTCCTGGTGGGCCTGGACACCACCATCGTCAATGTCGGACTGCCGGCGATCGGGCACGGCCTGGGCATCGGGACCCGCAGCCTCGAATGGACCGTGGACGCGTACACGCTGGTCCTGGCCAGTCTCCTGATCTCCTCCGGCGCGCTGGCGGACCGGTTCGGACGCCGACGGGTGTTCCAGATCGGCCTGGTCGTGTTCGGCGCGGCGTCGCTGGTCTGCGCGATCGCCCCTTCGGTGGGCGTGCTGATCGCGGCCCGAGCCGTCCAGGGAATCGGCGCCTCGATGCTCAGCCCCGTGGCTCTCGCGATCGTGGTCAACGCGATGCCCGACCCGAGGGAGCGTGCACAGGCGATCGGCGTCTGGGCGTCGGTCTTCGGACTCAGCATGGCCGCCGGCCCTGTCACGGGCGGCGCCCTCATCGCGGGTTTCGGATGGCGGTCGGTGTTCTGGATCAACGCGCCGGTCATCGTGGCCGCCCTCGTGCTCAGCGCGCTGTTCGTGCCGGAGTCCCGGGCACCGCGAGCACAGCGGCTCGACCTCCCGGGGCAGGGCCTGCTGACCGTCGTCATCGGCGTCTCGGTCGGCGTCCTCATCGAAGGACCGCGCATCGGTTGGGCGTCGGTTCCCGCGCTGGCCGCGTACGCGATCGCCGTCGTGGCGGCAGTCGGATTCGTGTCGGTCGAATCCCGAAGGAGCGAACCGCTCATGGATCTACGGCTCTACCGGCATCCGGTCTTCAGCAGTGCCGTGCTGGGCGCGGTGGCGGTCTTCGTCGCCCTGAACGTGACGCTCCTGCTCAACACCCTCTACCTGCAACACGCCCGAGGATGGACACCACTGGCCGCCGGGGTGGCGACCTTGCCCATGGCTGTCGGAGCGACCGTCTGCGCACCGCTGTCCGGCCGCCTGGTCGGTCGTACCGGACCGCGGTTGCCGCTTGTCCTGGCCGGCGGTTTCATCACGGTGGGCGGACTCTGCCTGGTCGGGCTCGACCAGCACACGAGCGTGCTCCTGCTCTTGGCGGCCTACTTGCTCATCGGCGTCGGGTTCGGCTTCGCCAACGCGCCGATCACCAACACCGCGGTGAGCGGACTGCCTTCCGCCCGTGCCGGCGTGGCCGGAGCGATCACATCCACCGCACGCCAGCTCGGCTCCGCGCTCGGCATAGCCATCGCCGGCGGCCTGGTCGCGGGCACCGCCCCGGCGGGACTCGCCCACGCGTCCCGTCCGGGCTGGATCCTGGTCGCCGCCTGCGGACTGTTCCTGCTCCTCGTGGCCCACGCGGCACGGCCGAAGAGCGGCACGAGTCGCCCCACCTCCCCGCAATCACGGTGAGCCGACTGAACCAATATCTGTGCCCGTGAAGTGAGAAAATGACGGAAGGTGCAGCGAGTTTTCCTGCATCGACCGTATCGGCAGGTGGCGTGGGGTATTTATCGCACACGATCGATCGCAACGTGCTACTGTAGATCTCAGTTGCAGTTGTGGTTCCCGAAATCTTGCAAGTGCCCTCACCGGCTTCATCTGCTGGTGGCGCCCTTTTTCGGCTCCGGCGAATTTTCCGGCGGGATAATCATCGCGGCGACGCGGGGTGCGCATAGTGCGAGACTCCGAACACCGTCCCGAAGGAGATTTGACATGGCTGCCGGTACCGTGAAGTGGTTCAACGCGGAAAAGGGCTTCGGCTTCATCGAGCAGGACGGCGGTGGCGCGGACGTCTTCGCCCACTACTCGAACATCGCCGCCCAGGGCTTCCGTGAGCTGTCGGAGGGCCAGAAGGTGACCTTCGACATCGCGCAGGGTCAGAAGGGCCCGACGGCTGAGAACATCGTTCCCGCCTGACGCTGACACGTACTTCGCAGCTGGGGCCCGCACCTTGGGGTGCGGACCCCAGCTCGCCGCTTTCCGGGGCGCAGCCGCTCAGCCAGGACCGTGGTGATGTCACCCACGGCATGATGCAGGGGCGCCGCGGCCCCGCCCCTGGGGGTAGGCTCCACCGAATCCCCCGGGGATGCTCGACCCCGACGCTCCGGGTGTGAATCCGCCAAGACCTCACTCGCGGAATGCCCGATCTCACTGTCGAGACCGCGCCGCTCTCTTCGTCGGCGTATTCCGAGAGCATTACCTGCCGATCCGACTGATCCGAACGATCTGACCGATCCGATCTGACCGACCGATTCGGCTCCGCATCATTTTCGGCTCGTTCTTGCGATTCTCTGCGCTGTTCATTCGCTGCGGGAATTCCTTGATACGCGCCACATCAAGGAAGGTTCCACATGAACCGCACGCGTACAAATGATCGTTTTGCCCGTACCCGAACCCGCGCCGGAAATTCAGGTTCCCAAAGGGGCGGCAGCCGCTTCGGATCCGGGTCCTCCAGCCGCTCCGGTGCTCCCAGCCGTGCGAAGGGTTACGGACGTCAACAGGCCATGCCGCAAGGTGAGTTCGCGCTGCCGACGACGATCACCCCCGCGCTGCCCGCCGTCGAGGCGTTCGCCGATCTCGCCCTGCCGACGCCGTTGCTGGCCGAGCTCGGCCGCGCAGGCGTGACCGTACCGTTCCCGATCCAGGCGGCGACCCTGCCGAACTCCGTCGCGGGCCGTGACGTACTCGGCCGTGGCCGCACCGGCTCCGGCAAGACCCTCGCCTTCGGTCTCGCCCTGCTGGCCCGTACGGCCGGTCGGCGCGCCGAGCCGCGGCTGCCGCTGGCCCTGGTCCTCGTACCCACCCGAGAGCTGGCCCAGCAGGTCACCGACGCTCTCATTCCGTACGCCCGTTCCGTGCGACTGCGTCTGGCCACGGTGGTCGGTGGGATGCCGATCGGCAGGCAGGCCAGTGCGCTGCGCGGCGGGGCCGAGGTCGTCGTGGCGACGCCGGGCCGGCTCAAGGACCTCATCGACCGCGGCGAATGCAGTCTGGACCAGGTCGCCATCACCGTCCTCGACGAGGCCGACCAGATGGCCGACATGGGCTTCATGCCCCAGGTCACCGCGCTGCTCGACCAGGTGCGTCCCGAGGGGCAGCGGATGCTGTTCTCGGCCACCTTGGACCGCAACGTCGACCTCCTGGTCCGCCGCTACCTGACCGACCCGGTGGTCCACTCCGTCGACCCGTCCGCGGGCGCGGTCACCACCATGGAGCACCACGTACTGCACGTGCACGGCGCGGACAAGCAGCGGACGACCACCGAGATCGCGGCACGCGAGGGCCGGGTGATCATGTTCCTGGACACCAAGCACGCGGTGGACCGGCTGACCGAGCACCTGCTGAACAGCGGCGTCCGTGCCGCGGCCCTGCACGGAGGCAAGTCCCAGCCGCAGCGCACACGGACCCTGGCCCAGTTCAAGACCGGGCATGTGACGGTGCTGGTGGCGACCAATGTCGCGGCGCGCGGGATCCACGTCGACAACCTCGACCTGGTCGTGAACGTGGACCCGCCCAGCGACCCCAAGGACTATCTGCACCGGGGCGGCCGCACGGCCCGCGCCGGCGAGTCCGGCAGCGTCGTCACCCTGGTGACGCCTCAGCAGCGACGCGACATGAGCCGACTGATGACTGCCGCCGGCATCACTCCCCAGACCACCCAAGTGCGCTCGGGTGAAGCCGAGTTGAGCCGCATCACCGGTGCCCAGGCCCCCTCGGGGATCGCGGTCACCATCACCGCGCCGGTCGTGGAGCGTCCTCGGCGCGGCTCCTCTTCCCCGTCCCGGGGCCGGCGCGGCCGTACCGGCCAGGGACGATCCACCGGCGAGGGCCGATCCACCGGCGAGGCGGCACGCCGTACGCCGCGGCGGTCGTCCGCGGTCACAGCGGCGGCCTAGAACCTTCGTGATCGGAAATCCCACCCCCCATCCAGGAGGACCCCTTTGACGCTGGCTCAGACGCAGCAACGCCTGGTCGGTTCCGTTCCCACGACCGTGTGCGACGCCCTGGACACATCCGGACCGAGGGTCGGTGACGACATGACCGTCGAGGTGGCCCTCTTCCTCATGGCCAGTGCCCGGGTCGAGTACCTGCTCCTTTGCGACCAGGACGAACACTGCACCGGCTCGGTCACGCGGGCCCAACTCGCCGCGGTCCGTGACAGCCCCGCCTATACGGACCGGATCCGCGTACGGGACGTCCTCGCCGCCGGCGGACCGCACGGCCGCGGCCCGGGTGCCCTCGCCCTCACCGTCTCCCTCTGATCCGGCTCACCGTTCGGCATCAACCCCGTTCATCCCTCTCCCTTCTCCCTTCCCTGCGAGGCATCATGCGCTGCGTCATCGCCCGGTTCCCCTTCGACCTCACCAAGAGCGGGGTACTTGCCTCCATGAAGGGCGTCAAGCCGGAGCCCATCACGGGGGAGTCCGTGCTCATCGGTCGCCGCCACTACCCCGCCAAGCAAGTGGGCGTGGTCATCACCCGGCAGGACCCCCGTGACTTCACCAGCGGGGAAGTCACCCGGGCCATGACGCGCCTCGGCTTCACCCGCCGCGGCACCCATGAGCCCACCCGTGAGTCCGCGACCGCCGTCCAGGCCCTTACGCCGTTGCAGACCGCGTCGGCGCTGCTCGGCAGCCCCGCGCCGCTGGGACGGTGAGAACCGGCGGAAGCTGACACCAGGACAGCGAGGGGGCCCTGCCGACGCGCGTCGGCAGGGCCCCCTCGCGTGTCACTGTCCGGCCGACGGCTCCCGGCCGACCGGCGCGGTCCGGGTGCGGTGCCTCACTGGTCGGAGTAGCTGAAGTCGCCCACCGTCCAGGCGCTGACATCCTTGATCGCGACGCGGTACATTCCGCCCGTCTCGGGAATTCCGACGCTGCCCTGCAGGATGCGGGCGAGGTGGAAGTGCAGATGTGTGGGGGCCCCGCCGGGTTCGGGCCGGCCCACTGTCCGGTCGGCGGAGAAGACGTCGGAGAAGGGGCCCAGACGGTCCGAGTCCTTCAGGACCTCCGACACGCGCTCCCTCCATACGCCTTCGGGAGCCAGCCGCCCGGTGATGACGGCACCGCCGACCACCACGGTCAATGACATCTGATTGCTCTGCTCGGACTCCACCAGGGCGCAGAGATCCACGAGCAGCTCGTCAGGGTTCGACATGAAAGCCGATTCTATTCGGTGCGCGATCCGGGCGCTGGAGTCGGCCGACGGCCGCGCCCCCACTGCCACCTGCCCATATGGCCCGCTCGGCGGAGAATGTCGATGTCCTGGGCAACCTAAAATCTATGTTTGACAGAGTAGACATTGGGCTGTTGCGTGATTAGTGTTTCTCTCGTAGTGCAGAAGTTCGCAGGTCGGGGTGGCTGAGGAGTCTCGAAGCCGAGCTGTCCGTAGGGCGGTGACGAGACCGCGGCCGCGCCACCTGGCAAGTGAGTTGATTTCAGCGGAGGTACGGAAGGAGCCGACGCCATCGGGATCACCCGGCCGACATCCACGAGGTCGGGTGCCGCAAGACCCCGGAATGGAAGGTGGTCCCCGGTCAAGCATCCGCGAACCCCGCATTCCCGCCCCCTCACAGGGGCCAGGTAGCGGAAACAAGAGGTCGGCAGAGCAGTAGTGCCGACAGATGGTGTTCAATTTCCTTCGGGGCCCTGGTGCCGTACGGCATCGGGGCCCCTCGACGCGTTGCACAAAGAGGTGAAATGACAGCAGATACTCCACTGAGTGGTCGCCTGGACGACGACGACTACCCCGCGTACACGATGGGCCGGGCCGCCGAGATGCTCGGGACGACTCCGGGCTTCCTCCGGGCCATCGGGGAAGCCCGCCTGATCACTCCGCTGCGCTCGGAGGGTGGGCACCGGAGGTACTCCCGCTACCAACTCCGGATCGCCGCCCGCGCCCGCGAGCTCGTCGACAGGGGGACCCCGGTCGAGGCCGCTTGCCGCATCGTCATCCTTGAGGACCAGCTCGAGGAAGCGCAGCGCATCAACGCCGAGTACCGTCGCGCCGCGAACGAGGTGTCCGACACTTCCAGTTCGGGCTGAGCGCGTACGGCCCCACCACGCACGCCCCACCGTGAGCGCCTCTACGGGGTCACGGTCGTGCTCCGTGGTGGGCGGCACAGCGCAATGGAGTTGACGCGGCGTGTGGAGGATCACCCGTATGGGGCATTTGCCTCGTCCGCGCCGGGGCGGCCAAGGAGCTACTGGTCGCTCCGGCCGTTTCGGTCGCTGGGGTCGGAGTGGAGGTTGGCCGCCAACCGGGTGATGCTCTGGACCGCGAGCTCGGTGCAGTTCGAGCGGGCGACGATCGCGGTGGTCTCCCCTTGCAGGCGGACGCTGCGCAGGTCGCGCTGGACCTGGCGCGAGAGCTGAACAAGTTCGTAAGTCGCCAGCAACGATTTCGGGGCGCCGTCGAGCACGGCGGCAGGTTTCCAGCCGAGGTTCCAGGCATCTTGGACGCTCGTGTTCAGGCCCTGTCCGCCGGTCGTGCCGAGCGGACGCCGCCGTGAGCAGTGGGTTCAGGAGCGGTCGAGGGGAGTCGGGCGGGTGAGTACCACGCCCAGCAGGGACGCCTGGGGGACGTAACCGAAGTGGCGGGAGTCCTGCGTGCGGGCGGCGTCGCCCCGGACGATCAGGGAACCGGGCGGCACCAGTCCGCCGTCCGGGGCCCCGACGGTCTCGCGTACGTCGGGCGGCACGGCATCGCCGGGCAGGGCGGAGACCCGCTTGACCAGCCAGGTGAGCGCGTCGCTGCCGTCGCCGAACGGGACGGGGTTGCGGAAGACCACCGCGTCGCCGCGCCGCACGCGCGTGGTGCGGCGGACCAGCAGCCGGTCGCCGTCCGCGAAGGCCGGGGTCATGCTCGACCCGGTGACCCTGATGAGGGTGAGGCGTGAACGCAGTACGCGTACGGACAGGAGCAGCATGCCCGCGCCCGCTGCCCACGCCACCGTCGTCCGCCCCGCACCCGTCATGTGGCAGCCTTCCGTTCCGGGCGGCTCATGTGGCCGCCTCCGTGGTCCTGCCCCGGTCGCCGCGCTCGGCGTAGCCAGCGGCTTGGAGGCCGAACAGCCGGGCGTAGTGCCCGCCGCCCAGGGCCATCAGCTCGTCGTGGGAGCCGAGTTCGGCGATCCGGCCGTCCACCAGCACGGCGATCGCGTCCGCCTCGCGCAGCGCGCCGAGCCGGTGTGAGACCAACAGCGCGGTCCGTCCCCTGCGGTGGCGACTGAGCGTGCGGTGCACCTCGTGCTCGGCCTCCGGGTCCAGGCCCGAGCTGGGTTCGTCCAGGATCAGCAGATCGGCGTCGCCGCGCATCAACGAGCGGGCCAGCGCCACCCGTTGCCACTGGCCGCCGGAAAGGGTGACCCCGGGGGTGCCGTCCTCCTCGTCGAGGTGGACCCGGCTGAGCTGGGTCTCGTACCCGTCGGGAAGGCCGCGCAGGGTCGCGTCGATGCCGGCGAGCCGCGCGCTGTCGCGGATGCGCTCCAGGTCCTCGCGGTACGGCAGGTCGCCGATGCCGATGTTCTCGGCCGCCGAGAGGTCGTACGTCATGTAGTCCTGGAACGTGACGCCGATCCGGCGGCGGAGCTCGGCCACGTCCATGGTCCGGATGTCGGTGCCGTTCCAGAGGATCGCGCCGCGTTCGGGGTCGTAGAACCGGCAGAGCAGCTTGATGAGGGTGCTCTTGCCGGCGCCGTTGCGGCCCACCAGGCCCATCGCGGTGCCCGCCGGGACGGTCAGGTTCACCCCGCACAGCACCCAGGGGCCGGAGGTGTCGTAGCGGAACCAGACGTCGCGCAGTTCGATTCGTCCGGTGAGGGCCGGTGCGGGGGCCTCGCCCCGGGGCAGGTCGTCGGGGGTGTCGAGCAGGTCGAGATAGTGGCCGAAGAGCCGTACGCCCTCCGCGGCCGATCCGGCCTGGAGCACGATCCCGGTGAACGCCCCCTGCACTCCCGCGGCGGCGGCGATGAACAGCGTCACATCACCGATCGTGAATCTGCCGTGGGCCGCGCCCGCGACCACCACGACCGTACCGAGCCCGGCGACCAGGGCGTTGAGCGCGGCGAAAGCCGACTGCACGAGTGCGCCACGCCGCGCCACCGCGAGTTCGGCCTCGGTGGCGTCGTTCAGTGCGCGGATCAGCCGGCCGTGCAGGAAGCCGCCGAGGCCGAACAGCCTGATCTCCTTGGCGGCGCGGGGGTCGGTCAGGAGCGAGCGGTAGAAGAGATGGCGGCGCAGCCGGGCGGAGGTCAGCTCCCAGACCACCACCTGGCGGCGGGCGAGCGACAGCCGGGCCAGCAGTGCGGCGGCGCCGACCAGGAACAAAAGGCCCACCATCGGGGGCCAGACGGCGAGCAGGGCGCCTGTGAAGCCGCTGAGCGCGGCCACCGATCGCACGGCCTCCTGGGTGAACATGGTGACGTTGTGCGGCGCGTCCTCCGAGGCCTGCTGGGCGAGCCGCAGCCGGTCGTGGAACGCGGGATCCTCGAACCGCCGCAGTCCCCGGAACTCGTCGACCTTGGCGAACAGGGTCCGTTCGACTTCGACGACAAGCCGTCTGCGCACCAACTCATCCAGATATGCGGCAAGTTGAAGAAGGACGGCGGAAAGGGCGCCCAGCGCGGCCGTGGCGACGCCGAGGCTGACGGCGTGCCGCGCGTCGGCGTGCGCACCGCGGCCGAGTTCGTCGAAGAGCAGCTTGGCGAGCCAGGCGGCGGCGGCCGGCGTCACGCCGACTCCCACGGTCACCCCGAACAGCAGGGAGGCGCCGACGGGTGTGGCGCGGAACTGGAGGGCGACCGCCGCCCACGCGGCGCGGGCCCGCAGCCGGTTCCCCGGAGGCGAAGCGGCCTCCGGGGAACCGGCAGGTGGGTCGGAGTGCGTCATCAGCAGGTGTTGCTGCGCTTGGTGCACACGCCGTTACAGGCGAATCGGTACTGGTGACCGCCCTTGCAGTAACAGAGCTGACCCACCTCGGGGACGCACGCCCCCGCGCGCTGCTCGTCGAGTACGAGCCGCAGCAGCCGGTCGCCCATCGTGCCGCTCATTCGCCTCATGACTACCTCCTGGTCGTGCGACGTGATGTGACGGGATGGGATGGGGCTGGGTCAGCAGGTGCCGGACTTCACACAGGGGCCGTTGCAGCTGAAGACGTACCGGACGTGGTTCGTGCACTTGCAGAAAGTGCCGTGCTCCGGGACACAGGCGCCGGCCCGGTCCTCCTTCAGCAGCATGCCCAGCAACTTGTCGCCCATCGTGCCGATCACACGGGTCATCACGGACCTCCCTCGTAGGGTGAAGACCGGACCAGGGGTAAGGTCCGGCCGGAGCAGAAGTTATGTTGCGATGCCAATTGAGCGCAAGAGTGCGGAAGTTGACTGATTGCTTCCAGTTTCGCCTGGGAAGATCTGGGTGAAAGTGGCCACTGTTGCTCATGTCGACTTGGGGCTACATTGCCTCTGGTCCAGTCGTCCCGGGAGGTGAGAGCTGCTCGTGGCCTATGCCCTGCTTGCCGTCAGACTCCTCGTCGGCATCGTGTTCGCGGCATCCGCGACCGGAAAACTACGAGGCGCCGCGGCCTTCCGCGGCTTCGAGGCATCCGCCCGTTCCATGGGCGTTCCGGCCCGCCTGAGCCGCCTCGCGGCGGTGGCCGTGGTCGTGGGGGAGTGCGCCGCGGTGGTGCTGCTCGCCCTGGGGCCCGGCGGCGCGCCCGGCTTCGTCCTGACCCTGCTGTTGCTCGCCGCGTTCACCACCGGAATCGTCCGTACGCTCCGCAGCGGAACCAAGGCGTCCTGCGCCTGCTTCGGCGCTTCCACCGCGCCGATCGGCCGCCGCCACCTGGTGCGGAACACCGTGCTGCTCGCCCTGGCCGCGTTCGGCCTGGCCGCCGCCCTCGCGGGGACACCGGCGCCGACCCAGGCGGCGGGCGTGCTGATCGCGGCGTTCGGCGCGCTGGTGGGCGCCCTGCTCGTGATCTTCACGGACGAGCTGGGCACGCTGTTCGACGACGGCGCCCCACGCACCTCGGGACGCGTCCGCGGATCAGCCCCGTAGGCGACCCGGGCAGGCGGCCCGGTAGGCGACAACCCTCCCGATGTCCTTCGGGTGGTTGATGTTCACGCACCACCGTGGCGGCCACCGCGACGCACCCGTCGCAGCCGCCGCCGCACCACGGCGCGCGGCACCCCGTGCGGCGTCGCGCCGCCGCATCCCGCGATCCGATGGGCGGACACCCCGCCCCACGATGACACGAGACCCCGGAGTCACCCATGCCCTTTCTGGTCACCGCCGTCGTCCTCATCGCCGTGCTCTGTCTGCTGAACCTGCTGCTCACCTTCGGCGTCATACGTAAACTCCGCGCTCAGGCCGACGAGAAGGCCGACCGGGTGGCGGACGGCCTGATCATCCCGGCCGGTTCCGCCGTGCCCGGCTTCTCCGCCGTCACCACCGCCGGTGAGCGGATCACCCGCGAGGGCCTCGGCGAGACCATGCTGGGCTTCTTCTCGCCCGACTGCCGGGCCTGTAAGGAGCGGCTGCCGCTCTTCGCGGAGCAGGCGCGCACCACGGCCCGCGCGACCGGTCGCAGCGTCCTCGCCGTCGTGCACGGCACCGACGACGAAGCCCGCGAGCAGGTGGCGGCGTTGTCCGAGGTCGCCCACGTCGTGGTCGAGCCGGGCGACGGGCCGCTCGGCGAGGCCTTCGACATCACCGGGTACCCGGTCTTCGGCCTGATCACCGTCGACGGCACCCTCAGCGCCACCGCCTTCGACCCCGGCCGCCTGCCGTCGCCCTCGAAAGCTGCGGTCTGACCCCGGGGACCGCCCCGGGTCAGGACGGACCGACGGGCCTCGCCGCGGTGACCAGGCTCGGCTGGAGCCGGCGGGCGGCGTCGAGGTGGTCGGCGGTCCAGATGATGCGGACGGCCGTGTCCGTCGCCTGCCCGTGCTCGTCGCTGAGGTCGCGGCGGAGGGATTCGACCAGCTGTTCCTCGGCCGCGGGGTTGCGCGGCAACGGATCCCGGACGGAGGCGTGGTGCCCGAGACCGGCGGCCAGATCCCGGTACCAGCCGGAGATCTGGCCGGCGGCGCTCAGCAGGACGAGGCCCGCTTCCGCCCGGTTCGGCTCGCTGCCCGGTTCGCCGTGGCGCCGCCACAGACCCAGGACCGCGTCCGCCGCGAGGCGCAGCCCCACGATGCCGGTCACCAGGGTGGTCATGTCGGCCAGGGGTACCTGTTTGGCACCGCGCTCGGCCAGATAGCTGCGGAACGCGTCGTCGAGCCTGCGCGCGGCCGCGGCTGCTTCGACGCCCTCCCGCAGCGCGACCTCGGCAGACGCGGGCGCGGGGGCGGTGCCGCAGTGGCCGATGGCGTACCGCACGGCGCCCGCCAGATACCGGGCGCTGTCCGTGTACGCCTCGGCGAGCGCCCGGTCGACGGCCGCCGCGGCGCCCCGAGGCCAGAAGAACAGGCCCACCAGTACGCTCACCGCGCAGCCGATGGCGATGTCCTGGATCCGCAGCAGCACGATGTGCCAGTCGGGGTCCTGGCCGATGTTGAACAGGATGACGAGGGTGATGGTGAAGGACGCCTGACCGGCGGCGAAGGAGATGGCGGCGGGGGCGATGCCGGCGAGGAACACGGCGAGGGGCAGCAGGAACCAGAGCGCCGTGCCGTGGTGGCCGATCAGTTGCAGCAGCCCGGTGCCGATGATCGAACCCGCGAGGGTGCCGCCCAGGGCGCGGACCGCGTTCTGCCCGGTGTTGAGGGCGTTCGAGCGCAGCACGGACAGGGTTCCCAGGAGCACCCAGAACGAGTGCTGGACGCTGGTCACGTTGGCGAGGCCGACCGCGATGCCGAGGCCGAGCGCTCCGCGCAGGCTGTTGTGCAGCCAGACGGACCCCGGCTGAAGGTGGGCGGCGGCTCGCTCACGCGCCGCCGCCAGCGGTCGGGTAACGGCGTCGGGCTCGCGGCCCAGCAGGCTTTCGAACCAGCTGCGGCGTTCGGCGGCGGCCGCCAGGGCCACGTTGTCCGCGATCTGCAGTGTCGCGAAACCCAGCTCCTGCGCGCGGAACGAAAGGTCCAGCGCTCCGATGACGGGGTGCACCTGCGAGGGTGTGCCCGCGCCGCCCTGGCGCACGGGCAGCCGGGTGGTGGCGTTGCGCTCCATGTCGGCCATGGCCTTGCGCAGCGTCTCCGAGGCTGCGTGCAGCTCGTCCGGTGAGTGGCGCGGGGCGTCGAGCAGCGCGGCCACCTCGTCGAGTACGGCCGCGGCGGCCCGGCGTACGGACCGGGCGTCGATGTCGCAGGCCGGTCGACCGTCGAGCGGGGGCGCGCTGTCGGCGAGGATGCTGCTGAGCCAGGTCAGTTCGTCGACCAGCCGGACGAGGGCGCGCGAGCTGGTGGACAGGCCGGTGGGGCGGTACGGGGTGGCGTCGAAGACGGTGCGCAGTTCGGCCGCCGCCGCGGCGGCCTCGACGGCTCTGGTACGGCACTGACCACTGCTCGGCGCGGCGGGCCCGCCCGCGAGGAGGGACGCGTCGGTACGCAGTTGCTCGGCGGCCGCACGGCAGACCCGGGCGGCGGGTGCGCTGAGGGGGTCCCCGCTGGGACGGGGCCACAGCAGGGTGACCGCGAGCATGGCGGCGGCTGCCGCGAGGCCCGCTCCCGCGAGCCGGGCGGGAAGCTCCGCGAACGGGACGGGCGAGGTCACCGGGAGGATGAAGGCCAGCAACAGTGCCGTCGAGGCGCCCGCGAGGACGGAGCTGACCACTCCGGAGAACAGCACCAGGAAACCGATGACGACCATGGCGGTGACCGCGAGCCAGGTCTTGTCGGCCACGAGCGTACCCAGACAGATCAGGACGGCCCAGGCCACCGCGAGGCCGAGATGGGCGCGTAGCCGCTGCACCATCGGACCGGTGAAATCCACGAACAGCAGCATCGAGAACGCACCGAACGCGGCGAACGTCGCCATCGTCGGTGACCCGATGACCTGGCTGCACAGGGCGAACAGCGTGGGCATGACGAGCGCCGTCCGCCCGGCACGCCGGGTCGCCGCCAGCTCGGGATCGCGGTCGCGCAGCCACGACGCGACCGACCCGGGACGGATTCGACTGGATGTCCGCACGTGTCCGGCCACCTCCTGTCGACAGGTCTACGCCCCACCGAGTGTGACGTCACTTCCGAAGCGATGTCACCCGTACACGATCTCTGCTCATGATCCACCCAGGCAGGGCGTGCCCGCACCGGGCCGATGGTGCGGAGGTCACCGTCCTGCCGAGGTCGCGGTCAGCCGGCGAACGCCTCGTTGAGGCGGACGTGGTAGCCGTCTTCTTCCATGAGGACGACGGTGACGCCGAACGGAGAGGGATGGTCCAGTTCGAGCGGGATGAAGGAGTAGTTGACCGCGGCCTGGACGGGAAGGACCAACTCGCCGCCCGGCTGTGGCTCGACGGCGGGCTGCCATGCGGGCTCGGCCGAGCCTCGGCCCTCGGGGGTGTGGGCCGCGGGCTGTTCGGTGTAGGGGAACTGGTGCAGCACATGGCCGTCCTTCGTGGCGTGCACCATGTTCAGACACGGCACCGGGCCGGTGACCGGCAACTGGCAGGCGGTGGCCACGTCGTGGGTCTCCCACGCGAGAACGACCTCGTCGGCGCCGGCCGCCGCGGCGATGTTCGCGAGCTCGGCGATGCCGGTGAGCGCGTCCTTGCCGGGCTCGGTCGGCCGCACCCAGATCAGGCCGACCAACTCGCCGCGCACCAGCGGCATGATGACCGGCCGTGGCACGGCACCCTCGGCGAGCCCCGCGGCGTACGCGCTCTTCATCGACTCCACCAGCGCGTCCCACGTCTGTGCATCCATGAACTCATCCTCGTCGCCCGCCTGTGTCCGATCAGGCTGACCCTGTCATGCGGGCCGTGCCCTCCGCCAGCGGCTCGGACCGGTCAGGCGGGCGCTCCGGCCAGGACTTCCACCTTGCCGGTGTCGAGCGAGTAGTAGGCGCCGACCACGGCGAGGGCACCCTTCTTCACGAGGGGGGCCAGGTCCTGATTGGAGCGCAGGTCGGCGGCGGTCAGCGTGACCTGCGCACGGGCCATGGAGTCCACCGGGTCGGCACGGCCCTCACGGGCCGCCTGCTCGTACGCCGGACGCAGGGCCTTGGCGATCGCCTCCAGATTGCCCGGCAGTGGTTTGCCGTCACGGATGGACTTGTACGCCGCCTCGATGGCGCCGCAGCGTTGATGCCCGAGCACCACGATGAGCGGAGTGCCGCTCGTCATGGGTCCGTACTCCACGGAACCCGTGACCACCGGACCGATGGCCTCCCCGCCCGTGCGCATCACGTACAGGTCACCCAGCCCGGTGTCGAAGAGGAGTTCGGGCGGTACGCGGGAGTCGATGCAGGACAGGATCGCCCCGAAGGGCTCCTGCTTCTCGGCCACGAACTGGCGTCGGTCCGGATCGCGGTCGGGATGTCGAAGATCGCCGCTCACCCAGCGCTCGTTGCCCTCCATCAGTCTGGTGAACGCCGCGGCGGGCGTGGTCGGCGGCGGTTCCGGCGGAGCGCTGGTCGCCGACGAGGCGGCGCTCGTCGGTGAACACCCCGCAAGCGTGGCCGTGGCGGCCATGAGACCGCCGACGAGAAGAACTCTGCGATCGGGATGTCCCGCTCTGTCCATCAGCCCTGCCCTCAGTCCACCGAGACGTCTCCGTACGTCTTGACCAGGGGCGATTGTGCGGTGCGGCGGGGGAACGGGACGGGAGGCACACGCGGGCGCGGGCCACTCCGCCACCTATGGCCCACCACCCGGAGACCCGGAACGGTCTGGGGTGGAGCGTCACAGCCGGCCGGTCAGATGCCCATCGACGCCATCTCGATCGCCGACCGGTAGTTCGCTGCCGCGGTCACCACGCAGGCCCGATAGGTCCGGTTGTCCTTCACGACGAGGAAGTAGTCCTTGAGGTTCTTCCAGTAGCTGAACAGGTAGCCGATGCCCGGGAGGAAGCCGGGCGGCCGGGGTACCAGTGCGAAGGCCTCGGAGCACCGGAGGATCTCGCCGGTCGCCTGGGAGAGGACGTCGGCGACGTCGGGGTTCATGTTCCAGCCGGCGGCCAGGTCGGCGTTCCAGATGGAGGCGGCCACCTCCCGCAGGTGCGCCTCCTCCTCAGGGGAGAAGTCGCTCTGGCCGAAGGCGTGCACGGCCGCCAGGGATGTCGCGGCTGGGGCAGGCCCGGCGGCGGCCGAGGCCGCCGTGCCCGAGACTCCGAGAAGCAGCGCGGCTGTTGTGGCCGCCGCCACCATGTACGTGGCCCGTCTGCCGCCCATGCTGATCGGTCCCCTCCGCGGATGCGCCCGGGGCCTGCCGCCCGGGCAGGGCCGACGCTGTCATGTGCCGTACATACGGGTCAACGGCGACAATCTGCCAACCGTGGCCGACGGTTGGTTCTTGACGATGGCGCACCAGGACGCCGCCCGAGCCCCCGTCGTACGCCGGCAGGTACGCATCCGTCGGGGCACGCGGGGCACCATGATGGTGGCGGGAACCACCCGTGCGGGCGACGACGTACGTCCGCCCTGGACGGCCCACCCCGACCGCACGGTGTTCCGAGAGGGGCATGGACGGGAGTGGCCCGGTTCACATGGCATAACGCGGGCGTCACCGACAGCATGGTCCTCGTCACCGGCAGGCCGAAGGGATCCAGGATGTTCCGCAAGGTGCTGGTCGCCAACCGCGGCGAGATTGCGATTCGCGCGTTCCGCGCTGGCTATGAACTGGGCGCGCGAACCGTGGCCGTCTTCCCCCACGAGGACCGCAACTCGCTGCACCGGCTGAAGGCCGACGAGGCCTACGAGATCGGCGAGCCGGGGCACCCGGTGCGGGCCTATCTCTCCGTGGAGGAGGTCGTCCGTGCCGCACGCAAGGCGGGTGCGGACGCCGTCTACCCGGGCTACGGGTTCCTGTCCGAGAACCCGGAACTGGCACGCGCCTGCGAGGAGGCGGGCATCACGTTCGTCGGCCCGGACGCCGCCACTCTCGAGCTGACGGGAAACAAGGCCCGCGCCGTGGCGGCCGCCCGGGCGGCCGGCGTGCCGGTCCTCGGCTCCTCGGCGCCCTCCACCGACGTCGACGAACTGGTCCGCGCCGCCGAGGACGTCGGCTTTCCCGTGTTCGTCAAGGCCGTCGCGGGCGGCGGAGGGCGCGGCATGCGGCGGGTCGAGGACCCGGCCACACTGCGTGAGTCCATCGAGGCGGCCTCCCGCGAGGCGACGTCGGCGTTCGGGGACCCGACCGTCTTCCTGGAGAAGGCCGTCGTCGATCCGCGCCACATCGAGGTGCAGATCCTCGCCGACGGGCAGGGCAACGTCATCCACCTGTTCGAGCGTGACTGCTCGCTGCAGCGCCGCCACCAGAAGGTGATCGAGCTGGCGCCCGCGCCGAACCTCGATCCGGCGCTGCGGGACCGGATCTGCGCCGACGCGGTGCGGTTCGCCCGCGAGATCGGCTACCGCAACGCGGGCACCGTGGAGTTCCTCCTCGACCGGGACGGCAACCACGTCTTCATCGAGATGAACCCGCGCATCCAGGTGGAGCACACGGTGACGGAGGAGGTCACCGACGTCGACCTCGTCCAGGCCCAGCTGCGCATCGCCTCGGGCGAGTCGCTGGCGGATCTCGGGCTTTCCCAGGAGACGGTCACCCTGCGCGGCGCCGCGCTCCAGTGCCGTATCACCACCGAGGACCCGGCGAACGGCTTCCGCCCGGACACCGGCCGGATCAGCGCCTACCGTTCGCCGGGCGGCTCGGGCATCCGCCTGGACGGCGGCACCACCCACGCGGGTACGGAGATCAGCGCGCACTTCGACTCGATGCTCGTCAAGCTCACCTGCCGGGGCCGGGACTTCAAGTCCGCGATCGGCCGCGCCCGGCGTGCCGTGGCCGAGTTCCGCATCCGGGGCGTCGCCACGAACATCCCGTTCCTCCAAGCCGTACTGGACGACCCCGACTTCCAGGCCGGGCGGGTCACGACGTCGTTCATCGAACAGCGGCCGCACCTGCTCACCGCCCGCCACTCCGCCGACCGCGGCACCAAACTGCTCACCTACCTCGCCGACGTCACGGTGAACAAGCCGCACGGCGAACGGCCCGAGCTGATCGACCCGGTCACCAAACTGCCCCCGCTGCCCGCCGGTGAGCCGCCCGCGGGTTCCCGGCAGCGCCTCGTCGAACTCGGTCCGGAAGGCTTCGCCCGGCAGCTGCGCGAGTCGCCGACCATCGGCGTCACCGACACCACCTTCCGCGACGCCCACCAGTCCCTGCTCGCCACCCGGGTACGCACCAAGGACCTCCTCGCCGTCGCCCCGGCCGTGGCCCGGACCCTGCCCGAGCTGCTGTCCCTGGAATGCTGGGGCGGCGCCACCTACGACGTCGCCCTGCGCTTCCTCGCCGAGGACCCCTGGGAACGCCTGGCGGCCCTGCGCGAGGCCGTGCCCAACATCTGCCTCCAGATGCTGCTGCGTGGCCGCAACACCGTCGGCTACACGCCCTACCCGACCGAGGTGACCGACGCCTTCGTCCAGGAGGCCGCGGCCACCGGCATCGACATCTTCCGTATCTTCGACGCGCTCAACGACGTCGGCCAGATGCGCCCGGCCATCGACGCCGTACGGGAGACCGGGACGGCGATCGCCGAGGTCGCCCTCTGCTACACCTCCGACCTGTCCGACCCGTCGGAGCGGCTGTACACCCTGGACTACTACCTCCGCCTCGCGGAGCAGATCGTGGCGGCGGGCGCACACGTCCTGGCCGTCAAGGACATGGCCGGTCTGCTGCGGGCGCCCGCCGCGGCCACGCTCGTGTCGGCGCTGCGCCGCGAGTTCGACCTGCCGGTGCACCTGCACACCCACGACACCGCGGGCGGTCAGCTCGCGACCTACCTCGCCGCGATCCAGGCCGGCGCCGACGCGGTGGACGGCGCGGTCGCCTCCATGGCGGGCACCACCTCCCAGCCTTCGCTGTCGGCGATCGTCGCCGCCACCGACCACTCCGACCGGCCCACCGGCCTGGACCTGGGGGCCGTCGGTGACCTGGAGCCGTACTGGGAGAGCGTCCGCAGGATCTACGCGCCCTTCGAGGCGGGCCTGGCCTCGCCGACCGGACGCGTCTACCACCACGAGATCCCCGGCGGCCAGCTGTCCAACCTGCGCACCCAGGCGGTCGCCCTCGGCCTCGGCGACCGCTTCGAGGACATCGAGGCGATGTACGAGGCGGCGGACCGTATCCTGGGCCGCCTGGTCAAGGTCACCCCCTCCTCCAAGGTCGTCGGTGACCTCGCCCTGCACCTGGTGGGTGCCGGGGTGGCGCCGGAGGACTTCGAGGCGACACCGGACAGGTTCGACATCCCCGACTCCGTGATCGGCTTCCTGCGCGGCGAACTGGGCACCCCGCCCGGCGGCTGGCCCGAGCCCTTCCGCACCAAGGCGCTGCAAGGACGCGCAGAGGGCAAGCCCGTACCGGAGCTGAGCGCCGAGGACCGTACGGGCCTGGAGAAGTCCCGGCGTTCGACCCTCAACCGACTGCTGTTCCCCGGGCCGACGCGCGACTTCGACACCCGCCGCCAGGCCTACGGTGACACCAGCGTGCTGGACAGCAAGGACTTCTTCTACGGTCTGCGCCCCGCCAAGGAATACGCCGTCGACCTCGAGCCCGGCGTGCGGCTCCTCATCGAGCTCCAGGCCATCGGCGAGGCGGACGAACGCGGTATGCGCACCGTGATGTCCTCCCTGAACGGCCAACTGCGGCCGATCCAGGTCCGTGACAACGCGGCGGCTTCCGACGTACCGGTGACCGAGAAGGCCGACCGGGCCAACCCCGGGCACGTGGCGGCGCCGTTCGCCGGTGTGGTGACGCTCGCGGTCGCCGAGGGCGATGAGGTGGAGGCCGGTGCGACCGTAGCCACCATCGAGGCGATGAAGATGGAAGCCTCCATCACCGCCCCGAAGGCCGGCCGGGTGGCCAGGCTGGCCATCAACCGGATCCAGCAGGTGGAAGGCGGCGACCTGCTCATCGAGGTCGGCTGAGGCTTGTCGCAGGGCACGCGTGCGCAGGGCACGCGTGCGCAGAGCACGCGTGCACCGTCAGGACCGACCCGGCCGCCCGCCTGAACTTCGACAGGCGGGCGGCCGGCGGCGTGCGGGGTGCCACGGCGTCGCGGCGCGGGGTGCTATGGCGTCGCGGCCGGTCGTGTGCCGACGCTAGAGGCCGTCGCCGACCATGCTCGGTCTGTGGACGAGTAGCTGTGCCACCTCGAACGCCATCTCGGAGACCCCGTCGGCCGGTGGTGGGTGGTAACGCCCGGCGCAGACGGACAGGTTGACGATGAGGTAGGCCTGCCAGCTCCTGCCTACGCCCCGCCGGTCGGCGTAGGCGCGATCCCCGTTGACCCACCAGACGACGGAACGGGCGCCGAACTCGACGCGCAGGTCCACCCAGGCGCCCGGCTGGACGGCCTCGTCGCGGTAGTAGCGGTGCCCACCGCGCACATGGTTGGAGAGTTCCAGGAGATCGGGATGGTCGGGGTGGTACTCGAAGACGTCGACCTCCTGGTTTCCGTCCCGCCATGTCCAGATGGCCGGCCAGGCGCCGATCTGCGCGGGGAGTCTCACCCGGGTCTCCAGCACGTCTCCCGCGCACAGGAGAAAACCGTCGTCGCTGTCCTCGGTCGTCAGGAGGCCGGTGTTCCATCTGCCGTCCGGGCGCCGGGTGGCGCGGAAGGTGCCGGTGCGGCAGTGGTCGGGGTCGGTGACCAGGTAGTCGAGCTTGTCGTCGTCCGGGTTGACGGGGCCGCCGTCGGGATACGCCCAGGAATGCCCCGCGACCCACTGCCGCGTCGAGGCGAAGTCCGCGGTGAAGACGACATCGGACACGCGCGGCCTCCTTGATGTCGGCTTTCGCGTACGCCACTGGTTCTCCCCCGAGGAGCGCGACGCATGCTCCGCTCCCCTCGACCGGCGGGGAAACAACTCTTCGGAGTGAACTCGGAGTGAACGAGGCCCCGGGCGCACTCGGCACCGAGCCGTCGCCCGCTGTGAGGCCAACTGTCAACCCGGTACGCCCGGTTGAGGGGCTCACGGCATGATGCCTCGGGTGAACCCGACGAATGACACGCAGGACCGGCCCCGAACGGGCTGGGGAGTACTCACCCAACGGGATTTTCGCCTGCTCTGGGTAGGCGAATCCGTGAGCGGGTTGGGCAGCAGCGTCACCGGCGTGGCCCTGCCGCTGATCGCGGTCGAGGTGTTGGACGCCGACTCCACCGCCGTGGGTCTGCTCGCCGCGGCGGTGTGGCTGCCCTGGCTGCTGGTGGGTCTGCCCGTGGGCGCCTGGGTGGACCGGATACGCAAACGCCCACTGATGATCGCGTGCGATCTGGTCGCCGCCGCCGCGCTGTTGAGCGTTCCGTCGGCGGCGTGGCTCGACGCGCTCACCCTTCAGCACCTGGTCGTCGTCGCGCTGACATGCGGCACCGCGGCGGTGTGCTTCAACACCGCCTACCACTCGTACATCCCGATCGTGCTCGACGGCCGAAACCTCTTGGAGGGCAACGCCAAACTGCAGGGCAGCGAGGCCGCCGTCCGGGTCGCCGGGCCGGGGGTGGCGGGGCTGCTCGCTCAGGCGTTCGGCGCGGTGGCCGGGCTCCTGGCCGACGCCGTGACGTTCCTGATCTCCGTGGTCTGCCTGAAGCGGATGAGGGTGGTCGAGCCGGACCGCGCTCCCGGCGAGGAACGCGCCCCTCTCCGACGGCAGATCGTCGAAGGGCTCCGTTTCGTGGGCCGGGACCCGTACCTGCGGCCGATGGTCACCTGGGGTGCCGTGATCAACATGGCGCTGATGGGCTACCAGGCGGTGCAGGTCGTGTTCCTGGTTCGCACCGTCGGACTGAATCCGGCCATGGTCGGGCTGTTGCTGACCAGCGGCAGTGCCGGCGGCATCGTGGGCGCGCTGCTGGCCACCGGGTTCACCCGGCGGTTCGGCACCGCGCGCGGACTGCTTCTCCTGCAGGCCGCCACCGCGCCGTTCGCGCTGTTGATGCCGATGACCACGGCGGGGCCGGAGCTCCTGCTGTTCGCGACAGGCGGCTTCTTCGTCGGAATCGGAATCTCCGTGGCCAATATCGTGGTCGGCAGCTTCCGGCAGACCTACTGCCCACCGCATCTGCTCGGCCGGGTCGTGGCGACAACCATGATGATCAATCACAGCACCATCCCCGTCGGGTCCTTGCTCGGCGGCGTACTGGGCGACCTGGTCGGGTACCGGCTCGCCATGTGGATCATGACGGGCCTCGTCGCGCCCTGCTGGCTCATCCTCGTCATGAGCCCGATGCGCCGCGAGCGTGACCTTCCGCAGACCTACGAGCTCGAACAGGCGCAAGCCACGGGCACGGGCTGACGGGGGCTCATCCTGCGAATCTCCGGGCACGGCACCTGGGTCCACCAGGGCCTCGCCGCGTGGGTGCGGGGGCGCATGTGTGACGGACGCCATAGAGACGCGGAGTGCTGAGCGGACAGGGCTGGTCGTGGAACTTTCCCTACGTGCCCGGATACGGGCCGGTGACCCGGAGGCCTTCGCCGAGCTGTTCGGCGTGCACGCCCGGGCTGTGTACACCCATACCGCCCGGTTGACCGGAGACCGGGGCGCCGCGGAGGACGTGGTGTCCCTGACCTTTCTGGAGGCGTGGCGGTTGCGGGAGAGGCTGAGACCCGACGCCGCGGCTCCTGAAGAGGGTGACCCGGACGCCGAGTCGTACGAGCCATTCCCGCCGTACGAGCCCTCCGAGTCGTCGGAGGGGGACGGCCTGCGGCCCTGGCTCTACGGCATCGCCACCAACGTCCTGCGCAACACGCGCCGCGCCGCCCGCCGGCACCGCGCCGCGCTCGCCCGGCTTCCCGACCGCCCGTCGGACCACGGCACCGTGCCCGACTTCGCCGAGGAACTCGTCGGCCGCATCGAAGACACCGAACGGCTCGCCGCCGCCCGCGCCGCGCTCGGCGGGCTTCGCAGACCCGAGCGCGAGGTGTTCGCGTTGTGTGTCTGGTCGGGCCTGAGTTACGCCGCCGCGGGCGAGGCCCTCGGCGTACCGGCCAGCACCGTACGGTCGCGTCTCTCCCGGGCCCGCGTGCGCCTGCGTCGCCTGGCGGAGGAGGAGTTGTCCCGACGCCGGCCGGGACCACCCGGGTCAGGAGAAGAACCGAGACGCCATCCCCCCATCGGACAGGAACCGGGTGGCCGCCCAGAAGCGGCACGGTCGACACAGGAGAAGTACCGATGAACCCCGAAGAGCGACAGGAACTGGCCCGGCTGGTGCCGAGCCCGGGCGCCCCGGTTCTGACGAGCGACCGCTACGACCTGCTGAAGGACCACTTGATGCGAGAGATCACTCCGCAAGTCCAGAACACCTTTGATGTCCGGGATGTCCAAGGTGTTCAGGACGCCCGGCTCGCCGCGACGGTCGCCACGCCGCGGAGGACCGCCGCGCGTCCCGGACGCCGGTTCGCCGTGATCGCCGTACCCCTTGCCGCCGCCGTCACGGCCGCAGTTGTCATCGCCACCGGCACCACCGATACGCGCACCACCGATCCGGAGGCCGTCGACCTCCTGAACCGCATCGCCACGGTCGCCGCCGCGAAGAAGGCCGTGCCCGTCCGCGACGACCAGTACGTCTACATCCGCACCCAGGGCTCCCTGAAGATCACGGACAAGGACATCCGGATCTTCCGCGACTCGCGCTGGACCGCCGTCGACGGCAAGCGCCCGGGACTCAGCCGGATCACGGTGCTGCAGGGGCCACCGCCCCGCCCGCGGGACCCGTTTTCCTCGTACGCCAAGGGCACGAGGGACATGACGCTGTACGCCGACCCGAACGTCACCACATTCCGTGAGATGGAGGCGCTGCCCAACGATCCCGACGCGTTGCTCAAGAAGATCTACGCCGACTCGAAGGGGGAGGGGCAGACGAGGCAGAGCGCGGCGCTGGAGACGATCGGCGACATGCTCGACGGCGCGACGCTTCTCCCCGAGCTGGACGCCGCGCTCTACCGCGCGGCGGCGAAGATCCCGGGCGTCTCGGTCGTCGAGAACGCCAAGGACCTCGCGGGCCGCTCCGGCATCGGCCTGAGCTTCAAGAACCGTGACGACCGCGAGGTGTGGGTCTTCGACAAGAAGTCCCTCACGTACCTGGGCTCGGACAAGGAGGCCCTGCTCGACACCGGAGTCACCGACAAGCGGGGCAAGGAGCCCAGTAACTGACACCGGTCAGCCCGAAGGGCGGTCGTGCGGCCCATGCCCCGTCTGCTGACGGCCAGGTTGCCGACCGTCCTGCCGGTACGCGCGCCCCCTTCGCGAGTTCATGCGTGTGGGCCGTGGACCGGAGGGCACGGTCGAAGCGCCACCACACCAGCGAGTCGAGCGCGTCACCCGTGCCGAAGTCGAATCCGGGCGGGCCGCCGTGTCCTCGTGATCTCCGCACCACATGCTCAGCAAGGTGGAAAACCGCTCGCTCACCGGCGCCCTCGGTCACATGGGGAGCGAGAGCAGGCGAACCTGACCGGTGGGCCAAGTCGAATCGCGCAGTGGCGTCCACATGGTCTGCAGCGGCATGATCACGGGCCCTTCGGGTTGATCCACTTGGACGTCACCTTCAAGCGTGCGCCAGCCGAGTCGCCGGTAGAGCGTGACGAGGGGCGGTCGGCAGAACAGGAGCCCGAACTCGGGCCCCAGCGTCCGTGCGTGGTCCAGGGCCGCCGAGACGACTGACCGTGCCAGTCCCTGCCCCCTCAGATCAGGAGCGACAGCGACTCCGCCGACGCCCACCACCTGTGTGCTCACCCCGCCGATCATCATGGGCAGTTGCAACAGCCCGGCGTGCGCGACGAGGCGGTCCTTCTGCCTGATGCCGAAATGATCCTTCTTGGGTAGCCATGTCAAGCCGGCGTCCGCGACGCCGAAGGGGTCGGCGCCGGCACCCAGGATTTCGGTCTGGTCGGTCTTCGTGTACGCCGTGAGCCGCACCACGGTGGGCGATGCGGCGGGCAGGCGATCAGTCATTTCGCCATGATCCTGTTCGTACCGGCGCCTGGCCACCGCATCGGCCGGAGAGGTCGGTTCAGCCGATCTTGCGAGCCACGCCCCCGTAGAAGCCGATCTCGCCGGAACGTGCCGGCGGCGGGGCGTCCGGGCGCCAGAACGGGACCTGGGCCAGGCCGGGCTCGACCAGTTCGAAGCCGTCGAAGAACCGCTCCACCTCGGCGCGGGTCCGCAGGTTCAGCGTGGCGGTGGCGTTGTTGTAGACGGCCTGCGCCTCGCTGCGGTCGGCGAAGTCGCCCGTGGCGTGCGAGAGCACGAGGAAGCTGCCGACGGGCAGCGCGTCACGAAGGGCGGCGACGGCCTGATCGGGCTTCTCCGCGTCGGTGATGAAGTGGAGGATGGCGACGAGGAGCAGGGCGACCGGCTCGTCGAAGTCGATGACTCGGCGGACGTCGGGGTGGTCGATCACGGCCCGCGGATCGCGCAGGTCGGCGAGCACGATGCTGGTCGCACCGGAGCGGCTGAGCAGCGCGTCGGCGTGCGCCTTCACGATCGGATCGTTGTCGACGTACGCGACGCGCACGTCCGGGGCCACCTCGTGGGCGGTCTCGTGCACGTTCGGGGCGGTGGGCAGCCCGGTGCCGATGTCGAGGATCTGACGGACGCCGCTGTTGACGACGTAACGGACGGCGCGTTGCAGGAAGGCGCGGTTGGCCTGCACGCCGATCCGCACCTCGGGAGCGGCGGAGGCGAGTTGGTCGCCGGCCTGTTGGTCGACCTCGTAGTTGTCCTTGCCGCCCAGCAGGTAGTCGTAGATCCGCGCAGGGTGTGGCCTGCTGGTGTCTATCTCCCCGGTGCGGAAGCCGTCCTGACTCACGCTGTGCTCCTCTCGACGACTGCCCCGGCCACCTTGCCCGCGAGCGGCTGACGACAGCTTCGCATATCAACTGCCGTGCCCATGACCGCAGTTACTGGCGCGAGCGGTACCGTCACGTTCGGTGCGCACGGGATTACCTGAGGTCCACAACGCCGGGCGACATCTCGACGCAGGGCCAAAGGAGGAACCTCCCCTCCACCTCCCGCCCTCGCCGGACGGCACCGACTGGTCATCCGGAACGCCACACGCCCGGAAAACGGCAGGTCGGGCCGCTGCCCGTGCTGCGTAGGCGGAAGCGCGGGACAATCGGAAGGTGGGGTTCCGTGACAGCCGGGCAATCTCCTGGCGAGGGCGGACCGTATATATGGGTATGTCGAGATTCCGGTTCCCCGTGGGCCGTCTCCCGGACGAAGCTCTGCTGTCCGGGCTGGCCACCGGCGACCCGGAGCTGGCCGTCACCTTCGTGCGGAGGTTCCAGCACACGGTCTTCGGTGTCGCCGTCGCCGTCACCGGGGACCCACAACTCGCCGAGGACATCGCCCAGCAGACCTTCGAACGTGCCTGGCGGCATGCCCAGATCTACGACTCGCGGCGCGGCTCGGTGAAGACCTGGCTGACGACCATCGCACACAACCTCGCCATCGACGCCGTCCGCGCGCGGCGGCCGGAACCGGTGGCGCCCGAGGACCTCGACGTGATCCTGGGAGTCGTCAGTGACACCCCCGAACAGCACGTCCTGGCCGACGAGGCGTCCTCGCGGCTGCGGGCGGCGGTGGCGGAACTGCCCCGCGAACAGGGCCGCGCGCTGGTGATGGCGAGCATCTACGGCATGACAGCCCAGCAGGTTGCCGACTGGGAGAACATCCCCCTGGGCACCGCGAAGACGCGCATCAGGACCGCCATGGCGAAGCTGCGCACCACGCTCGTGTCCCCGAAGCGAGGCGACCATGTCCAATGACATGACCTGCGAGAAGCTGCGGGAGATCGGCGCCGAACTCGCTCTCGGCATACTGCCGGGACGCGAGCGGGCCGCATCGGTCGCCCACCTCGACCGATGCGCGGACTGCCGCGAGTACGTCGAGCAGCTGACCCTCGTCGGCGACGGGCTGATCGGACTGCTGCCGGGCTGCGAGCCGCCGGTCGGATTCGAGACCCGGGTAGCGCAGGCGCTGACCCAGGGGACACCGGCCCAGGACGGGCGAGCGCGCGCCCGCGTTCCGGGCGCCTGGCGCAGGGGCTTCGGTGGCCGGCTTCGGCTCCGGCTCGCCTCCGCGGTGGCCGCACTCGTCCTCGCCGTCGGCTTCGGTGGCTGGGCGGCCGGAACGGCGATCGAGAACGCGGTGGCCGGCGCCTCCCGGTCCGTCGGCGACGAGGCCGACCTGCTGCATGGCGATCTGACCTCGGCCGCGGCCCCCAGGCAGTCGGCCGGCGAGGTGTACGCCCACACCGGCTCCCCCGGCTGGATCTACATGACCGTCGATCTCCCCGGCGCGCGCGACCCGTACAGCGGCTCGGTCTCCTGCCTGCTGGAGCGGCGCGACGGCGGCACGGTCCGGACGGGCACCTTCAGCCTGCACGAGGGCCGCGGGTTCTGGGGCGGCCCGACCCGCGTCGACCCCGCCGCCGTGTCCGGCGCCCGTTTGACGTCGCCCGACGGCACCGTGCTCGCCACCGCCCATCTCACGTCGGGCGGGGAAACGTAGCGACGTCCCCGGCTCCCGGGTGTCCGCAGGAGGGCGTACGAGGGCCGTACGCCGGGAGGACCGCGCCGAGCGACGCGGCCAGTTCGGTGACCGTCGGCCGGGCCGACGGGTCCATGGCCAGGCAGCCGTCGATGGCCGCCGCGAGCGCGCGGGGCAGCCGGCGCCGCGAGCCGACCGGCGGTGCGCTCACCTCCAGTCGCGGACACCGGTGGTGATCGCCGTCGGCCGTGCCCTCCGCGGTCCCGCGGGGGTCGAAAGGCGCGTCGCCGCTCGCCACCTCGTACAACGTGACGCCGATGCCCCAGATGTCGGCGGCGGCCGTCAGCGGGCCGCCGCGCGCCCGCGGGGGGGCGCGGGGGGGGGCCGAGGCCCCCCCCGCCGCGGGGGGCCCCCCCCGCCGGGGCCCCCCCAGGGGGGGGGGCAAAGGCACGGCGCACTCCACCACCACGTTGGACGGTTTGAGGTCCAGGTGCAGCAGGCCCTGGCCATGCAGGTAGTGGACCGCGGAGCACAACTGCACGCCGAGGAGGGCCACGTCGCCGGCCGCCGCTCGCCGTCGCAGGCGGTGGACGAGGTGGGACAGCGTCTCCCCGGTCAGCGTCTCCAGGACGACGAGCGGCTCCGGCCACTCCTGGGTCTCGTACCCGCGGACCAGGTGCGGATGGCTGAAGGCGCACAGCCACCGGCCCTCCCGCAGCAGCCGGGCCCGCGGCACAGCCTCGTCGCGACGGTCCGGGCGTACGACCTTGACGACACACCGGCAGGCCCGCTGCTCGCTCCACGTGTCGTACAGGTCCAGCCATCCCGTGCGCATGAGGTGCCGCAGGATCTCGTAGCCCGGTGCGGGACGGGTGCCCGGGGCCAGGGGTGGGGGAGCAGGTTCCCCCGCCGCGGGCGCCCGTACTCGCGTGCGCGTCCCGGTCACGACGGCACCGTCCCCGGCAGGGGGCCGCCCGCCCGGACGGGGCCGGGCACGGCGTGCAACCGGTGGAGACCGGCGTACGCACCGCCGCGAGCGAGCAGGTCGTCGTGGGTCCCGGTCTCCAGGACCCGCCCGTGGTCGAGTACGACGATCCGCGTGGCGTCGCGGACGGTGAGGAGGTTGTGCGAGATGACGACGGTGGTCCGCCCGGCCATCAGGCGGCGCAGCGGGTCCATGACGCGCAGGCCCGATCGGGCGTCGAGGCCGGTGGTCGGTTCGTCCAGCAGCAGCACGGGCGCGTCCCTGATCATCGCCCGGGCGATCGCGAGGCGCTGGCGCTGTCCGCCGGACAGCGTCCGGCCGCGCTGGCCGACCATCGTGTCGTAGCCGTCGGGCAGCAGCCGGATGAAGTCGTGGGCGTCGGCCGCGCGGGCCGCCGCGACGATCTCCGCGTCCGTCGCGCCGGGCCGGCCGTAGGCGATGTTCTCCCGCACCGTGCCGTGGAAGACCAGCGTCTCCTGCAGGACCACCGCGAGGCTCTCCCGCACGTCGGACAGGGCCAGTTCCGGCAGGTCGGTCCCGTCCAGCCGGACGGCGCCCCGGTCGGGGTCGTAGAACCGCAACAGCAGCTTGGCGGCGGTGGACTTGCCGGCCCCGCTGGCCCCGACCAGCGCCAGGGTCTCGCCGGGGGAGACGTGGAACGACACCTCGGACAGCGCCAGGGCCGGCGTACCGGGGTAGCGGAAGGACACGCTCTCGAACTCGACCTCACCGCGGGCCCGGCCGATCCGGCGGGCGTCGGCGGACTCGACGACCTGGGGGCGCTGGTCGAGCAACTCGATGATCCGCTCCGCGGAGGCCGACGCGGCGTAAAAGGTGTTGCCGAGGCGGGACAGGTCGCGGATCGGGCTGTAGAGCTTGCCGATCAGGGCCAGGAAGACCAGCAGCCCGCCCAGCGTGAGCTGGCCCTGCGCCAGCTTCCAGGTGCCCAGGCCCATGACGGCGAGACCACCGGACACCTCGATGAGCTCGACCACCGGCCGGTAGACGGCACGGATGCGTGCCGTGGTCATCGAGGCCTGGAACTTGCCGACGTTCTCGCGCTCGAAGCGGCGTTCCTCCCAGCCTTGCCGGTTGTACGCCTGGACCAGGGCAACGTTCCCCAGTGACTCCTCGGCGACGGCGCTGAGCGAGCCACTGCGGCGCCTGCGCTCCCGGGACGCCTCTCTGACCAGCCGGGAGAAGTGCCGGGCGGCGCGCCAGAACAGCGGCACGATGACGAGTGAGAGGAGCGTCAGGTCCCAGCGCAGGTAGAACAGCAGCCCGAGGAAGACGCCCAGTCGGATCACGTTGTAGAGAACGTCCGCCACGCCGGAGAGCAGGAACGTCTCGACGGCGTCGACGTCACCCGTGACGCGCGACAGTACGTCCCCGAGCCGCCGCCGCTCGAAGAACCCGAGCGAGAGCTGCTGGACATGCCGGAACACGTCGGCGCGCAGGGCCAGCAGGAAGCGTTCGCCGACCCACGTGGCCGTCATGTCGTCGGCGAACCCCAGGACGCCGGAGGCGACGACCAGCCCCAGGTAGGTCGGTGCGATCCAGAGGAACGGTCGTAGGTCCCGCGGGACGAGCACGTCGTCGACCACGACCTTGAAGAGCCACAGTTCGGCCGCGTCGACCAGGGGACCGGCGAGACTGAACAGCACGAGCGGCACGAGCCACTGCCGTCGGCCGCGGGTGTAGGGCCAAAAACGGCGGAACACCTCGCGCGGTGGCACGGGCGGCGCGGCCGTCACCAGGGGCGCGGACTCCTCGCCCACCCACAGCAGCCGCTCCAGAACATGGCTCGGGACACGCTTCATCGCATGCGTCCGTCAGTCGTTCGTCGTCCGTCTGTCGTCCGTCATCCGTTCGTCGACCGTCGCTCGGACGACGGAGCGGACCGGCTCCGGTCGGTCCTCCGGACGCCGGTCCGCTCCCGCTTTCACTCGTCGTGACCGGACCGGTGGTCCTCGAAGTCGGAGTGACGGCCGTGGTGCCTGTTCATCGAGTGCTCGTCGTGACCCGAGCGGTCGTTCCTCCCGTGGTCGTGGCCGTGGTCGTGCCCGTGGTCGTGGTCACCGTGTCTGGCAGGAAAGAGATCACTGAAGATGGCCATGGCATTCCTCCCGCTGGGGTGTGCCTTGTATCAGATACGGTCCCGGGTGTCGTTGAGATGTCGTTTTGAAGTAAATAGTTGGTTTTGTCCTATTGGGTCTTCTGTGTCAGTACGTCGGCCGCGGCGGTGGCGTAGCGGCGGGCCAAGTGCGCGAAGGCGTCCTTGAGTTCGGTCGGCCCGACGACCTCGATGTCGGCGTCGAACCTGCCGAGGGTGGCCGCCAGGCCTGGCCACGACCACGAGCCGAGGACGAGGCGGCAGCGGTCCGGGCCGAGCTCCTCGACGATCCCCTCGCGGGTGTGGCGCAGGACGACGGCGGCGGGGAGGTCGAGGATCACCTCGCCTCGGCAGGGCCAGCCGTCGGAGCCGTCCGCGCCGCCGGAGCCGTCCGAGCCCTGGAACCTGCTGGTCACAAAGGCGGCCACGTTCCCGCCGGGCAGTTCACGCGGAGTGAAACGGGGGCCTGTGGGGGTGCGCGGGCTGATCCGGTCGGCACGGAAGGTGCGCCAGTCGTCGCGGTCGAGGTCCCAGGCGACGAGGTACCAGCGTCCGCCCCAGGTGACGAGGTGGTGGGGCTGCACCCGGCGCGGCGGAGCCCCGGCGGGGTCGCGGTCGCCGGTTCCCGCAGGGGACGCGGGGGTGTAGTCGAAGCGCAGCACTTCGCGGGCGTGGACGGCGTCGCCGAGCGTCATGAGCATGCTGCTGTCGACCTGTGGGTGAGGCCGGGCCGCGGGCCGCTCGACGGCGGTGACCTGGAGGGTTTCGACGCGGCGGCGCAGCCGCGCCGGCATGACCTGTCGGACGGTGTTCAGTGCGCGCGCCGCGGCCTCCTCGATGCCCGCACCGCTGGTGGTGGCGGTCTGGAGCGCGACGGCGAGGGCGACAGCCTGGTCGTCGTCGAACAGCAACGGGGGCAGTTGTGCGCCTGCGTCGAGTCGGTACCCGCCGTCCGGGCCCTTGGTGGCCACGATCGGGTAGCCGAGTTCGCGCAGGCGGTCGACGTCGCGTCGCACGGTGCGCGGGCTGACGTCCAACCGGCCGGCCAGCAGCGCCCCCGGCCAGTCCCGGCGCGCCTGGAGCAGCGAGAGCAGCGACAGCAGCCGCGCGGAGGTCTTCTGCATGACTTCCATGGTGCCCCGAGAAGCGGACACATCCTGACCGCTTCTCCTGCGACTGTTCCTCCGTGCCCGACCACAGCAACGAACAGCCGGCCAACGGCAACGAAGAGAAGGACCGGATCACCATGACCGCCACCTCCACGCCCTCCACGCCCCGCGCGCTCGACGACGAGCGGGCCGACCTGCTCGCCCAGCTCGCGACCGCGCGAGCGGCCCTGACCCACACGACGCGCGGGCTCAGCGACGAACAGGCCGGCGAGCACCCGACGGTCAGCGCGCTGTGCCTGGGTGGGCTGATCAAGCACGTCGCGTCCATCGAGGAGGGATGGATGCGCTTCGCGGTCGACGGCCCCTCGGCGCTGCGCTACGACCTGCCCGACGGTGTCACCTGGGCCGACCTCACGGCCGGTACCGCACACGAGTTCCCGCAGTGGGCGATCGACCACCAGAACGACTTCCGGATGCTGCCCGGCGAGACGCTGGCGGGGATCGTCGAGCGCTACGAGCAGGTCGCCGCCCGAAGCGAGAAGGTCATCGCCTCCCTGCCCGACCTGTCCACGACGTACCCGCTGCCGGAGGCGCCCTGGCACGAGCCCGGAGCGGTGCGCAGTGTGCGCCGGGTGCTGATGCACGTCATCGCCGAAACCGCCCAGCACGCCGGGCACGCGGACATCCTGCGCGAGACGCTCGACGGGCAGACGTCGACCTGACCGGTGGCGGACCTCGACCGGGTGGCGGCTGCCCGCCGGCCGCCATCCGGTCCCGACCCGCGTGACCCGCACGGAATCGATCAAGACCTGCACGGAACCGAAGGGAACGGCGTCACCGTGAAGATGTGCGCACCGGGGCGGACCGGCATCGGCGTGACCCGATGACCGTTCTCGGCACCCGGGCCCTCAACCGCGCGACACTCGCCCGACAACTGCTGCTCGAGCACGCCGACCGACCGGTCCTCGACGCCGTCGCGCACCTGTGCGGTCTCCAGGCACAGGAACCGCAGGAACCGTATGTGGGACTCTGGTCCCGGCTGCGGGCGTTCGATCCGGCAGCGCTCTCGGACCTGCTGACGGGGCGCAGTGTGGTGCGGACCCATCTCATGCGCCGTACCGTCCACCTCCTCACCGCCGACGACGCCCTGGCCTGGCGGTCCCGCCACGACGCCATGCTGCGCCAACGGGTGCTCGCCACCTACCGCCGCGAGCTGGACGGGATCGACCTGGACGAACTCGCGGCGGCGGGCCGGGCGGTGATGTCCGACGACGAGCCCCGCTCGATGACCGAGCTCGCGCGGGCGCTCGCCGAGCGCTGGCCGGCACCGGGACCGCGGGCCCTGGGGGAGATGCTGATCGCCGCCCTCGTCCCGATGGCACAGCTGCCGCCGCGCGGGCTGTGGCGCACGAAGGCGGGAGTGCGCAACGTGCCGCTCTCGTCCTGGCTGGGCCGGGAGATCGACCCGCCGACCGAGGACCGCTCCGATCCCGTGGGCCAGGTGCTGGTACGGCGCTATCTGGCCGCGTTCGGCCCCGCGGCCTCGGCCGACCTGCGCGCCTGGTGCGGCCTCGCCGGACTGCCGGCCGCGGTGGCCGCGATACGCGAGGAACTGGTCACCCTCCGCGACGAGCGAGGCCGGGAACTGCTGGACCTCCCCGGCATGCCGCGCCCCGACCCCGACACACCCGCCCCGGTCCGGTTCCTGCCGGCGTTCGACAACGCGCTCCTCGGCTACCACGACCGCGGCCGGATCGTCGACGACGCCCACCGCGGGCTGTCGGTCGCGGGCGCCCGCGTCGTCCTTGTCGACGGCCGGGTCGCCGCGACCTGGAACGTCGAGGCAGGCACGGTGAACGTCACGCCACTGCGCCGCTTCTCCGCGGCCGAGCGCACCGCCGTCGCCGAACAGGGAGAGGAACTGACGTCATTCCTCTCCGACAGCGAGAGCCGCCGCGTACGGGTCGCGGCGGCTCCTGGCTGAGGGGCACGCCCCGTTACCGCACGGCATCGAGCTCGGCGGCCAGCCGGGACACGACCTCCAGCTCCGGCATGCCGCGCAAGGAGTCGACGACCTGTCTGCTTGCGAACTCGCGCTGCGCGGCGGTCACGGTCTGGTCGATGGCGCACTCGGCCTGTACGTAGACGAAGTTCAGGGCCGTCGCGAAAAGCATCGAGAACGACTGAGGATCCGTGATGGCGGCGCGGCCTCCGGCACTCCGATAGGCCTGCGCCAGCCGCCGGGCGGAATCGATGTCCGCGTGGTTGCCGCCCGACCATACGTACACGGCGCGTGCGAACTCGCGTTCCGCCGAGGTGACTCCGGCGTTGTCCCAGTCGATGAGGACCGGCCCGTCCCGGCCGACCAGAACGTTCTGGGGCTGCAGGTCAAGATGCGATGTCACCAGATCGTCGGCGTCGGCCGGTGTCACCCAGTGCGCCAACTCTGCTGCGGACGTGTCGATGAACCGCCCCAACGCCTCCGCCCACGGCAGGCCGGCCTGACGCACCTGTTTGTACAGGGCCTTCCATTCGACGTCCTGAGGGGACCGCTCGTACCAGGCATTTGGCGTCTCGCTCGCGTCCTGTCCCGCCGTGTGGAGAAGTGCCATGGTCCGGCCGAACCAGTCCAGGATGCCCGGATCGGACGCGTCCGCCTCGGCGCCGTCGATCCAGTCGTACAGCTTCACGTAGGACCCGCCTGAAGAACCCGAGGAACCCGAGGAACCGGAAGAATCCGAAGAACCCGAAGAAGCGGTGATGTGTGAGACGTATGCACCGTGGCGATTGGGATAGAGCCGCGGTGACGCAATGCCCAGGTCCTCCGCGGCCTGCCGTAATGCGGCCTCCCGGCGGACCTGTTCCTCGTCGCAGCCGAAGAGGAGCTCCTTCACCGCCCATGAGGAGCCGTTCCCGGAGAACCTCCAGATCTGGCCCAACGCGCCACGCGTGACGGGCGCCAACGCCCATAGCCCGGAGCCGAGTTGGTAGGTCTCCGCTATGAAGTCGGCTGTGAAATGCATTCAGGAACCTCTCCGGACGCTGACGGCCAGGCTTCGTGGCCGGGCCGGTTGAGTCGATCTCACCACAGCCCGAACGAGCTCAATCCAACAACAACTCTTGAGTGAGCCACGAGCACGCGACTGTACAAAGAGCGGGCCGCTGCAGGACGACACTCGAGAAAGGAAATCCCGTGGCCACTGAGCAAGTACTGACCGGCTCCGCGCCGGCCGACGAGAGCGGCGAAGCCGCCGAGCCCAAGCGTCCCCGCGTCTCCCGGCTGCCCTCCCTCACCGGCCTGCGGTTCCCCGCCGCGCTGGCGGTCTTCGCCCACCACGCCTTCCTCCCGATACCCCCGCTGCGGCTGCTGTCCGACGACCGAACCGAGTACCGCCTGGCCGACTGGACCTCGCAGGCCGGCGGCCTCGGCGTGTCGTTCTTCTTCGTGCTCAGCGGTTTCGTCCTGACCTGGTCGGCGCGGCGCGGCGACACCACGACGGGGTTCTGGCGGCGCAGGTTCGTCAAGATCTACCCGAACTACGTGGTCGCCTGGGCGCTCGCCATGCTGCTGTTCGCCAGTTCCTACACCTCCACCCATGTCTCCCTCGCCAACCTGTTCATGGTTCAGGTGTGGGTGCCCAGCTACTTCACCAACTTCAGCGTGGACTCGCCGAGTTGGTCGCTGGCCGTGGAAGCCGTCTTCTACCTGAGTTTCCCCCTGCTGCTGAGTGTCCTCAGGCGTATCGACGCCCGTCATCTCAAGTACTGGATCACCGGAGCCATCGCCGCGGTGTGGGCCACCCCCGCGCTGGCGTACGCCCTGTTCCCGAAGACCCCACGGGTGCCCAGCGGCCAGGACCTCTCGGTCTCCCAGTACTGGTTCAGCTATGTACTGCCCCCGGTCCGCATGGTCGACTTCGCCCTCGGCATCCTGGTGGCGCTCGCGGTGAAGCACGGGCGCTGGCGGAACATCGGCATGTTCTGGTCGAGCCTGCTGCTGGTCGGTGGGTACGTGCTGACCTTCCACGTGCCCTATCTCTACGGTCAGCGCGCCGCGATGATCCTGCCGATCGCGCTGCTGATCGCGGCCGCGGCCACCGCGGACATCGAGGGCCGCTTCACCTTGTTCAGGAACCGCACGATGGTCTGGCTGGGCGAGATCTCCTTCGCCTTCTACCTCCTGCACTACACAGCGCTGTCCACGCTCCGAAAGGCCCTCGGCACCCACCAGATGTACTCCACCGCGACAGGCGTGGCGATGCTGGTCGGCACGGCCGCCGTCACGGTCCTGCTGTCCTGGGCGCTCTACGCCCTGGTCGAGGCCCCACTCGTACGCCGATTCGGCCGATCACGCCGCCGCGCCTGAGCTCTCGTCGCCAGGACGGCTGTCCACACATCGGGAACTACTTCTGGCCCCTTCGACATGTGGGTGTCGAAGGGGCCGAAGTGAGCCCGGACATCGGTTCGTCCGGCGGATGTCAGATCGGGTAGTGGCCGTGGCCGCTGGTCTGAGCGGTGATCCAGCGGGTGTCGGTGAAGGCCTCGGCGCCCGCCGGCCCGCCGAAGGCGTGAACGATGCCGGTACGCAGGCGGCGGGCGACCTCCAGACCGGTCGCCAGGTTCTCGGTGATCACGCCGGCGGTCTGGCCGTACGGTGTGTCGTTGGCCGGCGTCACGGCCTCGTCGGCGCTGTCGACCACGTGGATCACGGTCGCCTGGCCGAAGATCTCGTCGTAGTTGCCCGAGGCGCTCACCGCGGCCTTCGCCCGCTGAACGTCGCGACGCACGCCGGCCCGGAGTCACCCGAGACACCATGCTGTACGCCCTGCGCGCGTGCGCCGCCTGTGTCGAAGCCGACCTGGCCCCCGCGAGTGCGCACGCTCCGGTGGAGACGGGCTGACACTGCGGACAGAGGAACACGTCACGTACTTCACCCCTCCGTACGCGCTCATGTCCTCACCGGTACCGGCCGCCGCAGCAGGTACACGGCCGCGGTCGAGACCAGGACGGCCATACACGTGATGAACACCAGGCCCGCGCCCTCCAGGCTGAGGGGACCCGTCAGGAGCCCCACACCGATCACCGGCACCGAGATACCCGCGTAGGCCACCACGAACAGCGTCGAGATCACCGCCGCGCGCCGGTCCGCGGGAGACGCCTCGGCCACCGCGGACAGCGCCCCGCGAAACGCCAGCCCCTGCCCGCCCCCGCCGACGAGCGCGCTCAGCACCACCAGCGCCAGCAGGTCCCACCGCAGCGCGCCCGCGAGCAGCGCCAGCCCGGCGAGGAGTGCCGCGCAGCCCAGGGGGAGCGATCGCCCCATCCCGACCCGGCCGACGGTGAGCTGCCCGGCGGTCGAGGCGAAGAAGGCCAGCGCGACGACCAGCCCGCTGACGGCGTGGCTGTGCACGTTCAGCGACTGCGCGAGGAACGCCGGGCTGACCGACGTGAACACCCCGAACAGCGCGAACCCCACGAACGAAGCGATCGCCGCGGGCCCGAACACCGCCCGCACCTGCGCGGGCAGGCCGGGCCGTTGCGGCCGTACGGTGCTCAGCGGCCGCCGCTCCCGCACGGTCTCCGGAAGCCACAGCAGGACGACGGCCGAGCAGGCCACCAGGGCGAGATGCACGGCGAACGGGAGGTACAGCGGCCAGGCGGCGTACTGCGCGAGCACTCCGGAGAGCAGCGGGCCGCAGCCGAGGCCGCCCATGTTGGCGGCCGTCGCCACGAACGTGGCCCGGGAGGCGCCGCCGTGCGGCGCCAACTCCATCACGTACGCCGTCGCAGCCCCGGTGAACAGACCGGCGGACAGCCCCGACAGCAGCCGCCCCGCGTACAGCCAGCCCAGCCCCGTGGCGCACAGGAAACAGACGGCGCTCGCCGCGGAGAATCCCAGGCCCCACAGCAGGACCGGACGTCTGCCCACGGCGTCCGAGGCGTTCCCCGTCAGCAGCAGCACGCCGATGACCCCGAAGGCGTACACGGCGTACACGACGGTGACCGTCAGCTCGGAGAATCCGAACTTCTCCTGATAGAGGCCGTAGAGGGGAGTCGGCAGCGTGGTGCCGGCCATGCACACGACGAACACCGCCCCGCTGAGCAAACACTGGCGCCACCCTCGGCGATCACCGTCCATGCCGCCGACGGTAACCCCGCACACGGCCCCGGCCCGGTCGGGCCGCAGCCGTGGCGCGTCCGAAACACCCACCTGCGGTGATGCGGAGATGAGGGGCGGTAAGGGGCTCAGGGCTTCAGCGGAGTGCACAGCAGGGCGGCGGGTCCCGCGGTGCTGCCCACGCGGGTGGTGAAGGCGATACCGGCGGCGTACTCGTCGGCGGAACACTGGCCCTTGTAAGCGCCGTAGGCGAAGTCGCCGCCCGCCATGTCGGCGGGCCGGGTGTCGGAGCGGTCGAACCAGACAGTCCGTCCGGTGGCCCCCAGCGGGGTGCGGCCGGGCGCGCACAAGGCAGCCGACACGCGGTCACCGCGGCGGCTGTAGCCGATGAGGAACTGCCCGGTGGGGCACTGGAGTTTGGTGTAGCCACCGGCCCAGTCGCCGCCTGCGGGGACGTACCGTTCGTCGGTGACGACCGTCTGGGCGTTGCCTGCGGCGCGCAGGTCGCCGGCGGTGGTGTCGGTGCACAGGCCACGCCCGGACGTGTGGCTGAGGCCGATCAGCCGCAAGCCGTCGGGGCAGGCGGCCTTGTAGGCCCCCGGATCCCAGTCGCCGCCGGCCCGTACGCGCAGGGACTGCACGTGGTCGCCGTGGTCGGTGGTGAGCATGCGCCAGACAGGGACCGGCGTGATGGTTCCGGTACGTGTGGGAGAGGTCATGAGGTGGCTCCAGGCGGTGGCGCGCCAGTCGCCCTGGTCGAGGATGCCGTACCGTCGTCCCGCGGTGTCGTAGCGCAGCAGGGCCCAGTCGTCGTGGCCCTCCCAGCCGACCAGGGGCCAGTAGGCGAAGTCGGCGTCATGGTCGGCGAAGTAGTCGGTGATGTTGCCGAACCAGGTGCGGGGCGCGGTGCCCGTCTCGTTGGCGCCGATGCCGAATTCGCTGATCCACACGGGCGCGGTGTAGTGCTGCCCCTCCGTGGTGACGTAGAAGGCCTGGTCGGCGAGGACCTGGTACAGCTGGTCGCGGGTCAGGTCCTGGTAGCGGGCGTCGTGGGTCTCGCCGATTCCGGTGGCGCCGCTGTGACGGGGGCCGGTGTAGCCGTAGAAGTGGGCGGAGTAGACCAGCTTGTGGGCGTCCACGAGGGTGTGGGAGAGCGTGCGCACGGGTGTGAGGGTGGGGCGGTCGTGCGGCAGCCCGTCGACGGGGACGCCGGTCCAGTTGATGCCCTCGATGATGATGAGGAGGTTGGGGTTGGCCTCGGTGAGGATGCGGTCCGCGGCTTGTTGGGCGGCGGCGTACCAGTCGTGGCTGTCGCCCGCGCCCCAGTTGGGGTCGTCCATTACGTCGCGCCGTACCTCGTTGTAGAGGTCGGCGCCCACGACACGGGAGTCGGTGGCGTATCGGCGGGCCATGAAGACCCAGTCGTCCGTCCACTGCTGGGTGGACTGGCTGCTGTTCCACCGTTCGTTGCCGTCGATGCCGCAGCACCAACGGGAGGTGTTCGTATGGTTGTTGAGGATGACCGCGAACCCGTCCTGGGTGAGGGCGGCCACGACGGCGTCGTAGATCTGCAGGGGCGTCCTGCCGCGCAGTTGCGGATTGGCGGCGACGGCCACGTCCGGCACGGGCGCTGTCGCGTGGATCATCTCGTTGGAGAACGGCAGCCGGATGCTGTTGATACCGAGTTCGTGGAAGTCGGCGAGCAGTTCGGGCAGCGGGGCACGGTCGAGGCCGAGGGGGATGCCGTAGGAGTCCTGGCCGGCGTGGTGGTTGGCGGGGTCGGTGATGCTGCCGCTTCCGGTCCATGAGCCCTGTGCGCCGTCCCAGTTGGCCGACTTCAGCCGGAACCGGTTGCCCCGGGCGTCGCCGATGTACCGGCCCTGGGTCGACAGCGGAGGCTGCCAGGTGTCGGCCGCCGCGGCGGTGGCCTGGGGGAGGGCCTTGGCGGCGACGGGCTCCGGGACGGTGGCCAGCGCCGTCGGCGCCGCGGTCAGCAGCGCGAGAGCCGCCGTCGCTGATGTCAGGTACTTGACAAGTCTACGTATGGTCGGCATCCGGTCCTCTGTGGGAGCGCTGGGGTGAAGCTGACGAGTCGGCGTCGCGACGGACGAGCGCCTGTGCGTGGCGCCCTTCCAGAGTGACATCAAGTCCGGCCCTGGTCACCGGTCTTGGTGGCGGCCGCCAGCCTACAATTGTCAGCGGCCGTCGGCCTATGGGCGGACGGCAGCCGGGTCGGCCTCGGTTGTCGCGGCCGTCCCGATCCGTCCGGTGCGGCCCGGAGAAAAATCAGGTGCGTGCGGCCTGGGTCCGTGCCAGGCTCCGCCGGTGAACCGTGAACAGATCTCCACCCTGGCCCATGCGGATCATCCGATCGCGGCCCCGCTCGACGACGACTCGGTGCGCCGACTGCTGGAACGCGGCATCCCGCGAGGCGGCGCGCGTGTACTCGACCTCGGCTGCGGTGGCGGGGAGTGGCTCCTGCGCGCCCTGGCCACGCACCCGCACCTGCGGGCCGAAGGCGTCGACATCTCCGAGGGCGCGCTGGCGCATGCGCGGAGTGCCGCGCACACCCTCGGCCTGCAAGAGCGCCTCGTCCTCCACCCGGAAGATGCCGCGGACTTCGTAGCCCCCCACATGTTCGACCTGGTGATCAGCGTCGGCGCCACGCATGCCTTCGGCGGCCTGAGCGCCACCCTCGAGGCGGCACGCAAGCACCTGGCCCCCGGCGGCCGCGTCCTGGTCGGCGACGGATTCTGGTCACACGAGCCTTCCCCCGACGCCGTGGAGATGCTCGGCGACCTCGCCGACCTGCCGACCACCGTGGACCGCGTCATCTCTGACGGATGGACACCCGTCGACGGGCACATCAGCACGCGCCGGGAGCTCGACGACTACGAATGGGCGTGGACGGGGTCACTGGCCTCATGGGCCTTGGACCACCCCGACGATCCGGACAGTTCGCAGGCGCTGGCGGCAGCCACCACCCACCGCACCGAATGGCTGAGTGTCTACCGGGACGCCTTCGGCTTCGTCTGCCTGATCCTGCGCCCGACGTCCGACTGAAGCCGCCCGCGCCGGTCCGGCAACCCCCTGTCTCCCTGCGACAGCGTCCATGCCGGTCATCGCCCGGCCGGCCCTTCGCCGCACAATGTCGTCATGATCACCGTGCGCCTCCACCCCAGCGCCGGTGCCTCCGAGCAGAGTGATCCAGCAGGTCGGTCCCCCTGCGGACCGACCTGCACGCCGAAGAGCTGACGCAATCTCAAGAAGGGGTGTTCATGACAGGGTTGACCCGCCGCAGACTCCTGGGTTCGGCCGCCGGTGTACTGGGCGGCGCCGCGGCACTCTCCCTCCTCCCGCCGAGCGTCCAGAAGGCCGTCGCGGCCGGGCCGCGGGAACACGGCTCGCTCCGCGACATCGAGCACGTCGTCCTGCTGATGCAGGAGAACCGCTCCTTCGACCACTACTTCGGCACCCTGCCCGGCGTCCGCGGCTTCGCCGACCCCGCCGCGCCGGCTCTCGACAACGGCCGGTCGGTGTTCTATCAGCCCGACGCCGTGAACCCGAAGGGCTATCTGCTCCCCTTCCACCTCGACACCCACGCCTCCAGCGCCCAGGCGATCCCCTCCACCAGCCATGCGTGGTCGGTGCAGCACGACGCGTGGAACGGCGGGAAGATGGACCGCTGGCTCCCGGCCCACCGCAAGGCGGACGGCGTCAACGGCCCGTACGTGATGGGCTACTACACCCGCGAGGACATCCCCTTCCAGTTCGCCCTCGCCGAGACGTTCACCATCTGCGACCACTACTTCTGCTCCGTGTTCGGACCGACCTGGCCCAACCGGCTGTACTGGATGACCGGCACGATCGACCCCGGCGGCACACAGGGCGGGCCGATCATCGGGAACACGGCCTCGACGCCGTACCGGTGGACGACGTACGCGGAACGGCTTCAGACGGCCGGGATCAGCTGGAAGGTGTACCAGCAGGACGACGACTACGACTGCAACATGCTGGAGCAGTTCGCGAACTTCCGCGCGGCGGCGCCGGGATCCGACCTGTACGAGCGCGGTGTACGTCCCCAGCCGGAGGGCACGTTCGAGGACGACGCGCGGAACGACCGGCTGCCCACCGTCTCCTGGATCATGCCGACGAGCTTCCAGTCCGAGCACCCGCACTACCTGCCCGCCGCGGGCGCCGATTTCGTCGCGTCGAAGATCGAGGCGATCGCCTCCAACCCGAAGGTCTGGAGCAAGACCGTCTTCATCCTCAACTACGACGAGAACGACGGCCTGTTCGACCATGTGCCGCCGCCGACCCCCGCGGCGGGTACACCGGACGAGTTCGTCCAGGGGCTGCCCATCGGGGGCGGTTTCCGGGTCCCCGCGATCATCGTCTCGCCCTGGACGGTCGGCGGCTGGGTGGCCTCGGAGGCCTTCGACCACACCTCGGCCCTGCGGTTCCTGGAACAGTTCACCGGCGTCCAGGAACCGAACATCAGCGCCTGGCGCCGCACGGCGTTCGGCGACTTCACCTCGGCCTTCCGCTTCACGCAGCCACAGCCGCTGCCGCCGCTCCTGTCCGCCGACACGGCGCAGCAGCTGGAGAAGGCGAAGGCGCAAGTGGCGACACTGCCCGCACCCACCCTTCCGGGCGCCGAGCAGTCGTTCCCTCACCAGGAGACGGGAGACCGGCCACACGTATGACGGCCGTGCAGTGTGCGGGCTTCGGGGGCAGCGGCTCCGGGGTCAGCCCTGTCCGGAGGCGGTGGTCGGCGTGGTGACCAGGCGGCCGAGTTCGTCCATGGCGGCTGCGAAGTCCGCGCGGTCGGTGTCCAGGAAGCGGTTGAAGAACCAGTTGGGCACCCGCGCCTGTGTCAGCCGGGTCTGCAGCAGTACGTCCTGCACCTGCCGCGCCAGCGACAGCATTCCGGCGGCCTGCGCCTCGAGAGCTCCGGCCCGCGCGTACTGCTCGGTCCGCGACAGCAGTGCCTTGCGCGCGTGCTCCCGCGCGGCCACCGTGTCCTGCTGCGCCTGGTAGGTGTCGACGCCCAGCAGCAGGAGCCCCAGGGAGGGGACGTACCAGTCCATGAGAACGTCGGTCAGCGGCATCCGGTTCAGAACGCCGACCAGCACTCCCGCTGCACACCACAAGGCGAGACCCGTTCGTACGAAGCCGGCGTAGCGGCGGCGGATGCGTGAGCCCCAGCCGAGGTTCTGCAACTGGCAGGCGACGACGTCGAAGGGGCGGGGCAGGTCCTGGATCTCGTAGTAGTCGCGCAACCTCGCGGGCGATCCACGGTAGTGACGCGCCAACCGGCTGATCTCGTCGGCGGACGGCCCACGGCCGACGAGCACGTGGTTCCAGGGAAGCCCGAACAACCTGGTGTCGAAGGTCTCCTGGAGCAGGGCCGCCCTGCGGAACTCGCTCTTCGTCCAGGCGCTCGCCCCCACGGCGTAGACGACCGCCCACACCAGACCGACGAGGCTGAGCGGGGTCAGCGTCACGGGCACGAAGACGCCGATCACCGCTGCGACCGCAAGCGCCGTGGACACCACGACATGGCCGGAGGCGAGCCGCTGGGCGCGTGCGTGGGAGGCGGATGCGGCGCGCAGGAGCCGCAGCATCTCCGGATCGTTCTGGTGCTCGACGATCGGCGGCAGCGTCCGTGGACTCATGCTGTCCCCCCTGACAGTCAGAAGATCCGTAATGTTCGATGCGGCCGGACTCCGGGGACATGCCCAGGAGCCGTCCGGCGTATGCCTTCGGGCAACCGGTGGCAGGGATCGCACCGGCGCCGCGGGAGAGATCCCGACGACCCCGCAGGCGAGCACCGCTTGCAATACAGTCGGCCGGATGGGGGATGAAGCGACGCTCCGCCTGACGGCGGTGCTCGGAACCGAGGCGTCCGAGGCGCTGCGCGCCGCGGCGAGCTCCCGGAACCGGGAGGTCGACCTGGCCGAACCCCGCTGGACGGCGGCGGGCTACACCGGGGCGCGGCTCGCCGCGGTGGTGGAGCGTTCGCGGCCGCCGGCACCGCAGCGGCCGCGCAAATACGTCGTCAAGGTCTGCCCCGCGGACGGCCGACGCCGCGAAGGCGCACGCCACCACGCCGCCCTGGAGATGTCTCCGGCCGACTTCGCAGCCCGCCATCTGGTCTCCATGGAAGGCGACCCGATCGCACTGCCGGGCGGGGGCGAGCTGTTGCTGCAGAACATCGCAGGCGCGAGCCTGGCCCGCTGCCGTCCGATGTCGGAGTTCGCCCCGGCCGACCGGGCCCTGACGGCCGCGGCGGTCGCCCGGGCGCTGACGCAGGACTGGACCGAGGAGACCACCTGGCACCTGGACGAGCTGACGGTGTCGGGCTTCCTGCGGGACGGACTCGACGTGACGTCCGCCGCGGCGGGAACCGACCTGGCGGACGCTCTCGGTGTCGACGCCACGCTGCTCGACCCCGGCGCCTGCTGGATCGAGACGGCCGAGGACGGCCCGCACAGACCACTGGTCAATCCGCTGGCCCTCCTCGACGGCTCGGTGGTCGGCCGTGACGACCGTGTGCAGTTCATCGCCGGGCTGACCCATCGGGACCTGCACGAGGACAACGTGCTCGTGCCGCGTGTCGACGGGAGAGTGGAGCACGAGTCCTTCCGTCTGGTCGACCTGTCGACGTTCGACGAGGCCGCCCCGCTCAGCGCCGACCTCGCCATGCTGGCGGTCTCCGCCGTCGTCCGCCTGCTGTCCGCCCAGACGCCCGCGCAGAACGAGGCACTGCTGCACTACCTCGTCGACCGCACCGCGGCGGCGGCAGACAACCCGCCCTCCGACGCGACCGCACTCGTCGACGCCGTGCGCTACGCGGCCAGGCCCTCCTTCCTCCAGGCCGAGTTCGAGGAGAACTGGTCCGAGCAACTCCTGCTCTCCTTGGTCGCCACCGCCCTCCTCCACCTGTCCTTCGAGAACGTCGACGCCGAGGCCCGCTGGTGGCTGCTGCGCCTCGCCGCCCACGCCGGCACCGCGTTCCTGGAGTCCCGGGGTGTACACGCACCCGAGGTCCGGCGGCTGTTCGACCGCGTGGCCGTCATGGCGGTACCTCGAACGAGGACGAGCGCGAGCCGCCCGTCGGAGGGGGCCGCCGAACCGCTGCGTGTCGAGGACGGGTTCCACCGATCCCTGCTGGTCGTCGTACCCGGCGACGGCCAGGACGAAGAATCCGAAGCGGTGCGGGAAACGGTCGCGACGGCGGTCCGCTCGTTCCGCGCGATCGGATACGGGAGCGCGGGCGACGTCGTCGTGCCCCTCACCGGCCCGCAGGTCCCGAGGGACCTGATCGCGCAACGGCTGGCGCGGACCGGACCGCAGGACGCCGTCGCGGTCTACGTCACCGGAGTGGTCGAGCGTCTTGAGGCGACGACGAGCAGGCCGCGCCAGTTGGTCCTGCACACTCCGCGCTCCCGGTCCGGGCACGACCGCGGCACCCTGCCGCTGACCTCGCTGCTGGAAGGCCTGCGGGAACGGCCCCCGGGGGACGGGGCCGGATCCCTGCTGCTCGTGCTCGACGTCTGTGGCGCCGACCCGGACGACGTGACGCGGGAGGCCGCCGCGATGATGGCGGACCTCGGCACGAGCGAGGGCCGTACCGGAGGCCTGCAGCTGGTGGTCGCGGTCCGCTCGGCGGGCGAGCCCGGCGCGGGATTCGCCACCGCGTGGGCGCACGCCCTGACCGTCGGCGACGACACGCCCCGCGATCAGCCCTACCTCGCGTTGGACGAGCTCGCCGACCGGCTGCGCGCGACCGCCCCGCCCGGGTACGCGATCCGGGTCGCCTCGCCGACCCCGGCCGGTCCCACCCGCTGCCTGCCCAACCCCCGGCACCATCTCGCAGGCGTCGACCCGGGCGAGATGTCGTCCTGGTGGGAGCCCACGGCACGGGCCTCGACGGGGGCCGGCGAGTCGGCCTGGTTCTTCAGCGGACGCCGCAAGCTGAACAAGCGGGTGACCGAGTGGCTCGCCGACCCGGCCGAACCGGTGCTCGTCCTCACCGGAGCCCCGGGGTCGGGCAAGAGCACCGTCATGGCGCGCACGGTGGTGGCCACCGTACCGGACCTGCGGGAACGGCTACGTGGGCATCCAGGCGCCTTCCGGCCCACGGAGACCGCGCCGGAGGCCTTCCGTTTCGCCCTCACCATGCGACTGACGAAACTCACCCTGGAGGAGGTGAAGGCCCGCCTGGAACAGGTGACGGAGAGCTCCGGTGCGGGCGCGTCGCCACCGGTCATCGCCCTCGACGGCCTGGACGAGGCGTACGACCCGCACCGGATCGTCGCCGAGGTGCTGCGTCCCCTGGTCCAACAGGCCCGGTCCGGCGGCCCCCGCCTGCTGATCGCCACCAGGAGCCGGCCGGTCGGGCACGACCCCACGGACGTAATGGCACCCCGTGGAGACCTGATCGGGCCCCTCGCCGGGGACGGTGGCACGGTCGTGGACGTGGGCGAAGCACCGTGGTTGGAGACCGGTGACATCGCCGAGTACTGCGAGCGGTTGCTCTCGGTCGAGGCCAACGACCGAGGAAACCCCAACATCTACGTCGCAAGCCCGCGGGCGCGCCGCGTGCTCGCCCGCTCCATCGAGACCCAGGCCCGCCACTCCTTCCTGCTGGCCGCGCATGTCGCCCGCCGGCACACGCTGGACAGCGCACCGGCCGATGCGCAGAGCCCCGCGTGGCGTCGGCAGTTCCCGCAGCGCATCGGGGACGCGATGCGCCAGGAGATCGAGGCCTTCTACGGTGTGGAGGAGGCCGACCGACAACTGGCTCTGCTGCGCCCGCTCGCGTTCGCCGAAGGCATCGGACTCACCCGCGAAACGGCCCGTGCGACAGACCTGTGGGCGCTGCTGGCCACCCGACTGGATCCGGACGGGCGCACGTTCGGCGACGCGGACGTGACCGCGCTGCTGGAGCAGCGCGTGGCGACCCACCTGGTCATGGAGGTCGACGCGGGCGGCCCCAGCGCCTACCGCTTCCACCACGAGGCGCTCGCCGAGTCGTTCCTGACCGGACGCGGCGACCGCACGGCGGCCCACCGGGCCATCACCGGGGCGCTGCTCGACACACTGGTCGCGGGTGGCACACGGGAGTGGCAGCGCGCGTCGGCCTATCTGCGGCGTGCGCTGCCCGAACACGCGCGCCAGGGCGGCGAGCTCACGTCCCTGGCCGACGACCCGGGGCTGCTGACGCACTGCGACCCGGACCGGCTGCACGAGGCGCTGGTCTCCTCGGGAACACAACGACTCGTCTCCCTGAGCCGCCTGCTGCGCCCCTACCTGCACCGGCTGCGGACAGCCTCTCCGCCGGGACGGGGCTTTCTGCTGTCGGTCGCCGCGACCGTGATGAACCGGCCTGGACTCTCCGACGCGCTCGCCGCGGCGGCCGGCATGCCGGTGTCCGTCACCCATGTCCGGGTCCGTCACGAGGCGCTGCGGCAGTCGGTGGCCGAGGGCGCGCCGGTGTCGGCCCTGGCATGTGCGGACAGCCGCCACGGCGACCCGTTGCTCTTCATCGCGGGCGGCCGCTTCCTCGACGTGCGCGACCCGGACTCGGGCGCGCTCGTCGAGACGATACTGTCCGGGGCGGACGAGGTGTGGGCCATGACCGCCTACCTCGACGACGACGGCTTCCCCGTCGTCGCGACGGCCGGCCGGGACGGCGGTGTCCGGGTCTGGGACGCGACGACGCGCGCCCTGCGGGCCGAACACCCGGTGGACTTCCGCCGCGGCCTCGTCCACGGCGTCGGTGCCGACGGCGAGGCGTTCCTCGCCGGGTGGACGGACGAACACGTCGGCATCTGGCGCCCGGGCCGGACCGACGAGGTGCTCGTGCTGCCCCTGGAATGGGAGCCGGGACGTCAACCCATCACCACGGCGACAGTGGTGCGGGACCGCGACGGCACCGACCTGCTGGCGGTGGCCGCAGGTGGCAGAGTCACCGTCTGGGAGCCCGACACCGGTCGCCTGCGCCACACGATCGACCTCGACGTGGCCTTCAACATCCAGCTTGCGGCACTGCAACCGGACCGCGCCGACGGCATGTTGCTGATCACGACAGGCCTGCACTCGAAGGAGGCACTGTTGTGGCGGTCGTCGACCGGCACGCGCCCATGGCCCTTCCCGGAGATCCCGGTCTGCACCGCGAGCTGGGAGGGCGAGGGCGGATCCGGCATCGCGCTCGGTTACGTCAGCGGCGCGGTCGACCTGTGGAACGGCGACGAGCACACCCCGCCGCGCCGCTTGCAGGACGCGGGCATGTCCGTCCACGCCGTGCACATCGGCCCCACCGGTGTGCCGCGGCCGGCGATCGTGGCCGTGGACACCGTCGGACGTATCCGGGTGTGGGAATGGGGCCCGGGCCGGGACTCGACCACGCTGGTCGGCTCGACCGCCCACGCCCTCGCCATGGGCGCGCTGCGTCAAGGCGGACGTTATGTGGCGGTCGGGCACAACAGCGGTGCGGACCTGTGGCGGCTCGACGAGGTCAGTCAGGACCCGGAGGCGTACGACCTGCACGACGCCGACGCCCATCTGATCGCCGTCGACGCGGTGTCGGCCGACTTCGCCACGCTCGGCGACGACGGCCGCATCCACCTCTGGTCGGCGCGCAGCGGACGTTCCGTGGGCGCCCTGCCCATTCCCACGGGCCACCCCTTCGCGGTCGTCGGGTGGAGCGGGCCCGACGGCGGCCGGATCGCCGTGACCTCGTCCACGCTGCTGCAGGTCTTCGCTCTCGAACCCGGCACGGGCGTGCTGCTGGAACGCGAGCTGACGGCACCCGGCCGGCTCGCGGTGCTCGAACGTCCCGGGCGGGTACTGCTGGCCGCGGCCGACCGTCGGCAGGTCCGTGTCCTGGATCCGGTCACCGGCGACATGCGTGACCTCGACGTGCCCGCGGCGACGCCCTCGGGCCGGCCGTTGTCGGAGGCCGCCCGCAACGTGATCAGCCTCGCGTGGGTGTCCACGCCCGACTCCGACCCGGTCCTGGTCGCGGGCACCCAGGGCGGCCTGCTGGTCCGCTGGTCATGGAGCGACGACGGGCCCGCCCGTGAACTGCCGCCTTTCGCCGAGGAGTTGGGCATGGTCACGGTCGTCATGCCCGTGCCCGGCGGCGACGGCATGCGGGTACTGGCGGGTGACAGCCAGGGTGGCCTGGCGGTGTACGACGCCGTCGACGGCTCGCTCGTGCACGACCTGACGAGGGACGAGGCACGCGTCATCGGAGCCACCGTCGTGGCGGCGTCGCCTCCGGTCGTGGTCACCGGCCACAGCGCCGACGACGCCCGCGGGCTGAAGATCTGGAACCCGGAGACCGGCGGCCAGTCGGGCGCCGTGGTCCACCGGTCGCGGACACACGACGCCTTTGTCGGTCCGCCCAGGGCCGGCCGGACGGCGGACGGCCGGCCGTTCGTGGTCTACGCGGTCGAGGACGGCGTGGAGCTGCTCCGGCTGGACCGACCGAGCCACGACACCGCACCGGTACGCCTGTTGCTGCCCTTCACCGTCAACGACGTCACCGTCCAGGGCGACAGGGTGTACCTCGCGGGCGGGGGAGGCTATCTGATGCTCACCGTCGTTCGTCCGCCGGCCGAGGCGGACCTGCCGGTGTCTTCTCGGGGTGACCATGATTCCTGAACCGGCCCCGGGGCGGGCACGCACTTCGGCAGATGACGCGCCGAGCGGTGTGGAGGAGCTCAGCGAGTGCCTGGGCGACGAGCGCTCGGCGCGGGCACTGGTCGAATGGGCCGAGACCATGCCGGTGACCGTGCGGCCCACGCACCCCAGGTGGGCCCCGTCCGGCAAGGGGTACACCGGAGCGGTGCTGGCAGCCGTGACGGTCACACCGGGCCCCGGAATCGTCGTGGTCAAACTGTGTCCCGCCGATCAGCGCGCGGAACACGCCGCCCACACGCGGGCGCGACGTGCCTCCGAACTCCGGGGCGACTTCGCCCGTCGGCACCTCACCCAGCAGCTCTACCCGCCGCACCCGGTGGGCGACGGACGGCTGCTGACGTTCCAGAGCCCCGCCGGTGACGACCTGCGCAACGTCGTCACGATGGCGCAGCTGAACGACGAGGACCTGCGATCGACCTTTCGCACCGTCGTCACCGGCCTCGTCGCCGACTGGAACCAGGGACTTGAGTCCAAGGACACCGAACTCGTGAGCATCTCCGAGTTCCTGCGGCGCGAACTCGACACGTCGGTCGCCGAGGCCGGTTCGGCACGGGCTTACGGCGCCGGGATCGCGCACCTGCGCCCCGGCACGGCTTGGATCGAGGTCGGCGGCATCGTCCTGCCGAATCCGCTGGCCATGACCGTCGGCGATGACGAGCTGCCCGACCCCCGGCTCCCGGTCGTGCACGGGCTGGCCCACGGTGATCTGCATCTGCACAACGCCCTGGTGCCCCTGCGTAGGGGCACGTTGTGTCCGGAAGCCTTTCGGCTCATCGACCTGTCCACCTTCGCCGAAGACGCCCCGCTCACCCGGGACGTGGCGACACTGATGCTCTCGGTCCTGGCCGAGAGAGCGCCGACCGGCCTGATCGACGAGCACGAGCTGGCACTGCTGCGCCACGTGGTCGATCCGATGGATGCGTACGTGGCGCGCATCGTGCCCGAACTGGCGCTCCTCGTCGATGACTTGCACGCCGCCTGTACCGACGTGGCACCGGGCGGCTGGCAGGCTCTGTGGTCGGACCAGCTGCTGCTGTCCGTCCTTGCGACGGCGTTGCGCTTCACGACCTACGAGGACCTGGGCGACGCCCGCAGGTGGAGGTTCTTCCGTCTGGCGGCCCACGCGGGCGGCGAGTTGCTGTCGCGGCACGGGGTGACCCCGCCCTCGTCCGCGCCCGCGGTCGCGCCCCCGTCGCAGTCAGGTACGGCAGGGCACGTGTCCACGACCACCCCTGCCACGACCGTCGCCGCGCCACCGGTGAACCGGCTCCCCGTCCCGCACATGGCCCCCGCCGTGCCGACCGACTTCGTCGACCGGCCCGCGGAAGGCACCGACCTGCTGCGTTCCCTCCTGACGGCCGCCCCGGCGGGTGAGCGGGTACCCGCGGAAGGACACAGTGCCGTCGGCCTGACCTCCTCCGTCACCGGTGTCCACGGCACCGGAGGCTTCGGCAAGACCACGCTCGCCGCCTGGGTCTGTCACCACCCGGAGGTACGAGCCGCCTTCCCGGACGGTGTGCTGTGGGCGCAGCTCGGCCAGGACCCGCCGCGCCAGCAGATCATCGCCTGGGCGCGCGACCTCGTCACGCTCCTCACGGGCACCGAACCCCCGGTCTACGCCACGGTGGAGGCGGCCGGCGAACATCTGGGCGCGACGCTGGAGGGCCGCCGCGTACTGCTCGTGGTCGATGACGTGTGGCGTCGGGAGGACGTGGAACCCTTCCTCCGGGGCGGCAGCGGCTGCGTCCGGCTGGTGACCACCCGCAGACCGGGAGTGCTGGACGCCGCGGCGCCGCTGATCCGCATCGACCGCATGTCCTCCGCGCAGTCCCTGAATCTGCTGGCAGCGGGAGTCGAGGGAGCGGACAACACCACGCTGCTCCCGCTGTTCGAGCGCTCCGGCAACTGGCCGCTGGCGTTGAGACTCCTGAACGGCGTACTGCGCAGCATGGTTCACCGCAGCGGGATGGCCCTGCCGGACGTCGTGGCCGAGATGGCCGAGGAACTGGACCAGTACGGTCTGGCCGGCCCCCTCGACGCCTATCCGGCCCCCGGCACCCGCACCGTGGAAGCCACGGTCGACCTCAGCCTCCACGAACTGGCCCGGATCCCGCACACCGGCCGCGGTTCACTGGGACGGCTGGCGGCCATGGCCTGCTTCCCGGAGGACCAGCACATCCCCTACCGCTGGCTCGCCAGGCTCTGGGGAGTGACCGAACTGACCGCGCGCCGCGAGTGCGTGCGGCTGGACGAGCACTCCCTGCTGGCCCAGCACGACCGAGACGGCGTACGGCTGCACGACGTCATCCGTGACGTCCTGCGCCGCCGCGACCCGGAAGCGGTCCGGCAGGCACATCAGACCTTGCTGGAGGGGCATGCCGCGCTGTGCGGCGGGGCGGGCTGGCACGCCCTGGCCGCACCCGGCGCCGATCCCGCGTTCCTGGACAACGTCACCTACCACCTCGCGGGAGCCCTCGCCTCCACCGACCTCCACCACACCACCACCGACTTCCGGTTTCTCGTCGAACGGGTCTGGCGCAGCGGTCCGGCCGCCCTGGAGGCGGAAGCGGCGCGCTACCACTCGATGTTCCCGGTCCTGGGAATGGACCGCTTCGCCATGGAACTCGGCGCGCTGGTCTACGGAGAGGCTCATCTCCTGGCCGGTCATGTGCGGCGCCTCGATCTCGCCGTCACCCTGTACAGCCGTTGTCTGGCATGGAAGGAGGTCCGGCGACGACTGCACCACACGCGCGAGGTCCTGCGCGGCGGGCTCGTCGCGACGGAGCCTTTCCCCGACGATCCGGACGGCCGGCTGTGGCGGGTACTGACCGGTCATACGGGGCCCGTGCACGCGCTGTGCTGGCGGGCGGACGGCCGGGTGCTGGTCAGCGGCAGCGGGGACGGCACGCTGAGGATCCGGCGCGTCGACGACGAACGACCGGACGCGGTGGTGGACGTGGCCGGCGAAGGCGACGGCTCCGTGGTCAGCCTGTCCTGGAGTCCCGACGTCTCGACCCTGGCCGTGGGCACGGACCGCGGCGAGGTGGTCCTGGTGGATCCCTCCGAGCACCGGATCACACGGCGGCTCGTCCTCTCCGACGAGGATCAGCAGCGCGTGATGGTCGCCTTTACTCCCGACTCCCGGGCCGTCACCGTCGCCTTCGGCAAAGAGGTACGGCTGTGGCCCGAGCCCTACGACGAGACCGGCCTGGGACCGCCGCTCCCCGGCCCGCGCGACACCTCCTGCACGGCTGTGCGGTGGCACGAGCGCGGAGGGCTCGCCGTCGGTCTCGCCGACGGCCGGGTCCACCTGTGGGAGCGGGCGGCGACGGAGGCCGATCCCACCACGGTCGACACGGGCGGACCCTCGGTACAGGCACTGGACTGGCATCCCGACGGCGACCTGTTGGCCGTGATCGGCCACTCGGCGACCGTGACCGTCATCGACCGCCGCAGCGCCACGGTCGTGGCCCGGATCTCCGGACAGGCGCGTCCCGGAGCGGCGTGGTTCCAGTCGCTGTGCTGGACGTCGTCGGGGGAGGCGCTGCTCGCGGGCGACAACGACGGGACTGTCTTCGTCTGGAAGTTCACCCGGCAGCCGGACGGACCGTGTCTGGAACTCGAGGACACCTTCTCCGCCCGGGGCGTCCAGGTACGGGCGATCGCTCCGCAACCGAACGAAGACCGGATCGCCGTGGGCAGCCGTCAACCGGCGGTACGGCTCTGGATCCTCGACCGGCACTCCGCCCCGGACGCCGGACTGGCCGAGCGGGTGAACACCGTGCTCTGGTCACCCACCGGCGCGCTGGCCGCGGGGAACGCCGGAGGCCAACTGATGGTGACCGACAGGGGGATCGGGGAACTTCCGGCATGGTCGCGGTACGCCGTGCGGGCCCATGACGGCGACCTCAGGGCCATGGCCTGGGAGCCGGACGGGAGGCGGCTGCTCAGCGTCGGTGACGACGGCAGGGTCCTGCTGTGGGACGCAGGCCGGCGCGAGGTGATCCGTACCCTCGCGAGGAAGCTGACGTACGCGGCGGCGGTCGCCTGGAGCCCTGACGGGCGAAGGGCCGCGGCCGCCGACACCGACGTGGTGCTGTGGGAGACCGAGACCTGGGAACGAGTCCACACCACCCCGCTCGGGACCAGTGTCAACGCGCTGTCGTTCGCCCCCGACGGCTCTCGGCTGATCGCGGCCACCTCGTCGATGGAGGTGCGTGTCATCCACCTGGACCCCGCAGGACGTCCCACGGGCAGGATCGACCTCTGGCCGGGGCACAGGAGTTCGGTCAGTGCGGTGTGCTGGTCGCACGACGGACGGCACCTGGCCACCGCCGGTTACGACGGCCAGGTGCTCCTGTGGGATCCCGCCACAGGACGGCCACGCCATGTCCTGGAGGGCGACGGAGCCGCGATGTGGTCCGTGGCCGTGTCACAGGACGGAACCAGTCTCGCGGCCGTCACCATGGACGGAACGGCGCTCCTGTGGGACATCGGGACGGCGGTCGAGGTGTGCCGACTGAGGGTGGACGGCCATCTGTCCTCCTGTTCCTTCCACCCGTACGAGCATCGCGTCGTCCTCGGAGGCTCCGCGGGCCTGTACGCGTGTGAGGTCTCCTCCGACGCGGTGGACGACCGGTGAGCACCGGCCACCCTTCCTGACGGAGTATCAGGACCAGCTCCACACCTGGTTGGTGCTGCCCGCGCATCCGAAGCCCTGGACCGGCTGACCGTCCTTCCCGGACGAGGTGGCCTCCGCGTCCAGGCAGAAGCTGTCCGGGACGCTGACCAGTGTCCGGCCGCCGGACGGACCGGAGGCGCCGAGGCGCCACCGCTGGGCGCTCAGCCCGTTGCAGATCCTTGCGCGGATCTTCTGGCCGTTCTGGCCGACGGTGCCGAGGTCGGCGTCCAGGCAGAGGTGGTTGCCCTGATCGACGACGATGTACTGGGAGCTCCGACCGGGCACGCGATGCAGAGCCCACTTCTGGACAGCTGTGCCGTTGCACGTCCACACCTGGACGTCCCGACCGTCCCCGCCCGTGGCCCCGGTGTGGGCGTCGAGACACCTCGCGACCGAGGCGCCGTCGACGCTCTCGGTCACGGTCAGCGAACCGACCTGCACCGGCCCGCGCGCCATGCCGTACAGCAGCTTCTTGGTCTCCGCGTCGGCCTTCCCGTTCACGGCGATCCCGGCCTCGGTCTGGAAGGCCTTGAGCGCGGTGACCGTCGCCTCCCCGAACTGCCCGTCGACCGTGACGTGCAGTCCGTAGCCGGCGAGCAGCAGTTGCAGGGCCTTGACGCAGTCGCCGTGGGCTCCCGAGGCGATCTCGGCGGCGCACGCGGCGGACCGAAGGTCCAGGGACGTGGGATTCCGTGTGTCGGCCGGAGTCGACGGCTTGCCCGCCGCCCGGTCCGTCGTCGGCGGTGTGGAGGTGGGCGCGCTCTTGGAGATGCTGGCCGTCGGGTTCGGGTTTCCGGGCACGGCCGGGGATGTCTCCGGCCGGAGGGCCGTCGGCGTCCGGCTGTCACCTTGTTGCAGCAGCGCCACGGTGACGCCCGCGGCGACCAGGACGGCCGCTGTCGCGGCCCCCACGATCAACCGTCCGCGCTTCCTGGATGCGGCAGGGGCGGCTGTCGCGCTGGGTGCGGGGGATTCGGCGGGCGGGACGGAAGCCGCGGCGGCGGGAAGTGCCTCGGACCGCTCGCCGTGGAGGGGCGCACGCTTGGATGGACGTTTGCTTGCGGCTTGCGAGGGGCCGCCGGTCGGCGCCGACAACTGGTGTCCGATGGCGGTCCTGAACACCGTCTCAGGTAATGGCCGTTGCTCGGGATCTTTGTCCAGGCAGGTGCGGATGAACGCGGCCAGTTCCGCATCGACGTCCGCCACCTTGTCGAGGACTTCTTCCCGTGGCGAGTCGAAGGCCACCCGGTGCAGGACGTCGACACCCGTGCCCTCGCCGAACGGCGCCTGCCCCGCGACGGCGTAGGTGAGGGTGGAGGCCAGGGAGAAGACGTCGGAGGCGGCGGTCACCTCCAGGCCTCTGGTCTGTTCCGGGGACATGTAGGCGGGAGTCCCCACGTTCTGGCCCGTGGCGGTGAGGGAGGTGCCGTCGCCGCCTTGGACGACACCGAAGTCGATGACGCGGGCACCGTCGGCTCCCAGGATCACATTGGACGGCTTGAGGTCCCGGTGAACGAGCCCCGCACGCCATATGGCCTCGATCGCACGCCCCACGTCCGCCAGCAGCCGCCAGGCCGCCGCCGCGTCGATCGGGCCGCGCTCGGTGACGACGTCCGAGAGCGTGGGCCCCGGTATGTACTCGGTGGCGACCCAGACCAGGTCCTCATCGCAGCCACTGCCCATCAGCCGCACGATGTGCGCCCCCTTGACGCGGTCCAGCGCGCCGACCTCCCGCTCGAAACGCTTCCGGAACAGCGGGTCTTCCGCGTATTCGGGCCGGATCACCTTGACCGCGGCCAGACCTGCCCCGCCGGTGGTGTCCCGGCCGAGATAGACCCGGCCCATGCCACCGCTGCCGAGCACCGCCTCCAACCGGTACGGACCCGCCTGCCTCGGATCGCTCTTCCGCAGCGGGATCACGGGCGGCGGTTCCATACCGACCGCCGCGTAGGCCAACAATTCGGACCGGCTGCGGTGCTGCACTGGCATGGGGTTCCTGGTCTCTCGCGTGACGCGTGTGAGCGCGAGATTAGCGCAGCACACTTGTACGACAGGCGAGTTGGCCGGATTCGGCCCGGCGTCCGAGGCTGGCCACTGGACGTCCTTGTTCCAGGTGACGGTTGACTCACGTGCTCGCAGTCTCCGTGGTCGCGGGCCGCCGCCCGGCCCGGTCGGCGCCGAGGGCATGTGTGGATGGGCCGGCGCCGACCGCCCAGCGTTGGACACGTACTTCGGTCCGATGGTGTCGGTCGGGAGTTTGCCCGTGAAGGCGGCGGCCATGCGGAGCCAGGGGGTGGCCTCGTCGTGGCGTGGCCAGCGTTCCAGAGTGCGTCCGAGCATCAGGTGGGCGTAGTGCTCGACCGGGTCACGGTCGATGATCGCGCGCAACTGCTCCTCGCTCACCGTAGTTGCGCGGAGTGGTAGTACGCGCGGGCCAGCAGCAGTCGGGGGCCGGTCTGCTCGGGGACTTCATCGACGACGGCGGCGAGCAGCTTGGCGGCCCCGGCGTAGTCCTTGGCCTCGAAGCGCACTTGGGCCCGCTCCCAACGCTCGACGGTGGTCCCCTCGTGGGGGACACCGACACCATCACGGACACCGTAGAAGGCCCGCGCGCCGAGACCAGGGCGATCCTGTGCACCAGCGGGCGAAGCGGCCGGCAGCCGTGCTGCGATCACTCGGGGCGGTGCGGTGTGTGATGCCGTCCCTTGGAGCCGAAGCGCATGTCTCTTACAGTGCGGTTCTGCGCATACGGCAGCACCGACGCGCTGAGGGTTGTGGATGCGCCGCCGCCCACCCCGGGCCCCGGCCAGGTACGGCTCGCGGTGCGGGCCGCGGGTGTCACTCCGATCGATGGGAAGATCCTGCGTGGTTGTACGACCGCGTACGGACCATCGCTCCCCAGGGCGTCGACGCCGCCCTCGACGCTTCCGGCCGCGGTGAGATCCCGGACTCGATCGAACTCGTGGGCAGCCCGGCGCGCGTCCTCACCCTCGTGGCGTGCGACGCCGCGGACACTGGCATCCAGGTCCTCCTGCGAACAGTTCGGCCCCGCCGGATCCTGCTGTGCGCCCGACGGCACGTCAGGCGCGCAGCCCCTTGAGCCCGTCGTAGGCCGCCATCACGACCTCGAGTCCCCGGTAGTCGTCCCCGGGCTCGCGCATCTGGTTCGGCACGTACGACACCGCCATGCGCGCGTCGGGTTCGATCATGACCGTCGCGCCGCCCCAACCGCTCCAGCCGTACGTATTGCCGAACAGGCCGTATCCCATGCCGTAGCGCATCGGCATGCCCAGGAGGCGGTCCTCGCCGCGGAACTGTTCCTCCCACGCTCGAGCACAGCCGGCCCGCGACAGCAGCCGCACCCCGCGCACTGTTCCGCCGCACGCCATCACCGACTGCACGAGAGCGACCGAGCGAGCGTTGCCGAATCCGCTCGCCGCGGGGATCTCCGCGCGCCGCCAGGCGACGCTGTTCCCGTCACGGACCCGTATCCCACCTCCGGCGGTAGGGGTTGCGGTCTTGCCGGGCGCGCTCGAGACGTAGTCCTCGTCGCGCGACAGCGGCGGGATCGTGAGCGCGACCCGGTGGTCGTGCTCGGCGGACAGCCCGATGTGGAAGTCCGCGCCCAGCGGCCCGGCCACCTCGTCGGCGAAGAACTCGCCCAGGGTGCGGCCGGTGATCCGGCGTACGACCTCGCCGACGAGGAACCCCTGGGTGAGCGAGTGGTATCCGGCCGCGGTGCCCGGCTCCCACCGCGGAGCCTGCGCGGCGAGCCGCGCCGTGGCGGACGGCCAGTCGTAGAGATCCTCGGCCGTCGTCGGTCCGTCCCAGTCGGGCAGGCCCGCGGTGTGCGCGAGCAGGTGCCGCACCAGCACCCCGTCCTTGCCCGCCGCGGCGAACTCCGGCCAGTACCTGGCGACCGGCGCGGTCAGGTCGAGCTCGCCGCGGTCGGCGAGGACGAGGGCACACAGCGCCGTCATCGTCTTGGTGACCGACCAGACGCCCGCGATCGTGTCGCGCTGCCACGGGACCGTGCGGTCCGTGTCGGTGCATCCACCCCAGACGTCCACCACCGGCTCACCGTCCACGAAGACCGCCACCGAGGCGCCCACGTCTCCGGAGTCGAGCAACTCGGCGAGTGCGCGGGTTACCGCGGAGAAGAGATCGTCGTACGAACCCTGAATCTCGGCCATGCGCGGAACTTAGCCCGCACCGCACCCCCGCGGTCAACCGAATATCCGCTGGGTGAGGTGGCCGGGCCGTCCGCCGGGTCAGGCGTGGATGCGGAGGCCGGTGAGGCGGCTGACCATGGCCGGGTCACGGTGGTCGAAGAACAGAGACCTGCCGGTGTCCAGACCGGCCATGGACGCCATCTGGTCGTCCGTGAGCTCGAAGTCGAAGACGCCGATGTTCTCCGCCATACGGTCGGCGCGTACCGACCTGGGGATCGCGACGATGCCGTGCTGGGAAAGCCGGCGGAGCACGACCTGTGCCACGGACTTGCCGTGCTTCTCGGCGATCTCGCTCAGGACCGGGTGAGTGACGAGGTAGTTGCGGCCTTCGGCGAACCCGCCCCACGACTCTGGAACTGGACCCCGTGCTCGCGCATGACCTCGTGGTCGATGGCACGCTGGAAGAACGGGTGGATCTCGATCTGGTTGACCGCGGGCGTGACGTCGCTGTTGACGATGAGGTCGACGAGCCGGTCGGGGTGGAAGTCGGCGACGCCGATCGCCCTGATGCGGCCTTCGCGGTGCAGGTTCTCCATGGCGGCACGTTCGCCCGCCGTCATGTCCCGGACGGCGAGGGTCACTTCCGCACCGGTGCCGGCGAGAGCGTGGGCCGTTGCTGCCCCGAGGCCGCAGGAGGCGCCGTTGCCGGGTGCTGATCCGCGCGCGATCGTCCGCGGTCAGGGCCTGAGCAGTCGGTCCTGCTCCACCGGCGGGGTGCCGCCGTGCCAGGGCAGGGCCTTGCCGAAGCGGATCAGCTCGCCGTAGAGGGCGGGGTCGACGTGCTCGGTGAAGACCAGGTCGAGCACCGCACGGGCGGCCTCGGAAGGCGACTGGGCCTGGCTGAAGTCGCTGAACCAGGGCCGGGAGGTGGCGGTGTCGACCATGCCGGGGCACACGGAGGCGATCAGGGTGCCGTCGGCGAGGTCGCGCTCGTGGCGTTCGGTCGCGACCGCGCGGACGGCGGCGACCTGGGCCACCTTCGAGGGCACGTTCAGCCAGCGGGGCCAGCCCGCCTCCTCGGCGGTCCTGTTGTGGATGGCGCTGCGCCAGGACTCGACGGCGTACTCGACCTGGTCGAGGCTCGCCCCGTCGAACAGGTGGTGCAGTCGTGGATCGAGGTGACCGAGGGTGCCCAGGCTGCTGGCCACCACGATCAGTCGGCCGCCCGGACGCAGGACGGGGCCGAAGGAGCGCAGGATCGCGTGGGTGGCGGTGTTGGAGACGTCGATGAACTCGTCGGCGCGCTCGGCCTGGGACTCCTCGGGCAGCAGCCGGGTGACGGCGTTGGAGAGCACGACATCGACGCCGCCGTGCCGTGCCCGGAGTTCGTCGGCGAGTCGGGCGATGTCGTCGGTGTCGGTGACGTCCAGGACCTGGGCCTGGACCTGGCTGCGTGTGCCCGGCAGTTGTGCCACATCGCGAGCGGCGTCCGAGACGCGCTGGTGGCTGCGGCCGGTGAGTAGTACGAGGTCGTCGGAGTCCATACGGGCCGCCAGCCCTTCGGCGAGCGCACGACCGAGTCCCTGGTTGGCGCCCGTGACGAGGGCGATTCGCGAAGCGTTCATGCATGCCACGCTAGAAACGCCGCGCCCATGAGTCCAACGAGATTCAGGCACAGCTAGTATGCGCAATCGGCATGGGTACGTGATCAATGATCATGGATGTGGAAGCGTCATGGACTTCACGGATGTGTCGCTGACCGCGCTGCGCGTCTTCCGCGCGGTGGTCGAACAGGGGACCTTCACCGCGGCCGCGGCGTCGCTGGGCTACACCCAGTCGGCGGTGTCCCGGCAGATCGCCGCGATCGAACGCGTGGCGGGCGCGGAGCTGTTGGAGCGGCGGCGCGACGGAGTACGGCTGACCGCGGCCGGCCTCGTCGTCATGCGCCGTGCGACGACCGTGCTCGACGAGATCGACGCGACCGCGCGCGAACTGTCCGGCCTGCCCGGGCAGACCGGGACGGTCCGGCTGGGATGGTTCCCCAGTGCGGGGGCCGTCCTGCTGCCCCGGGCCCTGGTCGCGCTGCGCCGCACGGACCCCGGCCTGCGCATCGTCAGCCGCGAAGGCAGCACTCCGGCGCTCGTGCGCGCCCTGCGGGCCGGCAGCCTGGACCTCGCCCTTCTGGCGTCGGCGCCGCCCTTCCGGCCGCCGGACGCCGAGTCGCCTCCACTGGCTCTGCACACGCTCACCGAACGTGCGCTGTGTCTGGCGCTGCCCGCCAGCCACCCGCTCGCCCGCGGCGACTTCGTCGACGTGGCCGATCTGCGCGGTCAGCGCTGGATCGCCGGCTCCTCCTCCGGTGAGGACCGGCTGATGGGGGTGTGGCCCGGTCTGGACGAACGCCCCGAGATCGCCCACACCGCCCGCGACTGGCTGGCCAAGCTTCACCTCGTCGCCGCCGGGTGCGGGCTGACCACCGTGCCGCCCGCACTCATCCAGGCGGCACCACCGGGGGTTCGCGTCCTTCCCGTGCGCGGTGGGCCCCAGGAGCAGCGGCGTCTGTTCCTGGCCCGTCTTCCCCACCCGCCGAGCGAACCGGTCACACGTGTGGCAGCCGCCCTCCGTGCCGCGGCTCTCGACGGCGACCCACCGGGCTCAGACCCGTGACGATCTCGCTTCCCCCATGTCACAGCCGGCTCGGCGCGACACGGACATTGACGTTCTTCATCAGTGGCTGATCGCTTTGCGTGCTGTAGTCGGCAGCGCCGATGAGGGCGTTCATCTCGGGCATGTACCCCGCCGCGCAGCCTCGGGGCATGTCGTAGCTCAACGCCCGGTACCCGGTGAGGGAGCGCTTGGTGCCGTCCTTGGAGGTGGCCGTGATGTCTACCAGGCTGCCGGGGGTGATGCCACGGGAGCGCATGTCGGCGCGGTTCATGAGGACGAGTGTGCGCAGGTTCTTGATACCCCGGTAGCGGTCGTCGTCGGAGTAGATGGTCGTGTTCCACTGGTCGTGGGAGCGCATCGTCTGCAGCACCAACATGTCGTCCTTGGGCACGACATCCGGCAGTACGGCGGCCGAGAACTCGGCGCGGCCGGACGGGGTGAGGAAGACGAGTTCGCGGGCCGGCTGCCTGATCCGGAACCCCAGCGGCAGCCGGACGCGGCGGTTGAAGTCCTCGAAGCCGTCCAGGACTTGGGCCATGGTGTCTCGGATACGGTCGTAGTCCTCGATGTACTGCTCCCATGGGACGGCGCTGTCGGGAAGAGTCGCCCGCGCCATGCAGGCGATGATGGCGGGTTCGGACAGCAGATGTGGCGACGCCGGGCGCTTCATGCCGAGCGACAGGTGCACCATGCTCATGGAGTCCTCGACGGACGTGGCCTGCGGCCCACGGCGCTGGTGGTCCTTCTCCGTCCGGCCGAGACACGGCAGGATGAGTGCCTTCTTGCCGTGGATCACGTGGCTGCGGTTGAGCTTCGTGCTGACGTGGACCGTCAGTCCGCAGCGTTGAAGTCCTTCGGCGGTGTACGTGGTGTCGGGTGCGGCCATCGCGAAGTTGCCGCCCATTCCGACGAACACCTTGACCGTGCCCCGGTGCATTCCCTCGACGACGCCGACTGTGTCCAGCCCGTGCGCACGGGCCGGGTCGATCCCGCAGACGTCGGCGAGCCGGTCGAGGAACTCGGGTGTGGGCCGGTGGTCGATGCCACAGGTACGGTTCCCCTGCACGTTGCTGTGCCCGCGCACGGGTGACGGCCCGGCGCCCTCGCGCCCCAGGTTCCCGCGCAGCAGCAGGAGATTGACGATCTCCCGAACGGTGTCCACACCGTGTTCGTGCTGGGACACCCCCAGACACCAGCTGATCAGGGTCCGGTCGGACCGCGAATACACGTCGGCGGCCTTCAGGATGTCCGCGCGCGTCAGCCCGGACTGGCGCTCCAGCTCCTGCCACGGTGTCGCCTCGCACAGGGCCCGGTACTCCTCGAATCCCTGGGTGTGGCGGTCGATGAACTCGCGGTCGAGTGCCCTCGGGTTCGAGGCCGACTCCTCGATCACCGCCTTGGCCATGCCGCGCAGGAGCGCCATGTCGCCGCCCGAACGGACCTGCAGGTTGAGCGTGCTCGTGCGCGTCGACTTGAACAGGGCCATGTCGACGAACTCGTGCGGGACGATGGTCCGGGTGGCGGCCGCCTCGATGAGTGGATTGACATGCACGATCTGCGCACCCCGCCGATATGCCTCGGCGAGCGCGGTCAGCATGCGCGGAGCGTTGGAGGCCGCGTTGACGCCCATGATGAACAGGGCGTCGGCACTCTCCCAGTCGGCGAGGTCGGCCGTGCCCTTTCCGGTGCCGAGCGACGCCTGCAGGGCGCGTCCGGACGCCTCGTGACACATGTTGGAGCAGTCGGGCAGATTGTTGGTGCCGTACTCACGGGCCATCAACTGATACAGGAACGTCGCCTCGTTGCTGAGGCGTCCCGAGGTGTAGAAGGCGGCTTCGTTCGGGTCGTCGAGGGCCCGCAGCTCGCTTCCGACGAGCTCGAACGCGGCCTTCCAGGTGATGGGCTCGTAGTGGTCCGTCTCCTCGTTGTAGACCATCGGCTCCGTCAGCCTGCCCGTGTCCTCCAGCGCGAAGTCGGTCCATGTCGCAAGCTCCGAGACGGAGTGCGCGGCGAACAGCTCACGTCCCGCACGCTTGGGCGTCATCTCCCAGGTGACGTGCTTGATGCCGTTCTCACAGATGTCGAGCTTGAGACCCTTGGTGTCGTCGGGCCACGCGCAGCCCGGGCAGTCGAACCCCCCGCTTTCGTGGTTCATCTTGAAGATGGCGCGTGGCCCGTCGATCAGCGTGTGTTCCCGCAGGAGGACGTGCGTGACGCTCTTGGCGGCACCCCAGCCGGCGGCCGGATGATGGTAGGCCCGCTGCGACGGCTGCTTCTCGGTGGTGGGCCCCTCGCCCCCGGCCGGTGTCTGCGCGCCGTGCGGCGATCCGTTTTCCGCGACAGCCTTGTCGGCATCGTAGGTTGTCATGCTCATCGACCCTTCGTGTCTGCCGCCGAAGGAGTATGTGGAAACGCTACAACCATCCTGTGGCTCTCTCAATCGGGGATTCAGGTGGTCCGATGAAGGTGCTCGAGCAGCACATAGGCGCGCTGCTCCGCGGCCGCCGGCTGGGCGGGGTCGACATCCGCCGCGTACAGCTCCCCGGCGGCGGCGTCGTCCGCCTCACGCAGTTCCACCACGGCCACGGCCAGCTGTGTCTGAACGGCAGGGTGCGGTACGGCGGTCCAGTCGCCCAGTGCCTGTTCGGCGCGTGTGGATGCCTCGCCGCACGCGGTCAGCGCTCGTTCCACACGTGCTGCCGGACGCCCGTGGACGACCAGCAGGGCACATGCCAGACCGATGAGGATGCCGAGGACACTGCCCAGCGTCCGGTCGTGGACGAGCGTTCCCACCGGGGCCGGGGATGCCAGGTCGCTCATCAGCAGTGCGAGCGGCGTGAGGAAGACGACGCCGAGGCCGTAGTTCCGTGCCACGGTGTATTCCAGCAGGAATTCGAAGACCACGATCAGGGCGACGAGAGCTGTCGGCGCCGGGTGGGTGGCCAGCACGCCGAACGCGATCAGGAGTCCGGCCGCCGTGCCCAGGGTGCGTTGCAGGGCACGCTCCAGGGTGGAGCGGACGTTGACGGAATGCAGGACGGCGGCCGCGGAGAGTGCGGCCCAGTAACCGTGTCCAAAGCTCAGGAACGCGGCCAGGCCACCTGCCAGGCCGGTGCCGAGAGCCATCCGGAACGCGGGGACGACAAGTACCGCGACATGGCCCGGGCTGCCGGCACCGATGCCCACGGTCAGTTCGGCGGCGCGCCGGGCCGCGGGACCGGCCTCGTCAGGATGGCCGGGTGCCGTATCTCCGGACGGGGCGTCTCGGGCGGACGAGCCGGACTGGAACATCGGGTGTGGCAGTGGGGATGGGGGTCGGCGGTACCTGACGATCAGGTACCGAGCCTGCACCCGCAGGTACCGCGCTGTCGGGGCGTCGGGAGTCTGTCGGCGCGCGGAGGTGATCAGGAGCGACCAGGCGAGGTCGGTCAGGAACACACATGTCCCGCTCCGCTCGCCGTGCCGCTGAACGATGGTCAGGGGGCTCAGGCCGAGCGACTGATACGCCCGTAGGACGGCGGCGGTTGCCCGGTGCCGTGTGCGCCCGGCGCCATCGGCTCCTCCGCCTTGTTCCAGCAGGTCGGCGAGTTCACGGAGGGCCACGGCCACCGCCAGCCGCTGCGGGCGGTCCGGGTGCACGACCCAGCCCACCAGTGCCAGTGCCCAGGCGGTGGCCGCGCCTGTCGCGGCGAGCCCTGTCTGGGTGAGTACGTCGGTGAACCGGTCGGCAGGGCCGTTGGCCGCCACGGCGAACGAGAAGAGCATCAGCACGGCACCGAGGCCACTGAGCCGTGTCACGTCGCAGAGGAACTTCGCCAGGCCGGCCGTGACCGCCATCGCGGCAATCACCACGGCAGCGCCGAGACCTCCCGCCCGCGGATCGGTCAGTGCGGCGAGCGTCGCACCAAGGCCGACGCACATCGTCATGGCCACCGCGGCGACGGCGAGGACGCGGGCACGACGGCGGTAGGGCAGGTTGCGCCCGAACGTGGTGGTGAACGCGCCCAGCATGGGAAAGACGGCGAGCGCGGTTCGTCCGGAGAGCACCAACGGCACCGCGGGCAGTGCCATGGCCAGCGCCGCGCGCAGAGCGAAGAGAAGCGCTCCGTCCACTGCGTGCAGAGTGAGCACGCCGCGCGGCGAGAGTACGCGCGTCAATTCGATGCGGTGAGGGTGGGACATGCCCACTTCTTCGAGATCAGTGAACGAGGATTCCTGCGAAGAGGTTGATGGCGGTAGCCAGAATGCTGGTGCCGAAGACGTACGACAGCAATGTGTGCCGGAGCACCATCGAGCGGATCGTCCCACTGGAGACGTCGGTGTCGGAGACCTGGTAGGTCATGCCGAGGTTGTAGCTGAAGTAGAAGAAGTCCCGGTACGCCGGGGGCTGGTCGGAGTTGAAATCGATTCCGCCCCCGGAATCCACGTAGTAGAGGTACGCGTAGCGGGTGGCGTACATCAGATGCAGTGCCGCCCAGGCCATGAACACACCCAGCAGCGCCGTCGCGGCATGGCCGGTGTCGGAGTTGCCGAGCAGGAACACCACGATGCCGACCAGACCGCACAGAGCGACGGTGACGACGACGATTTCCTCGAGGACGGGGCGCAGGTCCTCGCGTCGGGCGTTGCCGCGGGTCGAGGCGGCGTCCATGGGCCACAGCACGATCCAGCCGACCACCACGAAGAATGTCTGGGTCGCGGCGATACCCGCGAGAATGGCCAGCGGTGTGTCGCCGGCCAATGCGACGGCCACGCCGACCGCCGCTCCGACGACGACCGAGATGGCAAGCCGTGGGACTGCGGAAAGCGACAAACGGATGTTCACGCTCACAAGCCACCACGGTAGTGCTTCGTGGCTGCTCGGCACGGCGAGAGCGGGACCAGGGGTGACGGAGTCCCGCCCACGGCCGGGCGTACGGGACGTCCACGCGTCGTGATCGTGTCACGAGCTCCTACGGGACGGGAACTCCTTTCTTGAGAAACCACAGACCTTCGATGTTCCCTTTTCCGTCGAAGGCGACGCGGAAATATCCGGGCTGCTTGGCCATGCGCAGTGGTATGTCGACCACCGTCCGATCGCCGGATACGACCTGCCGGGGCGCTCCGTGCGACTGGTAGCGGCCGAAACCGAGCTGATCCTGGTATTCCTTCCAGGCGTTCGCGAGAACCACGGGATTTCCTTCTTGCCGAATCGACTCGTCGAAGCGCGCTGAGACGGCGACGAAGTTTCCCTTCACGACCTGGTCGAGGGTTTTGAGAGCGAGCTGTTTGTAAGGGGGCGGGCTGGGGACCGTCACCGGTGGCGGGGCCACGACCGCGGTGTCGGCGGTATCCGGCATCGCGCTCGATTCGGTCCCGGTGACCAGCACCAGCGCGCTGGAAGCGACGGTGACGGCGACGCCGAACTTGCTGAGCCTGTTGAACATGGATCCTCCCACTGGGTGTCCGTCGCGCGCTCACGGAGTGAGCACGTGACCTCTGACCTGGCGGTTGTGACGGCGGCGCATCGCCTCGAAGGGGAGCAGCGTCGCCCCGCAGTAGACGGCCATTCCCGCCCAGATCGGCAGCACGAAAATGAGCATGAATGAGCTGACGATCCAGCCCGTAGTGAACGTCACGTCGGCCCATAGGGGAAAAAGCGCGAGCCGGGTCGAGAACAGCGGGATCGGCCGCCCTGGGCTGCGTGACGCGGTGTACTGCACATAAGTGATGCTGGACAATGCCCCGACGATGACGGCGGCAGTGATGGCGATGACCTGCATGAGAATCTCCTAATCTGAGAAATTCTGCATCCAGAAAACTTCACCGAGAGGCTTCGCGTCATGCCACGGAACAGCGTGACTTGAAATCAGGAACCGATCTTGATAAATGCCGCGCCCGCATCCCTACACGGGTGTATGGCCCACCAGGTAGTCCCGCACGGCTTCGGGCAGCGCCGCGTCGATGGCTTCGGCGAACGGAACCCAGCGGATCTGCTCCGGGCCGAGTCGCGCTTCCGCCGAGGGGGCCTGGCTCAACAGCTGGCACACCACAGCGGGCCGTGCGTCCTCTCCAGCCGTTCCCGGCGGCCGCAGCACCGATGTGCCGTCGACCAGGTACCCGGTGAGCTCGTACACCACTCGCGCCGCACTGGCCTCCGCCGACTCGGCGGCCTGCGGGGCGCCCGACGGCAACCCCCAGCCGTCCTGCGCGGCCACCATCAGCAGACGCCCGTCGTACACGACGACCGCGTCCACCGCGCCCCAGGCAGCCTGCTCCAGCGTCATGGCCCAACCGTCCCTTTCCTCCTCGCGCGACCGGCCGACCGGCCCCGTCCGAACCCCCGTTTCCTACCCGGGGCACATCGGTTCACGCGGCGCGGCGAGCTCGCGACTATGATGGCGAACAGCGGAATCGCCCATCGTCACCCAGCTGTTCCACCTGCACAACGGGAGCAGGAATGACCAGTGAAGCCGGGCCGATCAGCGCCGAAGCCCGTCGGGCGCTCGAACGGGAGCTTGCGGATCTGCACGCCGCACGCAACGCGGTGGCGGCAACCCTGGGCGACACGGATTCAGCGGGAGACACGGCAGACCAGGCCGACGAGTTGCAGCGTGCCACTCAGTTGGACCGCCTCGACGCCCGTATCACCCAGATCACCGTGCGGCTGGACGGGGCGGCAGAGGCCGGTCCGCCGCGTACCGACGTGGTCGGCCTGGGAAGCACCGTCACCGTACGGTTCCCGGACGGCGGCGAAGAGACGGTCCAGATCGGCGATGTCGCCGAGCCGTTGGACCAGATGTTGGTCACCACCGACAGTCCTCTCGGCCGCGCACTGCTCGGCCGCCGTGCCGGTGACTCCGTCAGCTACGAGGCGCCCGACGGACGGACGACCGTGACAGTGCAGTCGCTGGGCGCCGCGTAGGACCCGTAGCGCCGTCTCCCAGGGCCATCCACGTGTGCTCGGGCGCCGTGCGGTCACGAGCCGAGTGCCACCACGGCCTCGTCGGTGTTCACCAGGAAGGTCAGGCTCTGGCGGAAGTACAACTCGATCTCGTTCGTGTCATGTGCGGTGTAGCCGATCGCGAGGTCCTCACCGAGCCGCAGTTCGAAGTCCCCACCGCGGGTGGACAGCAGAAAAGCGCCGTCGACCGCGGGCGCCCAGATGGGCGGGGCGTCCAGCATCCGGCTGAGATGCTCCGTGATCGGATAGCCGTGGTCGGACGTCTCGCTCACCAGGGTGTACGCGTCGGCGCCCAGCAGCAGCGCATACGGGCCGGCGACTCCGGCCAGGCGCAGGGTCGTCAGCGCGCGGCTGACGGCATCCGGATACTCACGTGTCTCCGCCGGCAGGCCGTGCACCGGATGGGAGGTACGCCTGCGCAGCCCGTCGATGCCCGCTGCCTCGTACCCCTCGAAGACGGCCCGGTCTTCGGTGAACGCCATGGCGCGCGCCGCGTCCTTCACCGGTTGCCAGTCGGAGTCGTTCGAGCCGCGCTCTACGTCGTCCACCGCATCGCGACCGACCTTGAAGGGGACGCGCAGTTCGACCAGGGGCCGTACTTGGCGCAGGAGAGCGGTGACGCCCGGTCCAGGCCCTTCGATGCGGGTGAGATGGCCGGTGCCGACCGAGGCAAGCGCGGGACCGTCGGGTCCGGTGACATCCACGACACGGCGGCCCCCCACGTTGCGCCGGAAGGTACGGCGGGCCTCCTCCTCGATCTGTGCCCATGCCGCGGGCGTGATCGGCGCGAGTTCGCGGTGCAGGTTGTTCATACCGTTGGGCGTGGACACGTGATCAGGCTCCTTTGAGACTGCCGATGCCCAGGGAACCCTCGGTCGCCGACGCACCGGTGGGCGCGGCGGGTGGGTCGTCGAGGAAATCGGCGCTCGGTACGTGGAACAGACAGCCGGTGACCGCCGTGGAGAAGTCGAGGATCCGGTCGTGGGTCTGGGGGCGGTCACCGAGGAACATGTTCCTCAGCATCTGTTCGGTCACCTCGGGAGTGCGCGCATAGCCGATGAAGTAGGTACCGAACTCCCTTTGCCCGATGCTGCCGAACGGCATGTTGTCACGGACGATCTTCCGTTCGTTTCCGTCCGCGTCGGTGATGGTGTTCAGTGCGACATGCGAGTCCGCGGGCTTGATGTCGTCCGGCATTTCGACGTTCGCCAGTTTTGTGCGGCCGATGACCTTTTCCTGTTCCTGCGTGGGCAACGCGTTCCAGGCGGCAAGGTCGTGCACGTATTTCTGCACGATCACATAGCTGCCGCCCGCGAAATCGGGGTCCTCGTCACCGATGAACACCGCGTCGACGGCGACCCGGCCCTCGGGGTTCTCGCTGCCGTCGACGAAGCCGAGGAGGTCGCGCTCGTCGAAGTACTTGAAACCGTGCACCTCGTCCACCACGGCGACCGCTCCGTAGAGGCGTTCGCCGATCAACTGGGCCAGTTCGAAACAGAGGTCCATGTGGTGGGCTCGCAGATGGAAGAGCAGGTCACCAGGGGTGGACGGGGCTCGGTGCCGGGAGCCTGTCAACGCGACGAACGGATGCAGATCGCGTGGGCGGGGTCCTGCGAAGAGCCGGTCCCAGGCGGCGGAGCCGATGCCGACGACGCAACTCAGCTCCGCGTCCGGAGCACGGAAACTGACCGATCGTCGCAACCCGGCCACATCCTGGAGCAGGTCGCGAACAGCGGGCTCGCCGCCAGGTGCCATGGTGCACACGAGGAACAGGGCGGCTTTGGCGGGCGGGGCGATCACGAACTGCGACTCAACCACGGAGCCTGCCTCCAACTTGTCGTGGCTATGGCGCTACGCACGGCAGGATAACGTGAGGAAACAGAATAAATACTAGGATTGCGTCACGGCGATGTCGACCGGTGTGGGTCCGCAGGCGCTTCACGAGGGAATCCTGGCGATTCGCAAAAAGAGTCGTGAAAGGGTTGTGGCGGACAGGATTTCGAGGCGAAGGCCCGCCGGAGCGACCCGGTCTACGCCAGGGGGCCGAGGTTGCCTTCGAGGGTCGTCCGAGTGATCAGCGGGCGGTCCCAGAGGGCGAGGAGTTCGTTGGCGAGGGCCACGATCGGGAGCGGGTGGCAGGTGTCGCGGATCTCGATGGAGGCGGCCGATAGGCTTCGCGGTACGGCCCCGGCAGAGAGCAGGACACGCCAATCCTCCGGCCCGGGTCCCAGGAACTCGAGCCCGGTCAGCTCGGCGATCTCCAGCGGGTCGGCGAGCGTACCGGGGTAGGCCGTGAGAGTCCGCAGGCGGGGGAGCCCGGTGACGGGGGCGAGGCTGAGTGGCTCACCCTCCCAGACGCCGATGGACAGGACCTCCAGCTCGGGATGGACGGTGGCCTCGACACTGCTCAGGCTCCCGATGCTGACCCAGGCAACGGCCGGTGTCTGGTCCCCGCGAGGGCCCCGGCGCCCTTCGCCGAGTCCGTTCGACACCAGGTCGGTGAGGGAGTCGGCGAGCAGGTCTCCGCCGACGTCCTGCTCATGGTCGAGCATGATGATCTGTCCCGCGTTGTCCGCGTGGGCCCGGTGTCGCAGGTTCTGGCCTGCAGCAGGTCCTCGTCGTCGCACAGGTGGGGAATGCGGTGGCGGGTTGCCGAGGATTCTGCCGATGCAGTCGCGGCACGCGAAGTCTCTTCGCCCCCTCCAGCAAGCCCAGTTGGTGACCCCGCCGACGGTGAGAGTGGCCGGTCAGGACACGACAGGTCCCGTGATGAGTCGGCCCTCCCTGTCGTACGGCCAGACATTGGGGACGCAGCCGTGCATGCCCTTGATCTGCTGCATCATCACGGGGGCCGGCCCGCCCACGCCGGGGCAGGTCACGTGAGGGTGGCCGAGGAAGTGGCCGACCTCGTGGTTGATGATCAGCGCCCGGTAGGCCGCCACGTCGTGCGCGTACACCGGAGTGGCCAGCAGCCATCGCCTGAGGTTGACCACGACGTCCTTGCCCCCGTTGCAGTTGACCTCACCGCCGGTGTCGAGCCCGTACCGGCCACAGATCTTGTCCACCGTTCCCGGCGTGGCGAGCCGTACGACGAAGTCGGGCGTGCCGCCGGTGACACGACGGAACGCGCTCTCGCCGTCGGCCGTCCAGCCCCGCGGGTCGGCGAGTATGCCCTCCACCTGCTTGGCGACATCGGCGGCCGACTGCTTGAGGCCGTCCTCGACGACGACCTCGTAGCGCAGCAGCCGACTGCCCCGCCCCGCGGTCCCGCTGCCGCCGCCCGCGGTGGTGAACGTACCGGGGCCCGAGGACGGGACGGAGCCCGAGGAGGCGGACGGGGAGGAGGAGCCCGCGGACGGGGCGCCCATCCCGCTGGTCCTGGAGCCCGGTTCCCTGCTGTGCTCGGCGCCGGTCGCCGGACCGCTCGGCCTCGTCGACCGGTCCGGTGTCTTCGAGGGCTCGTCCGGCGCCGACCGGGAGGGCCGTGCGGCGGCAGCGGGCCGGTCGTCGCTTCCGGAGGTCGTGGGCGTCGTCCGGTTGATGGCGAGGGCGGCGACGGAGACGAGGACGGCGAGCGCGGCGACGCCCCCCAGCAGAGGCCCCTTCCCCGTCCGGCCGCGCCCGTCGGCGTGCGCGGGGCCGCCGCGACGACGATGGGATCGCGGGGCCGGGGGCGTCGCACGGTGGGCGGTCGTGTTCATGGCCGTCAGGCTGTGCACACGATGTGATGGGACCTGGACCGGAAGATAACGAGACCGCAACGCCCGATCGTGGGTGGGGCTATGTGATCGTCCCGTAACAGTTCCCTGGGCGGACGCGGTCTCCGCGCCAAGTCCCTTGATCTGTACGGATACTGAGTGCATGCCACGTGTCCTGCTCATCGAAGACGACCGCGCCGTACGGGAGGGCGTCCTGCTCGCGCTGAACCGCCAAGGGCACGACGTCGCCGCCGTGGGGACCGGCGAGGACGGGCTGGCCCGACTGCGGTCCTTCCGACCGGACGTCGTCGTGCTCGATCTCATGCTGCCCGGCCTGAGCGGTCTCGAGGTGTGCCGCCGGATCCGTACCGAGGACCAGGTGCCGATCATCATGGCGACCGCGCGGGGCGACGACACGGACATCGTGGTCGGTCTCGAAGCCGGAGCGGACGACTACGTCGTGAAGCCGGTGCAGGCACGCGTCCTGGAGGCCCGTATACGTGCCGTCCTGCGCCGGGTCGGCCCAGCGCCCACCGACGGTGGCATACCGAAGATCGAGACCCACGGGGAGAACGGCGAACTGGCCATCGACCGCTCCGGGTTGGCCGTCACCCGGCAGGGTGTGCCGGTCTCCCTCGCCCCGTCCGAACTGCGGCTCCTGCTCACGCTCTCGGCCTCGCCCGGCCAGGTGTTCTCCCGGCAGCAGTTGCTTGAGGCGGTCTGGGAGCACAGCTACCACGGCGACTCGCGGCTGGTGGACGCCTGCGTCAAGCGGCTGCGCACCAAGATGGGCGAGCCGGCGGGGCAACCGCGCTACATCCAGACCGTGCGCGGTTTCGGCTACCGGTTCCAGTCCCGGTGAAACCACCGCTGCGTGGCCTGCGCGGCCGACTGCTCGTGGCGTTCGTGCTCGTCGCCGCCGTCGCCACCCTGACCGCAGGCACCCTGACCTTCCGGGAGGCCCGCACCGGGGTGCTCCAGCAGAGCCAGGACAACGTGATCAAACGCCTGCGGTATCACGTCAACGCCCTGGCGGCAGGCGTCAGTTACCCTCCGACCCGGCCCGACCTGGAGTGGATCGCCGCCGAGGTGGCCCGTGCGGAACCCGCGCAGAACTGGCGCGTACTGGCCACCTACCGCGAACTGCGGGCCACTTCCACACCACAGGACAGGTTCACCGAGCTGACACCTGCCATGCGGTCGGCCGTGAGCTCCCGCCGGGCCGCCGTCTTCCAGCGGGTGTCGACGCACGGCGGCTCCTCGCTCGTTGTCGGCCTGCCGGTCACCTTCGAAACCCCCAGCGAACACCCGGCCTCCGGGGTAGCGGTCTTCCTGACAGTGCCGCAGACCGGTGAACAGGGATACGTCGACGCCCTGGTCGCCGCCATCGGTCGCGCCGTCCTGCCCGCCCTGGGCCTGGCCGTCCTGCTCGCCCTGCTGGCCGCCCGGGGTGTGCTGCGTCCGGTACGGGAATTGCGCCGCGCCACGCGCAGGATCGCCGAGGGGCACCTGGACACCCGGCTCGCCATCAACGGCTCCGACGAACTCGCCGACCTTTCCCACACCTTCAACGAGACCGCGGCCGCGTTGGAGGGGTCCGTGGCCGAACTGCGCCGCATGGAAGCCCGAGCCCGCCGTTTCGTCGCGGATGTGTCGCACGAGCTGCGCACCCCGCTGGCCGCGATGTCGGCGGTCACCGACGTCCTCGACGAGGACGCGGCCGGGCTGACCCCGGACACCGCCACGGCCGTACGGCTCATCAGCGAGGAAACCGTGAAGCTGGCCCGCCTGGTGGACGACCTGATGGAGATCTCCCGCTTCGACGCGGGCGCGGCGGCCCTGCAACTGGACGACATCGACCTCGCCGAGTCCCTCCGCCGTACCCTCGCCGCCCGCGCCTGGCTGGACACGGTGGACACCCTGCTCCCCGAGCCCGGCGAACTGCGCGGCCGGGTCGACCCGCGCCGCCTCGACGTGATCGTCGCGAACCTGGTCGGCAACGCGCTCCGCCACGGCGCACGCCCCGTACAACTGCTCCTGTACGCACGGGAGTCGCCGGATGCGGACGACACGGGGTGGGCGGTCATCGAGGTGCGGGACAGCGGGCCCGGCATCCCCGCCGACGTCCTGCCGCACGTCTTCGACCGCTTCTACAAGTCGGACACCGCCCGGACCAGAACGGAGGGCAGTGGACTCGGGCTCTCGATCACGGCCGAGAACGTCCATCTGCACGGTGGCACGGTCCGGGCGGCGAACCGCGCGGAGGGCGGCGCCGTGTTCACGGTCGGGATCCCCCTGACACGACCCCCGCAAGGGCCCGGGAACCAGCTTCTGGAACAGCCTGCGGAAGGGACTTCGGAACGGTCTCCGTTCCCGAGGCCTCTTGGACGGCCTCTGGAACGGGAGGGTTCATGAGCCGCACGCGCCGGCCGTCGCGGACCGCGCTGCTCTTCACGACCGCCTTCCTGCTCTCCTCGTGCGGCATCCCCGAGACCGGCGTCGTGGAGGTCGGAGAGCCCGCCACTGGCATCCGGCCGGGCTACGTCCTCTACTTCGTCGGTGAGGGCACCCTGCTGGGCGTCCGCCGCCATGTCTTCGGCCCGGGCGGCATCGAGACGGCCGTGGCGATGCTTTTCCAGGGCCCCGAAGTCCAGGAACGCCGTGAGGGCATGACCACCGAGCTTCCACCGATGAGGGGCGCCCGGGCGGTCCGGACGGACGGCGGACGGCTGTCGATCGAACTGCCGGACCGGACCGCGCCACTGACCGGGACGGCACTCGCCCAGCTGATCTGCACAGCCGCCGACGCCCGCCTCGTCGAGACACAGGACGTCGGCGCCGCATCGACGCACGTGACCGTGACCGTGACGGGCCCCGGCGGTTGGCGCGCCGAAGGCTCCAGCGCGACGTGCCCCTCCACGACGGGGGCCGGCTGATTCCGCGAGGCCCGCGGGCACGCAGCCGACGCGGCTGCCGGAGCGGGTTATCGGTGGCCCAGTACGTTGACCACCTGCCCGTTGGGATCACGAACGAAGAACCGGCGCACTCCCCACTCCTCGTCCTGCAAGGGGTGCACGATCTCCGCGCCGCTCACGCGCATGATCTCGTAAGCCGCGTCCACGTCATCCACTTCCACGCTCATGTCGGGCGTGACCGGTGCTGTCTTGTCACTGGTCATCAGGCTGACCTGTGCCGCCGGGTGGGACGGCGAGGCGAGGGTGACGATCCAGCCGTGGTTCATGACCTCCTCAAAGCCCAGCAGGCCGTAGAACTCCCGGCTCTCCCGCACGACTTCCGACTGGACATTGGGCACGACACGGCGAACGGCCATCGACGACTCCGAGTAAGAGCGAATCTGTCCCTACGCCTCACCGTACGATGACGTCGCTTGTCACCGCCCCGGTAGTCGCACCTGGACCTCTTGCAGCACCCACCCGTTGCCGTCCGGATCGCTGAACGAGGCAAATGAGGCGTAGCTGCGGCCCTCTGGATCGGGGCCGTCCGCCTGATCCTGCACGCCCGCGTCGTAGACGTTGTGGTAGATCTCGCTCACCTCGACGCCTCTGCTGACCAGGTCGGCACAGGCCTGCTCCAAGTCGGCGACCACAAGGTAGTTGTGGGCGGAGCCCGGCGCCGCGGGCGTGATCCCGCGGCCGAAGTGAATCGAGCATTCCGACCCTGGTGGCGTGAGCTGTACGAGCCGGAATCTCGGACTGGCCTCGAAGTCCGCGTCGAGCCGCCACCCGAGGCTTTGATAGAAGTCCAGGGCGCGACTGACGTCGGTGACCGCGATGACGGCGACCTCGAGCCTCATGCTCATGGTCGGCTCCTTGACGACGTCCGTTGCGCCGTCCTGCTCTCTCTGCTGGGTGCTCATGGCGATCTCCCATGACGGCCGCCCGGTTCGGCTCTGGCCCCTGATGGGCCCCCCACCGGCGGGAACCCGAGCACCGGCTCCGGGTCACCCATGGACCGACTACGCGGTAGTTGTCGTACGACCGATGATATTGGCGATCACGTCCGACGGCGCGCCGAGCTCATGGTTCCCCCGGGTGAATCAGGGCCGGCGAAGATCCGCCATTGACATTATGCAGGTAAGTACCTGCATAATGTCGGTGTGAGCCTCGAAGGTAGAGCGATGGACCTGGTCTTCAAAGCGCTGGCCGACCCCACCCGGCGACTCCTGCTCGACCGTCTGCGCGAGCACAACGGCCAGACGCTGAGCGAGCTGTGCGAGCGGTTGGACATGACGCGCCAGTCGGCGACACAGCATCTCGACATCCTTGGGCAGGCCAACCTCGTGACCGTCGTGCGACGGGGACGGGAGCGGCTTCACTACCTCAACCCGACACCGATCCATGAGATGGAGGAGCGCTGGATATCGGGGTTCGACAAGCCCCGTCTGCAAGCGATCAGTGCCATCAAGAACCAGGCAGAGGAGTACGCCATGACCGACGGACCCACGTCCGTGCCGACCTACGTCTATGTCACCTACATCCGTGCGAGCGCGGAGCAGGTGTGGCAAGCCCTGACGGACGCGGACCTGACAGCGCGCTACTGGGGGCACGCCAACATCTCGGACTGGCAACCCGGTTCGCCCTGGGAGCATCGACGCGTCGACGGCTCAGGTGCCGTCGATGTCGTCGGTCAAGTGATCAAGACCGAGCCCCCGACGTGCTTGGTCATCACCTTCGAGGACACTCCCGACTCCGAAACGCCGAGGGAACCGTCGGTCGTCACCTTCCTCGTCGAACCACACGAGGACATCGTCCGCCTCACCGTGACCCACGAGAATCTCCCCAACCAGGAGATGCTCAACGGCATCTCGCGCGGATGGCCGGCCGTGTTGGCGAACCTCAAGTCGCTGCTCGAGACCGGCGATGTTCTCCCGCAGGCGCCATGGGAGATGTCTCCCGGGCACGCCTGAGACGGTGCCCGCCACCACCCTTTCCGTACTCGCCCTCGCGCACGTCCGCAGAAACCCACGCACGACCGCAGGAAGAAGTCGACATGTTGGACACCACCCCGCTGCGGGACGCCTACCGCGCGCTGCTGGACGCCGCTGCCGCCGTGGCTGACTCCGGCGACACGCGCCCCGCCCCGCCGCCCGGCGAATGGAACGCCGAGCAGATTCTGGCGCACGTCGCCCTCGTCAGCGCCGCCACCCTCGCCGCGGTCTCCTGTGTCGCCGCGGGATCGAACACGACGTACGACAACCGCATGGCGCTCGACACCTGGACCATCGAACGCCTCATCGCGGTCGCCGGCGGCAACACGGGGCTCCGGGACCGCATCCGCCTTCAAGGGGACGCCCTCTGCGCACTCGGCGGACCGATGCTGAGCGACGCCGAACTCGACACACCGGTGCCGACCCGTCTCCTGTCCAAGGACATCGTCCTGGTCGATCAGCCCATGCCGCTGAGAGACCTCATCACCGGCCTCGCGGAAGTGGAGCTGCCCGGCCACGCCAAACAGCTCCTGGCCCTCCTGGGCTGAGCGCCCCCGAGTTCTCCCGCAGCCGTGTTCCGCCCGGTGGTGACCAGTAAGTAGAACTGAAGCTTTCTGAAACAAAAGCTAACTGGAACTTCTTATTCTGGTCGGCGATGGTGGAGTCATGTCCGCACGCATCGCCTCTCCCCGCTTCCTCGCCCTGGTCGGCACCGTTGTGCTGTGGGCATCGGCCTTTCCCGCCATCAGGGTCGGCATCGACGGCCTGGGAGTGGCGGCGCTGTCGTTCCTGCGGCTCCTGATCGCCGCCGTCGCGCTGCTGGCCGTGGCGCCCTTCGCGAAGGTACGGCTGCCGCGACGCGGCGACCTGCCGCTGATCACCCTGTGCGGGGCCACCGGCATGACCGCGTACCAGGTCCTGCTCAACTGGGGTGAAGTGCACGTGGAGGCCGGGACCGCGAGCCTGCTCATCGCGATCGCCCCCGTCTTCAGTGTGCTGCTGGGAAGCCTGTTCCTCGGAGAGCGGCTCACCCGCGACATCGTCGTCGGCAGCGTCGTCGCGCTCGCGGGCGCGGCCGTCGTCAGCCTGGCCCAGGGCACCAGCGGGTTCTCCGTCTCGGCCCTCGTCATCCTGGCGGCGGCCGTGGTCCAAGGGGTCTACCACTTCGCGAGCAAGCCCCTGCTGCGCCACTACACCGGTCTGGAGGTCGCCACCTACGCGATGGTCGCGGGTACGGTCTTCGCGCTGCCCCTGATCCCCGCCACCTGGCACGCGACCGTCCACGCCCCGGCCGCCGCACTCGCCTCCGCCGCCTACCTGGGCCTCCTGCCCTCCGCCCTCGGCTTCGTCATCTGGGCCTACGCCGTTGCCCGGCTGCCGCTCGCCGTCTCCACCGCGGCCCTGTACCTGGTGCCGCCGGTGGCCCTGATCGTCTCCTTCGTCTGGCTGGCGGAGGTGCCCCGCCCCGTCGCGCCGGCCGGTGGAGCGATCAGCGTCGCGGGAGTGATCCTGATCAGCCGGCACAAGCGGAACCACCACCCCACCACCGTCCCCGCCGTGGACGCGTCCGAGCCGCAAGGAGCCACTTGTGCTTGACGTACGCCGCCTGCGCATCCTCCAGCACCTGGCCGCCTACGGAACCGTCGCGGCCACGGCGGACGCGCTGCACCTGACCGCACCGGCCGTCTCCCAGCACCTCGCCGCCCTGCAGAAGGAGGCCGGCACGCCCGTCGTCGAGAAACACGGCCGCACGCTGCGTCTGACCGCCGCCGGGGAACTGCTGGTGGCCCACACCGAGGTCATCCTGGCAGAGCTCGCGGCAGCCGAGTCCGGCCTGGCCGCGATGAAAGGCGGTCGCCACGGCACGGTACGGATCAGCGCCTTCGCCTCCGCCGCCCGCACCCTCGTTCCGCCCTTGTTCGAACGTCTCACCGGCACCGGCACCGGCACCGGCACCGATCCCGACAACGGCACCGGTGCCAATCGGGATCTCTCGCTGCGACTCTCCGTCCAGGAGCCCGACGAAGCCCTCGACGCACTCCACAAACGCTCGACCGACCTCGCCCTGGTGCACAGCTACACCGTGCTGCCGCGCAGTGTCCCCGCGGCGTGGGAGCAGACAGTCCTGATGGAAGAGCCAGTCCTCCTCGCCCTGCACCCCGACCGGGCCGGTCGGGAGGGCCTCACCGCCGGACAGCCCGCGGACCTGTCCCGCCTGGCGCATCTGGCGTGGCTGACCCCCGGCCCGGAGACCTCCTGCTACGAGATGATCCAGCGTGCCTGCGGCGCGGCCGGCTTCGTCCCGGACATCCGGGCCTCCAGCAGTGACTTCTCCGTGCTGACGGCTCTGGCCGCCGCCGGCGCCGGTGCCGTCCTGGTGCCCCGCATGGCTCTGCCGGACCACACCGCGCCCCTCAGCCTCCACCCCCTGGTCCGTCCCGTATCCCGGACCGTCTTCACGGTCAGCCGCGCGGGCACCGGCACACACCCCGACCTGAGGGCCGTACGCGACCTCCTGCACGAGACGGCCACGGCGCTCGACGACAGGGTCGCCGACCGGCCCCGGTGACCGCGACGACCGCCCACGCAACCTCGAAGAGCGCTGTCCCCTCCTACCAGGGGAACCCACCCGGGTACTCGGAGAGGAGCACCTGTTGGCCCGTCAGTTGTCCCGCCGGAAGTTCATGGTCTACTCGCTCGCGGCATCCACACTGACCCTCGCGGCGCCCATCGGCTGCGACACGTCGTCGGCGGAGGGTGTCGAGCCCACCGCGGCGGAGGCACACGGGCCCTCTCGTGTCCTGGTGACCGGCTCGGACGAGGAGATGCTGGTGCTGGAGGTCACCGCGGCCAACAAGGTGGTCGTACGACTGCCGCGCGTCGAGGTCGGGCAGGGCATCACGACCGCGGTCGCCATGATGATCGCCGAGGAACTCGACGCCCGGCTCGTCGACGTCGACATCCCGCTCGCCGAGGCCCGCACCAAGGGGAACCAGTACACCGGCGGCTCGAGTTCCGTCCGTTCCCTGTACGGTCCCGCCCGCGCGCTCGCCGCCATCGCCCGGGCCCGGCTGGTGACCGCGGCCGCCCGGCGCTGGCACCTGCCCGCCCGAAGCCTGCGTACGCGGGACACGATGGTGGTCGCCCCCGACGGCCGTACGGCCACCTTCGGATCGCTGACGGCGGCCGCCGCCCGGATCCACCGGCCCGACGTGTCGGACAATCCCAAGCCCGCGTCCGAGCACAAGGTGATCGGACGGCCGACGGGCCGGATCGACGCGCGGGACATCGTCACGGGCAAGGCGAAGTACACCGGGGACCTGGAGGTGGCCGGGGCGAAGCCGACCGTGGTGGCCCGGCCGCCGACACTCGGTGGGCGACTCGTCTCGGTCGACGACCGCGCGGCCCGCGCGATGCCCGGCGTCCACGCGGTGGTCAAGGTCGCCGGCGGTGTCGCCGTGGTGGCGGAGTCCTTCCACCACGCTTTCCAAGCCCGCGACGCCTTGCGCATCACCTGGAGGCCGGGGCCACTGGCGTCGTTGTCCGACGCCGGCATCCGGTCCCGGCTACGGGCCGCCGTTCCCTCGGTCGGGGCGCCGCCGCGCGGATCGGCGCAGGTCGAGGGCGAGTTCGAGTTCGCCTTCGTCAGCCATGCCCCGATGGAAGTGCTGACCGCGGTGGCGGACGTACGCGCCGACCGGGCCGAGATCTGGTTCTCCTCCCAGACACCGATGGACGCGCGCGAGAGCATCGCCTCGGCGATCGGACTGCCGAAGTCGAAGGTCCGCGTCCATGTCGTGCGTGGCGGCGGCTCCTTCGGACGGCGGCTGAACTACGACGCCGCGATCGAGGCCGCCCTGATCTCGAAGGCGGCACGGCGACCGGTCAAGCTGATGTGGAGCCGCGGGGACGACATCCGGCACGGCCGGATGCGCGGGGCCTCGCATCACCGGATCCGGGCCAGCCATGCGCGGGGCAGGGTGGTGGCCTTCAGCCATGCGATGGCCTCGGTGAGCGAGTCGTACGAGCGGCAGGGCCTGGCCGCTCAGGGCGGCTTGGCCGTTCGGGGCGGTGTGAGCACGGTGGCCGCGGGCCCGCTGCCCAGTGACAGCGGCCTCTACAACTTCGGGCGCGTCTCGGGGAGTTCGGGCTCGGTCGAGCTGGCGATGCCGCTCGGAGCCTGGCGGTCGGTGGACTCCGGGACCATGCGCACCGCGGAGGAGATCGTCGTCGACGAGGTCGCCGCCGAGCTGGGGAAGGACCCGTTGGCCTTCCGGCGCGGCACGCTCAGGAACAAGGCCGTCAAAGCCGTACTCGACAAGGTCGCTGCGGCCGGAAACTGGGGTCGGCCCCTGCCGTCCGGCCAGGCGCAGGGTGTGGCCGTCCACGAGGAATACGGCTCCTGCGTGGCCTGCCTGGTCGAGATCGACGCCACCGACCCGAAGAACCCCCGGGTGACCAAGATGGTGATGGCGGCCGATGTCGGAACGGCCGTCAACCCGCGTGGACTCCAGGCCCAGCTCATGGGCACCGCCATCGACGGCATCTCCACCGTGCTGCGGGCCGGACTGCACATCGACCAGGGTGCGGTGCGCGAGGGCAGCTTCGCCGACTTCCGCTACGCTCGCCAGCAGCATTCCCCGTTGCGCTTCGAGGCGCACATCATGCCGTCACGGCGCGAGCCCGGCGGGGCCGGCGAACTCGGCGTGCCGGCGGCGGCCGGTGCTGTGGCGAACGCCTACGCCCGTGCGACCCGTACCAAGCCCCGCCGCTTCCCGATCAACTTCTGATCGCTGTCCGAGAAGGTGCTGATGCCCTCCTATTCCTTCGTTCTCAACGGAAAGCCGGTCACCGTCGAGGCCCCCGCCGACATGCCGCTCCTGTGGGTACTGCGCGACCTGCTGCACGTCACCGGGCCCAAGTACGGCTGTGGCGTGGGGGTTTGCCGTGCCTGCACCAGCCACCTGGACGGGGCGGAGATCCAGCCCTGCGTCGTCCCGGTCGCCGACTGCGCGGACCGCGGGGTCACCACGATCGAGGGCCTGGCCGACGGTGACACCCTGCACCCCGTACAACAGGCGTGGCTCGACTGCGATGTCGCTCAGTGCGGCTTCTGTCAGCCGGGCCAGATCATGGCCGTCGCGGCCCTGCTCCAGAAGACGTCCCCACCCACCGACGACGACATCGACCGTATCGAGAACGTCTGCCGCTGCGGCACGTACTCCCGGATCCGCGAGGCGATCAAGAAAGCCTCCGAGGTCAGGCGTCCGCGACCGTCGCCGTGATGGGCGTGCCGATCTCGACCGTGCGGCTGACCGTGCAGAGCCGGTCGTGGGAGGTCTTGACCGCCCGGGGGAGGATCGCGCGGGCGCGGTCGCCGAGTTCGCCGTCCGGGAAGGTGACGGAGAAGGTGACCACGAGGTCGGTCATCCGGTTTCCGAACTCGTCATTGATCTTGTCGCCCGTGACGGAGACGGCGAACCCGGTGGGCTCTGCGTGGCGGGCGGTGGCGACATCGACGTCGGCCGCGGTGCAGCCCCCGATCGCGGCGAGCAACAGCTCGACCGGGGTGAAGTCGGTGCCGCCGTGGGGATCGGAGCTGGTGCCGAAGCTGATCGTGCCGCCGCGAGGGTTCGTAGCGGTGAAGTGGCCGGTGCCGGTCCGCTCGACGGTGACGGAACGCAGGATGTTTTCGGTCATGTCGACGACACTAACCCGCAGGTCGCGAGACCTGGTCCTGTCGACGGTGCGACGCGAAGAAACTGCGCCCGCGCGTCCCCGTCCCGGCCTACGCGGTGCTTCTCAGGGGGTGCAGTACAGCGGCGCCGACCCGCAGGAGCGCGGACAGGGGTGGCTCGACCCATCGGGTCAGTTCGCGCTGCAGGGCGGGGTCGAGCTCGATGGTCACCCGGATGTATCGGGTGTGCAGGTGAGTGACCTTGACGGGACGGGGTGCGGCGACGTCCGGTTCGCGCTGCAATGCCGCTCGGTAGGTGTCCTTGCGCTGGTTCACGCCTTGTCCTGACGTTTGATGAGTTCGTCTGCGAGGTCCATGTACGCCGAGCCCTTGGCCTCGACCGGGCTGCCGAACGACTGGGCGTACAGGTCGAGTCGGGGAATGTGGGTGGCCAACACGTCGAAGCCCCGCTCGGTGAGGGCTTCGCGAGCGTCGGCATCGGGGCCGGTGCGCGTGGCATCGGGACGATTGGTGCGGTTCAGCAGGACAGCGGCACGGGCCGGCTGCGCCCGCAGCGACTGCACGTCGCTCATCTCGCTGCCGATGGGTGCCATGCGATCCAGCTCGATGGGGGCCGGGGTCAGCGGCACGATCCACTCGCTCGCGTATCTCATGATGCTCCGGGCGATGTGGGCATGGTCCTCCAGCTGCGGGGCGTCGAACACCACGGCCTGTCGGCTGCCGAGAAAGTCGTTCACACGCCGGTGCACGTCACCCACCGGAAAGGCGATCACAGGAAACGGGAAGCCTCCTGCCAATTCGCTCCAGCGCAAGGCGGAGGAGGCGGGGTCACTGTCCACCAGCAGGGGGGAGAGGCCCGACTCGTGCAGGGCGTGGGCCAACCACACTGCACTGGTCGTCTTTCCCACTCCGGGTTTCAGATTCACAAAGGCATAGCTCAGCGGCACGAGACGCAACGCTAACGGTCGCGAGCGGCCGACTGTCGTTGGCGCGGCACACGCTCTCCCTTTTCACCCTGCGGCGCCGTGAATCATTCGTAGGGGCTAACGCGGAAGGACCGACGGTGGATCAGTCGGCCAGCGCGGAGGCCAGTTCCCGCGCGGCTTGCACGAGTTCCTTGTCCGGTTCGTCGAGCAGGCGCTGGATCGTCTCGCGGTGGGCGCGCACGGCTCGGCGTGCCTCGCGTTCCCAGCCCACGTAGTTCTCACGGCGATGGAGCAGCTTGGGGTAGGCGACGGCCGTACTCTCCCACTGCCGGGCGTCGGCGATGCTCTTCAGCAGCTGAAGGACCTGCACACGGCAGGGGACTTGAGGGAGCTGGGCGAGTTCCCACAGGAAGGGGACCGTGGCGGCGGTGGCCTGGTCCACGACGAAGCCGTACTGGCAGATGCGTTGCCGTAGACGCGCGAGCGCGGCAACGGCGGTGGCTTCGTCACCCGTGGTGATGGCCGCGAGCAGGAGGGGGATGCCCGTGGCGGACCCGGTGGAATCCTGGAGCTCGCGCCACGGGACGTCTCTCAGGTTCTTCAGGGTTGTCTCCATGTCCGCTCCCACGAGAGGCGTTGAGTGATGCCGTGCGCCGGGCGGCTCTGCCGATGCGGCGGCTGTCATGTCGGACCCTGCCAGGGCGGTGATGCCGGCTGAGACGGAGGAGTGGGCAGCATCGCCCAGACGGTCTTGCCTGCACGCGAGCGAGTCCAGCCCCAGTGCTCGGACAGCTCTTCGACGATGCGCAGGCCGCGGCCGTGGACTTCCAGCGGGGCGTCCGTGCCTGGGTAGACGGGCGGGCTCTCGAACTGATCGGTGACGGCGCACACGAGATGGGTGCGTCGAAGCGTCAGATTCAGTCGCACGCCGCTGTGCCCGCCGGCGGAGTGCGGTGCCGCGTGAAGTACCGCGTTCGTGGCCAGTTCGTTGACGATGAGGACGGCGTCGTCACTGCGGTGGTCCAACTCCCAGTGGCCAAGGGTGCGGCGGGTGAAGGCGCGTGCCTGGGCGAGCCCCTGGCGGGTGTCGGTGATGCACAGGCTGGCGAATCTGGGTGAGGTGCACACGGGATCGCTTCCCCCGGGCCGTTCTCGCCCCGCGACGGAGAAGCGCGCTTCTTCCATGAGTGAGCCGGCCGGAGCGGCTCGACCCGACGATGGCGCAGCCCTGCCGCTTGCAAGGCTCGGTGCTTCGCGTGCAGGTAAGGACACGACATCTCCCTGATGCGACGTCAGGTGCGGTGCGGCAACGGTGCGGTTGACTCCCGGGCTATTATCCATCCTGTCAGCGCCCGTCGTGCAATTTCACGGGAAATTGCACGAGTGGGTGGCTGGGCAGGCCGCACGGGTTCGGTCCGCTCCAGTGGGCGGCCGACCTGTACACCGTGGTGGAACGTGAACAAGGAGAGTGCGGTGCCGTCAGTGCGAAACGGAATGCGGGCCAGTTCACTGGGTGTTCGCTGGGTGAAGAGTCGGCACAGCAACGCCGAGGGCAACTGCGTCGAGGTGGCCTCCCTGGCCGAGGGGGGCGTGGCGCTGCGCAACTCGCGCGACCCCGACGGGCCGGCCCTCATCTACACAGCGGCTGAAGTGGCCGCTTTCCTGGCCGGAGCGAAGGATGGGGAGTTCGACCACCTGGTGTGAAGCGGAGTCGCGCGATTCCACTTCTGCCGACGCGTGCGACAGAAGGCCGCGGGATGCGAGGATGGAGTCCGTCGTCTGCCGTTCTCCAGGGAGTCAGGATGTCCGCCGAGTCACCTCGTGTCTCCCGTCTCGAACCGTATCTGACGCGGACCGAGCCCGCTCCGACCTTGCTGAAGATGCTGGTCGGTGTCCAGCTCGCGGGCATCCGCGAAGACGCCGGCCTCGCGCAGGAACAGGCCGCTCGCGCCATCGGGTTCAGTCCGGCGAAGCTGTCGCGCATCGAAGCCGGCAAGGGTCGTCGGCCGCCCACGGAAGGCGACGTCCGCGCGCTGTTGGAGCTCTACAAAACCGATGACCATGAGTCGTCGGTTCTGCTCCAGTTGCTGGGGCGTGCCGGTGAGCCGGGATGGTGGCAGCGCTACGACAAGCGGCTGATGCCCGAGTGGTTCGATCGGCTGGTAGGGCTCCAGGAGGCCGCTGCCGCCATCCGCACCTTCGAGATCCAGTACGTCCCCGGTCTGCTGCAGACTCCGGCCTACACCAGGGCGGTCGTGGAGCGCGGCTTGCCCACGGCACCGGCCGGTGAGGTGCAGCGCCGTGTCGAACTGCGCACGCGCCGACGGGAACTGCTGCGCCGTGAGGACGGCCCTCAACTGTGGGCGATCATCGACGAGTCGGTCCTGTTGCGCGTACTCGGCAGCCGCGAGGTGATGCGCGAGCAGCTCGAGTACCTCGTGGAAATGGCCCAGCGTCCCCAGGTGACGTTGCAGATCGTGCCTCTGGACGTGACGCACGCGTCCGCGCCCGCCATCCCCATCACCTACCTGCGCTTCGGCGGCCTCGATCTACCCGACATCGTCTACCTGGAGCACATCAGGAGCGCGAACTTCCTGGAGGACCGGGACGAGACCGAAGAGTACCGACTGGCCCTGGACCGTCTGGGAGACGAAGCCCTCACCCCGCGCGATTCCCTGACGCTGTTGCGGGACACGAATGCGGGGCGCTATCCGGCGTCGTGACTGCCTCCGGCTCCACCGGCCGTATCCCGGTGGAGCCGACGGGAGCAGTCCCGTGGTCTTACGGCCTTACCGGATTCGGCCTACGCCGCCGAACTCGACCCATTCCTGGGTGAGCTGACGGGGTGCGACCTCGCTGTCGGGCCGCCAGGTGGACACCTCCACCAGACCGGGCTCCAGGACGTCGAGGCCCTCGAACCACTCCGCCACGTCCTTCTCCTGGCGGACCCTGCCCCAATGCCCCTGGGTCGCCTGATCCATGAAGTCGGTGACGAACTCCCGGACCTTCTCGTCCTCGCTGACCAGCTGGCACATCACCATGAAGCTGCCGGGCACGAGCCGCTCGGCCACCCGGTGGGCCACGGCGAGCGGACCGTCGGTCTCCCCGTCCGGAATGCAGTGGAAGACCGAGTTGAACAGCACGGCCACCGGCTGCGAGAAGTCGAGCAGGCGCTGGGTGTCCGGGTGGGAGAAGATCTTCTCCGTGTCACGCAGATCGGCGTGGATGACCGTGGTGCGGTCATTCTGGTCCAACAGCGCCCGTCCGTGCACCAGCACCATCGGATCGTTGTCGACGTACACCACGCGCGACGAGGGGTCGACGCGTTGCGCGACCTGGTGGACGTTCTCCTGGGTGGGCAGGCCTGACCCGTGGTCCAGGAACTGCCTGATGCCGTACTCGGCTGCGAGCGTCCCGACGACCCGCTGCAGGAAGCGCCGGTTGTTCAGCGCCAAGGCGCGCGTGCTGGGTACGACCTTGTCCAGCTCGGCGCAGGCTGCCCGATCGGCTGCGTAGTTGTCCTTGCCGCCCAGGTAGTGGTCGTACATGCGAGCGGCCGTGGGTACGGTGGCGTCGATCTTCGTGGACAACTGCTTTCCAGCCTGCATCGTTCCCCCAGCTCCAAGCTGCTTCTAGTGGCTTGGCTTGACAGACAATACATCCTAGGCAGTGGGCAATTGGGGACACCAGCCCGTTGACCGAGGATCTCCGGGACACCACCCGTGAGACCCTCCGGCCCGGCGCGTGTCCAGTCCTCGCCGTGGCATCGTGCGGCCGTGCCGCCCGGTGAGGAAACATGGGACCGCAAGCGATGAAAAACCGAGGTGGAGGTGCGGGTACATGCAGCACGAACGAGCGGGCAATCCGGCCGGTCCCGAGGACCTCGTCGACGTAGCCCGGCTGGTCACGGCGTATTTCGCGCTGCACCCCGACCCGGCGGAACCCGGCCAGCGCGTGGCCTTCGGTACGTCCGGCCACCGCGGGTCGTCACTGGCGACCGCGTTCAACGAGGACCACATCGCCGCGACGAGCCAGGCCATCTGCGAGTACCGCGAGGGCCAGGGCATCGACGGTCCACTCTTCCTGGGCGCCGACACGCACGCCCTGTCGGAGCCCGCGAAGGTCACCGCGCTGGAGGTGTTCGCGGCCAACGGAGTGTCGGTGCTCCTTGACAGTGCGGACGGCTACACGCCCACTCCGGCGGTCTCGCACGCCATTGTGACCCACAACCGCGGACGGTCCTCGGGTCTCGCGGACGGGGTCGTCGTCACCCCCTCCCACAACCCGCCCGCAGACGGTGGCTTCAAGTACAACCCGCCGAACGGCGGCCCGGCCGGCTCCGAGGCGACATCCTGGATCCAGGACCGGGCCAACGAACTCATCGAGGGCGGGCTCAAGGGCGTACGGCGCATCCCCTGCACGAGGGCGCTGGCCGCCCCCGGCACGGGCCGCTACGACTTCCTCGGCACCTACGTGGCCGACCTGCCGCACGTGCTGGACCTGGACGCGATCCGCACCGCCGGCGTGCACATCGGCGCGGACCCTCTGGGCGGGGCATCGGTCGCCTACTGGGGACGCATCGCCGAACAGCACGCGCTCGACCTGACGGTGGTCAACCCGCTCACCGATCCGACCTGGCGATTCATGACGCTGGACTGGGACGGCAAGATTCGGATGGACTGTTCGTCGCCGTACGCCATGGCCTCGCTCATCGAGCAGCGCGACCGTTTCCGGATCGCCACGGGCAACGACGCCGACGCCGACCGCCACGGGATCGTCACACCGGACGCCGGGCTCATGAACCCCAACCACTACCTCAGCGCCGCCATCTCCTACCTGTACTCCCACCGGGACCAGTGGCCCGCGGACACGGGGATCGGCAAGACGCTGGTGTCGTCCGGCATGATCGACCGGGTCGCCGCCGACCTGGGCCGTCAACTCGTCGAAGTGCCCGTGGGATTCAAGTGGTTCGTGGACGGGCTGGTCGGCGGCTCGCTCGGCTTCGGCGGGGAGGAGTCGGCCGGCGCGTCCTTCCTGCGCCGCGACGGTTCGGTGTGGACCACCGACAAGGACGGCATCATCCTGGCCCTTCTCGCCTCCGAGATCACGGCGGTGACCGGGAAGACCCCCTCGGAGCACTACACCGCGCTGACCGCACGCTTCGGCGCCCCCGCGTACGAGCGCATCGACGCCCCGGCTTCCCGTGAGGAGAAGGCCCTCCTCGCGAAGCTCTCGCCCGCACAGGTCAGCACGGACACCCTCGCCGGGGAAGCGGTCACCGCGGTGCTCACCCATGCTCCGGGCAACGACGCGCCCATCGGCGGCATCAAGGTGACCACCGCCAACGCCTGGTTCGCGGCCCGTCCCTCGGGCACCGAGGACGTCTACAAGATCTACGCCGAGTCGTTCCTCGGAGCCGATCACCTGCGCCAGGTGCAGGAGGAGGCGAAGGGCGTGGTCTCGGCGGCATTGAGCGCCTGACGCCACGCGTGTGATCCGAGCGGATCCGGACAAGGGCTGTTGCCGCAACGGCCCTTGCCCGCACCCTCTTGCCTGCGAGGACTCTTGTTCGCGAGGGTCCTTCAGCCCGTCAGCCGGCGTCCCTGCCGCCATCACCTGCCGCTGCCCCCGAACTGCTGCTTTCAGTCACGGTCGAGAGGTCGATGTCCCACTCCAGGTGCTGGAGGAGGTCGCTGTCTCCGGGGCGGGGAGCGGGCGCTCCTCGACCGGTGCGTGACGGTGTGTGGAGGCCGCGGGAGATCTTGCCGCTGGTCGTGATGTTGTGCTCCACGCGCGGGCGGCGGAGGGCCTCGTAAAGGATGAGCGCGGACTCGGTATCGGGCGCGTCCCGCAGTGACTTCGCGAGGACGACAGCGTCCTCGAGCGCCATCGACGCTCCTTGCCCGGTCGCGGGGGAGGAGCGTGGGCGGCGTCGCCAATGATCAGGGTCCGTCCGTGGCGCCATGGTGTGCCGGTCGGGATCTCGGTCGCGTTGGTGACCATGATGCGGTCGGTGGTGGCCGCGACCACGTCCGCGGCGGGAGTGGCGTCCCCGCGCAGCAACGGCAGGAGCAGCTCACGCCAGTGGCCGGGCGTGCCGTGCGCGATGTCGTCGGCGGACAGCGGCTCACCGGCCACACGCGCGAACCAGTACGTCTCTTCGCCGGGCGAGACCGCACAGCCGAAGGCGGCCGCGCCGCCCCTCACCATGGTGATACGCCCGGTCTCCGCGACCAGGGGCGCCTCACCGGCATAGCCGTAGAAGACGCTCTCACCCGCGAAGCAGGGCCGCGTCCGAGGGGCGATCGACTCCCGGACGGTCGAGCTCAGCCCGTCGGCGCCGATCAGCAGGTCACCGGTCGCGGTGGAGCCGTCGGCGAAACGTGCGGTGACGCCGTCCCGACCGTTCTCGACGGAGGTGAGCCGGGTGCCGCGCCGCAGGCCGATGCCCCGGCGTGCCGTCTCCGCCTGCAAGGCGGCGTTGAACTCGCCACGGCGGAGGCAGCGGTAAGCGAGAAGCGGGTCGTGGGCCTCTCCGAGCGGCATCTGTGCCACCTCGGTGCCCGCTGCGTCGAGCACGCTCATGGCGCGGAGCGGGAAGCCGACCTCGGTGACCGCGGCGGAGGCGTCGATCTGGGCGAGGGCACGCATGCCGTTGCTCGCGAGGGTGAGGAAGGTACCGATGTCCTCGGCCGACTCGGGGTGCGCCTCGTACACGGTGACGTCGAACCCTGCCTTGTGCAGGGCCAGGGCCGTCGCCGTACCGGCGATACCGCCTCCGATGACAATGATCTCCGTCATGTCGTATCCCCTGGCACCCGTAGGGCTCTCGCGCGATGTACCTGCGCAGTGCCCAACGCGCGGGTGAGCGCGAGGGGTTCCCGACCGGTCGCTCGAACTTCCGGTATCAGAAGAAGCTGGACAGGTGGCCGATGCGGTGCTGCTGCCGTTCCTGGCCGAGCAGTTGTCGACGGGCTGCGGTCGCATGGCCGCGCCGGTGTTCTAGCCCTCCTTGTGGTCGGCTGCCACGGCGCGGTGGACGCTCTCGCGGAGCAGGGAGCGACGCTGCTCGTGAACTTCGGGGGGCTCCTGGGCGGTTGCCGCGTAGACGTTGCTGACCGGTGACCAGGCCATGGACATCGCGATGACCATCGCCATCACGTCGAACGGGTCTCCCTGGCGCACCGATCCGGCGGCCTGGGCTTCGGCGATGGCCCGCACCTTGCGGTCGTCGAGGCGGTCGGGGTCGTCCACCAGGTGCCCGGTCGGGCGGCGCTCCAGGCGAGCCCAGGTGGCCAGCCGGATCAGGTCGGGACGGCGGAGGTACTCGTCGTAGAGCCGTACGGCCCAGTCCGCGAGGTCGGTGGCGTCGATCGGGACGACATTCACGATCCGCTCCAGCGAGCCGAAGAAGATGGCGTCGAAGAGCCCCTCCTTGTTGCCGAAGTAGGCATAGAGCTGTGCCTTGTTCGTGTGCGCGGCGGCCACGATCCGCTCGATGCGTGCGCCGGCGATCCCGTGCTCGGCGAACTCCTGGGTCGCCACATCGAGGATGCGCTGGTAAGTCGCCGCTCCGCGCGAGGTCAGGGGCCGGTCCGTCATGCCCGTCAGGGTACCAAACAGAACAGTTGGTTTGCCTGGGGCGGCAGGCGCGTGTACGTTGAGATAGACCGAACAGTCTGTTTAAGGAGATGCGCGATGCGCACAACAACTGACTGGCAGGCGGACGGGCCGACGGCGACGCTGCGACGGACGTCGCTGAAGCGGCGCGACCTGCGCCCGGACGACCTCGCGATCCGAGTGGACTACTGCGGTGTCTGCCACACCGATCTGCACGCCGTCCGCAGCCACGACGGCGCAGGGGGCCGCCCCCTGGTACCGGGACACGAGTTCACGGGCGTGGTGGCCGAAACCGGACCCGCCGTCACCCGCTTCTCCGTCGGCGACCCTGTCGCGGTCGGCAATATCGTCGATTCCTGCGGGGAGTGCGCGATGTGCCGGGCCGGCCAGGAGAACTTCTGCCACGCGTTCCCGACCCTGACCTACGGGGGCGTCGACCGTCACGACGGATCGACCACCCTGGGGGGCTACTCCCGCGAGTACATCGTCCGCGACCGGTTCGCCCACCCTCTTCCCGCCGGTCTGGATCCGGCCGCTGCCGCTCCTCTGCTCTGCGCCGGGATCACCGTCTGGGAACCGCTGCACACCTTGGGCGGGGGGCCGCACAGTCGCGTCGCCGTGGCGGGATTGGGTGGCCTGGGCCATCTCGCGGTCAAGATCGCCGTGGCGCTCGGGGCCGACACCTCGGTCATCAGCCGCTCACCCGACAAGGCCGACGACGCTCGTCGTCTCGGCGCCCACGCTCTCATCGTCTCGACGGACCAGGAACAGATGGCCGACGCCCGTGACCGGTTCGACGTCGTCATCGACACCATCTCCGCCCCGCACGACCTGGGCCCCTACCTGCGCCTGGTCGCCATGGACGGGACGCTCAGCCACCTCGGGCACCTCGGACCCGTCACCGTGGAGACCATCGACCTCCTCGTGGGACGCAAGAAGCTCAGCTCCGCAGGCAGCGGTGGGAGGCCCGCGACCACCGCCATGCTCGATTTCTGCGCCGAGCACGGCATTGCCGCCGACATCGAGCTCCTCCCCTCGGCGCGCGTGAACGAGGCTCTCGAACGCCTCGGCCGCAACGACGTGCGCTACCGCTTCGTCCTCGACATGTCCGACCTGGCAGCCTGAAGCAGGTGCCGACCCGCTGTCCCGGTCATCCCTGGCGGGCCGTGTCGTGCCGTCGGGGTGTGTAGTTCGGGGGTCGTGGGGGACCATGGAAGGCGACGCGCCTGTGGAGACAGGCAGGCCGCGCTCCAGGCCGGCGGATGGCCTCGCGTGCCGCCGACCGCGGAAGGAGTGCCTGTGATGAGCGAAGCCGAATGGCGTCCGTCGGGCATCGACTGGGCTCGCCCCCGCCGGGACAGCGAGCCGGCGCAGCCGAGCGGGCTGATGGACCTCCTCGGCGTCGCGGCGACCCTGCTGGACGCGGAAGGAAGGATCGTCCTGTGGAGTCCCCAGGCAGAGGAGCTGTACGGGTACACCGCGGAGGAGGCGCTCGGGCAGTACGCCGCGCTGCTGCTCGTCCGTGAAGAGGACTGGGACTGGGTGATCAAGAAGTTCGCCGAGGTCATGGAGACCGGGCAGGGCTGGGGCGGCACGTTTCCCATCCGGTGCAAGGACGGGAGCACCCGGCTGGTGGAGCTGCGCAACACCCGGCTTCTGGACGACCACGGCGACTTCTACGCCCTCGGGCTCGGCACCGACTCACCCACGCTTCGCGAGGTGGAGCGGGATGTCGCCCTGTCCACCCGGTTGATCTCCCAGTCCCCCTTCGGGCTGGCGATCCTCGACACCGACCTCAGATACCTGGCCGTCAACCCCGCGCTGGAGCGGATGCACGGCCTCCCCGCGCAAGAGCACCTCGGCCGTCGCTACCGCGAGATCATGAGCCCCGACAAGTTCGAGGTGATCGAGGTCGCGATGAGGAGGGTGCTCGAGAGCGGAGTCCCCCTGGTCGACGAGTCCACTGTCGTCGGCTTCACCCCGGCGGACCCGGAACAACGGCACGCGTGGTCGATCTCGGTGTACCGGCTGGAGGACACCCAGGGCCGTGTTCTCGGGGTGGCCGAACTCGTGGTGGACGTCAGCGAGCGGTACCGGTCGGCCATGGAGGCCACCGAGACCCGGCGGCGCCTGGCCCTGATCGCGGATGGCTCCGCTCGCATCGGCACCACTCTGGAGGTCGAGGAGACAGCGCGGGAGCTGGCCGAGGTGACCGTTCCCGATTTCGCCGACATGGTCGCCGTCGACGTGCTCGACTCCGTCCTCGACGAGCATCGTTCCGCCTCCGACAACGGCCCCGCGCTGTTCCGCGCCCTCGCCGTGAAGGCCGCCTACCCCACCGAAGCCGTCCTGGCCGCCGATCCGCCGGGCCACCTCACCACCTACGAGGCCGATCGTGTGGCCACTCGATGTGTGCGCACCGGCCGGCCCATCCTGATCGCACACGCCGACGGGAACGACCTGAGTTGCATCGCCCGCGACGACCGCGCCGCCACGTTGCTGGCCCGGGCCGGGGTGCACTCCTACATGGCCATCCCGTTGACCGCACGGGGTGCCATCCTCGGCTTCCTGGGGCTTTCCCGCGCCCGGGATCCGCGGCCCTTCGACGAGGACGACCTCGCCATCGCCACGGAGCTCGCATTCCGCGCCGCGGTGTGCATCGACAACGCCCGCACGCACCAAAGCGTGCGCACCGCCGCCGAGACCCTCCAGCGCAGCCTGCTCCCCGACCACCCGTCCCGCCTTCCCGGCCTTGAGGTCTCTTCCCGCTATGTCCCGGCACAGGCTGCCTACGAGATCGGCGGCGACTGGTACGACGTGCTCCCGCTCGGCGGCGACAAGACGGCCCTCGTCGTGGGCGACGTCATGGGCAGCGGCATCGACGCCGCCGCGGCCATGGGGCGCCTGCGCACCGCCACGGCCGCCTTCGCCAGCCTCGACCTGGAGCCGGCCCGGGTTCTCGAGCAGCTCGACTCGATCACATCCGGGCTGGAGCAGTACATCGCCACCTGCCTCTACGCGGCCTACGATCCGCACCGCGGCGAGTGCCGCATCGCCAACGCCGGCCACCTGCCTCCTGTCCTCGTGCGCAGTGGCGAGCGCCCCCGGCTGCTCGACCTGCCCGCAGGTATCCCGCTCGGAGTCGGCGGTGTCCCGTTCGAAGCGACCGCCGTCGAATTCGGTCCGGGCGACAAGCTGGTCCTGTACACGGACGGTCTGGTCGAGACCCGCCACGACTCCATCGACGAACGCCTCGCCGTCCTGGTCCACGCTCTGGAGGTGGCCGACTGCCCGTTGGAGGAGACGTGCGACCGCCTTCTCGAGGGGCTTCGACATCCGCGCGACCGCGACGACGTCGCTCTGCTGATCGCCCGCGCAGTACGTTCCCCGTGACGAGGACGCGGGGTTACTTGCCCCAGATCTTCCGGAACGCCTCCCGATAGCCCGACGGATCCCAGGTCGTGGCTCCGTGGCTGTTGTCGGCCGTGGTGATGTGGACGGGGGCCACGTATCCGCCGGCGGGCCGACCGGAGAAGGCGCGGTTGAACTCGTCGACGATCTGCCAGCCCTGCAGGGACAGCGGCTCGGGGACGGTGGCGGCCTGGTACTGCTCGCTGTTGATGCGCTGGAAGGCGGAGGGGTCGCCGTCACCTGCGCCGATGTTGAAGGGCGGGCCGGCGCCGTTCTTGCCGGCGGCACGGAAGGCCGGGGCGGCGTCGGCGAAGTACAGATCGTTGATGGCGACGGAGTGGGTCCACGTGCTCCCGAAGCGGGAGAGGAGAGAGGAGATCTCCCGGGGGATGCGGCTGCTCGCGTCCGAGATCGGGATGTTCTCGTACGACAGGAGCCGCACGCCCGAGCAGGTGGAGAGGTCTCTCCTGATCAGCTCGGACTTGTTCCTGGCGAAGGGGATCGAGGCATCGGTGATGAGCACGACCCCGGCGTGGCCGTCGGAGTGCGCGATGATCCACTGGGCGCTGATTGCGGCCACGTCCTCGACCCGGGTGGTGACGTTGGTGAAGAGCCGGGGCCTTCGGCTGGGTCCGGGGGCGGCGACCGCGTGCCAGCCGATGAGCGGGATGCCTGCCTTGTCGGCCTGGGAGACCTGCCGTGACGTCGAGTTGGGGTCGAAGCCGCCGATGACGATGCCCGAGGGTCTGAGTGCCAAGGCCGCGCTCATCGCCGCCTGGACGCCTACGGGTGTGCCCCCGCCGTCGATCACCCTGACGTTCCAGCCGATGATCCGTGCGGCGTCCCGCACCCCGTTCGCGGCGCCCGCGACGCCGGGATTGGTCATGCTCTGGGCGACGTAGACGATGGTCTTGCCGGGGACTGCCGTGGGGCCGCTGGTCGGCCCGCTCCAGGGGATGTCGGTCTTTTCCGCCTGTCTGACGGCGGTCTCGGCACGGTCCTGGATCGCGGGGCAGCCGCCAGGGCCCGTGGGGGAGGCTCCCCGGTCGTGCGACGAGCCGCGTTCGCAGCCCGCGAGGGCCATGGCCGCGACGACCACTGTGGTGGCGACGGACCGCACCCTCATGACGGCGGGAGTGGCCTTGCGGGTGCCGTGCACGGGAGCTCCTCGCGGAGGATGGGGCGGGACGATGCGGCCGAGAACACACAGGTGGTCCCCGTGGCGCTGGTCATGGAGCGGTGCCCGCCGCACCACCGTTGCGCGTCGGGGAGGAGGGTGGGGGAGGCGGCGCGTCGGGCGAGTCGCGGGCCGCCGCCGCGCCGGTGCGAAGGCGGCGGGCGGAGTAGCCGGACAGACCGACAGCCACGAGCAGGGTGCCGCCGTAGAACAGCGGAATCGTCCAGAAGCCCGCGCCCATCTGACCGATGCCCGTGAGGCCGACGGCCAGGACGGCGACAGCGACGACGGTGCCCATGGCGTTGGGACGGCCGGGTCTGATCGCGGTGGAGCCGAGGAGGGCGGCGGCGAAGGCGGGCAGCAGGTAGTCGAGGCCGACGCTGGGGTTGCCGATCTGCTGCTGGGCCGCGAGCAGGACGCCGGCGAGGCCGACGATCAGTCCCGACGCAGTGAACGCGTAGACGGAGTACCTGCGCGTCGGGATGCCGATGAGGTCCGCGGCGCGCCGGTTCGCACCGATGACGTACAGGTAGCGGCCGAGCGGCAGCCGTTCCAGCACCAGCCAGAGCGCGACGGCGAGAGCGAGCACGTAGAAGGCGGGGACGGGAAGGCCGAGGAACATCGAGTCGTAGAGGTCGGTGAAGGCGAGGGGGAGGCCCTGCGGGCCTGGGACGATCCGACCACCGTCGGTGACCCAGCCGGTCACGGCGTACAGCATGCTGCCGGTCCCGAGCGTGGCGATGAAGGAGCTGATCCGGCCGAACTCGACGATGACACCGTTGAGGACGCCCACGACCGCTCCACCCAAGATCACCGCGAGGCAGGCGAGTGGCCAGGGCCAGCCGTTGTTGACGACGAGCTGCATCACCATGACGTGCGCCAGGCCGAGGCCGTAGCCGAGGGAGAGGTCGAAGCTGCCCGTCACGATGGGGACCATGGCGGCGAGGGCGAGGACGGCCGGGATCGACTGGGTGGACAGGATCGAGTCGACGGTGCCCAGCGTGGGGAACGTACGCGGCAGGGCGAGGGAGAAGACCAGGAAGAGCAAGGCGGTGAGCGCCAGGAGCCCGTACCTGCCGATGAGGTGCCCGCCCGGTCCGCGCGGTCGCCGGGGCCCGCCCGGTCGGCCGAGGTGGCGCGGCGGCCTCGGTCGCTGCGGCCGGGGTCGGGATGGGGAGGAGTCCGTCATGGGTGGGTCGCGGTTCCGGAGAGGGGCATGGCCGACGCCGCCCGGGTGAGCCCGGCGACGGTGAGGTCCGGACCGCTCAGCTCGGCCGTCACGGACCCGCGGACGAAGACCAGGGCGCGTCGGCACACGCCCGCGACCTCCTCGAAGTCGGTGGAGATCAGCAGGACCGCGAGGCCGGCGGTCAGCCCGTCGCCGAGCAGGCGGTAGACCGCGGCCTTGGCGCCGATGTCCACGCTCGCGGTCGGCTCCTCGAGGATCAGCAGGCGCAGGCCGACCCGGAGCCACCGGCCGATCACGACCTTTTGCTGGTTTCCGCCGGACAGGGTGGCGAGGGGGGCCTCGCTGTCCTGGGGTCGCACCGAGAGCCGTTCGACCAGGTCGGCTGCCTCGGCACGTTCGCGGCGGGGGCTGATCCAGCTCAGCGCCGACAGGCCGCCCGCGGCGGGGTTGGCCAGGAGGTTCTCGCGTACCGTCAGCTCGGCGGCGCAGCCCTCCCGCTGTCTGTCGCCGCTCACGAAGCCCACCCCGAGGCGGACGGCGTCGGCGATCGTGCGCGGGCTGTACGGCTGACCGCCGAGCAGGACGCGCCCGTCGAGGACGGCCCGGGAACCGGCGAGGGCTCGGCCCAGGTCCATGTGCCCCGCGCCCGAGAGTCCGACCAGGCCCAGGACTTCTCCGGGCCCGAGGCCCAGGCTGACGGGTCCCGCGCCGGCGGTCCGTACGCCGTCGAGGGTCAGGACGGCCGGGCCGTCGGCCGGAACCGTGGCGGGCCGGTAGCCGGCCGGTTCCTCGCCGACGATGTCGTGCACCAGACGGGCGGGGCCCCGGCCCGCCAGCGGGCCGTGGCTGACGAGGCGGCCGTCGCGCAGCACGGCGAAGGTGTCCGCGACCTTGTACACCTCGTCCAGCCGGTGGCTGACGTAGAGAATGCCGTGCCCCTGATCGCGCAGGGCGTGGAGCAGGCGGAAGAGCCGGGCGCAGTCCGTGGCGGGGAGTCGGGCGGTGGGCTCGTCCAGGACGATGAGCTTCGCGTGTGCCGCCAGGGCACGGGCGATGGCGACCAGCGAGCGCTCGGCGGGGGAGAGCCGGGCGATCGGCGCGTCGGGGTCGAGATGTCCGGCGACGATTTTCAGGGCGTCGGCGCAGCGCTCCCGGGTCCGCCGCCAGGAAATCAGGCCGCCGCGTCGGGGATACCCGATGCCCAGAGCGATGCTCTCGGCGACCGTCATCCACTCCACGAGTCCGAGGTCCTGGTGGATGAAGGACATGCTGCGGGAGGCGCCATGACTTCCGAGGGGGTGCCCGTCCACCGTGATCTGTCCCGCATCGGCCTGGTGGACGCCGGCGAGCACCTTGATGAGCGTGGACTTTCCCGCACCGTTGGGCCCCAGAAGGGCGAGGACGCTACCGGCGTGGACATCGAGGTCGACCCCGGCCAGTGCGAGGGTCCCGCCGAACCGCTTGCCGAGCCCGCGGATGCGGACCAGAGGCGTCGCCCCCAAGGGCGGGACGTCCTTCGGGGAAGTGTCGGGAGCGTCATGCACGGACATCTCCGAGGGGTCGTCTGGCGAGTTCTTCCCGACCTTCATCGTCGTCATCAGTGGGGCGAATCTGAGTATTTCAGACATCCTGCGCGCTGCTGTGACTCCAGCGGGTCAGTGGGCCGCCCGGGCGATCCGCGTGTCCCGCGCTCGCCTCTCCTCTGTCCGACGGTCGCGTCCGCTGGACCGCGCACGCGGTTCTTCAGGCGCCGTCGAGCCCGCATTCGGCCCAGATGACCTTGCCCTCGGGCAGATAGCGCGTTCCCCAGCTCTGTGACAGCTGCGCCACGAGGAACAGGCCGCGGCCGCCCTCGTCGGTGCTGGCCGCCCGGCGCAGGTGCGGGGCGGTGTTGCTGGCGTCGGAAACCTCGCAGATCAGGGTGCGGCCGTGGAGCAGCCGTACCCGAATGGGCCCGGCACCGTGGCGGATGGCGTTGGTCACCAGCTCGCTGAGCATCAGCTCGGCGGCGAACGCGGCCTCGTCGAGTCCCCAGGCGGCCAGTTGCCGCAGGGCGGCGGCGCGGACGTCACTGACCCGGGCCGGATCGGCGGGCAGGTCCCAGGCGGCGATCCGGCCCGGGTCCAGCGCGTGGGTACGGGCGACGAGCAGGGCGATGTCGTCGCAGGGGTGGGCGGGCGCGACGGTTTCCAGGACCGCCTGGCAGGTCTGCTCCGGAGTGTGCCCGGGGTGGGCCAGGGCGCCGCGCAGCTGATCGAGGATCACGTCGACGTCGCGGTGCCGGTCCTCGATGAGTCCGTCCGTGTAGAGGAGCAGCCGACTGCCCACGGGGAGGTGGATCTCGGCGGATTCGAAGGGCAGGCCGCCCAGGCCGAGAGGGGGCCCGGCGGGCAGGTCGGGGAACGACACCGTGCCGTCGGGCCGCACCAGCGCGGGCGGGGGGTGGCCGGCCCGGGCCATGGTGCACTGCTGCGAGGTCGGGTCGTAGATGGCGTACAGGCAGGTCGCGCCGATGACACCGGCACCGGCCGCGGGTTCCTCACGGTCCAGGCGTCCCACGAGGTTGTCGAGGTGGGTGAGGACTTCGTCCGGGGGGAAGTCGAGTTCGGCGAAGCTGCGCGCGGCGGTGCGCAGCTGGCCCATGGTGGCGGCGGAGAGCATGCCGTGTCCGACGACGTCCCCGACGAAGAGGCCGATACGGGTGCCGGAGAGAGGGATGACGTCGTACCAGTCTCCGCCCACGTCGGATTCGGCGGGCAGATAGCGATGAGCGATCTCCACGGCGTCCTGGTCGGGCAGATCGTGCGGCAGCAGGCTGCGCTGGAGGGTCAGGACCATGGTGCGTTCGCGCGTGTAGCGCCGGGCGTTGTCGATGGACAGGGCGGCACGGCTGGCGAGTTCCAGGCCCAGCGAGCGGTCGTCGTCACCGAAGGGGGCGGGGTCCCGCGCACGGTAGAAGCTGGCGATGCCCAGGATCACGCCGCGGGCCACCAGGGGGACCGCGATGAGGGAGTGGACCTCGGTGAGCAGCCGTTCGGTGTGCTCGGGGTCCTGGGCGAGCCAGCCCGCAGCGGCCTTCAGGTCCGGTTCCAGCACTGCCTCCCCGCTGGTCAGACAGCGTATCTGCGGTGTGGTCGGGCCGAAGTCGACCTGCTTGCCGACCGGGCTGAAGGGAAGGTCGTCGCGGATCCCGTGCACCACCGTGCGGTGCAGGTCGGTGCGGGGGTCGGCGGACTCCTCGCCACGCAGTACGGCCTCGGGCAGGTCGATGGTGACGAAGTCGGCCAGTCGTGGCACCGCCGTCTCGGCGAGTTCCTGCGCGGTGCGACGCACGTCCAGGGTGGTACCTATGCGGGCGCTGGCCTCGGACAGCAGCTCCAGACGGCGGCGCGCGGCCAGGGCGTACGTCCCGACGCGCGGTTCCCCCACCATCACGAGCCCTCGTGTCCGCGGCGGGGCGCCAAGGTGATCGTCCGCCGTGTCACCCATGCCGACGGTGCCGAACGGGCCGTAGGCGATGTCGGGAAGGTGCCTGGACAGCGCGGCGACGGGCAGACGCCCCGGGGCCGCCGCGGCCGGAACGAGCCGGGGCGGCCGGACGGCGGTGACCACGGCGAGCCCGCCGGAGAAGTCCGGCGGTACGGCGACCTGGGCCGGGACGGCGAGGGGCTCGCGCAGTGCGAGGCCGGGCAGGACGGCCTCGATGGCAACGCCTTCCACCCCTGAGCCGCTTCTCATCGGACGGCTCACGAGAGTGACCCGCCGACCGTCGGACAGGGACACGACGGCGGCGGCTCGCTGCCCGCGAGAGATCAGCTCGGCGGCCTTCTCCGTGAGGACCGCCCGGTCGCGGGGATGCAGTTCGAGGGCCAGTTCGTCCACGCCGATGGTGTGGTGAAGGCCGGCGGAGGCCGCGGCTCCGGTGTCCAGGTACGCCCGCAACAGAGCGCGCTCACGCGCGGAACTCTGCCCCAGCAGTCGCCGTTCGATGGCCTGGGCCGCCCTGCGTATCGTGATCGCCAGCGTGGGGTCTTCGGAGCTGCTCGGATAGCCGAAGCACAGGACGCCCTCGATACGGCCGCTGAGCGGATCGCGGACGGGAAGCGCGCGGCAGGCGCTTCGCTGGGAGCGCTCGGCGAAGTGCTCGGCACCGTGAACCCGGATGAGTTGCCGCTCCGCCAGTGCGAGACCGATGCCGTTGGTACCCGCGACCCGCTCGGCGAACACGAATCCCGGAACGCGCTGAAACGCCGGAAGGCTCCTGGCCAGCGACACCTCTCCGAAACGGCGCAGAAGGACCGTGCCGCTCGCATCGGCCACGGAGATGTTCATCTTGCTGCCGGCGAACCTGGCCTGCAGCCGGTCGAGCACGGGGACGGCCGCGCGGACGATCCGGGCGTCCCGGTCGAAATCATCGTGGAAGGGCAGGTCGGCCTGGTCCGGCGAGAGGCCGAGGGAGCGGCTGCGCTGCCACGAACTCAGGATCGATGTGCGCACGCCCGCCTCGACGGGCTCACCCTGAAGAAACCGCTCACGGGAACGGGCAGGCCCTGTGCCGCCTGTCGCGCGCCCCGTCGGCATGGGTTCCCTGCCGGCCAGAACCACGCTTCGCCTCACTCGCGCCTTCGACAGTCCATTCGCCGAAAATCACCTGCTATACACAAGAATACCGAGAATGCTGTTATTGGGGATATTTGCCATGATTTATGACAGCTCGTCCGCGCTGTGACCGCAGGGGTTGTATCGGAGGCGTGGACGGGATGCTGTCCGTCGTGGACCAGGACACCGGGGACCTGGACGCCGCGTCCTACACGCCGACGGCACCCGACCGGGCCAGGCCATCACTCGTCTGCTTCTCCTTGAGCGCGCGTGCGGCGCAGCCAGGGCAGGCTGACGTACATCCCGCCGTCCTCGGAAGGAGAGCAGCTATGACGTCGTGCATCTCTGCGTCCCGGCCTCCACGACGTCGCATACGCGGAACCGTCGCCGTGCTGCTGAGCGCGGCGGCGTTGGCCGCCTCACCGCCCACTGTCGCGGCCGGCCGGCCTGCAGGCCCCCGGCAGCGACGTCCGCTCTGCCGACGGCAGACCGACCGTGGTGCCGGCGCACGGGGCGTTCGCCGACGCCTCCCGTTGGAACACGGTCGTCGAGCGCCTGCGGTCCTGCGGAGGGTCCGGGGCCTCCTCGTCCTCGTCGGCCATTCCTACGGCGGCGCGGTGATCAGCCAGGCCACGATGGGCAACCCCGGCGTCAAAGCGCTCGTCCACGTCTGCGCCTTCATGCCCGGCAAGGGAGAAGCCCTCGGCCAACTGGCCGCCAGGTTCCCCGGCGGCGCGCTCAACCCCGCTCTCAAGCAGGTGCCCTTCCGGAACATGGACGGCACCACCGGCACGGATCTCTTTCTCGCTCCTGACAAGTTCCACGCGGTCTTCGCCGCGGACGTCCCCCGGACGACGACCTCGGTGATGGCCGCGACCCCACGTCCGATCGCCGCCTCGGCCTTCAACGACAAGGCGACTTCCGCCGCGTGGAGGACCATCCCGTCCTGGGCGGCCGCCGCCACCCACGACAAGGCGACAGCGCCCGATACGGAGCGCTTCGAAGCCGCCGAGCCGCTTCCCACGTCATCCCACACCAGGCCGTCCATGGCCAGAACGGGCTTCCCCACGCTCGGCCTCGCCGGTGCCGCCGGTGCGATGCTCATCGCGGGTGCGGGACTCGTCACCCTCGGCCGCAAACGGCCGAACCGCGCGTACTGATGCACCGGCCGGCCTGGCAGCGGCAGGACTCGCCGCCGAGACAGAAGGAGGTGCTCCTCGCATCGTGAACACCGTGCAGAAGGTCGCCCTCGTCACCGGCGCTTCGCAGGGCATCGGCGCCGCCCTTGTCACCGCCTACCGCGAGCTCGGCTACGGGGTCGTGGCGATCTCCCGGTCCATCGGCGACTTCAGCGACCCCGAGACACTGGCCGTGCGGGCCGATGTGACCGAGCCGGGCGTCGGCGCCCGCATCGTCGACGCGGCTCTCGGGCGGTTCGGCCGGATCGACACGCTGATCAACAACGCCGGAATCTTCATCGCCAAGCCGTTCACCGAATACACCGACGAGGACTACGACGCCGTGGCCGGGGTGAACCTGCGCGGCTTCTTCGAGGTCTCCCGCAGTGCCGTCGCCGCCATGCTCTCGCGGGCCGGCGGAGGCCACCTGGTGAACATCTCGACCACCCTGGTCGACCGCGCCGACTCGCGGGTGTCCGCAGCGCTCGCTTCGCTGACCAAAGGTGGGCTGAACGCGGTCACCAAGGCGCTGGCGATCGAGTACGCGACACGCGGCATCCGGGTCAACACCGTCGCGCTCGGCACCGTCCGCACCCCGATGCACCTGGCCGCGGAGTACGAGGCTCTCGACGGGTTGCAGCCGATCGGCCGGGTGGGCGAGATCCACGACGTGGTCGACGCGATCCTGTACCTCGAGAGCGCCTCGTTCGTCACCGGAGAGATCCTGCACGTCGACGGGGGCCAGAGCGCGGGGCGCTGAGCGGCGATGTGCCGGGCCTCTGCGGTCAACCGGAATCCCTCAGTCGAGCCGGACGAGGGCTGGGTCGTTTGCCGTCCCCGTCCCCGCCCCACGGGCGGCGCGGACCGGGTACGCGGGCCGCTCACCGTGCGTATGCGGAGCATGGATCGTGATCGTCGGACGCGTACGGACTGTGAAGTTTCCGATGCCCCGGTAGAGGCTCGGCGCCGTGCGCCATGTGCGCCCCGTTGTGATCCGGCTGGTGGGCGCATCCCGCCTCACGTCGACTACTCCCTGACGGACTTGGGCCGGGTGGCCCATGACGTGGCCAGTGGGCGCGTCTGAGCCGTGACGGCTCACAAGTCCCGTCCGGCTCTTGGCTGTTGACGGGGCCGAGAACACCGGTCGGCGGAAGGCAGGCGCTCGCCGGCCGACACGAACAGCCTGGTGCTGCTTCCAGGAAACCGGAAGGCGTCAGACGCGTTGCTCGCCGAACAGTTCCAGCGCCATGGGACTCGCAGGTGGCAGGGGACTGGCCCCCTCGGGCGACAGGGCGTCGAGGACGAGGAGGACGTAACGTCGCCAGTCCTCGGTCACGGGGTCCACGGTCCACAGGATGCCGACGAGCATCACCATGATGCGTCGTACGTCGTCGAGTGTCAGGTCGCCTCGGATGGCTCCCGCGCGCTGCCCCCGCTCGATGAGCGGTGCCAGGGAGTCGAAGAAGAGCGTCGTCGTCTCCATGCTCAAGGCGCCCGAGACCCTGGCCGCGGCCAGCAGGTTGTACTGGTGGGCCGCCGATGACACCGCGGCCTCCACCGCTGTGGTCAGGCCACGCCGGGGGTCCTCGTCGCTGAGGGACTGCTCGATGACCGGCGCCACCTCTTCGGCGTAGTGCTGGGTGAGAGCGGCCCGGACCAGGACCGCCTTGTCGGGAAAGTGCCGGTAGAGCGTGGAAATACCCACCGCGGCCCGGCGGGCGATGTCCTCCAGGGGTGCGTCGGGCCCCTGCTCGGCGAAGATCTCCCGCGCGGCTCGCAGGAGCTTCTCCGAGTTGCGTACGGCGTCGGCACGGAGAGGTCGGGTGGCCCCGGGAACTTCGGTGGACATGGCGAAAGCCTAGCAAGCGGTAGTTAACCCCCGATTCATGCAGACCCCCGCCTACCCGATAAGCGGGGGTTGACTCCCGGTACAAATGGAAGTCGACTACTGGTTGTGCGAAGCTGTAGGTGTCGACGCACTGGAGCGAGAACGGTGGCGATCAATGGCTCGGTCATGTCTGCCGACGCGGAAGACACCTCAGGGCGACGTCGGCGCAGTCCGAGAGGAGAGAGCCCAGTGAATCGGGCAGGTGGCAGGCGAGACCTGGGAGTCGGCTCGGTGTCCGAGCCGCTGGCGGGTTTCCCGGTCACCGTGATGATCGATCCCCGATGGTGACCGGCGTCTCCTGGCCCGAGGTACTCACCGGGACGGCCGCGGCCTGACGCCGCCGACCGGCCCGGACAACGGAACCGACCGATGCACAACCTCCAACATCCCCCCACTGGAGCATCATGAGCATCACGACCGACAGGACGGATCTTCCCCACTACCCGGGCGTACGCTCCCAGCGTTGCCCCTTCGACCCGCCCGCCGAGTACGCCGACTGGCGTGCGGCCGAGGGGCTCCGGCGGGTGATGCTGGGAAACGGCAACACCGCCTGGGTGGTGAGCCGGTACGAGGACGTCAAGGCGGTCTTGGCGGATCCGCGGATCAGCGCGGACTCCAAGCGGTTCGACCACCTCATCCCCCACTCCGAGAACCAGCCTGCATCCTTCCCGCGCACGGACAACCCCGAGCATGCTCGGCGTCGCCGCATGCTCACCCGGGACTTCACGGTCAGGCGGGCGGAGGCCATGCGCCCGCGGATCCAGGAGATCGCGGCTGATTTCCTCGAGCGGATGATCAGCAATGGTCAACCCGCGGATCTGGTGCAGGAGTTCGCCCTGCCCATCCCCTCCCTGGTGATCTCGCTGCTGCTCGGAGTGCCGTACGAGGACCACGAGTTCTTCCAGAAGCACGCGCGCACGCTGAACCTGACGCAGGCCTCGGTCGAGGACAGGCAGAAAGCCCAAGGGGCGCTCATGGCCTATCTCCTCGACCTGCTGGACCGCAAGCGGCGCGAGCCGGCGGACGATCTGCTCAGCCGCATGATGACCGAGCATGTCGCCACCGGGGAACTCACCCGCGAAGAGGCGGCGATCAACGGCCACACGATTCTGTTCGCCGGGCACGAGACCACGGCCAACATGATCGGTCTGGGCACGCTGACCTTGCTGGAGCACCCCGATCAGGCCGCCCGGATCCGGGACGCCGACGATCCCGAAGTCGTCGCGAACGCCGTTGAGGAACTGCTGCGTTACCTGTCGATCGCCCAGGACATGATCTCGCGGGTGGCGACCGAGGACCTCACCATCGGTGGCCAGCAGGTACGGGCCGGGGACATCCTGACCCTCAACCTGCCTGCCGCCAACCGTGACACGGCCTTCCGCGTCGACGCCGACACGTTCGACGTCCAGCGCGACACGCGCGGGCACCTCGCGTTCGGACACGGCGTCCATCTGTGCCTCGGGCAGCACCTCGCCCGCGTCGAACTCGAGGTGGCCCTGCCCATATTGCTGCGCAGGCTGCCCGACCTGGCTCTTGCCGTTCCTCTGGAGGAGGTGAGGTTCCGGCACGAGATGGCCGCGTACGGCGTCCACGAACTGCCCGTCACCTGGTGACCGGAGTCCGAGTGGACGCACCACCGAGAGTCCTTTCGGCGCAACCGCGCACGAACCACCCATACCCCCGGCTGGGGGAAAGCGGGATAAATATGAGTCATCTCAAGCAGACCAGGCTGCAGGTCGTTGTCGGTGACCTCCGCCGTGCCATCAGCGACGTGATCATCAAGCACCAGGTGACCCCCGAGGAGCTCATGCAGACGGTGGGCTGGGTCCAGAGGACGGCCGATGCGGGGGAGTTGATGACAGCAGGTCTCACACTCTTCATCAAGCCCGTGCTGGAGGGCACGGAGGGGGCCTCCTACGCGCACCCCGAGAAGGACGGTGCCAGCGAGTGGGAGATGCAGGGTCCGGCCCACGTCCCGGGCGCCCCGTTGCTGCAGAGCCCCTGCGTGCTGCCCATGCGGCCGGACGAGCCGGGCGACCCCGTGGTCGTATCCGGCACGGTCCGGTCCACGTCCGGCGAGCCCGTTCCGGGCGCGATCCTGGACGTCTGGCAGCCGGACGCCAACTGTGTCTACTCGGGAATGTCGGCGGCGGACTTCCTGCCCCTGAACATCCCCAACGACTCCACCGCCATCCCCAAGTTCAACCTGCGCGGGCGCGTCATCGCGGACGAAGAGGGGCACTACGAGTTCCGTACCGTCGCTCCGGGGATCGAGCCTCTCGGCCTCGAGGAGGGCAACCCGGTGACCGATCTGGCCCATGCGCTGGGGTTGGAGGGCGTACGCCCTCTGCACATCCACTACATCATCTCGGCCGAGGGGCAGCAGACGCTCATCACCCAGCTGTACTTCGACGGTGACCCCCTGGTCAACGCGACCATCGAAGGCCCGATGCCGCTGTCGGCGATCAAGACGAGCGAACTTCACGACGATCCGGCCGACTACGAGGCTCGCGGCCTGAGTGTGCCCTACCGCGCCATCACCTACGACCACGTCCTGCGGCCGGCGCCCGCCCCGGTCCCCGCGTCGGTCTGACACGCACCGCCGACACAGCAGAGCGCGGAGGTCTGTCGCAGGTTCTCCGCCCTCGGACTGCGAACCACCCGGGGAACAGGTGGTCCGCACCTTCCCGGACTCACACCCTCCCGCCGCCGAAACACCGCGCTGTCCGTCGTGTACGGGAGGCGCCGGACCCCGCTTCCCCCATCGGAGGAACACATCCCGTGTCTGACATCGCCAGCACCGCGGCCGTCGATGACCGAATCGGACGGCCGACGGGCGGCAGGCCCGGCCTCACCCTGGCCGCGCTCGGCTCGGCCGGCCTGGTCGTCTCCCTCCAGCAGACCCTGGTCCTTCCGCTGCTCCCGCGGATGCAGAGGGAGTTCCACACCTCGGTCTCCTCGGTCGCCTGGGTGTTCACGGCCACCCTGCTGGCCGGAGCGGTGGCCACGCCGCTGCTGTCCCGCTTCGGTGACATGTACGGCAAGAAGAAGATGATCATGCTGACGATGGTGGTGCTCCTCGTCGGCTCCGTGATCTGCGCCCTGTCCACCTCGCTCGGACTGCTGGTCGCGGGACGGGCGTTGCAGGGTGCGTCGTCGGCGGTGATCCCGCTGGCCATCGGCACCATCCGCGACACCTTCCCGAGGGAGAGGGTCACCGCCGCCATCGGCGTGGTCAGCGCCACCCTGGGTGTGGGTGGCGCGCTGGGCATGCTCGTCACCGGTGTGGTGGCGGAGCACACCGACACGCACCGTCCGGTGTTCTGGATCTCCGCCGCGATGGCGCTGGTCGGACTGATTCTCGTGATCCTCTTCACCCAGGAAGCCGGAGTACGGGCCGGTGGCCGTCCCGACATCGTGGGCGCCCTCCTCCTGGCCGGTTTCCTCGTGGCGCTGTTGCTGGGCATCAGCCAGGGGAACGACTGGGGATGGAGCGACGGACGGACCGTCACCCTGTTCGGCGTCGCGGCGGTACTGGCCGTCGTGTGGATCATGGTGGAGCGGCGCGTCGCCGAACCACTGGTGCAGCTGCGCCTGCTGGCGGGGCCGCAATCACTGTCGGCCAACATCGCCTCACTGATGCTCGGCTTCGCGTTGTTCGGATCCTTCAGCCTCGTCTCCCAGTTCATCCAGACCCCCGAAGAGGTCGGCTACGGGCTGTCGGGCTCGGTGCTCGACGTCGGCCTGTACATGCTGCCCAGCACGATCACCATGCTGGTCTTCTCCGCGCTGGCCGGACCGTTGGAGGCCCGGCTGGGCGCGGCCCGGACCATGGCCCTCGGCTCCTTCGTCGCCGCGCTCGCCTTTGTCTGGCTGGCGGTCAACCACGACAGCGGTGCCGACCTGCTGATCTTCAGTGGAGTGCAGGGTATCGGCGTCGGCGTGGCGTACGCCGCCCTGGGGACCATGGCCGTGCAGCACGTCCCGATGGACCAGAGCGGCATCGCCAGCGGCGTCAACGCCCTGGTCCGCACCGGCGGCGGCAGCATCGCCAGTGCGGCCACCGCCGCCGTGCTCGCGGGGCAGGTCATCAAGGACACCGGTGTCCCCAGCGTGGACGGCTACGTGATCTGCCTGTTCTTCGCCGCGGGCGCGGCCTTGTTGGCCTCGGTCCTCGGAGCTGCCGAGAGCATGCGGCAGCGCACCCCATGACCAGCCACGGACCGCCCGCTCACGGGGCCCGAAGAGGCGGGTTCTGCACTGCTCGGGCGCAGGTTGAACGTTCGAAGGAAAGGAGCGGCGATGTACCTCGAAGACACCGCCGCGCTCGTGACGGGAGGAGCCTCCGGGCCGGACGGCGCGACCGTGGCCGGGCAGCGCACACCGCCTGACGGTGGAGCGGTAGTGCGCTCCCGCGCGACGGGCGCGGTGACCGGCGCCGTGACGATACGTACCTCCCCAGTGGTACGGCGATGCCTCCTCGGTGGTAGCCCGGCGCCGGGGGATTCGCCCCGTGGTCCCTCGTGGTGGGCACCGAGGCTTTCTAGCGTGAGGGACGCCCCACCACACATCCCGACCAGCACCCTGGAAACACCATGATCGCAGCGAAATCCCTCACCAAGCGTTACGGCGAGAAGACCGCCGTGGACGATCTCAGCTTCACCGTCCGCCCCGGCATCGTGACCGGATTCCTGGGCCCGAACGGCGCCGGGAAGTCCACCACGATGCGGATGATCCTCGGCCTGGACGCGCCGACGTCCGGCTCGGTGACCGTCAACGGAAAGCCCTACGCCGACCACCCGGCACCCCTGCGCGAGGTGGGCGCGATGCTGGAGGCCCGGGCCGTCCACACCGGGCGCTCGGCCTACAACCACCTGCTCGCACTGGCCGTCACCACGGGGATACCGCGCCGCCGTATCGACGAGGTGATCGACATCGTCGGTCTGCGGTCCGTGGCCCGCAAGCGAGCGGGCGCCTTCTCGCTCGGCATGGGACAGCGGCTCGGCATCGCCAGCGCCCTGCTCGGTGATCCGGCCACCCTCATCCTGGACGAGCCGGTCAACGGCCTGGACCCGGAGGGCATTCTCTGGATCCGCAACCTCCTCAAGTCCCTTGCCGCCGAGGGCCGTACGGTGCTGGTCTCCTCGCATCTGATGAGCGAGATGGCGCTGACCGCCGAACACCTGATCGTGATCGGCAAGGGCCGGATGATCGCGGACACGTCGGTCGAGGAGTTCACCCGGCAGGCGGGCCTGGACCGGGTGTTCGTCCGGACCGCGGACGAGCAGGACGCCATGCGACTGCGCACCCTGCTGTCCGGGCCGGAGGTGTCGCTGGCGTCCGACGAGGGCGGGTCCCTGGAGGTGGCGGGGCTGGCGAGCGAGCGCATCGGCCGGATCGCCGCCGACCACTCGATCGCCCTGGCCGAACTGCGGCCGGTCCAGGCCTCGCTGGAGGACGCGTTCATGGAGCTGACCAAGGACGCCGTGGAATACGGCGTATCGCACGTGACGGGAACCGTGGGGAGCGCGGCATGAGCACCATGACCATCGACGCAGCAGGCCAGGTCACACCGGCCCGGGTCCTCCACTCCGAGTGGGTCAAACTGCGCACCTTGCGCTCCACCGGCTTCACCCTGGTCGCCGCCGTCGTGTCGGTGATCGGGCTGGGGCTGATCCTGACGGCCGTGACGGCGAACCGCTGGCCGCACATGTCGACGGCCGACCAGGCGAGGCTCAACCCGACCCAGCTCAGCATCGGCGGCTACTACCTGGCCCTGTTCGTCATCGGGGTCCTGGGCGTGCTCGTGATCAGCGGCGAGTACTCCACGGGCATGATCCGTGCGTCGCTGGCCGCGGTACCCAAACGGCTGCCCGTGCTCTGGGCGAAGGCCGCGATGTTCGGCGCGATGACATGGGTGCTGATGACGGCCGCCGCGGTGGTGGCGTTCTTCTCCGGGCAGGCGATCCTCGGTGACCACGGCGTGTCGATCGGCGACCCGGGGGTGTTGCGGGTCGTCATGGGCGTCGGCCTCAACCTCACCGTGCTGGCCGTCCTGAGCGTGGGCATCGGCACCATCGTGCGCAGCACGGCGGGCGGCCTCGCGTCCTTCTTCGGGCTGATGCTGGTACTGCCGTCGCTGGCCGAACTGCTGCCGTCGTCCGTGGCGGACCATGTCAACCAGTACCTGCCGAGCAACGCGGCCATGTCCCTGCTGGAGACGACGCCCGAGGCGCACCAGCTTCAGCCGTGGACCGGATTCGCCGTGTTCGGCCTGTACGCGGTCGCCGCGCTCGTGGCGGCAGCGGTGGTCCTGAAGCGCCGGGACGCCTGATGAGTCCGCGGGAACGGCACGACGTGCGGGCGTCGGTGAGGACGTTCACCGCCTGCCGCACGCTGCTGGTGGACAGCGCCCTGACTGCACTGATGCTGACGCCCGCCGTGCGTTCGCTGTCGGACGTACTCGGCGAGCGACCCGTGCTGCTCCCGCTCCAACTCGCCCTCGTCGTACCCCTGGTGTGGCGACGGCGGGCCCCGCTGGCGGTGTTCGGCGTGATGGCGGCGGCCGCCTTCGTGCAGTGGGGGTTCGGTGTCCGCCCGATGCCCGAGGACGCCGCGCTGCTGGTCGCCCTGTACACGGTCGCCGCTCACCGCCCTTGGAGGCCGGCCCTGGTGGCCCTCTCCGTCCTGGAGCTGGGCAACCTGCTCACCTGCCTGCGTTGGGCGTCACGACAGCCGCAGCTGTGGAGCTTCGTCTCGCTGAGCGCGATGACGCTGGCAGCCGCCGTGCTGGGTGCCAACATCCGCATCCGGCGCGCCCACCTGGCTTCCCTGGAGGACCGGGCCGTACGGCTGGAGCATGAGCGCGATCAGCAGGCCCGGCTCGCCGTCGCGGGCGAGCGGGCGCGGATCGCGCGCGAGATGCACGACATCGTCACGCACAATCTCTCGGTCATGGTGGCCCTGGCCGACGGTGCCGTCTTCGCCCAGCGTCATGACCCGGGCCAGGCCACCGTCGCGATGCGGCAGATTTCCGGCACGGGCCGGCAGGCCCTGACGGACATGCGGCGATTCCTCGGCGTTCTGCGCGACGACGAGACGGACGCCCTGCGTCACCCCGTGCCGGACATCGCCGAACTGGAGTCACTGGCCGAGCAGGTCCGCGCGGCGGGGCTTCCGGTCCGACTGGAGGTGGCCGGGGATGCGACACCGCTGCCCGCCGCCGCCCAGCTCACGGTCTACCGCCTCGTCCAGGAGGCGCTGACCAACACTCTCAAGCACACGCCGGACGGTACGTCGGCCGAGGTACGCGTGCGGTGCGCGGCGCAGGAAGTGGGAGTCACGGTCACGGACGACGGGCCGTCGGCGCCGGGTTCGCAACCCGGGGCGTCCTTCGGGCACGGCATCCACGGCATGCGGGAGCGCGCGGCGGCGTACGGCGGTGAGCTGGAGGCCGGCCCGGCGGGCCCGCACGGCGGCTGGCGGGTCGTGGCCCGCCTCGATCTGACGGGGGCGCGGGGATGACGCCGATCAACGTGCTGCTGGTGGACGACGAACCGCTGCTGCGCATGGCCTTCCGGATGGTGCTCGACGCACAGGCCGACATGGTGGCGGTCGGCGAGGCGGGCGACGGTGCCACCGCGGCCCGGCTGGCGCGTGAGCTGAAGCCGGACGTGGTGCTGATGGACGTACGGATGCCCGGCACGGACGGCATCGAGGCGACGGCGTCCATCGTGTCGCACCGCCCGGAGACCCGGGTGCTCATCCTGACCACCTTCGACCTGGACGAGTACGCCTTCTCCGGGCTCAGGGCGGGAGCGTCGGGCTTTCTGCTGAAGAACGCCCTGCCGGAAGAGCTGTTGGCGGCGATCCGTAGCGTCGCGGCCGGCGACGCGGTCGTCTCGCCCCGGATCACCCGCAGGCTGCTGGACACCTTCGCCCGCCAGCTGCCCGGCGGCCCGCGGACGGCGGACCGCCGACTGGAGCGGCTGACGGCGCGGGAACGAGAGGTGCTCGTCGAAGTGGCCAAGGGGCTGTCCAACACGGAGATCGCCGCCACCCTCGACCTCGCCGAGGCGACCGCGAAGAAACATCTGGGCCGGATCCTCGACAAACTGGACCTACGGGACCGGGCACAGGCCGTCGTCTTCGCCTACGAGGCGGGGCTCGTCAGGGCAAGCGACGGGTGAGGCGATGCCGTTCAGACCGCGCGGGCCGCCGTGTTCCCTCAGCCGTTCACGCCGAAGGCGCGTCGGGCACGCTCCTCGACCGACGTGTGGTCCGGTTCGATGGCCCGCAGCATGCGCTGCGCGATGACCCCGAGCTGGCGCTGCTGCGCCTTGGTCAGCGGGTCGAAGACGATGCGGCGGACCTCCGCCACGTGGCCGGGCGCGCTGATCTCCACCTTGGCCAGGCCGTCCTCGGTCAGGGTGGCGAGTGTGTAGCGGCCGTCGGCCGGATCCGGCTCGCGGTGCACCCAGTCACGCTTCTCCAGTCGGCTGACGGCGTTGGACAGCCGGGAGAGCGCGCTGGCGGTGAACTCCGCCAGGTCACTCATGCGCAGGGTGTGTTCGGGTGCCATGGACAGCGCGGAGAGCACGAGGTACTCGAAGTGACCGATGCCCGCGTCGCGCTGCGCCTGCGCTTCGAGAGCGGCCGGCACCCGGACCAGCGCGTAGGCGAACTGGAACCAATTCCATTGTTCCTCGGCGTCAAGCCACTGCGGCTCCGCTGCTTCATCCATCCGGCAAGTATATCGATGAAGTGATCGACACACTGCGATCACTTGTTTGGTGAAGTGATCCGATGTTACGGTTACTACAAGGTTGAAGTCGCTGGGCGAGTGGTTGCCCACCTTGCGGGCCCTGTGCGGCCGAGTCGGCCACCCCGTCCTCAAGCGATCCCTGCATCCCCCTGAACAGGAGCCGAGGAGCTCATGTCTTCTCTCGCCCGTACCTCCCCCGCACGACGCGGCCCGCTGACCGCCGTGGTCGGTGTCCTCGCCGCCATCGTGGCCGCCAGCGCGGTCGACTCCCTCCTGGCCCTCCTCGCCCGGGCGGTGGCGGACAAGCCCGACGACTTCGGGCCCCTCGACCCGGGCTCGTACATATTCCTGACCGCTGTGGGCGTGATCGTCGGCGCCGTCGGCTGGGCCGTGGTGCGCAAGAGGGCGAAGGATCCCGCCGCGTTGTTCCGGTGGCTCGTCCCGGCCGTGGTCGTGCTGTCCTTCATCCCCGACTTCTTCCTCTTCGAGGACGGCGGAGTGGTCGGCGTGCTGGCCCTGTTGGTCATACACGTGGCCGTCGCGGTGGTCGCCGTGCCCGTGTACCGCCGGGTCATGCCGCTGACCAGCCCGTAGGCGCGGGCTCCCGGCATCGGTTCGGCCTTCCGGGGCCGCACTGCCCCCACGGCCGGCGCCCGGCACGAGCCGTTCTCCGTGGACGACCGCCTGCTGATGGCGCACCGCAGCCCCTGTGCCGGCCGCGGCCGCAGCTACGGATACGCCGACGCCGTTCGCCGCGGACGGCCGACTCGTGGCGTCGTTCGTCGCCGAAAACATTGATTCGCCCCGTGCCGGGCTCCTTCTCCTCGCAGTAGACGACCGTGCCCCGGTGTGTCGGTGCTTGGCGTCGCGCGCCGGGGCCTCAGGCGCACACTCCGGCGCGGTCCCACCGCGCAACCCACGGAAAGGATCACGACAGTGACCACCCGCATCACCACCCCCTTCACGGACCAGTCCACCGCCGCCGAAGTGGTGTCCGGCGTCGACCTGTCCGGCCGCCGAGTCGTTGTCACGGGCGCGACGTCGGGCATCGGCCTGGAGACCGCCCGCGCGCTGGCCGGCGCAGGCGCCGAGGTGACCCTCGCGGTTCGCGACCCTGCCGCCGGTGAGAGCGCGGCACAGGAGATCACCGCCGCCACCGGCAACAAGGACGTCCTCGTCGCATCGCTGGACCTCGCCGATCAGGACTCGGTCGCCGCGTTCGTCACCGGCTGGCGCGGCCCCCTGCACGTGCTCATCAACAACGCGGGCATCATGGGACCCCCGCTCACGCGCACTCCGCAGGGCTGGGAACTGCACTTCGCCACCAACCACTACGGTCACTTCGCGCTGGCCACCGGGCTGCACCCGGCGCTCGCCGCGGCGGGTGCAGCCCGCGTCGTCTCGGTGAGCTCGTCACAGCACCGGCTCTCACCGGTCGTCTTCGAGGACATTCACCACGAGAGCCGCCCCTACGACCCGCAGTCCGCCTACGGCCAGTCGAAGACGGCCAACGCGCTGTTCGCGGTCGAGGCCACCCGGCGGTGGGCCGAGAACGGCATCACCGTCAACGCCGTCATGCCCGGGGTGGTCCGCACCAACCTGATGCGGCACGTCGACCCCGAGCTGCTGGCCCGCTATGCGGAGAGCGGTGCCCCGGAGCTGCCGTGGAAGACGACGGAGCAGGGGGCGGCCACTTCGGTCCTGGTCGCGGCCTCCCCCCTGCTCGACGGCGTCGGCGGCCGCTACTTCGAGGACTGCAACGAGGCTGAGCCGCTGAGCCCGGACAACCCCCACGGCGGTGTCGCCGACTACGCACTCGACCCGGACACCGCCGCCCGTCTGTGGGACGTCTCCGTCGAGGCCGTGGCAGGACGATAGGGAGCCGGTCAGCAGGGGCGGGACACCGGTGTGCGTGGCGGCATCGCCGGCCACGGCCCCGATCGACGAGGCCTCGTCGCGGCGAGCACCTCCAGTGTGCCGATCATCTTGACCGGGTCGGACTGGACGTCCTTGGCCCGTTCCAGTCCGGACGCGGCCAGCAGCAGTCCCGCCAGGATTTACAGGAAGACGTTCATCGGTGTTCGGTCGCTTTCGCTAGAGACTTCAAGCTTGGAGTGCCCTGTCCCTCCGGCTGGACGCTCCCCGACGGCTCCTTCCCGTCCTGTCGGAAGTGACCACTCGCCCCCACACCCGCCTGGCCGCACGCCGGGTACCGAACAGAAACAACAAGGAGCAGAGAACGTGCCTACCATCGCCATCGTCGGAGCGGGACCCGGCCTGGGTCTGTCGATCGCCAAGGTCTTCGGCGGCCATGGCTTCGACGTCGCCTTGATCTCGCGCAACCAGCACAAGCTCGACGGCCTCGCGAAGGAGCTGTCCGCGGCCGGTGTCGACGCAGCCGGCTTCGCGGCCGACACCAGCGACCACGCCCAGCTCACCGAGGCGCTGGAAGCCGCATCCGCGCGCTTCGGACGCATCGACGTGCTGGAGTTCTCTCCCCACGGAGGCCTCGCCATGGTGGCCCCGGAGGAGGTCACGGTCGAGAACCTCGCGCCGCAGGTCGAAGGCGTCCTCTACGGCGCCGTCACGGCCGTACGTGCGGTGCTTCCGGCGATGCTGGAAGCCGGTGCGGGCACCCTGCTGTTCACCACGGGCGGCGGCGCGATCACCCCGTATCCCCAGCTGGCCACCATGAACACCGCCCAGGCCGGCCTGCGCAACTGGGTCCACAACCTCCACAACACACTCAGCGAGAAGGGCGTCCACGCCGCCACGGTCGCCATCAACGTGATGATCGCCGAGCAGGGACCTGAGGGCATTCCCTATCGTGCTCCGGACGACATCGCGTCGGCGTACTGGGACCTCCACACCCTGCGTGACCGGGCCGAGCACCTCGTCAGCGCCTGATCCGAACGACACACCCGATTCACGGGCGGTGCGATCCCACGAGGACGGGACCGCGCCGCCCCCGTCGAATCAGCGCCATGCACACCATCCTCGTCAGCGGCGGCAACAGCGGCATGGGCCTGCAAGCGGCAAAGGACTTCGTCGCCCGGGGCCATCGCGTCGTCCTCCTCGGCCGCGACCAACGCTAGAGGAGAGAGGCGCTGGCGTCCCTGGGAGACGCGAGCGACCGCGTCTCCTTCCACGCCGTCGACCTGTCCACCCACGACGGCGTACGAGACGCCGCCGCGCGAGTCCTGGCAGAACACGACCGCATCGACGCGATCCCGCACTCGACCGGAGTGATGGTCTTCAAGGACGTGCGCACGGCGGACGGACTGCACCCGTTCTTCGCGGTCAACTACCTCAGCCGCTACCGCCTCACGCAGCTGCTGCTGCCCGCATTGCGCAACGCCGAACGCGGCCAAGCGGGCGTCGGTCAGACAAGCCTCCAGAGGACCGCAGACCACACGGGCGTCACGCGGTCCCTGCGCGACGACTGGGCTCCGGCGATGTACTGGGGGAAGACCGGTAACTTCGACCAGCGCGCTCGTCCGTCCATCAAGGCCAGAAAGCCCTGGCGGGCGACATCCTTGCGGCTGTTCTTCTTCATGCCGGGTCCGAAGGCGGTGTCGTCCATACCGGCGCGGGCGAGTGATGGCCGGGTGTCCCGGCCAGGCCGCCTGTGCGAAGCGGCGTCCGCCCCAGCGCTTTGCGGCGGCGGTTGAATCCCCGCAAGGCGTCGTCGCCGACCGAGTAGCAGCGGTGGAAGTAAGTCCCCCCGGCGCCCACCCACGCGAACCACGACCCGGTGAACCATCCCGTTCAGAGCCCTGGCCAACTCTTGTACGCCTTGAGCATGAACAGCCAGATTTCGCTGACGGTGGGGAAGCAGGCGACGGCGTGCCGCAGTCGCTTGAGGGGGATCTCACCCGCGACGGCGACGGTCGCGGAGTGCAGCAGTTCGCTGACGCCGGGGCCGACGAAGGTCACCCCGAGGAGGACCTCACGGTCGAGGTCGACGACCATGCGGGCTTGGCCCTGGTAGCCGTCGGCGTACAGGTTCGCCCCCTGGACCTGGGCGAAGTCCACGTCCACCACGGAGACGCGGTGGCCGGCCCCGGTGGCCTGTTCGGCGGACAGGCCCACGGCAGCGGCCTCGGGGTCGGAGAAGAAGACCTGCGGCACGGCGTGCTGGTCGGCGGTGGTGGCGTGGTCGCCCCAGGGTCCGTTGTCGAGCGGCAGCCCCTTGGCGCGGGCGCCGATCGCGTCGCCCGCCGTCCGCGCCTGGTACTTGCCCTGGTGGGTGAGCAGGGCGCGGTGGTTGACGTCACCGAGGGCGTAGAGCCAGGTGCCCTCCATTCCTCGGACGAGACAGGTCTCGTCGACATCGAGCCACGATCCAGGGGTCAGGCCCACGGTCTCCAGGCCGATGTCGTCGGTGCGCGGCGCCCGACCGGTGGCGAACATGACCTCATCGGCCTCCATCCGGCTCCCGTCGTCGAGGCTCAATGTGACCGGGCCCGCCGGGTCTGGGCGGCTCAGTCCGGCCACCGAGACTCCGATGCGTACGTCCGCGCCTGCCTCTGTGAGCCCTTGCGTGACCACGTCGCCGACGAAGGGCTCCATCCGAGGCAGCAGCGGGCGGCGGGCCAGCAGAGTGACCTGGGCGCCGAGGCCCTGCCACAGGGTGGCCATTTCCACGCCCACTCCGCCGCCGCCGACGATGGCGAGCCGGCCGGGCACATGGCTGGAGTCGGTGCCCTCGCGGTTGGTCCAGGGGCGGGCTTCCTCGATGCCTGGTACGTCGGGCAGTACGGGGCGACTGCCGGTGGCGATGGCGACCGCGTGCCGGGCGTCGAGGGTGCGGCGCCCGCCGTCGGAGGAGGTGACGGTCACCCGGCGCGGTCCGTCGATCCGGCCCTGCCCGCGGAACAGGTCGGCGCCGATGGACTTGACCCAGTTGGCCTGCCCGGAATCGTCCCAGTCGGTGACGTAGTGATCGCGCCGGGCGAAGACCCTGGCCGTGTCGAGCCGTCCGGTGATCGCCTGGCGGACACCGTCGACCCGGCGCGCGTCCGAGACGGCGATGACCGGCCGCAGCAGTGCCTTACTGGGCACGCAGGCCCAGTACGAGCACTCCCCGCCGACCAGTTCACGCTCGACCACGGCGACGGTGAGCCCGGCCGCGCGGGCGTGGTCGGCGGCGTTCTGGCCGACCGGGCCGGCCCCGAGCACGATCACGTCGTAGGTGTCTTGCGCCGTGTCGCTGGCGGTGGCTTCTGGAGTGGTTTCTGGTGAAGTGTTCATGATTCCATCGTTCCTCGGGACGTGGCGATCCGCTCGGCTCACCGCCGACGGCGGGTGGCGGATCGCAAGCTGTTCCATGGGCGGTGACGGCTGCGGCCGATCGGAGGCCGGTCAAAAACCGGGGAAGGGCGTCCGCAGGTCGTCGAGGATGACCGTGCCGGTGGCGGTCAGGGGGTCCTGAGGGCGGTTGCGGCCATAGGCGAGCCGCAGTGCCGACTCCGCGGGGTCCGTCAGGAGGGCGGTGGGGTCGGTGGGAGGGGTCGGTGAGCTTCGCTTGGACGCGCTGCGGTGCGAGGCGGGTCAGGGCGTCGGCGTTGCGGAAGCGGGTGGCCACCAGGTCGATCCGCTCCCAGAGCAGCACCACGTCGGGTGCGGCGAGGACCGCCCGCCGGTCCGGTGCGACCATGACGTCCCCGGCGTGTACGGCCTGCACGTACAGCCGCTGGCCGGCGTACGACGCCAGATCGAGCAGGCCGGCGAAGTACGGGACGCGCAGGGACGTGCGCTGCCTGGGGTCGACCGAGTCCAGAAGCGCCAGCTGGCATTCGTCGGCCTCCCGTCGCCCGCGCCGTTCGACGGGGGACATCGCGTCCCACCACTCCCACACCGGCAGCAGCTCTTCGCGGACCGGGCCCCGTTCATCGCGCTTGAGGCCCCGTTCCACGAGGGCGGTGGAGATCTCCACGCCGCTGCTCAGGTGGGACAGCACCTGGCCGATGGTCCAGCCCTCGGCGAACGAGGCCTCGGTGAGCCGGTCGGCGACAGCGTGCCCCAGCCGCTGGGACGAATCGTGCAGTGCACCGATCCAGCGGTCGGCGGCGGTCACGCTCCGTCCCCCGCTTCCGTACGCGCGGTCGGCCGCGGTGCGGCCCTCGAGCGCCATGCCCAGTTGCGTGCCTTCGGCGATGCGGCGGCTGATCCGCTGTCGCGGGGTGACGGCCAGGCAGCGGGTGAGCAGTTGCGGCTTGGTGGCGAGCTGCTCCGCGAGTCCCTGGGCCCGGGGCAGCACCCGTTCCAGCGGCAGCACCTCGGCGACGGCGCCCCACCGTTCGGCCCCGACGGCATCCGTGTCAACAGCGTCGACAGCGTCAACCCGAGGGTGATTCGCACCCCTGCTGTCGGACCTCTCCTCTTGCATCACCGGTCAGACACTGTTGGTCGGCGGCGGGCAGAGCGTCAACTGAACCGGTCACAGCACTGTTTTCTCAGCTCGGGGACCGGAATCGAAGAGTCTGGTCCCCGCGGCCGGTCGCTGAGCGATTCCCACTTGGCTGTTCGGCGCAGCAGGGGCTCGTCGGGCCCGCGGTGTCGCGTCGGCAGAAGCACGACGCCTCGATGGGGACGTCCGCCAGTGCGGTGGCCAGGGTGAGTTGCTGGGCGATGATGCGGGCTTCCCCCGTCTTGCCGAGCCGTACGAGGCATTCGTGGAAGCCGTGGAGTGCCCAGACGTTTCCGGGATGTTGTGAGGACCTGGGCAGCGTGTCGTCGAGTCCGAGGTCGGCCCGGTAGACGGCCTCGGCCTCCTCGACTCGGCCCTGTTCGAGCAGGAGCGCCCCGTAGGCGTGACGGGTCGGCTGCATCCAGCCCCATGGTTCGTCATAGGGCAGGTGGTCGTCGAGTTCGATGGAGCGCCGCAGGGAGGCGAATGCGAGGTCGTACTCGCCCCTGCGGTACTCGAGTTCGCCGTCGAGCATGGCGGCGGCGATGGCCAGGATGTCCCGGCAGGTGTTGTTGAACAGCGTCCGCGTCTGGGGAACCCGTGCGACCGCGCGGCGGAACAGCTCGCGTTCGGCCTCGGCCTCGGCGGTCGCCCCGGTGGCGGAGTACGCCACTGCGCGCGCGTAGTGCAGCATCGCCGTGGTGACGCAGTACAACTGCGGGTCGGAGGGCATCGGCAGCGCGAGGATCTCCTCCCACCGGCCGAACCGGATCAGTACGTGCACCCGCATGGCGAGGAACCCCTCCAGCCAGTCGGCCATGGGCGGGCTCTCCACACGGAGCAGATCCTCGGGGATGGACGCCTCCAGCTGCGCGGCCGTCTCCAGCGCCGTCCTGGACCGGCCGAGGAACATCGCGCCGTAGATCTTGAAGTGATAGTCGTGCGAGCGGTACAGCGTGTAGAAGTTCATCGCGCCGGCCCGTCGCAGGTACTTCTCGTCGGCCTTGATCGCGGCACTGTTGGCCGACACGACCCGCCGGTAGTCCCCGCACAGCACGTCGAGGTGGGAGGGCATGTGCTGCAGGTGCCCCGCGTCCGGTACCAGTCCCGGCAGCCGGTCGGCGACGGTGAGGGCCTCCTCCGGCGTCGGCGACATCTCCATCAGATGGATGTACATGTGCAGGATGCCAGGGTGACCGGCGCCCGTCTCGGTCAGCAACGCGCGGTCGAGGACGGCCTTCGCCTCCAGCGTGCGCGCACCGGGGGCGGGCTCACCGGTGCGCAGGTTCCACAGCTGCCACGGGGTGAGGTTCATCAGCGCGTCCGCGTAGAGCGTGGCGACATCAGGGTCGTCGGGCGCGAGTTCGTACACGGCACGCATGGCCTCGGCGTACGGCTCGTTCCAGACAGAGCAGTCCTCGACGGCGCGCGAGGCGGGATAGCGCTCGCGCAGCGCCTCGATGAGTGCGCGCTCGATCGGCGTGGCCCTGCCGCACAGCGCGTGCGCCCGTTCGACGGCGGCGTGCGTCCGTTCCACCGTGTGCCGCAGATCGACGTCGTCGAAGAACTCCCAAGGTTTGTTGTAGTTGGGGCCCAGAGCGTATGCGACACCCCAGTACGCCATGGCGCAGTCGGGATCCGCGGCGGCCGCCGATTCGAAGCAGGTGACCGCCTCTTCGTGGTTGAACGCGTAACTCCACACCAGACCGCGGTCGAACCAGCACTGTGCCTCCGGCGCACGGGTCGACACGGGCCGGGTCAAAGTCCCGAGGTCGAAGTAGTCCATGAGGATCTCCTGACAGTCCTCTCGAGTCTATTTCCGCTGGAGATCCCGGAGATGGAACGGCCCGGGATACGCGCGGACTGTTCGGGATGAATCCCAGGTGAAGGGGTGGCGTACAACCGTTGGCGCCCCGTGCGGGTCTTGGTGGTTGCCGTGCGCGTGACAAGTGCGGCCCACTGCCCTCCATTCCTAGGGGTTTGCCATGTCCTCCCGAAGATTCCACGTGTCCGCCGTCGCTGTCGCCGCCGCCGTCATGGCCGTGACGGGGACGGCGACAGCGGTGTCCTACGCCGAAGACGCCCCCGCGGGCGCCCTCGCCGCCGATGCCGCGGCGTCCGTGCGTGCCGACTTCGACGGTGACGGATACACCGACGTCGCGATCGCCGCCCCTGGCGGCACTGTCAACGGCAAGGCGGGCGCCGGATACGTCGCTGTCGTCTACGGCATGGCCGAGGGCCCGAACGGTGTCAAGCGTCAGGTGATCAGCCAGGACCGTTACGGGATACCCGGCACGGCGGAGACGGGTGACCACTTCGGCGGCCCGCTCACGGCCGCCGACCTGGACGGTGACGGATTCACCGACCTGGTGGTCGGAGCCCCGGGCGAGGACATCGGCAGTGCGCGTGACGTCGGGCTGCAGACCGTCGTGTGGGGAGGGGTGGGCGGGCTCGCTACCGCCACCACGGTCGGCCACGGCCGGGCGGAGACCCGGGCCGGTGACTTCGACGGCGATGGACACCTGGACCTGGCGACGGCCTATCAGATGCGGTACGGGCCCTTCAGCCGAAGCGGTTCAGCGGCCCGCACCGGCCCCCTCGTCGACCTCGACGTCCGTGTCTACGCCATGGAAGCGGGCGATGTGGACGGCGACGGCACCACCGACCTGGTGGTCAGCAGTGGTCCGTGGGACTCGGACGACGGAGGGGCGATCGCGCCGCCCCGTCTGCGACTGCTGAAGGGGACTGAGAACGGTCTGGTGGCAGGGCCGTTCATCGCCTACCCCGACACCGCGTCCGCGGACAGCATCGCCCTCGGTGACATCGACGCCGACGGCCGGTCGGACGTCGTCTTCGGCCGCAGCACGGCGGCAGGGGGCGGGCTCGTGGGCGTGGTGCGCGGCACGGCGAACGGGTTCGCGGCGCGCGCCACGCTGATCGGCCAGAACACCCCCGGAGTCCCCGGGGCGGGGGAGAGCGGCGACCGCTTCGGCACCGACGTCTCCGTCGGCGACGTCACCGGCGACGGTTACGCCGACGTCGTCACCGGTGTCCCCGGCGAGGACCTCGCCGGCCGGACCGACGCCGGCACCTTCGCCGTCCTCAGGGGCGGCTCGACGGGTCTTTCCGGCACCAGGGTCCAGGTCTTCAGCCAGAACACGGCCGGGGTGCCCGGTACGGCCGAGAACGGTGACCGGTTCGGCAGCCGCACCGCCGTCGTCGGCGGGCACGTCGCCGTCTCGGCACCCGAGGAGAACAGCGGCTCGGGAGCCGTATGGGTCTTCCCCGGCACCGCATCCGGTGTCACCGCGACCAGGTCGGTGAGCTTCGGACCGCGCACCCTGGCCGCGCCCGTGTCCGGCGCGCACTTCGGTGCCGCCTTCCACCGCTGACGGCAGCTTCGCGGCGTACCGACGTCCGCGCGCCCGTTTCTGTCCCTGTCGGTGGAGACAGATCAGGCAGGCCAGGAGGTCGACGGACCGGGCAGGTCAGAAGGACTCGGAGTCGGGGATCACGTGCATCGCGGCCTCCTCGGCCGATGCGCCCGCCCCGTCGATGCCGACGTCGTAAGCAATCAGGTCCTTTTCGGTGTCCTCATGAGCGCCCTCGTCCGGCGCGATGAGGCGGCCCGCCCGCAGGTCTCCGACCTCGTCGTCGATGAGTTCCCCGTCGCCGTCCCAAAGGTCCCCGATACCGTCGCCGTCCTGGTCGGCGATATCGGGGACCTCCTCGGCAAGCCGCTCGTCCAGGCTCTCCCCTCGTTGCCGCTCCGCCGCCGTGACGCCGGTGTGCTCCACGCCCCAGGGCTTCTCCGGGGGTGAGTAGCCCTCGTCGAGAGCCTCGTCGATGCCGCGGTCGTCGAGGGTGTCCGAGACGTCCAGCAGTCCGGCGTCGTCCTGTACCTCCGACCTGTCCGGCTGGTAGACGTCATCACCCATCGCCTCGTAGGCCATGCGCGCTCCATTGTTGGGTGCTCTCTGCCAGGGATCTGACGGGAACACGGTTGTCCGGACCGGAGGAACTCTCCTGGGCGGAGTGGGAAACCCAGCCTAGGACCAGAGATCGAGGCAAGTCTGACTCTCCGCGCACGGGGTCTGTTCCCCCAACGCACCATGCCCAGAAGTCCCATCCGCCACTCCCGGCTGCTCGCCGACCGGGTGCCCTGCCGGCAGGACACCCGGGACGCCTCATATGGGATGACTCAGCACCAGGCCCGCGAAGCAGCCAACGCCCGGCAATTGCCGTGGCGCTGCGGCAGGTCGGCTTGGCAGGATGGGAGAGATGCCCGCTGAAATCCCCTTCCTCGATCCTTCCGCCTGCCCTTCCTTCGATCACCGCTCCGCCGCCCGCGACGCCCTGCGCGGCTTGGCGGTGGGTGACGCCTTCGGCGCCCAGTTCTTCGTACCGGACAATCTCCCCGGCCTGCGGGAGCGGCGATTGCCTGCCGGGCAGTGGCCGTGGACGGACGACACGGAGATGGCCTGCTCGGTCTTCGACGTGCTGCGTCGGCGCGGCAGCGTGGACCAGCATGAACTGGCGCACGGTTTCGCCCACAGGCACGACTTCGACCGAGGCTACGGTCCGGCGATGAACCGGCTGCTGCGCCTGGTACGCGAGGGCGGCAGGTGGCAGGAACTGGCCGCGGAACTGTTCGACGGCCAGGGGTCGTGGGGCAATGGGGCCGCGATGCGGGTGGCGCCTTTGGGCGCTTGGTTCGCCGTGGATCTGGCCGAGGCAGCCGCGCAGGCCGGGCGGTCGGCGCGGGTGACGCACACCCATCCGGAGGCGGTGGCCGGGGCGGTCGCCGTGGCGGTGGGAGCCGCGTGCGCCGCCCGCGGGCGCGTTCGGCCGGTGACCGGAGCCCAGTTGCTGGCGGCGGTGGAGGAGCTGACACCCCAGGGGCGGGTCCGTTCGGGGGTGGCCGAGGCGCGGGAGCTGCTGGGCCAGCCGCACGCCGAGTACGCGGCGCACCGGTTGGGCAACGGCCGGCGGGTGAGCGCGGCGGACACCGTGCCCTTCGCCCTGTGGTGCGCGGCCCGGCACCTGGAGGACTTCGCGGAGGCGTTGTGGGCGTGCGCGTCGGTGGGCGGGGACGTCGACACCACCTGCGCGATCGTCGGCGGAATCGTCGCCGCTCGGGTGGGCACGGCGGGGATACCTGCCGCGTGGCGGGCTGCGTCGGAGGCGCTACCGGAGTGGGTGCGCGAGGGCGAACCGGGCGAGGACCTCAGCCGCGCCGGGCTGGGTCGCGACGTGACACCGCTGCGCCGCCCCGAGCCGGTTCCGGTGCCGGAGCTGGTGTGGACTCCGGGGCAGTGGCAGCGTGTCCGGCACGGTGTGCGGGCGCTGAGCATGGACGAGAAGTGGGACGCGTACCTGGAGGGCGACCAGCTGACGCTGCATCGCAGTGGGACCGGTCGTGCCATCTTCCGGGTGACCGTGGCCGAGACCCCGGACGGCCGGCGGCCGGTCTCCGCGCTGGTCGAGTCGGACCCGGAGCTGTACCGCCGCGGCGGCGGCGAGACGGAGAGCGCCTTCCTCGAACTCTTCCTGCGTGCCTGGTACATGGACGACTCCCGGCCCGAACTGTGGAAGCGCTACCAGGAGCTGCGCCGCACCGAGGAGGCGGCGGCCAAGGCCGAGAAGACCATCTGAGCGGCGAGCGGGCGCAGTCCCGCCGCCGCTCGAGCACGCCGGGCCCCGTGACCGGCGCGGCAAACGATCCACAAGGGATTGTTGGCGAACCCTTGCCGCCCTCTTACTGATCATGTCCCTTCCGCCGCGTACGGTTCCCGTAGCGGGGTGTCCCGTCAAGGATCTTCGAACAAGGGGAACGGATGACACCCAGTCGCCGGGCGGTGCTGGCGGCCCTGGCGGGAGGGGCGCTCGCCGGCTGTGCGGGGCCCCAGAGCACGGTCGACCGCAGCGCTTCCGTCACCGGTTCCCCCTCCACAACCGCGGCGACCGCAAGCGGCACAAGCACCCCGGGCGCCAGCCCGTCGGCCACCGCGCCCACCGCGTCCCGCGCCGTCACCCGCGCGGACATCGTGGCCCGCTACGGGCACGCGGTGCCGCATACCTGGGGCTTCGACGCACCCGCCGTGGTCCACGCGCTGCCGACCGCCCGACGCGTGATCGCGCTGACCTTCGACGCCTGCGGCGGCCCGGGCGGCAGCGGCTACGACCGTGCGTTGATCGACTTCCTGCGTCGACGGGAGATACCGGCGACCTTGTTCATCAACTCCCGCTGGATCGACGCCAACCCCGCCATCTTCCGTCGGCTGGCCGCCGAGCCGCTGTTCGAGATCGCCAACCACGGCACCCGTCACCGCCCGCTTTCGGTCACCGGCCGCTCCGCCTACGGCATCCCCGGTACCCGCAGCGCCGCCGAGGTGTACGACGAGATCTCCGGCAACCAGACCAAGCTCACCCGGCTGCTGGGCACGCCGCCACGCTTCTTCCGCTCCGGCACCGCCTACTGCGACGACGTCGCGGCACGGATCGTCACCGCCCTGGGAGAGCGCTTCGTCAGCTTCTCGGTCAACGGCGACGGCGGCGCCACCTTCACCCCCGAACAGGTCCGTACGACGGTCGCCGCGGCCCCCGGCGGATCCATCGTCATCTGCCACATGAACCACCCCCACGGCGGCACTGCCCGAGGCATCACCGCCGCCGTCCCCCAACTGCTGGCCACCGGCCACAGCTTCACCCGCCTTTCCGACGCCCTCCACTGACGGCGCGTCCGGGCCGGGGCGGCCGCACACTTCGTCTCCGCCGTTGGTCAGGAAGGAGTGGCACCATGGCGCACATGTTGAACTACAACCTCGCCGTCCCCGATGTAGATGACGCCGGTGTCCTGTCCGCGCTGGTGGCTGAGGGCGACGAGCTCGACGTCCTGGTCAGGGCAGTGGACGACTGGTCCATACCGACACCGGCACCGGGCTGGACGGTCGCCCACCAGATAGCCCACCTCGCGTGGGCGGACGCGAACGCACTCAGCGCCTTACGCACTCCGGACGCGTTCGGCGCCGAGCTCAGGCGGGCGGAAGCCGAAGGCAGCGGGTACGCAGACAAGGCCGCCGCCGCGGGAGCGGCCAAACCGCGGTCGGTACTCCTGGACGAGTGGCGGGCCGGTCGAGCGGAACTGGCGGCGGCACTGCGCGACACGCCATGGGACCACGCCTTCCCCTGGTACATGTCGAAGGTGACCCCGGCCCTGATGGCGCCCCTTCGTCTGATGGAAACCTGGACACACGGGCAGGACGTCTTCGATGCTGTGGGCGTGGCGCACCGTCCGACGGATCGACTGCAGCACGTGGCGTCGCTGGGGGTGTTGGGACGGGCGCTGTCCTTCGCCGCCGTCGGACTGCCTGAGCCGGCGGACCCCTTCCGCGTCTAGCTGACAGCACCTGACGGACGGACCTGGGTGTGGGGCCCCGAGGCTGCCGCACAACGGGTACAGGGCGGCGCTATCGACTTCTGCCTGTGTGTCACCCGGCGTCGCCCCTGGTCCGAGACCAACATGACGGCGACCGGCGAGGACGCTCAGAAGTGGCTGGAGGTGGCGCGCGTCTTCCTCTGAAAGAAGGCGTGTCGGGGTGCCTGGTCATGCGAGACGCGTGATGGTTGCGATCTGCTCTCCAGGCACGGCGGCGGCCCCGGAATGATCATGTGGTGTGTGCCAGTGTGACAACTCCGAGGCCGTCAGCGGCCCGTGCTCGGCGTAATCAACTGCCACCCGACAGGCTCTCAGAGAGGCGAGAGCGGTGGCGGCCGTGTCGGGCCTGTCGAGGGCGAGGTTCACCCAGCCGACGTCGTAGTCCGACAGCGCGTCCCCGACCACGAGGAGCCGCTCTTCCGGCTGCCACAGCGCGAGGTGTCCGGGCGTGTGCCCGGGGGTGCGGACCACTTCCCGGTCGGCTTCACCGAGGCGCAGGACCTGACCGTCGTCGAGCGCCACGTCGACGGTGTAGGGGCCTACGGACTGGTCGAGATATTCCGCAGCGCAGCAGCCCGGGTCCCGGCGGGCGACGGCGTCCGCCTCAGGGGCACCGGCGGCGATGCCGGCGCCGCCCACCCGCAGGAGGGCGTTGCCACCGACGTGGTCGGAGTGCCAATGGGTGTTCACGACCAGGCCGACGTCACCGGCGCGGGCGCGGGCTGCCGTGTCCTCGGCGTGGCCGACGAAGCCGCTGTCGACCAGGGCCGCTTGGCGTCCGTGCAGCAGGACAGGATTGGCGTCGGGAAACGGCCTCTGCTGCCAGGTCACCCAGGATGGCAGCGGCTGCGGGCTCACCGCGCTGACCGCGATGCTGGCCGATCACTGCTCGCTCTACAACGGCGCGTTGCAGGAACGCCGCGACGCCTACCGGCACGTCTCGAAGACGAGTGTCACGTACGGACAGCAGTCCGCCCAGCTCAAGGAGATCCGGGCGTTCGACCCGGAACGTCAGGGCCGCTGGTCGTTCTCAAGCCAGCAGGCGACGCTTCGTCGTCTCGGCAAGGCGTTCGCGGCGTTCTTCTCTTCTTCCGCGGACATCACGGGGTCGGGCGGGTCCGTCAGCCGGCCAGGCGTTCCATCATCAGGAACCCACCGATGACGATCATCATGACACCGGAAACGCGGGTGACCGCGCGGGCCGCCGAAGGCCGGGTCTTCAGTACGGTGCGGGCCAGCACGCCGACGGCCAGGTAGACCACGGCGCAGGCGGACATGTGGAGGGCACCGAGCAGCCCGGTCTGCGCGGCGACCGGCCAGCCCGCCCCGGGGTCGATGAACTGTGGGAACAGCGAGAAGTACAGAAGCAGCGACTTCGGGTTCAGGCCGCTGATCCCGGCTCCCTTCAGCACGATCTGCCGGCGCGAGGAGGGCATGGCATCCGTGGACGCGCCCAGGACCGCCGGCCGCGACAGGACACCCCAGCCCAGCCACATCAGGTAGGCGGCCCCCGCCACGGTCAGCGCGGTGAGAACGGTGGCCGAGTTCGCCACGATCACCACCAGGCCGGCCACGGCGAGCACGGTGTATCCCGCGTATCCGGCTATCAGTCCGGCGACCGCCGGGACGACCGACCGGTCTCGAAGCCCCGCCGTGATCGCGTAGGCCCAGTCCGCGCCCGGGGTGAACACCAGCAGCAGATCCACCGCCAGGAATGCCGCCACCGTCGTCGTGTCCATCGATCGTTCCCTCTCGTGTTCCTTGCCTTGAGAGGGAGATTAGGCGTGATCTGTCCGAAAGTGTTTCTGTCTTTGCTCCATGATCGCGTCGAATGGGGGAGAATCTTTCTCATGGATGCCCTGGACCGGAAGATTCTTACCGAGCTGCAGATGGATGGCCGTCTGACGGTGACCGAGCTGGCCGCCCGCGTGAAGCTGAGCGTCTCGCCCTGTCACCGCCGCCTGCGTGACCTCGAACGGGTGGGCGCGATTCGTGGCTACCGCGCGGTCGTCGACCCCGCCGCGGTCGGCCTCGACTTCGAAGCCCTGGTCTTCGTCACCCTGGGCTGGGAGGACCGTGACACCGTCTCCGCGTTCGAGGAGGCCGTGGCCGCTGTCCCGCACGTGATCCAGGCCCAGCGCCTGTTCGGTGAGCCCGACTACCTGCTGCGCGTCGCCACCGCCGACCTGGCCGCCTTCCAGCAGCTGTACGATCAGCGGCTGGCCACCCTGCCGGGCATCCAGCGCCTGACCTCCACCCTGGTCATGAAGCACGTCGTCGACGACCGCCCACTGCCCGAGTAGGCCTTTTCTTCGTAAGCCACTTCTTCTCTTCGCAGTGTTCCGACAAGGCTTCAAGGCTTCGTTGTCCTGCGTTCTTGAGGCCTGTGTGTCGCTGGGCAAGGGCGCTGCGCAGGACTTCGTGATCGTGGTCCTCTTGGGGTGGCGCGTCCGCGATTTCTGGTCCAGAGCGCAGTCCAGCCAGGGGAGTTGGTTTGACTGTTCGCAGGCGCGTCGCCGGGCTGCCCCGTGGTCGCCCGGCCTCGGGAGGCCGCTGCCCCGACCGTGCTTCGAGGTCGGGCCCCACGCCGTCGGGCTGGCCGGCTCGCGCCTGCGACTGCGGGACGAGGTGGAGTGCGACGCACTGTGCCAGGCCGCTCCCGGCATCTACGCCGCCGGGGACGTCGACTCCTGGCACAACCCGCACTTCGGCACCCGCATGCGCCTGGAACAGCGCATGAACGCCACCGAACAGGCCATGGCCGCGGTCGCCAACCTGCTCGGCGACACCAAACCGTTCGCTCCCGTGCCCTACTTCCGGACGGACCAGTACGACACCAGGATCCAGACGTACGGCATCCTCCCACTCGACGCGGAGGTGCGGATCGTCCACGGCGATCCGGCCGACGGCGACTTCGCCGCCGCCTACGGCCACCACGGGAGGGTGGTCGGCGTACCCGGCTGGAACACCCCCCGTCAGATACGCACGCTGCGTCGCCTGGTCGTCGAACGCGTGTCGTGGACAGCCTTCACGGTCGTACCCGCGCTCCGCTCAGCAACCGTGAACTGACCCCCCGTCACATCACGGTGATGTCTGGCTAGCGGTGGGCGAGGCCGTCGATCATCAGGGCGAGGGTGAAGTCGAACCGGTCGTGGCCCGCGCCTGCGGTGAGCTCGGCCGCGTAGCGGGTGGTGTGCGGGAAGGCCTCGGCAGGCAGCGCGGTCAGTCGGCGCTGGAGCTCGTCGGTGTCGACAACCCAGTCCGCCTCGTTGTGGACCTTGCGCTGATTCAGGATGGAGATCTCCAGACAGTAGGCGGCCACGTACAACAAGAGGGCGTCGATGGCCCAGGCGGCGGTCTGCGGGGTGACGCCGCCGGCGATCAGGATCGCCAGCATGGCTTCGCTGACGCGCAGGGTCTCGAGGTCGGTGGGGGCCATGGCGAGCGCGGCGCGGGAGATTCCGGGGTATTTCAGATACTGGTCGCGCATCTGGGTGCACACCCCGCGGATCTGCTCCCGCCAGGCTGCGGGGTCGGGCTCGGGTGGTACGAGCTCGGCGCACAGCCGCGCGATGAGCAGTTCGTCGAGGTCGGCCTTGTTGACCACATGGGCGTAGAGCGAGGCGGGCCCGGTGTCGAGGGCGCCGGCCAGTCGGCGCATGGTCAGTGCCTCGTAGCCCTCTGTGGCGATGACGCCCAGCGCGGTGTCGATGACCTGCTGCACGGTGATCGGGGCCTTGCGGTGCCGCTGTCTGGGGGCGGCTTCGACCTCGGGATTCGGCAGTTGGTGGCGCGCCGCGCGTCGTTCTCTCGGGTTCACCCGACCACTATAACTTGACACGAACAGCGTTCGTATATAGAACACCGTTCGTGAATATCGATGTGAGCCAGGATGTGGACGTAACCGTGGTCGGGGCCGGGCCGGTGGGCCTCGTGCTCGCCGCCGAACTGGCGCTCTCCGGGGCGACGGTGCAGGTGCTCGAGCGACTGGCCGAGCCGTCCGAGGCGATGAAGGCGGGGTCGATCAACGTGCCGACGGCCGAGGCGCTCGACCGCCGCGGCCTGCTGCCTGCCGCCGAAAGCGTGCAGCGAGAGATGCTCGAGCGGGTGGGGTCGTTCGCTCGCATGACCCACGACCAGCGGCCCGGGGGTGGCGGGGGAGCGCACGAGTCGCGGTTCACCGGGCATTTCGCGGGGATGGTCCTCGATGCCGGCCTCGTGGACTGGTCCGATGCCGACCTCGCCGCGCACGTCGCGGTCGACGGAGCGAGGATGGTGCCGCAGCGTGAGCTGGAAGAGCTGCTGGCCGACCATGTCGCGCGGCTCGGCGTACCGGTGCGTCGCGGGGTGGAGGTCGCCGCGCTCGAAGACACCGGCGACGGCGTGCTCGTCGGCTCCACGGCCGGCACGCTGCGCACCGGGTGGCTGGTCGGGTGCGACGGCGGGCGCAGCACCGTACGCCGCCTCGCGGGCATCGACTTCCCCGGCACCGACCCCGAACTCACCGGACACCTGGCGGTCGCCGACATCGCCGACCCGGAGAAGCTCGCGAACGGATGGGTGTGGTCGACTCGGGGGGCGTACCGCTACGGGCCGCAACCCGGGCGGGTGGTCACCGTGGAGTTCGGCGCTCCCGCCGACCTCCATGCTCGGCTTCGCTCGCGCGGGGCGACCCCCATGGCGCCGGTCACCCTTGAGGAGTTGCAGGCCGGCCTGCGCCGGGTCTCGGGCACCGACGTGACGCTGACCGCGCTGCGCGGCGCCGCGACCCGCTGGACGGACAACGCCCGCCAGGCCGCGACCTACCGGTCGGGACGGGTGTTTCTGGCCGGCGACGCCGCGCACGTGCACTCGCCGTTCGGCGGTCAGGGGCTCAATCTGGGGGTCGGCGACGCGATGAACCTCGGTTGGAAGCTCGGTGCCGTGGTCGCCGGGTGGGCACCCGAAGGGCTGCTCGACACCTACGACGCCGAGCGCCGTCCGTTGGGCGCCTGGGTGCTGGACTGGACTCGGGCCCAGATCGGTGTGCTGCGCGGCGATGCCAAGTCGGCCGCGCTCCGGGAGGTTGTTGCCGATCTGCTGAGCACCCGGGACGGTGCGACCTACGCGGTCAAGAAGATCTCCGGCGTCACACAGCGCATCGACCTGCCCGGCGACCATCCGCTGGTCGGTCGCCATGTCCCCGACCTGTGGCTGACGGACGGTTCCCGTCTGTCCGACCACGGTCACGGCGGCGGGTTCCTGCTGCTCGACCGCACTCCGGACGGCACGCTCGCCCGCCTCGCCGCCGCCTGGGCCGGGCGAGTGAGCAGCGTGATTGACGACCACGCGACGCCGACCGGGGTGTTGGTACGCCCGGACGGGGTGGTCGCCTGGGCCTCCGACACCACCGACACCGCCGCCGTCACCGGCCTCGAAGCCGCCCTGCACGGATGGACCGGCGCGCCGTCGCCCTCACCCGAGCACGCGCCGATGGGCTGAACCCGGGCTGGACGGGGGTGGGTTACGGCGGTGTCGGGTCGGTCGGGTTCTGGTGTGTGGTGATCCCGGTGAGGATGAGGTCGAGACCGGCGAGGAACTCTGTTCGGTCGTCGTGGCCGCGTAGTTGGTCTGCGACGGTCCGGGTGAAGGGGTACTCGTCGGGGTCGAGCTCGGCCCAAGCGGTCGCGGTGGTGCTGAGGAACTCGGTCCGGGTGGTGTCCGCGGGCGTTGGCCGCGTTCTGTCCGCCGACTCCGAGGATGTAGTTCAGCAGGGCGGAGCCGACGTCGTCCCAGTGGAACCTGAGCAGCCGCGGCTCCTCGTACGCGGCGGCCAGGCGGACGGGCAGTGCGTCGAGCGGGTCGTCACCGGCCGGAGGCGTTTCGGCGACGTCCCAGTACGTCACCGCGTCGCGCGTGGGTGCCGTTTCCGCGGGGGTCACAAGGGTGATCAGGACGTCCTGTGCGTCGATGATCAGGTGGCACACCAGGTCTCGTACGAGCCAGCCGGTACAGCCGGTACAGCCGGACGGCCGGGTGAAATCCTCGTCCGGGAGCTCGGCCACCGCCGTGCGCGATGCTGTCCACGAGAGTGAGAAGAGATCCACACCGGCAAGGTGGTGCGGTGCCGGAATGGCGGACAAGCACATTTGGGCTACCCGTGAACGGCCCGGTCGTCGGCCCTCGCGGGGGCCGGCCGCGAGCAGATGGTGGGTGTACGGGTGCTCCGGCGAGGTCAGTACGACACCGTCGCCGACCGTCTGGCGCGGGTCGAGGGAGGCGTACGGGTTCTGGTAGACGAGCTGGATGTGGCCGCGTCGGATACCGGCTGCGCCCCGGTCGTGCCGGCTTGTGCCCCCGGCCTCGTGCCGACGCCTGCGCGGCGGTGGCTTGGCCGGGGAGCGGTGGCTCGTCGAAGCGGTGCTGTTGGCGTTGTCCGCCGGGGCACCACAGGGGGCGTGGGTCAGCCCAGTTCCGTGTCCAGCCACGCCAGGACCTCGGGGGTCACGGGGTCGGTGATGTCGGCGAACTCGTCGTGCTTCTTCAGGAACTTCGCGACGTAGGGGCACACGGGCACTATCCGCATGCCGACGTCGCGCACGTCGTTGAGCGCGTACTCGACCAACCGCGCGGCCAGGCCCTGCCCGGCGAAGGCGTCGTCGATTTCCGTGTGGAAGAAGACGCGCTGTTCACCGCGGTCGCGGTAGGCGGTGAGGCCGGCGCGCTTGCCGTCGACCAGGATTTCGTAGCGATGCCTGGCGTCGTTCCGCTCGACGGCCGGAGCGGCGGGAGACTCGGTCATGAGGTGCCTTTCGGATGCGGGTCGGCGACGCGGCGGGTTGCCGCGCGGCGAGATGGTGGCATGCGGAAGAACGGGAGCGGGAAGTCGGTCCCCCGGATATCCCTCGACGGCGCCGAAGCGATCGGAGGCGTTCGCCCAGTCCTCCCGGGCGCGGACGATGTCCTCGTGGCTACGGCCGATGAAGTTCCACCACATGACGATCTCCTCCTCGAACGGGGTTCCGCCGAGCAGTACGGCCCGAGCCGGGTCGTCCGACTCGTTCACCAACGTCAGAGCTGCGGTTCCGGCCTGGGCATAGCCCAGCTCCGCCGGACGCAGCAAGGTGTCGGCCATGCGGACGTCTCCGTGGTCGACGAGCAGCCCGTGCTCGAAGCCGGGGTCCACGGCGAAGGTGATCGTCGCGCGCGGGTCGAGGACGACCTCGGCGCCGAGCAGGGGTGTGAAGGTGCGCACCGGGGACTCCTGGCCGGCGAGGGAACCCAGGAAGACCCTGATCTCGGCCCCGTCGATCCGCAGGGGCTCGGGGACGTAGTGCTGGAAGTCCCGCTCGGTGTGCCGGTGTTCCTCGGGCAGCGCAACCCACAGCTGGACGCCGTGCAGGACCGTGGTACCGGGGGTGGACACCTCCGAGTGGCTGATGCCGTGCCCGCCCGTCATGAGGTTCAGCTCGCCGGGCCGTACGTACGCGTGGCTGCCGAGGCTGTCGCGGTGCTCGATCTCCCCGCTGAACAGCCAGCTCACCGTCTGCAGTCCGGTGTGCGGATGCGGGGCGACGTCCATGCCGCCCGTCTCGGCGATGTCGTCGGGACCGTAGTGGTCGGCGAAGCACCATGCTCCGATCAGGGTCCGCGCGCGCTGCGGCAGCGTGCGCCGCACGGTCATCGCGCGCGGTCCGCCCAGGGGCACGTCACGTGGGGAGAGGATTTCGACATCGCTCACCGGGGACCGCCTTCCGTCACCATGATAGTTTCAGATTCAACAATGATACTCGCAGCATAGTAGGACGGAGTCCGGGGTTGAGCATCCACGCGACAGGAACCGCGACGCAGCGGATCTTCATCGACAAGCAGAGCCCGAAGGCCTATCACACACTGGTCGAGACGTCGGGAGCGGTGCGCGCGACTGCCGCCGACGCCGGGCTCGACCGGACCGTGGTGGAGCTGATCAACCTCCGCGTGTCGCAGATCAACGGCTGCGCCTACTGCCTCAACGTGCACACCCGGGCCGCCCTGCGTGCGGGCGAGACGGCGCAGCGGCTCGGAGTACTGGCCGCCTGGCGGGACACCGAGCTGTTCACTTCCGCGGAACGCGCGGCCCTCGCGCTGGCGGAGGCGACGACCGAGCCGACCGACGCCGACGCGCAGGAAACCGCCTGGGCGGGAGCCCGTGACGTCCTCACCGACGACCAGATCTCCGCGGTGATTTGGGTAGCGATCACCATCAACGCGTTCAACCGGGTCTCGATCATGAGCAAGCACCCGGTGCGTACGGAGGGCTGATCCCGCAGGGGAGTCGGGGGCCGCCGCTCCGATGGCAACCAGGCGGCGTCGCTGTCGCCTTCTGTGTGGGCTCCGGGGCGGCGTCACCGGTCAGTCCGTCAGGTTGCCGTGCGGCAGCAGGTCGATGAGTTCCGCGGCGAGATCGCGTCGGCGCTCGGTGTCGGCGATGATGCGGATGCCGCCGAGCGTCATCAGTACGTCGTGGGCGCCTACTTGCGCGCGGGTGACCCGTGCCCCGCACCGGCGGCGAGGAGGTGGTCGATTGCCTCGGCGACGTCGGCGCGGGTCTGCGGCCGCTCGCCGTCGTCGGTCAGAACCACACGGAGTACGTCGGCCATGCCGTGCTGGGCCAGATCGATGTCGTCGCCGACCTCGACGAGCGTGTCATGGCCGGACGGGAGGGCTTCCGTGCCCCCTTCAGCCGCTGGCACCTGCGCAGCACCGTGTTCGCGAGCGTCTTCTGGGGCGTGCTCGTGCTTCCCTACGTCGCCATCGGCACGTTCTGGACGCGGGTCTTCGCCGCGCCGCACAGAGGGGACGGCGCCGTGGCGGCGCTGCTCGTCTGCTCCTTCACCGCCGTCGCCGGTGTCACGTGGACTACCTGGTGCTGGACCGCATCGGCCGTCGCAAGCTGGTGATCCCGCCGTTGTGGATCACCGCCGCGAGACTGGCCCTGGTCGCGGCGTGGTCCATCTCCACTTCTGTCATCGTGGGCGGTTGCCTCTACTTGATCTTCCTCAACGCCTCCAGCGCCCAGGAGCGTCGCCGAGACGTGTCGAAGCGCCCTGGTTCCGAGGGAGTGGAGGGCGCCCGCAGGCGAGAGCCTGCGAGGGCCCCTTCGTTCGCTTCGTCAGGCGTTGGGGTCGAACGGGATGCCGGACGGCCTCGATTGGGTGAGGGCGTACTGGAAGTCGCCGTCATCGATCTTGATCGTGGCGGATCCGAAGTCGGCGCTCATGAGCTTGTCGCGGTAACCGGCAGGGTAGCCGTTCCAACCGACGAGGCGCGGGTAGAACCAGCCGCCCGTGGCGTTCTCCGGAGGCTCGTCATTGGTGGTGGCGAAGCGGAAGTCGTGGGTCGAGATGCCGTCCTTGTGATAGACGATCTTCGGGTGGGTGCCGTCGAAGCGGATGGCCGACGCGGCTGCCACTTGGTAGCTGGAGTGCTGGGACACCGAGACGTACTGCACCTGGTTGTTGTTGATCCACACCACGACGTGTTCCCAGTCGTGCCTGTGGCCGATCGCCGCGGGCCCCAGAGTGGCCTGGTCCTTCTCGAAGTAGCTGGCGTACATCACGGCGCACCAGTCGTTGTTGCACTTCTCGCGCGAGTAGGTGTTGGAGTTGGCGAGTTGGGCGTAGTCGTGGCAGTGGCCGTTGACGTCGCCGCCGAGTGCCAGGCCGGGATTGAGGGTGCCGTCGGCTCCGATGGCGGCCGTGGCGTAGCAGCCGTCGCCGTCGTAGTCGTAGGCGGGGGAGAAGGTCTGCTCCAGGCCGTCGGCGTTCTGGGGCAGCAGGGTCAGGACGTTTGCGTGGGCACTCGCCGGGACCGCCACGACGAGCGTCATCGCGCCGAGTGTGCCGAGGAGGACCTTGGTGAGGGATCTCAACTTGCGCATGCTGACTCCTTGTTGAGCGGCGGGTGTCAACAGTAGAGGTTGCTGCCGGGGCTGACGCCGAGGATCGAGGTGAGCCGGTTGTAGGCGTGACGCGGCTCTGTACCTGGGCCGGGTTCTTGCCGTCGCACTCGAGGGAGCCGTTGATGGAGCGGATGGTCTGGCCGAAGCCGGCGCCATTGACCGTGGCGTTGTGCGGGGTCATGGTGCCGGGACCGGACTGGGTGTTCCAGTACCACAGGCCGGTCTTCCGGGCCGCGGCCGCGTCGTTCTACACCAGCCAGGGGTTGTCGAGCAGGTCGATGCTGAGCGCCTCGCCCGCGGCCTTGTAGTTGAAGTTCCAGCTGAGCTGGATCGGGCCGCGCCCGTAGGCGGCCTGGCCGGCCGGGCAGCCGTAGGACTGGCTCCAGTCGCAGTACGTGGGGTGCGACGACGTCCAGACACCTGCCCAACGCACGCAGCGTTCCGTCACCGGAGTTGGACCAGGTCTGGGCGTTGGTTCCATTGCAGTCGTAGAGCCATACGGCGGTGCCGTTGGTCGCTGTTGGCCCCCGCCACGTCGACGCACTTGCCGGCGAGCCCCGAGATCGAGCCGTCGGCGGCCTGGGCCGGCGCCACCGTTAACAGCGCGGTGAGGACCGCGGAGAGAACGGCGAAAACCGCGAACCGGCCGACGAGGCTGCGTCTGGTAGCGGACCGTGTGTGGTGGGAGAGGGACATGGCGGAGGACGCGCTCGGCACCCGCACCGGATCACGATTGCTGAGCACCGATGGCGTTTATGGAACGCCGAGTTCGAACAGGGCGTACCCCGCGTAGGAGCCGGAGGCGAGCGCGGCGATTCCGAGGACGGTGCACAGCACCGGCGTGCTGAGCCGCCGCATGGCGACGGCGCACGGGATGAACAGGGGGAAGGCCGGGAGAAGGTAGCGGGAGATGTTGCCGAAGATCTGCTGACTTCCCAGGACGAGCGCGATGGTCAGGAGGGTGTGGACGACGAGGACCGCCGGCGGGCGGAGCCGGAGCAGCAGAGGCAGGACGATCAGGGCCAGCAGGACCGTGCCTACGCCGATGAGATCTTCGAAGGGGTAGGCGAAGAGGTAGTCGAAGTGGCCCACCGGGAGGGACGTGAACACGTCGAGGGTGTGCTTGCCGTAGTCGAACGTGTGGGCCCAGGCGCCTTCCTGGAGCTTGAAGTACCCGCTGTAGTCGCCCATCCGGTATCCCACCCAGCCGAGGTAGCCGAACAGGCCGAGGGGGGCGATCGCCACGGCGACCAGCGGGCGCAGAAACGTGACCCGACGCCTCTTCCCGTCCGGGCCGGGCGCGCCCTCCCAGCGGCGGACCTCCCGCCGTTGCCGGTGTACGGCCAGCAGCGCCGCGACGGTGAGCGCCGCGATCAGCGCGGTGGCCGTCGGACGTGTGAGACCCGTGGCGCAGGTCAGGATGCCGGCGGTGATCCAGTGGTGGCGCATGACGGCGTAGCAGGCCCAGGCTGCGAGGGCGACGTAGAGGGACTCCGAGTAGCCCGACCACTCCATGCCGGATCCGGGCCACACGGCCCAGAGGCCGGCTGCGGCGAGCCCGGCCCGCCGTCCGCCGATCCGTGCGGTGACGGCGTGGATCGCCAGGGCGGCGACGAAAGAGGCGGCGACCGAGATCAGCAGGCCGGCCCCGAACAGACCCAGGCCGGTGCAGGAGGAGACCAGCCGCATCAGGGCGGGGTACAGCGGGAAGAACGCCGCGGAGTTGCCCTCGATGGTGATCAGGCCGCCCGCCCCGGGTACCGGGACGAGCGCGGGGTGGTAGCCGTGCGCGGCGATCTGCTGGTACCACCAGCCGTCCCAGCTGGCCAGGACGTCCCAGGCGTGGGCGCCGCCACCGAAGCGGGGGTCCTTCTTGCGGAAGTCCCCTGAGGAGTCCAGCAGGTACATGAAGACGCAGAAGCCGATGAGCTTCAGCGCACCGTACAGCGCGAGCACCGGACCGTGGTGCTCGGCCGCCCGGCACAGTCGCGCCCACCGCTGGCGGGCGGTCGAGGTGAGGGAGGTGAGGGAGGGGGACGGGACCGTGGGCACGCCGGTGTCGTACGGCGGTTCCGTGGCGGGCGAACGGCCTTCGGCGTGCAGCCTGTTGCCCTCGTACGACGGAGCGTTCGCGAGGCTCGGGTCATTCATCGGGGCTCGGCTCCTGTTCCGTTGCCGCGGGGGGCGGCGGTGAACACCCAGGCCCGCATGAGCAGGAAGCGCAGCAGTGTCGCGACCAGGTTGGCGATGACGAGCACCGCGACTTCCGTGGGCCGCGCGGGCTCCGGTGCCCAGCGGTGCAGCGCGGCGAGCGAGCCGCTGGTGAGCGCCAGCCCGAGGCCGAAGACCACCAGACCCTTGGCCTGCTGCTGCAGCGCTCCGCCCCGCCCGCGCTGCCCGAAGGTGAGCCGCCGGTTCGCGGCGGTGTTCGCGACGGCGCAGACGAGCAGCGCCCACGCGTTGGCGCTCTGGGGCCCCGTCATCGGGCGCAGGGCCGAGTAGAGGAGGACGTACCCGACCGTGCTCACCACGCCGACGGCGCCGAAGCGCAGCAACTGGGCGGCCAGTGGGCCGGGCGGATTACCTCCGGTGGCGCGCCGCAGCCCCGCCGTCGGGAGCGTGCCACGGGCGAGCGCCCTGCCGATCCTGACGATGCCGCGCAGGTCGGCCATGGCCGTCGAGACCAGATCGACGCGGCTGTCGGGGTCGTCCACCCAGTCGACGGGTACCTCGTGGATGCGTAGCCCGGCCCGCTCGGCGATCACCAGCAGTTCGGTGTCGAAGAACCACTCCGAGTCCTCCACCAGGGGTAGCAGCCGCTCGGCGACGTCGCGCCGGACCGCTTTGAAGCCGCACTGCGCGTCGGAGAAGCCGACGGCGAGGGTGGAACGCAGCAGGACGTTGTAGCAACGGGAGATGATCTCCCGTTTGGGACCGCGTATCACTCGGGAGCCACGGGCCAGACGGGTGCCGATGGCTATGTCGGAGTGGCCGGAGATCAGCGGGGCGACCAGCGGAAGCAGCGCGTTCAGTTCGGTGGACAGGTCCACGTCCAGGTAGGCCAGTACCGGGGCCCGCGAGCGCGACCAGGCGACGCGCAGGGCACGGCCGCGCCCCTTCTCGGCCAGCCGTATCCACTCGGCCTCCGGGAGTTCGGTCGCCAGCCGGGCCGCGATCCGCGGGGTGTCGTCGGTGCTGGCGTTGTCGGCGACGGTGATGCGGAACGGGTACGGGAAGGTCTCACGCAGATGCGCGTGCAGCCGCCGCACGCTCGGTTCCAGATCCGTCTCCTCGTTGAACACGGGGACGACCACGTCCAGTACGGGTTCCGGGTGGTCCGCCGGCAGCGGCAGGCGGAGCGGCAGTCGGTCCATGGGTAGTCCCGTCGAGAGGTTCATCGGGGCGGACCGTGCGGTCTTGGTCATGGATCATCCAGGTTTCTGTGCTGTCGCAGGGCATACCGAAGGCGCTCACGGCGGAGCTGCGACCAGGGAGTACGGCCGGGGCGGAGCAGGGATGTGGGAGTACGGCCGGTGCGGAGCGGGGATAAGGGGCGGTGCGGAAATTCAGTGGGTGAGCGGCCGGGACGGCCGGCCGTGCGCTCGGCGGCTACCCGACGCCGGTCGCGCTGACGGACGACGAGGGCTCGCCTGTCGTCGTCGACGGGGACGACGACATGATGCTTCCGCTCGGCGTGGCCGTGATGGTGGCTGGTGGACCGACAGTCGCGGTCCCGGACGGACCGGTGCCGACCGAGCTCGAACTCCCCACCGCACTCTCCGTCGTGATCGGTGCCGTGGGCGTGGTGGGGGCCGACTCGGTAGAGCTGCTGCTGGGGGGCGGGGTCGGAGACAGCGTGCTGGTCGGGGAGGAGGAGCCGGTCGAGGGCCGCGGCGCGGGAGCCTGGGGCTGGTCGCGGTCCGTCGCGTGGGGCAGCAGGACCAGGCCTACGCCGAGCCCGGCGGCCACCAGTACGGAGCCCACGGCCTTCTGCGCCGCGCGGACCCGACGACGGACGAGGACTCCCGTCCTGAGCCGGTCCTGCTGTGCGGGCTCAAAAGGGGTGTACTCCTGGGCGTCGCGCATCATCCGCGCCAACTCCCGTTCGAAGTGATCCATGCTTCCTTTCACCCCACCGGCTCGATGACATCGGCCAGGATCTGACGCAGTCGCGCCACACCGCGTGACGCATGGGACCGGGCGGTGCCCAGCGGGCATCCCAGCACCTCCGCGACCTGTTTCTCGGGCAGGTCCTGGTAGTAACGCAGCACCACGGCGGCCCGCTGCCGGGGTGGCAGCTGAGCGAGGGCCGCTTCCAGCCGCGTCCGCTCCACCACGGCGGCGGACTCGTCCCCGGTCTGCGCCAGGTCGGGCAGCTGCTCCACGGGCCGCTCGCCCCACCACCGCCGGCGGGCGGAACGGGCGGCCGCGCGGGCCAGGACCTTGCGTACGTACGCCTCGGGCGCCTCGTCCGCGACCTTCGGCCAGACGAACCAGAGCTTGACCAGGGCTTCCTGGAGCAGGTCCTCGGCACGGTGCCGGTCACCTCCGCAGAGCAGCCGGGCGAGGTGGAACAACGCCGACCAACGGGCCACAACGAACCCGTCGAAACTCTCGGCCTGAGCCTGTTCCATCCGCACCGTCCCCGCACTTGCCAGCTTCGTACACCTGGGGAAAGACGTTGGTGAGCACCTCGCTATGCACTTCCGGCGCGTGATGTGGGTCACGTCCGGCGAGGAGGCCGCGGAGCGGGCCCGCCCCGCCTCCTCGGTGCTCCGACCAGCAGGGCATGGATGCGGCGCGGTTGCCCATCGCTCGGCTCGCGTGCGGCGCCAACCGGACGGGGAGTCAGAACAACCGCCTCAGCCAGGAGTCGATCGCCGCATAGTCGTGATCAGTGAGACCACGGCGGGGGTCGACCCGGTGGAGCAGGGCGTTCGCTGGATGGTGAGCGGCGACCCAGGCCCGATCGGTGTCGGTGATCTCGTCGTCGACCCAGACGAACGGGCGTCCCGCCGCCCATTCGACAAGGGTGCGGGTCTTCCAGTGCAGTCCGTTCCGCTCGTCCTGATCATCGATGTCGGACGGTTCCGGCCAGGCCACCACGGGCAGCTGTGGCAGACCAATGCGCGGGGCGATGCATTCGTTTGCGTCGGCCATCCATGTCGTGGCCCAGACCACCTCGCACGGGAGCGCCGCCAGCCGAGGCCCGTGCTCGGGATCGAGCCGGGCCAGGAGCGGATTCGCATCGGCATCGAGCGGTTCGAGGCAGGTGGCATGGGCCGGATACTGCTCGGGCGCCGCACCGAACGGGATGAGCGGTCCGTCGACATCGAGAAACAGCAGCGGATGCTGCGGAGAGCCAGTCACGCCGGCACGATAGCGGCGGATCGCAACGGGGACCGGACCGTCTCCACCGCGTCAGCCCTGCGGCCGACCGCCGAACATGCACGGCGATCCGCTCGAGGTCCGCCGGTCGTCCGTCAGAGGGAAGCAGGCTCGTGATCAGGTGTCCCAGAGTTCCCGCACTCCGCGACAACCGGCTCGTAGGCAACCACATCGGGATCTGTTCGCAGGGTGTCGGATGGCTTGTAGGGATACGCGAGGGCGTGGCGGGATAGAGGCTCTGTGTCGTTCAAGCTTCGGAGGCTGTGATGATCGTCCCGTTCGGGGTCCATGATTTCCTGGACCGTGCCGTCACTGTGTATGCCGACCGGGTGGGTGTGGTGGACGAGCCGGACCAACCGGCCGAGGTCTGGGAGGGGCTGACGTACGGGCGGGTCGGGGAGCTGGCGCGGGCTCAGGCTGCCGGGCTGGATGCGCTGGGTGTGCCGCTGGGCGCTCGCGTGGCGGTGGTCTCGCCGAACAGCGCGCGGCTTCTGACGTCGTTCTTCGGTGTGAGTGGTTACGGGCGGGTGCTGGTCCCGGTCAACTTCCGCCTGACGGCGGACGAGGTGAGCTACATCGTCGGTCACTCGGGGGCCGATGTGCTCCTTGTCGATCCGGAGTTGACGGAGCGTCTGGCCGATGTCGACTGCAGGCACCGTTTCACGCTCGGCGCCGCGGCCGACGCCGAGCTGTACCGCTTCGGCACTGCCCCGCGGGCCTGGGAGCCGGACGAGAACGCCACCGCGACCATCAACTACACCAGTGGTACGACGGCCCGGCCCAAGGGGGTGCAGATCACCCATCGCAACATCTGGGTGAACGCGGTCACCTTCGCGTTGCACGCCGGGGTGACGGACCGGGACGTGTATCTGCACACGTTGCCGATGTTCCATGCCAACGGCTGGGGCATGCCGTTCGCGATGTCGGCCCTGGGCGTGCCACAGATCGTGCTGCGCAAGGTGGACGGGGCCGAGATCCTGCGCCGGGTGGCCGAGCACGGTGTGACGGTGATGTGCGCGGCGCCCGCGGTCGTGGGTGCGGTGCTGGCGGCCGCCGGGTCCTGGGAGGGGGAGATCCCCGGCCGTGATCGGGTGCGGATCATCGTCGCGGGCGCTCCGCCGCCGACCCAGACGGTCGCGCGTGTGGAGTCGGAGCTGGGGTGGGAGTTCATTCAGATCTACGGCCTGACCGAGACCTCGCCGCTGCTGACCGTCAACCGTGCCCGCGCCGAGTGGGACGGCCTCGGCGCTGCGGAGCGGGCGGAGAAGCTGGTGCGGGCCGGTGCTCCCGCACTGGGCGTGACGCTCAGGACGGACGCCGAGGGTGAGGTTCTTGCGCGCTCGAACGTGGTTCTGGAGGGGTACTGGGAGCAGCCTCAGGAGAGTGCGCGGGCGTTGTCCGGGGGCTGGTTCCACACGGGGGACGGGGGATCGATCGGCGAGTACGGACATTTGACGATCAGTGACCGGAAGAAGGACGTGATCATCACGGGCGGGGAGAACGTGTCGTCGATCGAGGTGGAGGACGTCCTGTTCAGCCATCCGGCGGTTGCCGAGGTCGCGGTGATCGGGGTGCCTGACGAGAAGTGGGGCGAGACCGTGAAGGCGCTGGTGGTTCTTGCTCCCGGTGTGCGGGTGACGCAGGACGAGCTGATCCGGTTCTGCAAGGAGCGTCTTGCCGGATTCAAGGCGCCTACTTCGGTGGAGTTCCGCGAGGAGTTGGCGCGTACGACGACCGGCAAGCTCCAGAAGTACAAGCTGCGGGAGCCGTATTGGGAGGGCCACGAGCGGGGAGTCGGCTGAGCTGTCTACCGGGGTGGGTGCCGATGCTGCTGGTGGTGAGGTGTTCGGTGACGTAGATGGTTGGCGAGGTCTGCCTGTGCGTTCCGGCAAGTGGAGAACTGTCTACGAGCGGCATCGGCGCTGGTCGGCGGACGGCACGTGGGACAAACTCTCGCTGCCGTCCTCGCGGACGCTGACGCGCAAGGCCGTGTCGACTGGTCGACGGTGAGGGTGAGCGTGGACTCCACCTCCTGCCGGGCTCACCAGCATGCTGGGAACCGGTCGATCGCTCAGCCCCGCTGCCTCGGCCAGGCCGGCCACTCCCGCCCCGGTACGCGGTGACCTGACGAACCGAGTGTCCGCGGTCATCACCTCGGCGTAGCCGCCGAAAGCCGGTAGGTACGCTGCAATCGGCTCGCCGCCCTCCAGCCCGCTCACCCCCGCGTCGAGCCCGACAACACGCGGAACCGACCGCCCGCATGCGACGCTGCCTCATCGTCACGGCCCGAATCCAGCGATGTCGGCATGCGACACGTCCTGGTTGATGAGGCCCTGCGCCAAGTCACACCGCTCGGCCGCGAACTGCCGGGCCGGGGAGACACGTTGGGCGGGGCCTGAGGGTTGGTCGGCGCATCATGGGTCCGGTGATCGTCATACGTGCACGGGTGCCCGCTCGTCCAAGAGGCCTTCGCTGCGCAGATCGTCCCAGACCTGAGCGGGGATCTTCGCGCCGAACGCCGCCATGTTGCGGCGTACTTCGTCGGCGGTGCGCATGCCGACCACGATGCCCGAGACGGCGGGGTGACGGAGCGGAAAGGCCATGGCCAGCTCCGGGAGGGTCACACCGTAGGGTTCGCAGACATCGGCGATGCGATGCGCCCGCTCCAGCGTCCGCGGCGCGGCGGGCGCGTAGTCGAAGGTGGCACCCTCGACAGGTCGGGCCGTGGCGAGCAGCCCGGAGTTGAAGACCGACGCCGCGAGTACCGAAACCGCCCGGTCCGTGCAGGCGGGCAGCAGTTCGTCGAGGGCGCTCTGGTCCAGAAGCGTGTAGCGGCCGGAGAGCATGACTACATCGACGTCCGACTCCTTGACCAGCCTGGTCAGTTTGCCGGGGTGGTACATCCCCGCGCCGATCGCGCCCACCACTCCCTGGCCGCGTAGTTCGGCGAGCGCCGGATAGCCCTCGCGCAACGCATCCTCGAAATGCTGCTCCGCGTCGTGCAGGAACAGCACGTCGATACGGTCGACGCCTGTCCGCTCGAGCGAGTCCTCCATGCTGCGCAGAATGCCGTCCCGCGTGAAGTCCCACACCCGACGATGTGTGGCGGGCACCATGAAGCTTTCGTCCATCCGGCCCGCCGGGTCCTGCGGGACCAGCAGTCTGCCGACCTTCGTCGACAGCGTCACCTCCTCACGCGGCTTGCCGCGCAACAGACCACCGGTACGGCGCTCGGAGTGCCCGATGCCGTAGTGCGGAGAGGTGTCGAAGTAGCGGATCCCGCTGTCCCAGGCTGCCTCAAGGGCTGCCGCGGCGGTCTCGTCGTCCAGCGGAGCGAAGAGTCCCCCGAGTGGTCCGCCACCGAAGCCCAGTTCTGTGACCTGCACCTTGCTTTTCCCAAGCAGGTTTCGCCTCATTCACCGTTCCCCTCGTATGGCTGGTGACGCGACCATCCTGCCGTGGCGCGTGCGACGTTCCCAAGGGAAATTTCAAGCTTGCGGTCCGCTGGGCGGCAACCATGCTGGTCGCGGCCATCAACGGGTGGAACTGACTGGCCCCGCCACGCGCCCGGCCACTAACCTCGGCCGTCATGAACCAGCGGCAGCAGAAGAAGCTCACCCATCGTCTCTTCGAAGCGATTCTGGTGGGTGACACCGCCCGCGTGAAGGCGGTTCTGAGGGCTGGAGCCGACCCAGAACGAGCCGACAGCGAGGGCACCACCCCTCTCTACGAGGCATCCGTGAACGGGGAAGCCGAGATCGCCCGCCTGCTCCTGGCGGCCGGGGCCTCTCCTGACACCGAGAGCAGCGGACTCGGCGCGGACGGCACACCCCTGTGCGCGGCCGCATGCTGGGGGCACACCGAGACAGTGCGCGAACTGCTGGCGCACGGCGCCGATCCGAATCTCCGAGAAGATCACGGCACAGGCTGGCCCCCACTGGAGTGGGCACTCAAAGGCCCTTATCCCGAAACTGCCGATCTCCTCACCACGGCGGGCGCGACGCCCCGCGGGAGAACTACCCAGCACCACCGTTCGCCATCACGGATCCCACCAGCACAATGGGCCTGAAGAGCCACCTCAGTCCGGGCTCAGGCACGGGACCTGAGGAATTCGATGAGCGCCGCGCTCACCTCGTCCGGGCGTTCCTGCTGAGTCCAGTGTCCACAGCCGGCCAGTTTGAGGGGCTTGCGCCAGAGGTTGGGCATGAGGTCGGGGAGGCGCTCGATGAGTTCGGGAGTGCCGGGGAACGCCGGAACCAAGTCGCGGTCGCCGTAGATGTACAGGGCGGGCGGGGTGACGACGGCGCCGTGCCAGGGAGCGGTCAGTTCCCAGTTGCGGTCGAGGTTGCGGTACCAGTTGAGGGCCCCGGTGAAGCCCTTGGAGAAACTCTCGGTGAGCGCGTCGAGATCCTCCTCGGTGAACCAGTCCGGCAGCACCTCGGGGTCCGGCATGGCCGCGAGCCAGCCCCGCTCGGGGTCGACCAGCGGCTGCATGCCCTCGCGGGTGCCCGGAGCGTCGCCGGAGGCCGAATAGAAGAACTTCCGCAACGCGGTGCGGGTGTCCTTGGCGAACTCGGCGTCGGCGACACCGGGGCGGTTGAAGTAGTTCCAGTAGAAGCGGCCTTCGAACCTCTTCTCCATGGCCGCCAGCGGAGGCTCCGTCCCCCGGAACGGGGGCGGCACGCTCAGGCCCGCCACCCCGAGCACGATGTCCGGTCGCAGCAGCGCGGTGTGCCAGGCGACCGGCGCGCCCCAGTCGTGCCCGACGACGTACGCCTTCTCCGCGCCCAGGGCATGGATCAGTCCGACGACGTCGCCGACCAAGTGGAGGATGGTGTACGCGTCGACGTCGTCGGGATGGTCGCTGCGTCCGTATCCACGCTGGTCCGGGGCGACCACTCGGAAGCCCGCATCGACCAGAGGGCCGAACTGGCGGTGCCAGGAGTGCCATGACTCAGGGAAGCCGTGCAGGAGCACTACCAAGGGGCCGTCGCCTTGCTCGGCGATGTGCAGCCGAACGCCGTTCACGTCAACCATTCGATGCTCAACCATGTGCATAAGGGTACGTGTTGTGATCTTCACGCTCGGCTCACCAACAGCCCGCCTCACTCGTGTCGCAGCGAGCCGGCGAAGCGACTGGCTCAACGGTGAACGGGGTCAGGCCGGCGCACAGGCCGGCCAGGGTGAGCAGGCCACCCGCCGTGACGCGGGAGTCGGACATGTCCTCACCGGGAACACCGTCGAAGTCGAGGATGCGCGCCCGGCAACGTGCCCGCCGTCTCGGCTCCGCAGGAGTGGCCGGCCACTGTGTGGGGGGCCTCAACAGGAAGGCCGAGCGTCCTGGATCGGCAGCCCGAAGTCGTGCGGGACGACGAGGACGGGAAGATCGTTTCTGGCGGCAGGAGCGGACACACGGACCTGGCGGTCCTCGATCTTCTCTGCGCTCGGGGTGTTCGTCCGGGCGAAGCCTGTTGGCGGCAGACGGCTTGGGAGCCCATCCCGTGGTCTGCCACAATGCAGGAAAACGGAACTTCGCTCCGTAGGCGATACGAGGCACCGTTCCGTTTCGCAAGTCTCATGGAAGGATCGCCGCGGTGAACGACAGCGGTCAGGGCGCGGGAAGTGCACCGGGATCCCAGCGCAAGGATGCCCGGCGTAATCGACAGACCCTGCTGGATGCTGCCGCCGCAGTCTTCGTCACCTCGGGCGTAGAGGCGCCGGTACGCGACATCGCGGCCATGGCCGGCGTGGGTATGGGCACGATCTACCGGCATTTCCCGACACGCGCGGACCTCATCATCGCGGTCTACCGTCACCAGGTCGACGCCTGCGCCGAGGCCGGTCCGGTTCTACTGGCGAGCTGCGCCACTCCATACGCCGCGCTGGGGCAGTGGATCGACCTCTTCGTCGACTTCCTCGTCACGAAGCACGGACTCGCTGCCGTGCTGCAGCCCGACAACGCCGGTTTCGACACGCTGCACGCCTACTTCCTCGACCGGCTCGTGCCCGTGTGCAACCAACTGCTCGACGCCGCGGCCGGTCGCGGCGAGATCCTCTCCGGCCTGGAAGGCCTTGAGCTGATGCGAGGAGTGGGCAACCTCTGCGTCGGTGCGGACAGCGATCCGCGCTACGACGCACGCCGACTCGTCGGTCTCCTCATCGCCGGACTGCGCCAGCCGCAGTGACGACCGGCAGGGCATCTGACGCAGGCGTTCCAGGGGCGCGCTCCTGCTGGTGACTTCTCCGCTCGTCGGCCTTTGGCGAGGTCGGGAACGAATCCCGAGTGCCGGGATGGCTCACAAGTCGATAGCCAGCTCATGGCGGGGCTCGTACAGGCCCACCTCGCCGCCACCCGGCAGACGGAACTTGGTCAGCCGCCCCCAGCGCGCGTCGGTGACGGGCTGCGTGAACTCCACTCCCTTCGAGGTCAGGCTCTGCACGGTTGCGTCGACGTCGTCGCACATCAGATAGAGCTCCTGTGTCTCCGGGCCGTCCGTGGGATGCACGGCGATCTCGGTCGGCGGAAGCTTGAAGATCAGCCAGCCACCTCCCACGTCGACATGCGGATACTCCAGAACATCCCTGAAGAAGACCCGGTCCGCTTCCGCATCACGGCTGTATACGATGATGTGCCCACCAGTGATCATGCGTCCAGGGTAGGTCCTGACACGGACATCGCGGCGCTGCGTCGTCACACAGGGTGTTGCGGTTCAGAGCCGGTCGACCGTCTGAGCAGAGCCACTGGCGGGATCACCGGCATGTGATCAACGGTGTGTCAATGCGGCTGCGGGCCGGTGCACCCCAGCCCCTCGACAGCCCTGACCGACTGCGACCACCGTGGGCCTCTGGAACACCGGGGCCTCCGGCATCTTGCCGATCGGGTCAACAGCCGTCAGTTCACCTTCACATACCCGGTGCTGAGACGCCCGTACCGGTCTGACGACAAGGCACCTTCCACGTAACCAGGACCGATCCAAGTCGGCCAGATGTCCGTAGATCGGCGCCCCTCCTGTCTTCTCGTAGATCACCTGTATGGCCCCCTGGGCATTGACGGGCGTAATGGCCACGCACAGCACTCCGCCCCGGACAACATGCCGGTTTGAGCCCTGGGGGTGACCGACACCGGATGCGGCGTCCTGACATCCGTCGGACCGTATGCGCTGACATGATGATGCTCATGTCCATGTGCCGAAAGGCCGATGCCGCGTAAGCGGCCCGGCGCGCTGCGCGCTGAACAGTCTCTCCGGGTCGCGTGGGGCTTGCCTCCGGACCGGATCCACGGCCTCTCTGCCCGAACCAGCCTCGCGATAGGGCGAGTAGAGAGGCTCTCGGACGACTATTACGTCTACCCCGGCGCCACCGACCGTGCGCTGCGGCGGTATCGGGCGTTTCTGCAACCACCCGGCCGACGACCCCTGTATCCGCAGGATGCGGAGTGTTCATGCCGCGGCTGCTCCTTCGACGACGTGCGGCACGCACGCGACGTGCTCGGGGAGGTCCTGCGGCAGTTGCCCGCCCGAGCCCACGCTGAGCTGGAACACCGAGTGCGTGCCCTGGACACCAGGTACGCCGAGCGCACGCTGCCGGATCCGTTCGCCGCTCATCGGCAGTGGCGTCCTGACCTGTGGTGGCGACGCCGTCTGGCCGGCGGTCGAGAATCTGGATGAGGGGCCTGGCCCAGGCCACGGTGACATGATCAATGCGTGGGCCGAACTCCCGGTCTGGAAAGAGGAGCACATCCCCGATGCTGACGGCGTCGAGTCAGTTGATCATTGCGGGGCAGCCTGAGGCGTCAGGAAGTGAGCATGAATCAGTCGTCGCCAGGCATGACATGCGCGGTCGACGACCCCTCTCAGTGGTGGGGTCACCGGCCAGTTCCCTGCGGCAGGGCGTCCAGGTCAGCGGGCTGGGCCTCCGTGCCTCACGTCGGATGAATGGCTCACGGTCAGTGACGTCGTCGCGTCGTACGGCTCTGCCAAGGCGGATTGAGCATCAGTATCAGCGGGTCCAGGCCTGGCAGGGTGCCTTCAGGGCGCGGTTCACCGCAGCGAGCGCGGACTCCGACGTCGGCCAGTGGCCGGGCCGGCTCGCCGGGAGATGGTGTAGGTCGTGACCGGGACCGATGGGCGAGGGCGAGCGGGCGCTCAACCCGGGGTCACTCCTGTGGCGGCTGTCTTCTTGGTCTTGGCGCGGGTCGGTGCGCCGAGTGCCCAGAAGATCACGCCCGTGACGATGAAGACGGCCAGCGGCACCGCCTCCGTCAGCAGATAGGTCCAGCGCTCGCTGTAACTCCAGCCGTCGGGTCGGAAGTCCGACCTGAACCAGTCGAAGGGCGCGCCCGGGACCAGCAGTTGCACCGAGGCGAACAGGATCAGCAGCGTCAGCACGATCGTGATCGGCCAGGCAGCGGGAGCCCGGTAGGCCCGCTCCACCTGTGGGTACTTGCGGCGGAGCACCGGCAGCGCCGGGAAGATGCCGAGATAGCTGATGAGCGTCGTGGAGACGGCGAGCCCGAGCACGGCGCCGAAGAGCTTGCCCGCGTCACCACCGGTGAGCTGGTGGGCGAGGACCAGCACGCCGGTGGAGAGCACTCCGCTGAGCAGGTTGACCCGCACCGGCGTGCCGAACCGTTCGGAGATCACACCCAGGCCGCGCGGCGCGGCACCGTCGTACCCGGAGACCGCCAGCGCACGGTCCGATCCCATGATCCAGGTGACGCCCGAGGAGAGCACGGTCAGGATGAACATCACCGCGGCCAGATCGCCCAGCACGGACCCGGCCCCACTGAGGGTGACCGTGCCGTCGGAGGCGACGTGGCCGCCGTAGACGGTGAAAACCTGGCGGATGGCGTCGAGGAAGCCGCCAAGACCGGTGATGGCCTTGACTGGGAGGACCAGCAGGATGCCGAGAATCGGCAGACCGTACAGCAGCACGCCGAGCCCGGCGGCGCGGAAGATGCCGTACGGGACGTCCTTCTGCGCGTCGGTCATCTCGTCGCCCGCGGTGTTGGGCAATTCGAAGCCGACGTAGTTGAACATCAGGACCGGGACCAGACCGACGAATCCGGCATACGTCGGGGAGAAGTCGCCGAAGCCGAAACCATGCAGGCCGTGCTTGAAGGCGTAGATGACCACGGTGAGCGTGAACAGGCCGAGCAGCACGAAACGGGACCACGCCCCGGCGGTGGGGATCCACTTGCCGACGTCGAAGGAGAGGATCGCCGCGAGCACGCCCACCCAGATGAATAGCAGGGTGAAGACGTAGAAGGCGGGCGTGCTCAGATCCTTGCCGTCATTGAAGAAGGTGGTGAACGCGGCGACCGCCGAGACGGAGAGAGTGCCGCCGAGCCAGACCGGATTGGTCACCCAGTAGAGGAAGTTGTTGACTGCTCCGGCCAGCCGCCCGAAGGCCCGGCTGGTCCAGATGTACGGGCCGCCCTCCTCGGCGAAGGCCGTGCCCAGCTCCGCGGTGAGCAGTGCTGACGGGACGAAAAAGATGACGGCCAGCACGATCAGCCAGGTGAACGCCTCCGCTCCGGAGGCGGCTACCGTACCGATGGTGTCGAGGCCGACGAGGGTGCAGACCAGGAAGAACAGGATGTCGAAGCGGCCGAAGTGTTTGCGGAGTTTGTTCCGCTCGGACTCCGCTGCGAGAGTGGTGGTATCCATCTCTATTTTGGACAGACCAGCGGACACCCGGGCCTCCTGCTGACAAGGTCGTTATGTTCGGCACATGGTGTGTCGGTGATCCGACGGGCGACAAGGCTTGAATCTCATTCTTGACCAAATCCCAAGTTCGGTACACCGCCGGAAACACCGTCGAGATGCACTCGCTACGTTGCGGGGAAAGCCAGTGACCGTGTGAAGCGACCGCCCGAGTCGTTCCAACGACGTCCGAACGCGAACCCGGCCGCCGCCTTGGCTCCACGCGGATGCCGGAACGGGCGCGCAGCCGCATGTCGACGCGGGCGGTCGCCTCGCCGATGCCGCTGGACGCTCCTGTCACGAGGACGATCTTGCGGTCGGGCGGGATGGAAGTCGTGGTCGCAGGACCCTCCGGAGTGGGGTGAATCCGGGTATCGGCGATCACCGACAACCCGAGTCTTCGCCCACGCAATGCCGGCAAGAAGGCCCCACCGACGTGGGTGCCGCACACCCTCCTTCGCATGACGTGGGTAGGCCAACACGCTTCCGCCGTGCGGGCGAGCCCGCAACGGACGGTCCCACTGTTCCCTACGAGGGAGAGCCGGTAAGGCACCGACTCAAGGGAAAGAGACTCGCGGTGCCCGACTGCGACCGTCAGCGACCCCCGCGGGCGTTGAGCCGGGCGGCCTGGCGCGTCAAGTGGTCGCGTTCGGCGAGGTTGGGTGCCTTCTGGGCCGCCTTGGTGTACAGCCGTGCCGCCGTGGTCAGGTCGCCGTCGCGCTCGTGGAGGTAGGCCGCCACCGCGCTGTGGCGGGGCAGTGCGTCGTCCAGTGCCGCGAGCGCGGCCAGGCCGGCGCGCGGTCCGTCAGCCTCGCCGACGGCCACCGCGCGGTTGAGCCGGACGACCGGACTGTCGGTGAGGCGCGCGAGCTCGTCGTACCACTCGACGATCTGCACCCAGTCAGTCTCCTGGGCGGTGGGCGCGTCGGCGTGGAGTGCCGCGATGGCGGCCTGGGCCTGGAATTCGCCCAGCCGGTCGCGGACGAGGGCCGCCTGCAGGATCTCGACGCCCTCGGCGATCGACTCGGTGTCCCACCGGCCGCGGTCCTGCTCGGCGAGCGGCACCAGGCTGCCGTCGGGCGCGGTCCGGGCGGCGCGCCGGGCGTGGTGGAGCAGCATGAGGGCGAGCAGCCCCGCCACCTCCGGGTGGTCGATCGCGGCCGCGAGTTGCCGGGTGAGCCGGATGGCCTCGGCGGCGAGGTCGACGTCGCCGGAGTAGCCCTCGTTGAAGACCAGGTAGAGGACGCGCAGCACGGTGGCGACGTCACCTGGCTGGTCGAGCCGTACGCCGGAGACAGTGCGCTTGGCCCGGCTGATGCGCTGCGCCATGGTCGCCTCGGGTACCAGGTAGGCCTGGGCGATCTGGCGGGTGGTCAGCCCGCCGACGGCCCGCAGCGTGAGCGCGACCGCGGACGACGGCGTCAGCGACGGGTGGGCGCACAGGAAGTAGAGCTGGAGCGTGTCGTCCACCGCGGGCGCGGGCCCGGGTGCCGGCTCCTCGTCGACGAGGTCCTCGCGCCGGCGGCGGGCGGCATCCGCCCGGGTCGCGTCGAGGAACCGGCGCCAGGCCACGGTGATCAGCCAGCCCTTCGGGTCCCGTGGCGGATCGTCCGGCCAGACGCGGACCGCCTCGACCAGCGCGTCCTGCACGGCGTCCTCGGCCGCCGCGAAGTCGGCTCCGCGGCGGACGAGGATGCCGAGCACGCTCGGTGTGAGGCTCCGGAGGAGAGCCTCGTTCACGTCGGCGATCATTCCGTGATGGTGTGCTGCACGCCGAGGAACGGACGCAGCTCCAGCCACTCGTGGATCGGCTTCCCGCCCGCCCCAGGGGCGGCCGACAGCTCTCCGGCCAGCTCCACGGCGCGCTCGTAGCTGTCGACGTCGATCACCATCCAGCCGGCGATCAGGTCCTTGGTCTCGGCGAACGGTCCGTCGGTGACCGGCGGGCGCCCCTCGCCGTCATACCGGACCCACGTCCCCTCGGGCGCGAGCGCCTGACCGTCGATGAACTCGCCGGTCTTCTCGAGCCGGGCCGCGAAGTCGTTCATGTACTGCACGTGGGCCGAGATCTCCTCCGGCGCCCACTGGTCCATGGGCACGTCGTTGACCGCAGCCGGAGCGCCGCGGTAGTGCTTGAGCAGCAAGTACTTGGCCATCGTGTTTCTCCTCGGTGCTGGTCCGACCCATTGTGGTCGCGTTCACTACGGGGACGGAGCCAGCCACGGTTTCTCGACATCGCCGTCCGATTCTTTTTTGGCTCTCGTAGATGAGCCTGGGGCGGACGCCCCAGGGGGAGCCGCCGGACAGGCCCTGGTGTCCTGAGTCGGAGATGTGTCGTTGGTCTGGTGTGAGTCGTCCTGGGCCGAAGATCCCGCCGGTGGTGCTGTCCGATGCCGAGCGGGCGGTGTTGCAGTCGTGGGCGCGTCGTCGTTCGAGTGCCCGGTCGTTGGTGCTGAGGTCGCGGATCGTCCTGGAGAGTGCGGACGGGCAGGCGATTGCGGATGTCGCCCGGCGGCTGGGCATCACCACCGACACTGTGCGTGTCTGGCACCGGCGTCTCCTGGTCAGTCGGCTCGACTGCCTGTGCGACGAGCCAGGGACCGGTGTGTCACGAAACGGGTGCTGTGCGTGGACGAGAAGTCGCAGATCCAGGCGCTGGACCGGTCCCAGACAGTGCTGCCGATCATGCCGAGGTGCCTGAGCGCCGCAGCCACGACCACGTGCTCGCGGGCACCACGCTCGACACAGAGGTGTCGGCCGGCCTGAGGACGACACCGGTGGTACATCGGCCCTGGTCTCGGGCGTGCCGGTACCGGCCGAAGTGCTGGATCAGACAGAACTGCGTGAGAGCGTCGAGGAGGCTGCACTTGATGGAGCGCAGATTGCCGACGGACAGTCGCGTGCGCGCCCACTGATGAGGGCGAGCACGATTTCGCTCTCGCTGAGCTGAGCTGAGCTGAGCTGAGCTGAGCTGAGCTGAGCTGAGCTGAGCTGAGCTGAGCTGAGCTGAGCTGAGCTGAGGCTCGAGGATCGGAGCTCGGAGCGCAGAGCGCCGGTAGGCATGCCACCGGCCGCTGATTGGCCCTCGCTCCGCAACGGCGCGCTAGGGAGACTGCGGACCTGATGCCGTACTTGAAGGAGTTGTGATGCAGGTAGCCGTGGTCACCTTCGACGGGTTCAACGAGCTCGACAGCTTCATCGCTTCCGCGCTGATCAACCGGTGCCGTAAGGACGGCTTGGAAGCCTTCATCACGACGCCGACGCCGGTGGTCACGTCGATGAACGGCGTCGAGGTGACCGGGCAGCGCCCGATGGAGTTCGTGACCGAAGCCGACGTCGTGCTGATCGGCAGCGGAGTGAAGGCGCGAGACGTGGTCGCCGACGACCGGCTGATCTCCAGGCTGCCGCTCGACCCTTCGCGACAGCTGATCGGTTCACAGTGCTCCGGCGCACTGGTGCTCGCGCGCCTCGGGTTGCTGGGTGGCATGCCGGCTTGCACGGACATGACGAGCCGGCCCTTTGTCGAGGCCTGCGACGTCACCGTGCTGGACGCGCCGTTCCACGCCGAGGGGAACATCGCTACAGCGGGCGGCTGTCTGGCGTCCCAGTATCTCGCCACATGGGTGATCACCCGGATGCTCGGGGAGGACGCCGCGCGCAACGTCATCGGGTACGTGGCTCCGGTCGGCGAAAACCAGGAGACTGTCGCGCGCGCCCTGCGCGCGGTCCACGCGGGCGAGGTCGTACTGGGCTGACGCCCCGCGATCAGTCCTGCGGGGCCGCCTGCGGTCATGGCGACGACTCCTGAGCGCATTGAGGGCGTGGCATTGCCAGGGGTACGCGCGACATGTCGCAGTACGCTCGTCTCGCGCCGCCCGTGTGACCGGGTACGTGCGCCTGCCGCCGGACCCCGAACCACGATCTGGTGTGCGTCGACCAGGTAGTCGTGACACTCGTCGTGGCGCCCTTCCAGTTGCCGCGTCAGGCGCTGGCCGAACTGTACGACACGAGCCGGTCTGCGGCCGCGTACGTGGGAGGACTGTGCGCGTACGCCGAGACCTATGACAGCCGCCGCCGCTCCCAGCGGTGGATCATGGTGGAACGCGCCACTGCCGAGCCGAGGCAGCGGCGGTCGCTGCAAGGCTGGCTCGGCCGTCAGGAAATCCTGCTCGAGGTCGTGGCCGCGACGGGCGGCCTGGTCTCGGACCGGGCCGCTCGGCATGCCCTCCTCCGCGAGCGGACGGCAAGCGCAGGGTGGTGCTGGAACGTTGCTGCCGGGCGGGAGAGGCGTACAGGAAGTCCCTGGTGGAGACGGATTTCTCAGCCGAAACCCACCTACCAGGTGCTTCGCTGCCCTGTCAGCTCAACTGGCCAGCTCACGCTGGAGGTACGCACCGCAAGTCGGCGTATGGGCCGGAAACGCCATTCGACACCCTCGCGGCGCGCCCAGGCCTACCCGGGAGTGGCGAAGCGGGCCCGCCACAGGTCGCGGAGCAACGCGATCTCGGCCATGTGATGGATGAATTCGAGGTTGGCCCCCGACAGCACGGCAATGTATGGGTCGTCGGGGTCGGAGCCGTACGGGTACTGCGAGAAACCGACCATGTCGAGTCGCTCGTCGGTGAGGGCGGCGACGTCGTCGCGCCAGCGGCCGATCAGCACCCAGAACCGCTCGAGTGCCACGGCGGCGGAGGGAGTGAAGTCGACCAGCGTTTTCGGCTCCTGTCGGCGTTCACCGAAGGTCCACTCCCATCCCCCCGCGAAGTGGAAGTGCAGATGCGCCAGCCGCCACGCGATGGTCGTGATCGGCGTCGTGTCGGGCTCCGGCGTACCGGTGTGGGCGAGGATCTGCTCGACCCGCTCGGCACTCACACTCCAGTCATCGGCGATCTTGGCGACGGTCATGCCGCCGGCGGCCTGCCGGGCGACCTCGGCGTACTCGCTCGCCGGGATGTCCGCCACGCCCAAGTCGAGCACCCACTCGCCCGGCCCGAACGCCCTGGGCGTCGCCGCCTCGCCCCGGCGCCGGATCGACCAGCAACCAGGCGCCGGCTCCCACAAGTACTCCTCGTCGCCGAGCCCTGTCAGCCGCACCTGCGCCATCTCCCTGGCCTGGTCGAACTGGCTGAGCAGCAAGCCCAAACGGTCGGTCCGCACGCCTTCGGTCTCCATGCATTGGTTCCCTTCGCCGTCGCGCCTCGTACCTCACCGCGCTCAGGCGGAAGCTAACGGCTCACCTCACGAGGCGCCACCGATTTCCTCGCCGGGCATCTCCGGTGAGCCGAGACGGCCGCCTGATGCTGTGACCACATAGGTTCGCAGGCCTTGGTGGTTCGAGTGGTCCCAGTGGTTCGAGCGGTTGGACCGGCGGTGACGTCCGTTCTCACCCGCCATCCCACGGTCCTGGGCGAGGAGGAGCGCGTCGCCTTGCGGGACGTCCTGGCCCGCCGCCCCGAGCTGGACGCCGCAGCCGGGCATGTCCGCGACTTCGGCGAGATGCTCACCGGCCGCCTGGGACGCAATGCTTCCCGAAACACCGGCATGGGTGTCTCTGGGCCGAAGGGCGTGTCGACGGGTTCGTCTTCGGGGCATTGCGCCGCGACCAGTGCGGCGGCAGCCACCGCTTCTTCTGCTTCGGCGAGGTGGCCAGGGGCGTTGATTCCGTGCTGGGCCCGATTGCCCAGTCCCACCCGACCCAGAAACGCGTGCGTTGCCGCATCCCTGACCGCGAAGTCGCCGTAGCCGTGTCTGGTCCAGTGGGCGATGTGGTCGTCGCACATGGCCCTGGCCGCGACCGACTGTCCGCTCGGCCGGTCGCCAGCCATCGCATGACGCTGTCCGTCCAAGGACTGCAACCGGCGAACCCATCCGGTCATGGCACCAGGTACGTCGACGCCTGGCGCGATGGTATGGCCGCCGCAACGCGCGCGACGAGGAATACCTCCTCGGCAGTCCGAGATGCGTCCTGGCCCGGGCGTTGACGTCCAGGTGTCCCGCGTGCCGGGTGGTCTCCGCCAGCACGTGGGTCACGGCCCGGCGCCGACGGCCACTGCCGTGGAACCAGCGGGGTGGTGTCATCGTCGAGGAAGGCGATCGCTGTGCCGACGTCGTCCAGGCCGCACGGCGGGCGGCGCCGGAGGTGGTTCAGGTCGTTTCGGCACGGAGAGCGGCGAGTCGCGCGCTGTCCGGACCTCATCGCTGTCGGCCGCTCGGTTGCTTCAGTGGCTGCTCTGAGTCTTGTGGGCATCCTCGCCCCCCATCGTTGAGCCCGGTACCAGGGCTCGTACAAGGGGTGGACGAGGATGCTACTGACACCTGTTCTTACCAGGTCACCGGCAGCTCCAGCGGAAAGCGCCGGATCGTCTCCGTGTCCCACCGTACTTCCTCAGGCGGCACCGCAAGCCGCAGCCCGGGGAAGCGCTTCAAGAGGCGCCCGATTGCCACTTCCATCTCCGCCATGGCCAAGGGCACCGCGATGCACCGGTGTCCGCCCCAGCCGAACGTCATGTGCGGCTGGTACGGCCGGTCGGGGTCGAGGACGTGTGAGTCCGGGAAGCGTTTCGGGTCACGGTTGGCCGTCAGGTACGACACGTGGACGAACTCGCCCGCCTTGATCCGTACGCCGTCCAGCTCCACGTCCTCAAGGGCCACCCGGGGGATGCCGACCCCCTTGCGGAACGGGATGTGGCGGAGCATCTCCTGCAGGACGTCAGTCAGGGACTCCGGCCGACGCCTGAGGTGTTCCATCAGCTCGGGACGCGTCAGGAGCAGGTAGGCGATGTCGCTGATCTGGCATGTTGCCGTGTCCTGGCCGCTGAGTGTCAGCGTCAGTGCCATGACCGCCAGTTCCCTGTCGTCAAGCTGATCCTCGCCGTCTCGCGCTGCGGCCATCGCGCTGATGAGGTCCTTGCCGGGGGAGCTCCGGCGCTGCTCGACGAGTTTGGCGAAGTAGGCCGTCAGGTCGGCCTTGGCGCTGGCCGCGGCCTCCTTGTTGCCCGCGCCGACGACGAGCAACTGGCGCACGGACTCCTGCATCTGGGGCCAGTCCTCCTGTTCGACGCCGAGGAGGTCCAGGATGGTGTGCTGGGGAAGCGGGTTGGAGAGGTACTGAACCAGGTCCGCCGGCGAGCCGTCCTCCTCCATCCTGTCCAGCAGGACGTCCGCGAGCCAGATGATCCGGCTCCGCATTCCGTCGACCTGCTGCTGGGTGAAGGCCTGCGAGGCCAGCTGGCGGACACGGCTGCTGTGCGGCGGGTCCATCACGTTGATGGATTCGGGCGAGACGATGGGCTCCGGGGTCAGCCGGGGGTAGTCGTGGCCGATGATGGCGGCCCGGCTGAGCCGGTGATCGGTGGTCACCTGCTTGACGGCGTCGAATCCGGTGATCAGCCAGACGTCCGAATCGCCGTAGGGAAGCCGGATGCGAGTGGGGGAATCGCGGTCCATCAGGTCCGCGAGCACAGGGTCGAACTCCAGGGCTTCGCTGAAGTCGAACGGGCAGATGTTTGTCTTGTTGTCCGCGGTCATCAGGCGGCTCCTCCGGGCATGGGTACGACGTTGGTGGTGTCCACGGCCCGGCGAATGGCCTTGGCGAGGCTGACGGCATCGCCGACGGCCCAGTAGTGGACGAAGAACATGTGTGGATCGTCGGTGAGGTTGTGGTAGCGCGCCTCGACGAGCTTGACGCCACCGCGCGGCTGGGCCACGAGGACGGGTTGGACTTCCTTGGCGATCACGACCAGGTCACCGCTGGGGGCAGCCTTTCCGCCGCCGAGCGGCTGGAAGTTGACGGAAGTGGTGGCGACCGGTCTCGGAGGCAGGATCGCACGGCCGTCGGCGACAGTCTCGCGGTGGACATCTGAAAATCTGCAGTTCGCGCTCGGTGACCACGGCGTCGCCCATCAAAAGCGTGCTGCCATCCGGGTGACGGATGAAGGACACGCGCGTGCCCACAACGAGCGAGCGGTTGATCCGAGTGCCGCGAGAGAAGGCCGTGCGGTCCCGGCACGGCAAGCCCGTGTGGTGCATGAACCGCCTCAGGTCGCCGGTCGGGCCGAGAGCGTCACCCACGCCCGCCCAGCCCGTCGGCTGGGTCATGACCGGCTCGGCCGGGGAGGGGTCCTCCGGTCCGGCGGACAGGGCGCGCGCCCTGGCAGGCACACTGGTGAATACCGGCGCAACGGCGGCCGCGGCCAGCGTACGGCGCCCGGACGGGGTGAGCCGGGAGTGGGTGTCCTGCTGTCGCTTTTCAGCCATGTCATATGCCTCCTGGCGCGATGGAAGCACAGGAGACCTCGTGGAACGCTGATCGGCACAGCCGCGTCCCGCCAGGTGGGTTAACTGGCTGCCGCCTATGGCCCGTGCCCGCGCAACAGCTGGCCGCACGAGCCATCGAAACCGTCCCCACCAGAGTCTCCCGGACATGTCGTGGCGGCCGAAGGGTGACGCGGCGCCGAGTGCTGCCCGCCACGACTTCTACGATGAGGTCGCCCCGGGCGGTTGTGTGGGTGTCGCCGGTCTTCTTCGGCGACGTGCGTCACCCGTATGGCCTATGCGTGCGGCCCCGTTGCGCTGTCGCGGTTCTGTGAGTGGCGGCGCAACAGGGCCGTCCAACCCGCCTCAGCCGTACAGGCTCGCCGCCTGGCGAAGGTGTTCTAGGCGGTGTCTTCAATTGATCTTGGATGGTGGATCATGGTCGGGTGATACGTCGCCATGAACTGTCCGATGTCGAGTGGGAGTTCGTCCGGCC